>CAZSNF010000003.1:0-208861 GCA_964608315.1 uncultured Rhodothermales bacterium | reverse complement strand
CTTTTCCCTGAAAAAGGTGCAAAAAGACCGTGCGCGCCCTCATTGAAGAACCCTCGAAAAACTCGACTCTGAAGGACCGGCTTGACGGATAGCGAAGAAGGAATGCAATGCTTTTTGAGGAAGAAGGGGCCGAACTAAGGAAAACCTTCACGGGGCAACTCGCAATCCGCCGCCGCGCTTCAGACGATTCGCCCCCCCATTTCCCTATCTTGAGCACAAATGAGCACAAATGAGCACAAAACAGGGGCTGTAGCCTGAAGGATGCACAAAAAGAACGCGCCCGACCGCAAGCGCGCCCGGATTCGCCGTTTCTGGCGTCCCAACTTATGGCCAGAAATGGACAAGAATGGACGTGTTCGGCGAGCCCCCGTCAACCTGTACTGTACCGAAATGTGCCATTGTGTGCCGAAACCGGGGGCTTCAGCCCAGAACAAGGTACAAAAAGACCGTGCGCGCCCTCATTGAAGAACCCTCAAAAAATCAGCCTTCTGAAGCCTTCTGAACGAAAGTGAATGGCCTTTTTTTGCGAATCAGGGCGCGCTGGGCGCGAAATGGCGTGATCCGGCCGGACTTCCTGTAATATTAGTTATCGGAAGTAGGAAAGTAGAACAGGTTTTTTAGGCGTTTTGCCCCGATTGCCTTAATAATTAAGGATTTTTAGCCTTTTCGCCTTTTCTGGCCCTTCGCCCCGTACGCCATTTCCCCCCGTTTTCGGCGCGTTCCGGCGAAAATCGAAGGTTTTCGGCGCGATTCGCCTCATTTTTTAAGCCGCCTTAAAAAGTTAGATTCGGGCTAACGATCCGGACGCGCTTGCGGTCGGGCGCGCTTGCCGACCGTCTTCGATCCGGACGCGGGGAAGATTCTTGCCACTACGTCAAGCCCCAGAATCCGCCGTAAGCCCTTCGAGGGCGTGGACATGCAACGTATCGCATTCCGCGCAAGCGCGTCTTGTGCGGGATTCTGGGGCGTTCTGACGCGCTGAAAATAGGCGGCACACCTCGGCGCGGGGGGGGCGGGGCCTAGGGATCGACCCGAATTTTTGGAAACCTGAAAATCTTTTTAGTAATATAACATTTTCGGTATCCCTCGACTTAAACAGGCAAAAAAAGAACACTGATAACACAACAGAATCATCAGTTTCAAATTGGCAAATTCAAATTGGCAAATTTTGCCAATTTGAATTATGAATTATTGCTCGAGAGGTTGCGCGGGCGGACGCTAACTCTTAAAATGATTCATTCGACGTTTTCCGGCAGCAGATTTGAGGAAACAAGGATGGGCACATCTTATATGCCGCGGCGCCTAAAGGCGCAAGATGGCGACCTGTTCGACTCAGAACATGTTGATCGCTTTTTCGGGCGCGTATTCGGGAAAAAGAGAACTGACTTTTTGAGACGTCATTGCTTTGTTTTTGGCAACCAGATTTTTGTAAAGTGGCGAGATTTCTGGACCGAATTCACGCCCTCACAACGCGAATTTTGCCTTCTGAACGGCTTTCTAGTCGAGGGCCATACCGGCTAGGCAGACGAACAATTGTCGATGAACGCCGAAGAGTATCAAAGGCAACGGCTAGAGGGAGACGCGGCGCGCCAGAATCCCGACATTTCGTTTTTTAATGTCAAGGCGTTTGAGTATAAGGAAACAACGCTTATATATCAGTCGGTTCTGGCCCGGATAAAAGACACAAACCCTTCATTGCATGATAAGATCGTCAAAGGGGAAATAGATGTTACGATTCTTCCCGATCCGGCGCGGCCGCCGGCGTACGACGAAAGCCACCCGAAGCACAAACAAGCAAAAGAAGCCGCCGAAGCGCATATCCGGGCTTATCAGAATAGCCTTGATAATCTGCGAAAAGATCGTTCGTTGTTGATAGAGGAAGAACGGCATTCGGCTATGGCGCGCACGTGGGCAAATCCGCAAATCTCAACGAGCGAAAAGAAGGCGAAGGCGGCGGCTATTGAGAATCTGACCGGCGAAGATTTTGCCCGGGAATACATGCGCAATAACCGCAAATTGGCAGAACTTTCCGCGGCTATCCGGCGCTCAGAGGCGGCAACGCAATGATGACCTTCGCGCAAAAACAGCGTCTGCGTGAGGCGAAGATATACGCCGAGTGCTGGCGAAACTTTGTCTGGATTCGCGAGCTTGAGCGCGAGGCAGAAATAAATGAATGCCTCAGCGAGGAAAGAAGACACAGAAAACGAGCGAACGAACTTTTCCGCGAACGAACTGAACGAAAGAGGTGCTAGCATGCCCATGCCCCGCGAAAAAAAGCCCGGAAAGATGCGCCCTGAAAACCCGTATAGGGGGGATGACAACCGTAAATCGCGCGTCCATGCGCAGCAATACGATCGATCTGTCGAACGGCGGCCCGGAAACGGCGAACCGGATAACCGGGTGCAAGAGATGTATCCGGGAAACGGAAGATGAACTTGAGATTCACGAAAAAGAGCCGCCGCCCGGCGCCTGAAAAAACATGCCCCAAATATCGTTAAATAGCAGGTGGATTGACCTTACGCAAGAAGCGCCGTTGACGGATACGCGCCGCTATCGCTTGCAAGCGCGGCACGGAAACGCTGAATATGATGTACTTGCTGGCTCTGATGAACCCGCCGATACTCACGACGGATTTTTTCTTGCCCGCGATTCCGACCCGCACGAAATATCGCAGAAATCAGGTTATCGAGTGTGGACGCGTTCGCTTGCCGGCGGCGCAAGAGGGACTGTTCTTGTTATCCTCGATGTAACATCCGGGTGATCGCCCGGGCATGGGGTGCAGGCTCTATAGGGCTTGCGGGGGCGTGCGCTTTAACGGAGGCGCACGCCCCTTTTTTTTACCCAGGTCGGGCGCGCCTGCGGTCGGACGCGCTTGCGGTCGGGCACGCTTGCCGACCGTCTTCGATGGCGCGCTTGCGGTCGGGCGCGTCATTTTATGGCGCGCTGGACGTTTCGGCGGCGGGTTTAGCCCGAAACCCCCACGGATGCTTCACGATCCCGCAAGCAAGCAATTCCTTGAACCCCGAGCTTGCGGCTTGTCTTGTGATTCCCAACGCCTTTGAAGCGCGCGCCACCGTCCAGCGCGGAACGCTTGTACATTGCGGCGACAATTCTTCCGAAACCATAGCCAGCAGGATGCGAATGCTTGCAGGCCGCAACGCAGGGGTATGATACGCGCCGCGTACGCAGGCGTTGTGAGGCTTGCCGTCGAGTATGTAGGTACGTGCAGGGCGCATTGTGTTCACTTTTTTATGGACGTGAAGCAACAGGGTTCGTAACCAGCAATTAACATTATCTGGCCGGATAAGTCAACGATAATTAACCTTATTCACAGAAATTTAATGTTTTCGGCTTCGAGGGCGGGGCGGCCTGCACGTCCTTCGATTCCGGCGCGGCCAGTACGTCCTTCGATTCCGGCGCGGCCAGTACGTCCTTCGATCCGGACGCGGCGTTGCGCCTGCGGTCGGGCGGCCTGCGGGGCGGATTCCTGGGCGGCGCGGCGATTCCCGGCGCGTACGTTGCGGCCTGCGCTTGCCGACCGGCATCGAGGGCGCGGCCTGAAAAAAATTTCGGCAAGGGCTTGACAGTGTACGATGCTGGGCTTACGTTGGAAGTGTCGCGCTCGGCTCCGGCCGGGCTTCGTTTTGCTTTGCTTGCCTTTACTATGAAAAAACAGGTCGGCTTTTTCTTTTCATTCTTTCTTTTTCTGTGCGTTTCAGAATCTGAAACCTTTGCGCAGGGAAACGTTACGTTCAAAGGTTCTTTTCCTGTTGGCACTATTTCGAGTGGTACGCACATTGATATTGCTTCTGGCAAGGCGAAGGTTGTTATGTATCCTGGCGTTACTTATAACGATTGTCAAATATGTGACGTGAAGATCTGGCTATGTTCGGCGGGTTATGATGGAAAGATTAGAATGGGGGAGGGAGGCAGTTCATGTGTTCGTGCGCCGAATTATGCAATGTTTTATGTACGCAAATATTGTGATCAATCCTGTTCGGGCAGTTCAACTTCAAGCGGTTCTATAACTTATTCAGGTTCGTTTTATAACGGTTACCTTACATTTAATATTGCTTCAGGCAAGGCAAAAGTTTTTAAGTATTATAATAATAATTATGAGAATTGCGAAATATGTAATCCGGATATCTATTCCTGTACGGCTGGCACTGACGGAAAGAAACGATTGGGCACTGGAGGAAGTAGTTGTTTCTCATTGCCGGATGCCGCCGCGCCTTCTGTACGAGACTATTGTTCTGAATCTTGTGGGATTAGTTCAGATGTTCCACGGCCGCCGGCTCCTGCTCCGACGCCTGTAAAGAAAATTCCATCGTCTTCCGATCTTCCTTTAGGCAATTCATATTTGGTAAAGGTTCTCAAGAGAGATTCTTCAAAAGTACCGACGGAAATTGAAGTTACGGATGGCACTACGAATTACAGCGGATCATGCTGGGTATGCGATTGGTGTTTCTCAAAGGATGGAAACCATCCTGGCGGTACGCCGAATACAGGCGGTTCTTATGTAAAAGAACCATGGTGTAAGGATGCATCTGCTTACTGTCAATATTATTATCCTGATGAAGGATGCAAGGAAATAGTTGTTACTGCTCCCGGGGAAGGCGGAGGGCCAACTAATCCTGCTCCTCAAACCCCTCCAACCCCTCCTGATACTGGAAATAACAATCCTGTAGGCGGTCCTGGTAATACGAATACCCCTTCTGATACTACGGGTACGGGTACTTCGGAAGATGAACCCTGTATGTGCAATGGAATAGAAGTCGATGATGCTATATGCGGTTTAGTTGATGAGCATAAAAAGAAAGGAGCCCGATGGGCTTATCAATGCGAAGCTTTTACAAATACGATTCCTCAATTTATAGTGCAGTTTAATAAGGATGGAACACGCACTATTGGATATGAGGCTGAACATAATGGATATGGTCTCGTATCCAGCAATTTGACGGCTTACTATGGAGAAGCCTTATCTTATCTTGCGACTCAAGGTATTAAAGGAGATGATATTAGGATTAATTCCGGTTATCGATGTCCGGGAGGCAATGAAGAGCTTAGGAAAAAATATCCTAAGACTGATCCTAATAGCCGTCATCAATGCGGGTACGCTGTTGATATTGTTTCTAATACTGATACCCCTTGGGCGGAAAATTTTAGGAGAGATCTTGTTCGTTATATGAAACCTTAGGAGCGTTGGCTCAAAAACGCATACCTTTGCTAATGTTAATTACGTTCATCTTGATATTAGAACCTGCCCGTATGCCAAATGGACACCCTAAACCACCCCTAAACCATCCCTGCGCCATGCTTTATCGCCTTCTTCTTTTCGCCTCTTTTTCGTGTTTTCTTACGGTCCTGTCGTCTTCTGCGCAGAATACTCGACTTTCAGTATCAGCGGAAGCGGCTATCGTGGCCGACCTTGAAAGCAAGGATATAGATCGCATTTTTTCCGCCATCGAAGCCTTGCCTTATCCTCATCCGGATTCTTCGTATAAAGATATGATATCGTACTCAACTGCCCTTGCTCTCATAGCTGAATCCGAGCGACAAACAGACCTGGCTTTCAATTCTCATGAAGAATATCTCGACCAGGACGTTGGTCATGAATTTGCGTCGGGCTTTTCGGATTATGCGGTTGCCCTTAAAATGCCCGAAGCTATTCCTGCTCTCCTTAAGGCTACCCAGTTCGGCAACCCGGCGGCATATGCGCTGGCTGATTTCGGACCGAATATTGTTCATACCATTATCGAATACATGGAAGATCCTGATCGTACGCTTAGTGAAATAGACGGTGGTTTTTATGCATTGGAAAAAACCCTTCTAACCTGGCGTCCTCTTGATCCTTCTATACGATCCGATATAAAAGAAATTACGATTTTTCATCTTGAAAAAGCCGAAGAATATTATGGTGGTCCAGATGGATCAATTACTGCTATTTTAGGCGCTATATATCTTGCAGGCGTTCTTGGAGATGAAGACCTTAAACAAATGCTTATTGACATTATTCCTTATGAAACTGAGATGACCTTGCGTTTTGGTCAATGGAGCGGTTCAACTATTCAACGTATCCTTGACGAATGGCCTGAAATGAAGCAAGAATATATTGATATTAACGATTGATCCCCGCGCTCTCTCGTAGAGAACGCGGGGACCTCGTCTTCGCCGCTTGCGGCCCTGCAAGATTATGATCCTGCGTCGGCGTCTGTAGTCGCCTCATGCTCTTGCATGGGCTGTCGGCGACGTATTCAATTTTCGAATTGGGTTGGATCGTTCCAGAACCATTTGACTTCGTAGCCTTTATTTGCTTCGGACTTCCCTTCGCTGATGACGGTTGAAAGGTTTCCCGTTTCTCCTTTCAGGTCGCACGATACTTCTTTTTTGCCTTCTTCTGCTTCCGAATCGTCGATCATACAGTACACTACGACGCTTCTTCTGGGTGCTTCCGCGAGGGCGCATATCGGACATTGGCGACCATGCAAAAAGCCCCGCTCCGGACAACCGGGGCGAGGCCTTTTTTCATGTAACGCGGACAATCGGCGCCGACAACCGACTACGGCGACCGGCTATGACAACGGGCTATGGCAAACAGCACAGACAACGCCTGCGACAACCGGGCCGGGGCCTTTTTCGCATACCGGAGGCAGTCGGGATAGAACTTTTATCACATACCGACAGTAGTCATAGGTTATACCCCTATGAAATCAGCTGCGGAATTGTTCAGTTTGTCCCGCTGGTGAATGTAGCGGAGGGTGGTGTTGATGTTTTTGTGTCGCGCATGTATCTGCACCTGATGGAGGGTTGCGCCCGCCTCAAGCGCAAGCGTACATCCCGTATGCCTGAGCGTATGCGTAGATATTTCGGGAGGCAGTCCGGCCTGTTTCGCGGCCTGCTTGACCACGCGGCCTATCTGTCGGATGCCTAGGCGCTCGCCTTTCGTGCGGCCCAGCGATCTCCATAGCGGCCCGGACGCGATCCCGTAAAATGCGCGCATGTCCTGTATTTCCTGCATCACGTGCAACGGAATTTTAACGAATTGATTGACGCCGCCCTTCGTTTCCGGCAGGTCGAGCACCCAATGTCCATGCAGGTTTCGGATATGCTCCACGTCCATTGCGCCGATTTCGGAGCGTCGGAGCAGGCAGTTGAGCAGCGTGAGCACTATGGCGTGATTGCGCCGCGCCGCATTGCGTCGGCTATGCAGCGGCCCAACGAGGGTGCCGTCCAGCAAGCGTTGCGATTCTTCTTTCGTCAGGGCGAATATCTTGCGCTGCCTTCCGCTTGATTTTCGCCTCTTTCGGATCAGGTGCTTGTTCGCAGGGTTTTTGCGAATGGCGTCCATTGCGCAAAGCCAGTCGAAGAAGATGGTCGCGGCGGTCACGAATCCTTCGACCGTGGCGGGCGCCAGCACGGCTTCCGCTTTTTCGATTTGCTTGTTGACGTACTCGGTGGTGATCGCTTCGGCGTCCCGTATGGTCACGGTCTTCGCTCCGAAGAACCTGACCAGGTGCTGTCGATAAATGCGAATCGTGTTGGGGCGTTCGTACTTGCCCAGGAATCTGCCGATCAGGTCGGCGTCGGCGTGAATGGGGGCCGCTTGCTGGTCTTGCGTGTCCATGATGACGTTAACCGGTTTGGATGGGGTGGTTTCGAACGTCCGTTCTGCTTTTTGAACGGATGCTCCATTAAATGTCAAACCGGATTGTCAAGCAAGACAGCCCCATGCAAAAAGCCCCCGCTGCCGGAAGGCAACAGGGGCTTTTCGGGTGTAAGCCGAGAGGCGGCGTATTGTTTTCGGTTTGCTTATTTGACGAGCACCATCGTGCGCGTGATTGTCTTGTTCGGCGACACAAGACGGTATACGTACGCGCCGTTCGGCAGGCCGCTCGCGTCGAAACGCACCATGTGCTGACCCGCCGCCTGAGGACCCTCAAGCAACGTCGTCACTTCGCGCCCGAGCATGTCGTACACGATCAGGCTTACGTCGCTTGCCTGCGGCAAGGCGTACTCAATGGTCGTCTGGGGATTGAACGGATTCGGGTAGTTCTGCGAAAGACTCACCTCCGTCGGAAGTTCGTCGCTCTCCGCGCTCGTTACGGGCAGCACCGTTACCGTCGTCGTCGCCGAAATATCCTTGAAGTCGCGGTCCATAGCCCGGATGGTGATCGTTGCAGAGTTCGGCGCCGTCGGCGTGATCGTCAGCGTAGCCGTCAGCGGATCCAGCGTAATGCGCATGGCCGACGTGAGCACGTCGTTCTCCATGCTCTGGTCGTCGTAGCGCTGGGAGGCCACCACGTCTTCTATGCCCATCCTCATCTGAAAACCGCCGGGAAGCGCGTCGCGGGGGTCCGCATTCGGGTCGATGAAGAGCGCGCCGAGCGACTCCATCGGATCCAGCGGATTCGCCAGGTCCGTCAGGTTCTGAACCCAGGGCGCGCCAAGTTCGATCATAATGCCGGCGGCGAGGATCGGCTGTACGCTCGGATTGACGTACGGCGTCGTGGCGCCTGCGACGGTTACGTTGAACGATTGCCGCCAGGTTTCGCCGCTGTCGTTCGTAGCCGAAACCGTCACGCGGGTTTCTCCGCTCGCCACGCTATAGATCGGGGTAAGCGTCAGTACGCCGCCTCGTACGCCGGCGCGCGCGACCTCGGGATCTTTCGAGGAGACCGCGTACGTCAACGCGCTGTTGTCGGGCGCCTCGAACGCAGGCTGGTCCCCGTCTTTTTTGGGATCCACGTCCGCCATGCTGATCCGCACGGGTTCGTCCTCGGCGGTCAGTTTCTGGTCGGGAATCTGCGTCTTGACCATTGGCGCGTTGGCGGACACGATTGTAACCGTAAAGGCGTCCTGCGCGGATTCGCCGCCCTCCGAGGCTTTCACCGTAAAGGTGGCCGTTCCTGTGGCCCGCGGCAGTACCTGTATGTTGCCCGCCTCGCTATTGGGTTGCACGTTGGCCACATTGACCACCGCTCTTACGTACGGCGTAATGTGCGTTGCATCGCCCTGCGCTGGCTGGTTGTCTATCTTTTGTATCTGGTCGCTTACCGTAACCTCGTATCCAAGGTTGCCGCCGTTGCCGTCTGCGAAGGCGCCGAACAGATGGATATGCGCTGCGGTTTTGTCCGTTTCGCGTATGATGACGTCTTCGAGCGGGCTGGCCACGTAGGGGCTGGTCGCGCTGGATACGTTCACGCCAATGCGCAGCTGGGCGAATTCCCCGTTGTGATCCGTGCCGATGATCCATACGTCCGTACCGTCTCCGCCCCGCGCTCCAGGCGTCATGACCAGTTTCAGGGCGCCTCCGGACAAGGTGGCGGTAACGACGTCGGGGTCGCCTGCGACGAGGCGATAGGACAGCACGGCGTCGTCCGGATCATCGAACGATTCGTCGATATTCAGTTCTGCCGACGTCGTTTTGCCTATTTTGAGAGTTACCGTAGCCGAATAGCCGTTGGCTTGCGCATTGTATTGCGCGCCGGAACTCACGCTTTTTGCTTGCAGCATGGGCGCATTCGCCGACATGACCCGGAATTCGATGGGCCGAACGTCTTTGTCGCCCGTGGACCCCATCTTCTGAACGGCGATCTTGAATGCGCCGGGATTCGTGGGGGTAACGTGCAGAATATCGTTTTCCAGCCGGACCTGGGCCTGCGACCCTGCGATAAACGAGGCGCCGGGGTCGTTGACCGCTGTTCCGCCGTCCACCAGGTAGTGGTGCACGGTCCAGTCTGCATTGCCGAATTCCGTGAATTCCGCATCGAGGTTCACGGTCAGGTCGCCGCCGCCCATGCGGAGAATTTTCATACTCCCCGGATTCTCCGCCACCGGGGCCTTCGGCGTATCCTCCACGTTCCGCCCGACCATGGCTACGGTTTGCCATTGGGAGGGAGTGTGCCACACGCTGTCGCCCCCCTCCGCGGCGCGGAGGCTCCAGGTGACTTGTTCGCCTCGATTGCCGCCGTCCCGGTCGTTTATAGTGATCGACATCGGGGAATAGCGGATCTCGTCGGCCCCGGGAAAGGCGTTTGTCCTGTCGCTCGGGTCTTTGAACTTGGCGACCGGCATAACCACCAGCATCTTGTAGCCGCCGTCCATGGGCGCGTATACCCCATCGAATGAATTCAGTCTGTTCGTGGGATTGAGGACGCCGCCGGGGAGGTCCGAAATACTTCTGACCTCTGCCTCCGCCGCCGTGGCGCCGTGCGCGGATATCCTGATCTGGTAATCGGGGTGATCGCCGCGCTTTCTGTCGGGGTGCGGAGTACTGCCCATGATCGATCCGCCGGCGTCGCGTACGTCGTAATTGCCCCATACGAGTTCGAAGGCGTCGTCCTGCCAGGTGTCGCCCTGTCCCCTGTCGAGCGGAGAGATTTCCACTTGATCGTCGGTGATTTCGGCGTAGATATAGATTTCGTTGGCGTCCGAGTATCCTATCCAGAAAGAGCCGGAGAGGTCGTTGTCTTCCGGAGAGACGCTGCCCACGGTTCGTATCGAGTGCGCCTTGTTGACCACAAAGGGCATGGTTCCTGCGGGGAAGCCGCTGCCGGATACGTTCCCCGTGGCGACATTGTCCTTCAGGGCGGCGGCCTGCTGGTAGCTCAATTGCACGACCGCCGGCGAATACGAGGCGGCGGCGAGCGCAGCGGAACTGTTCGATATGTCCTTGTTCTCCACTTCCGAGGCGTCCAGGCTCGTTACCCCATAGTAGATGGCGTTGCCGAGGGAAGGATGGGGCAGGTCGCCCTGCGCCCGCACCGTGTGGACTCCGTTGTTTGCGGTGAGGTCTCCTCCTACCGTCGCGATCAGGCCTACGCCCTGGGCTCTTATGTCCGTAATCGGGTTGTGGCTGGCGTACACCTTGTATTGCGAGATAGTGGTGTTAGCGGCGTCGTGGGTCCAGGAAATGACATGCTGGTTGCCGTCTGTGCTGAAATTCACGCCGGATACGGCCGGAGGCGGGTTCTGGGGCGGCAGAATGCCCGTGAGGTCCATATTGGCCGGGCCTATGTATACGTCGTCCAGAAGTATCGGCTTGCCTTCATTGCCGGATCCCGGCCAGTCCCACTGGATGCCCACAGATTCCACGTTGTCCCATTCGAATTCTGTCCAAAGCGTGGGTTCTTGCGCCGTCATTGGCCCCAGCAGGTCAAGTCCGATCGCGAAGCCTGCCCAAGAGCCGGCGTATAACCAGCGTTTTTCCAGATCCGTAATGGTGTCGGCGGTCTTCGCGGCTTCGAGCGCGGCCCAGGTCGCGGGCGGGAGCCTCAGTGACACCTCGTGCCATTCCCCGTTGCGCATGCTGTCCGGTATGGCCCAGCGCAGGCGGAAGGGATTATTATGCTGCGCCGTGTTTCCGTCCTCCGGTCCGTAATCCTCGAACTGGACCGAGAGGCGGTACTTCTCTACTATGTTGGCGCTTTCGCCGTTCTTCGGGTTGTCCTTATCCACCAGAATGCGAAAGTGGAGCACATTCCCGGCGTTACGGTTTGCCGTCATGTCGCGGGGAGCGCCCTGGTCGGCGGCGTCCGCGAAGAAAAACCTCGCATATTGAAAATCCTGACCATCGTTTTGAAATCTTATCACCCTGTTGTCGGGGTCTTTCGGATCGTTGATGACTGTCGCGCCCTCAAGGTTGGTTCCGCTGCGGCCGGTTTTGAGCAGATCGGGGTTTATGCTGTCCACAAAGAAAACGAAACTGTCCCCAAGGGGCACGGCCGCCACCCCCTGATTCTGTCCCTGGGCTTTATGCGCAACCATGCCAAAGGCCAGCAGGAGCAGCATTGTGAGGAGGCGGCCTGCAAAATGGGTAGGGCGGGCGCGGAAAGGGTTGCGAGGAAGAGGCGTTGCCGCCTCGGCATGCAGACTCTGTGGGGAGGTCATGGGAACGGAGGTCGTTATGAATGATTTTTGCAAACCGGGCAGGGGCGGAAGCATGGAGAAACCGCGCGAATGCGCCTCCTCTTAAGTCGCCCAATTCTTTATCGGTATGCAATTTTTGCATAATTTACTAAAAAATTCAAAAAAAACGCAAAAAATTTTGTTTCGCCGCGAGCGGGCCGGGTTCGCCGCGCCGCCCGGCGGCTAAAACGTGTCCGGCGGGCTACTCGCCGACGTCTTTTTTCTGTGCGGAGTCAAGCCAAAAGCGCATGATGCTAAGGATTCCGCCCGCTGCGCCTATAACGACAAGCGCAATGCCGATTCCCGTTCCAACCATCCATTTAATAAGCCTTGTCTCGGTTTCGCTTATTTCGAGGCGGACGGCATTTATTTCGGCGCGGACAAAATCCTTGGTAGCAATTTCTACCGTGGGCGTCGTATCTGCTGGAATCGCCTGTGCGGATACAGCGTCAAGCGATTCAGCCCGAAGCGTTCCGTATAAAGTAGCCAGTACGCCAAGAAGCGTGATTGCGGCAACGCTTGCCTTCCATCTCCAGTTTTCCATGACTCCGAAGGCTTTCGTGAATCGCCTGCAAGGCGTTGGGGGTTCAGGTGGCATGTCCGCCGCCTGAATCGCTTGCCTTGCGTGAGCGGTGGTCTGTGTGTTCCGCATGTCTGCGCGCCGGCAAACCGGGCGTTCTGGCGTACCTGTCGACATATCTGGAACACGGTAGCATTATACGCCATCCTCACCCAGGAGTTACGGATACTCTGATCAAAATTGTCTGCGCCAATCAAAAAAATGGGCAGCGTGAGGGAATGGTTGTGGAAAGGAGAGGGGCCCGGCCGCCGCCGGGCGGTCGTGCTCGGCCGCGCAGAGTGGCCTTAAGCGCCTGGAGATTCGACAGGCTCACGTTTCTGCGCTGTCCCGGCGGCAGCAGCGCGATCCGCTCAAACTTGGGCCTCGGTGGGTTTCATGTCTCTGAAATTTGCTTTAGATTTCGGCGCATCCCGGAACAGGATAACCGCATACTGCGTGTAGCTGTGAACACCTGTGTCGCGCCCTGGAGGGTCGTAACCGTATTTTTTGACCGAAGCATGACAGGGAAGCTATGAAACTGCATGTCGATAAAGAGGCCGATGCGCTTTATCTGCGTCTGGACTCCTCGGAAATCATCGAATCCGAAGAGGTCTCGCCGGATGTGGCGCTTGATTACAATGAGCTGAACGAAGTGGTCGGCGTGGAAATACTCCATCTCTCGCAACGTTCCACCGAACTCAATCTTGCGTCCCTCGAATTCGAGGCGGTTTAGGGCGTGAAGCGCAACCGACAGGAACCAGGCAATGTTATCCGGCTTCGACATACGAAATTTCAAGAGCTACCGGAAGGCGACCCTGCACTTGTCTCCGTTGACGGCGCTGATTGGCGCTAATGCGTCGGGCAAGAGCAACCTCGTCGAAGCGCTGTGGCTTTTTTCCCGGATGGCCAAGGGCAATACTCTTGAGGCGATACATCATGACCTGCGTCGGGACGCCCAGGAAGAGGATATCCAGGTCAGGGGCAATACGGAGGCGCTGTGTTATCGTGGATCGGAATCGGGGCGCTTCGCGCTGGCCTGCAAAACCATTCAGCCGGATTGGAATCAATATCGCATTGACATTAAAATGCCCGAAGACGGTTCGCCGAGAGTTTTCGAAGAGAGCGTGACCGGGCCTGCCTCATACGTGCCGTTGTTTCAGGTGGTTGGCCAATCCAGCGGCGGCAGTTTGCAAGTCGCCTACAATAATTTCGCTCGGGGTGGAAAGAAGCCTCAGATTGCATGCAACAGCGGAATACCTGTGCTGGCGCAACTGGTGAGTCCGGCCCGGTTCGAGAGAGGTCATAAGAAGGCGCAATCCGAGATCCCCCGGATTGCACAATCCTATCTTGGGTGGTTGTCGGCTATCTTCTTTTTGGATCCGCGCCCCAGAGCCATGCGCCGCTATGGATGGGCTGCCGATACTGCCTTGGGCGAAAGCGGCGGTAATCTTTCCGGCGTCCTTTTCAACCTGTGCGAGCGTGGAGAGAAAGAAAGGCTTCTGGATTTCGTCAGGGAATTGCCGGAGCAGAACATCCATGACATCGACTTTATTCATACGCCTCGCGGAGAGGTAATGGTTAGTTTGCAGGAGACCTTCGGAGATATGGACCGGTCCTGCGACGCGGTTCTGTTGTCCGACGGGACCTTGCGGGTGCTTGCCATTGCAGCCGTTATGCTCTCTGCAAAGCAAGGAAGCCTTGTGGTGATCGAGGAGATCGACAACGGGGTTCATCCGAGTCGGGCAAGGTCGCTTCTGCAAAAAATATCGGCCATCGCCACAGAAAGAGGCCTTCGCGTACTGATCAGCACTCACAATCCTGCGTTGCTTGACGCACTGCCGGACGAAGCCATTCCGGAGGTCACGTTTTGCTATCGCAGTCCCGAGGACGGCTCCAGCTGCTTGCTGCGGCTCCGGGATATGCCCGATTACCCCGATCTGGTGGCGCAAGGGCCTGTCGGCGCCCTGATGACGGCGGGAATCATTGACCGGTTCGCAAAAAATTGGCGTGGCGAAGAAGAGCGGATCGACGAATCGCTTGCCTGGCTCGAGGAGATCAGGTAGTTGCCGGAGGGAGTGCTCATGCCAGCCATCTACATTGTCGACACGTCGATATTGCTGAATATCCTTGACGTTCCCGAACGCAATCAGGATCGGGATACGGTGCTTTTGGAATTCGAGAAACGCATCAAAGCCAGGAGCAGGTTTCAACTGCCGATAGCTGTGATCATAGAGACCGGGAATCACATTGCGGATATACGCATACGCAATGGGCGTCATCGCAGGCGCTGCGCAGAAAAGTTCTGCGATATGGTCGAAAAAGCACTTGCGGGAAAGGCGCCCTGGGTTGTAACGCCGATGCCGGATGTTGGGGAGATCAGAAAATGGCTTGCCGATTTCCCCGATCAATATGCCATGCAGGGATTTGGCATAGCCGATAGATCCATCATTCATGTCTGGGAAGAGGCGCGTACGCGTAACCGGGGATATCAAGTGACAATATGGTCTCTCGATCAGAATTTGGCCTCCTATAATCAGCTCCCGTAAGGTGGAACCGGAACGCGGATAGCCCTCACCCCACCCGCGCGTACGCCGTCATGTGCGGCGGCAGGAGGAGGGGGCGTTTCGACGTCTTTACTTCTTCCCTGATGCGCTCTTCGAGCGTGTCCAGGCCCACGTCTTCCGCCGTTGCAATGCCGAATTGTTCGAAGAGCGGGAGGAAACTGGCGAACGCCTGCACGGCGTACGGATATCCGGCCCATCCGTCCGCGCCGCCCGCAAGCGCTTCGTAGTGCATCGTCGGGGCGGGCAGGCCGGCGTCCACGAACGTTCGGTACAGATTGAAAGCCATGTCCGTGGCGGCCCCGGACCGTTCGAATACCTCGAGGACCCAGTCCGTGAGCTGGTTCATGAGCGGCGTGTCGGGATGTTCGAAGGTGCGGTACCTCGCCAGGTCCGCCTCCTGAAACGCGACCACTCCGCCGGGACGGAGGCGTTGCGCGAATCCCCTCAGGGCTTCCGCGGGATCGGCCATGTACATGAGCACGAGCCGGCCCGCCACGACGTCGAAATCGTTTCCGACGTCCAGCGTACGGGCGTCGCCCGCCACGAATTCGACATGGCTGTGCCCGGCGGCGTCGGCGCGCGCCCGGGCGGTTTCCAGAATCTGCGGGTTCACGTCCACGCCGGTGACATGGCCTTCCGGGCCGACGATTCCGGCGAGCGCCAGCGACACGTCTCCGGCGCCGCTTCCGACGTCCAGCGCCTTCATGCCCGGGGCGACGCCCGCTTCCCGGAAGAAGCGCAGCGTGACGCCCTCGTAGAGCAGCGACTGGGAAATGAGGCGCTCGGTTTCTCCCTCGCTGCGTCCCATGGTGTAGATCGGGTCGGCGTTCGGTTTCGTCATGGCGCGTACGGGATTGAATTCGCAAGGGCAAGGCGTTCGGCGAATATACGCCGTATATTATAACTTGTAACTTGTTATACCTGGCGCGCGTCCGCGATAGCGCGCGGGAGCCGCAGGGCGTATTTTGCCGAGTATCCTTAAAATGGTTCAGCCGAAGCAGGAATGTCAAGTAGCGCATCTTGAAAAATACATGCAGGAAACGGCGTTCGCGCCCTGCAAGCAAAGGTTTCCAAAATGAATAAGTCCCCCAAAAACGCGCTGGCCGCCCGCCTCGACGCCATCAACGAATTCGACCGGGAGCCGGTCTCCCCGGACCGCTTGCGAGGGCCCGGCGGATTCATCGGGTTGTACGCCGGCGAGCATGTGGCGGGCACCGAATTCGTTATCGGGCCGCTGTTCGTGGCGCATGGCGTAGCGACGGGCGATCTGCTCTGGGGCTTGCTCGCGGGCAATTTGCTGGCAGTGTTGTCCTGGGCTTTTCTGTGCGCCCCCATCGCCGTCCGAACCCGGCTGAACCTGTACTGGCATCTGCGCAAGATCACCGGTCCCAACCTGCTTTTCGCCTACAATATCGTCAACGCCCTGATGTTCTGTTTTCTGGCCGGGGCGATGATTTCCGTGGCCGCCACGGCGGTGGGCATTCCCTTCGACATGCCCATGCCGGGCCTGGACGACCTGTACCCCAACAGTGCGGCGTGGGCAGCGACGGTGCTGGCGGTGGGAGGCGTGGTTACTGTGCTCGCCGTGCTCGGGTTCGACAAGATTGCCCGGTTTTCGAAGATCGCTTCGCCGTGGCTGCTGCTCGTGTTTCTGGCTTCGGGGCTGGCCGTGCTGCCGCAACTGGGCGTGGAGTCGTTCGCCGACCTGCGGACCGCGGCGAACGAAAAGATATGGACGGGCGTCCCGGCGGAAGGCCGGGTCCGGTTTACCTTCTGGCATGTAACGTTTTTCGCCTGGTTTGCGAACATGGCCATGCACATCGGCATGGCGGACCTGACCATTTTGCGGTACGCCCGAAAATGGCAATACGGTTTCGCGAGCGCGTTCGGGATGTACCTCGGACATTATATGGCCTGGGTGGCGTCGGGCGTACTGGTGGCGCTGGCCATTCAGCAGGGCGGGGAAGTGGCGCCGGGCCCGATCGCATGGCTTGGCGCGGGCGTCGCCGGACTGATTGCGGTGGTAGTGGCCGGATGGACCACGGCGAACCCCACGATTTATCGCGCCGGACTCGCCATGCAGACGATTACGCCCAACTGGAAGCGCTGGAAAGTGACCCTTGCGGTGGGGGGCGTTACGACCGCGGCGGCGCTGTTTCCCGCGCTGATGATGCGCCTCCTGGATTTCGTGGCGCTGTACGGACTGATTCTGATGCCGATGGGCGCGGCGATTTTCGCCGATTTCTGGATTTTCCCGAAGATCGGGCTGCGTTCCGGGTACGCCGACTGGAAGGGGATCGCGTTCGACTGGCCCGCCGCGCTGACCTGGATCGGGACGCTGGGCGCCTGCCGGCTGATGCATGTGACGTGGGGATGGGATATATTTTTCCTGGGCTTGCCCGGCTGGTTCGTGGCGACGGGTTTGTTTGTTGGGCTTGGCGTAATCCGGCAAAGATCGGGTCGGGCGTCCCCTGTCGCGCATCCGTAACGATTTCGCCTTCCTGCATCCTCGTTCCGCCATACAGCCATTCGCAGCCATGCACGAGACCATACGCCAATGACCACCTTGTTGAAAATACTGTCGTACGGCGGCCTGGCCCTGACGATCGCGCCCGCCGCGCTGGTGTTCGCCGGGGTTCTGCCCTGGCGCATCCACGCCGCGCTGATGCTGGCGGGCGCCGCGCTCTGGTTCGCCGCGGCCCCGTTCTGGATGGATCGCGCCGACGCTTCCTGACGGAGGCTGGCGGGAATCCGCGTTGCGGCGCGCCGGTCGGCTCCGTATTTTACTTCCGTCCTTAACACGCTTGTTTTCTTTCGCATTTCCCCTCCGTATTTCATCCCGCATATCTCATCTCCGTATCGCCGACGCGCCATGATCGCTCAGGAAATTATCGACGCTTCCAATCAGGCCTGCGACGCCGCCTGGCGCCGGGACTATGCGCATCTCGACGAACAATTGCGCCGACGCGGACTGGACCCCGACGCCATTCTGGAGCAGGCCGCTGCGTTCGAGGCGGCGGCGCCTTCCTGGGTGCTGGGAACCGGCGGTACGCGATTCGGGCGTTTTCCGGGCCGGGGCGAGCCGCGGGACATATTCGAGAAGGTGGAGGACGTATCCGTAGCGAAGCGGCTTTGCGGGGCTATTTCGCGGATATCGCTGCACATTCCCTGGGACGAGCCGGACGATCCCCGGGCGTTGCGCGAGCGGGCCGCCGAATTGGAAACAGGATTCGATGCGGTGAACTCGAATACCTTTCAGGATCAGCCCGGCCAGGCATTCAGTTACAAATTCGGGTCGTTTCAGCACGCGGACCCTGCGGTGCGCAGCCAGGCTGTGGCGCACAATGCGCATGTGGCGGAGGTGGGCGCCGCCCTCGGTTCGAACGCGCTGACGATCTGGCTGGGCGACGGAGCGAATTATCCGGGGCAGACCCATTTGCGCAAGGCCTGGGAGCGGGTGCGGGATTGCCTGACGGAAGTATACGAAGCCATCCCCTCGGACTGGAGCCTGTTCATCGAGCACAAGCCGTTCGAACCGGCGTTCTACGCCACCGTGGTGGCCGACTGGGGCTCGTCGCTCATGCTGGCGCGGGCGACCGGGGAGCGGGCCTCGTGCCTGGTCGATCTGGGGCACCATCTTCCCAATGCGAACGTGGAGCAGGTGGTGGCGCGTCTCGTAACGGCGGGCAGGCTGGGCGGTTTTCATTTCAACGACGCCAGGTACGGGGACGACGATCTGACGGCGGGCTCCATCAAGCCCTATCAGTTGTTTCTCGTATTCAACGAACTGGCGGATGCGCTGGCGGACGGCGCCCTGCCCGCGCCGCCTGCGTACATGATCGACCAGAGCCATAACGTAAAGGACCCCATCGAGGCCCTGCTGCAAACGTCGAACCGGCTTCAGGAAACCTGGATTCGCGCGCTCCTCGTGCGCCGCGACGCGCTCGCGCATTATCAGGAAACGAACGATGTGCTGATGGCCGAGGAGACGCTTCGGGAAGCGTACGAAACGGACGCGCGCCCCCTCGCTGCGGCGGTTCGCAAGCGCTTGGGGTGCGCTATCGATCCCATTGCTGCATTTCGGGCTTCGCAGTACCGGGAGCGGGTCGCCGAAGCGCGGACCGGCGCCGCGTACGTTCCGCCCCAAAGCCTTTGAGGACACTTTTGACGGGCGCGCCGCGCCGGAAACCGATGCGAAAATTCAGGCGCCATATGCTTGCCGTGGACCTTGGCGCTGCGAGCGGGCGGGCCGTGCTGGGCCGGTTCGACGGGGAGCGCATGGAAATGCAGGAAGTGCATCGTTTCGGAACGCCGGTCGTGGAGGCGGACGGGCATATCCAATGGGATATCCATGCGATGGAGGAGGAAATATGGACTGCGTTTCGGGCCGCGCTGGCCGAGGCGCCCGACCTGCGGTCCGTGTCCGTGAATTCCTGGGGCGTAGATTACGTGCGTCTCGACGCCCGGGGGCGCCCGCTCGATTTGCCGTATAGCTACCGGGACCCCCGCCTTCGCGGGATAATGGAGTCCGTGCTTGAAAAGGTTCCGGCCGAGGAGGTCTACGAATGCACCGGCGTCGCTTTTTTGCCGTTCAATACGCTGTATCAGTTGGCGGCGGATCGCGAGGCGGGCTTGCAGGCGGCGCGGCGCCTCATGATCGCCGATTATTTCAACTACCGGCTTGGCGGGCGGATGGCGGTCGAGGCGTCCCTTGCCAGCACCACGCAGATGGTGGATATCCATACGGGGGCATGGGCGACGCCGCTTTTGGGCCGGCTTGGGCTCGATGCGGCGTCGTGGCCGGAAATCGTTCCGTCGAGCGCGATCCTCGGGGCGGTGCGCGGCCATCCGGACGTCGCCGTCGTGGCTGGGTGCAGCCACGATACGGCGCTGGCCGTGGCGGCTGCGCCCGCCGTCGGTTCCGGGACATGGGCGTACGTCAGTTGCGGAACCTGGTCGCTTTTCGGGGTGGAGCGTACGGCGCCCGTGCTTTCGCCCGCCGCGCTCGCCGCCGGATACGCGAACGAAATCGGGCTGGACGGTTCTGTCCGCTTTCTCAAGAACCTGACCGGATTGTGGGTGTTGCAGGAATGCGCGCGCGAATGGGGGGATACGGAGTGGGAAGACCTTGAAGCGGAGGCCCGCGCTGCGCTTTCCATCGGCGCGACGCTGGACCTCGGAGATGCGCGCTTTTTGCGCCGGGGCGGCATGGAAAAGCGTTTGCTGGATGCGTTGCGGGAGCAGGGCGCGCCGCTTCCCGCCTCGCGCGGCGAACTGTGTCGCGCGATTCTGGAGAGCATCGCGGACAGTTATCGCCGGGCGCTGGCCGATCTGGAGCGCATTGCGGGGGAGCGCATCAATGCGCTGCATATAGTGGGCGGCGGGTCGCAAAACGGCCTGTTGTGCGCATTGACGGCGCAGGCGTGCGGTCGGCCCGTGCTCGCCGGTCCGGCGGAAGCGACGGCGCTGGGAAACGCGCTGGCGCAACTCAGGACGCTGGGCGGGCTGCCGGACGGCGTTTCGCTGCGAGAGGCGTCCGCCCGGTCCTGCGACGTGCGTACGTATGCGCCCGACAGCCGGGTTTAATAAATCTGCTTCGATCAGCGCTTCACGTTCGTGCGTACAGGACATTGCGATGGCGTCGTTGAAATCATCAGAGTATCTTTTATAGAACGCCCTGTAGCCAAATTGTTTTTGTTGTTATTTTCCCCACTTTAAGCCATTTATATGTCATTTTTATGATATTTTCCCCACTTTATCCATATTTTAACTGTTTTATCATTATTTTTCCCCCACTTTTTCATGTTTTATCCGCGCCCTTGCGCGATCTGCATAGCCTTCCCGGCAGCGGCGCTCCGGTGATTTTTTCATCACGCTCCCATACCTTCCGTACATTCCGACAATTCCCCGCAGCCCTGATAACTTAGACCGTTCCCGTAACCCCTCCAGTATAACATTCACAATTTTTTTCACAATATGACGAACAATCCTTCCGAATCCCCGACCTTCCTGCACGTAGAGGACCGGTGGGACGAGGCCGTCGCCGCCCCCCTGGACGGGCTGGGCCGCCTCGTGTATCGCTCGAATCTGCTGGGCGGCGACCGGCGCTTTACGAACACCGGCGGCGGCAACACGTCGTCGAAGGTCATGGAGCGGGACCCCGTAACGGGGGAGGAGGTGGAGGTGCTTTGGGTGAAGGGGTCCGGCGGCGATCTGGGAACCGCAGGCAGGGAAAATTTCGCCTCCCTGTACCAGCATAAACTGCTTGCCTTGCAGGAAACGTATGCGCGGTTTCCCGACCGCGGCCTGAAGACGGAGGCGGAGGACGCCATGCCTGCGATGTATGCGCGCGCCGCGTTCAATCTGAATCGGCGGGCCCCCAGCATCGACACGCCCCTGCACGGGTTCGTACCGTACCGGCATGTGGACCATATGCACCCGGTGGCCGCCATTGCGATCGCCACGGCGGACCGCGGCGCCGAGTTGACGCGCGAGGCGTACGGGGACGAGGTGATATGGGTGGACTGGAAACGGCCCGGGTTCGAACTGGGCCTGGATATGCAGCGCATTTGCGAGGAATGCCCGGAGGCGAAGGGCGTTATGCTGGGCGGGCATGGCCTCATCAACTGGGCCGACGACGACCGGGAATGTTACCTGCTTACGCTTCGCCTGATAGACCGGGCCGAACAATTCGTGGCGGAGCGCACCGCCGGACAAGCGTCTTTCGGGGGCGCGCGATACGAGGCCCTGTCCGAAACGGAGCGGCGGGCGGCGCTGGTCGACCTGTTGCCCTGGTTGCGCGGGCGGCTGAGCCTGGAGCGGAAGGTGATCGCCACGGTCGATGCGTCGCAAGAGGCGTTGCAATTCGCGAACTCCCGCGAAGCCCCCCGCCTCGCCGAACTCGGCACATCCTGCCCCGATCATTTTTTGCGCACGAAAATCAAACCCTTGTACGTGGACGAGCGCCCCGAACCCGGCAATCTAGCCGCGTTTCGCCAACGCTTCGATCAGGCGCTGGACGCCTATGCGCAGGACTACGCGGCGTATTACGAGGCGTGCCGCCGCCCGGATTCTCCCGCCATGCGCAGCGCCCTGCCGTCCGTTGTGCTGGCGCCGGGCCTTGGCCTGATCGGGTGGGGCAAGAACAAGCGCGAAAGCGCCCTGGCCGCGGAATTTTACGCCGCCGCCATCCAGGTCATGCGCGGCGCGGAAGCGATAGGAAAGTATACGGCGCTGCCCCGGCGGGAAGCCTTCGATATCGAATACTGGGCGCTGGAAGAGGCGAAGCTGCGGCGCATGCCTCCCGAGGAGGAAATGGCCCGCGAAGTAGCGGTGGTGGTGGGCGGAGGCAGCGGGATCGGAGCGGCGACGGCGCGCCGCCTGGCGGACGGGGGCGCTGCGGTGGCCGTGGTTGATCTGGACGAAAGCGCCGCCCGCGCCACGGTGCAGGCGCTGGATGCGGACGCGGCGCTTGCCCTCGAAGCCGACGCGACGAACCGGATGTCCGTACGCCGCGCCTTGCAGGAGGCGGCGCTTGCTTTCGGGGGGATAGACCATGTGGTGGTTACGGCGGGATTGTATCCGACCCCGGACGCCGGGGGCGATATTCCCGACGCGGCCTGGGCCAGGACATTCGGCGTCAACGTGACCGGCGCATGGATCGCGGCGGACGAAGCGGCCCGGATATGGTCGGCGCAGGACCTGCCGGGGAGTCTCGTGCTGACGACGAGCGCCAACGCCGTAGTGGTCAAGTCGGGAAGCCTGGCGTACGACGCGAGCAAGGCCGCGGCAAACCATCTCGTGCGCGAACTGGCCCTGCGGCTGGCGCCGAATATTCGGGTCAATGGGGTGGCCCCGGCCACGGTGCTCGGCGGAAGCAGCATGTTTCCGAGGGATCGCGTCATAGCCTCGCTGGTCCGGTACGGGTTGCCCTGCGAGGACGGGGAGGATACGGATGCGCTGCGCCGTCGGCTGGCCGATTTCTACGCGCAGCGCACCCTGCTTCGGCAGGCGATTCTCGCCGAGGATCAGGCGGAGGCCGCGTTTTTGCTGGCGAGCCGTCGGCTGGGCAAGACCACCGGACAAATTCTTCAAGTGGACGGCGGCTTGCCGGAGGCGTTCCTGCGATGAAGGTCGGCCTGTTCGCGCCCTGTTATGTCGACCAGTTCTACCCGCGGGTGGCGGTGGCGACGCTCGAACTCCTGGAGCGCCTCGGCTGCGACGTGGCGTACCCCTGCGAACAGACCTGCTGCGGCCAGCCGATGGCGAACGCCGGGTGCGCGGAGGACGCCGAGGCGACGCACCGTCATGCAGCGGCCTGTTTCGAGGCGTTCGATTACGTGGTGGGTCCTTCGGGGAGTTGCGTACTGCATTTGAGGGAGCATGTCGAAGAGACGGACGCCGTCCGGTATTACGAACTCTGCCAG
Source organism: uncultured Rhodothermales bacterium (assembly GCA_964608315.1). Taxonomy (GTDB): domain Bacteria; phylum Bacteroidota; class Rhodothermia; order Rhodothermales; family VXPQ01; genus VXPQ01. The sequence continues at coordinate 185,405 of CAZSNF010000003.1, read as the reverse complement.
TTTCTGGTGGAGGTGTTGCGGGTGGAGCATTTGCCGGCGTCTTTTTCCGGTCGGGTGGGTTTGCACGCCTCGTGCCACGGGCTTCGGGGGTTGCGTCTGGCGCGGGCTTCGGAGCGGCAGGAGCCGCCGTTCGATTACGTGGCCTGTCTTCTGGATATGGTGGAAGGGGTGGAGCGGGTTGCGCTGGATCGCCCGGACGAATGTTGCGGCTTCGGGGGGATGTTCGCCGTGCAGGAAGAGGCGGTTTCGGTTCGGATGGGCGCCGACCGCCTCGACGACCATTTGCGGCATGGCGTAGAGGTCGTTACGGGGACCGATATGTCTTGCCTGATGCATCTTGAAGGGTTGATCCGCCGCCGAAACCTGCCGTTGCGGGTGTTGCATGTGGCCGAGATTCTGAACGGAAGCGGCGAGGCGGCCCATGGATGACGGAACCCGTCCCGCCGCCGCGGATCGTCCCGCCAGCGCGAATCATGTCGAGCGCGTGAATCACGCCGACAGCGCGGCCCGCTTCCTTGCCGACGCCGGACAGGCCGACTGGCACGACGCCGTCCTCTGGGGCATTCGCGGCAAGCGGGATGCGGCGGCCGGGCGCGTGGAAGGATGGGAGCAGCTGCGTACGCTGGCCTCGGAAATCAAGGAGCATACGCTGTCGAGGCTGGACGAATACCTGACGGCGTTCGAGGAAGCGGCTACGGCGAACGGGGCGCAGGTTCACTGGGCTGCGGACGCGGACGCGCATAACCGCATTGCGTACGACGTGCTCCGCGCGCGGGGCGTCCGCCGCGTGGTCAAGAGCAAGTCCATGCTGACGGAGGAATGCGGCCTGAACGCGTACCTTGAAGGGCGCGGCCTCGATGTGGTGGATACGGACCTCGGAGAACGCATCGTGCAGCTCAGGGAAGAGCCGCCCAGCCATCTCGTGGCCCCGGCGATCCATGTCCGCAAGGAAGAAATCGCCGCCCTGTTTCACGAAAAACTGGGTACGCCCGCCGACGCCGCCGATCCGGGCTTGCTGGCCGGCGCGATGCGGCGGGACTTGCGGGCCCGGTTTCTGGCCGCCGACGCAGCGATTACGGGCGTCAATTTCGCCATAGCGTCCACCGGGGCGCTCACGCTGGTCACCAATGAAGGCAATGCGGACCTCGGCGCGCATCTGGCGCCGGTGCACATCGCCTGCATGGGCGTCGAAAAACTGATCCCGAAACCCGAGCATCTCGGCGTATTCCTGCGTCTTTTGGCCCGCAGCGCTACGGGCCAGCCCCTGTCCGTCTATACGTCGTATTTTCGCCGTCCGGCCCCGGGCCGCGAACTGCACGTCATTCTGGTGGACAACGGGCGTTCGCGCCGCCTTGCGCAGAAGGATTTTCGGGCCGCGCTCAAGTGCATCCGGTGCGGGGCGTGCCTGAATACGTGTCCCGTCTACCGTCGCAGCGGCGGCCATAGTTACGGGGCGGTCCCGTCCGGCCCGATCGGGGCGATTCTGGCCCCCGGCATGGATATGAAGCGCTATGCTTCGCTGCCGTTCGCTTCGTCCCTGTGCGGTTCGTGCAGCGACGTGTGTCCGGTCAAGATCGATATTCACGCTCAGTTGCACCGGTGGCGGCAGGCGGCTGCGCGCAAGGGATACGTTTCCCGGCGCAAGCGCTGGGGGATGCGCATGGCCGGGTGGATTACCTGCAGTCCGCATCGCTACCGGCTGGCGGGCCGGCTGATTCGGGCTTTTTTGCGGTATGCGCCGCGCCCCTTGCGCTACGGTCCCTGGAATGCGTGGGGGCGGGCGCGGGAGCTTCCGCATTGTCCCGACCGGTCGTTCGGGGAATGGTACGCCGCCGAGCGGGGGAAGAAATGAGGCGCCGGGAGCTCCGTAACGTCCCGGAAGGTTGCGTTTTTCACAGTTTTACGCAGACAGGCGATGAACCGAAAGCGCCGACATAACGATTCAGGCAGGGCCGGATGCGGCACGCAAAACGGATCCCCGAACGGATATCCAGACGCCCGCGAAGCGATCCTTGAGGCGGTGCGCCGCGCTCGGCCCCCTGAGGTTCCGCTGCCGCCCGTCGCCGGCGTACGGGGCGATGACGACGGTGACGACGTCGGCGACGACGATCTGGTCGCCCGGTTCATGGCTTCGGCGCAGGCCGCCTCCGCGACCGTACGGATTGTGGGGGCGGGAGGCGTGGAGGCTGCCGTGCGGGAAGCGTTTCCTTCGGCGGCGTCCATCGCTGCGGCGCATTCGGCGTGGGCCTTCGAACAGGTGAATCCCGCCGCCGAAGCGTCCGGGCTGGCCCGCCTCGACGTACTGGCGTGTCCCGGCGCATTCGGCGTGGCGGAGAACGGGGCCGTATGGCTGGGCGAATCCGCGATGGGGTCGCGGGCCGCTCCGTTTCTGGCGCAGCATCTGGCGCTGGCGCTGGACCGCAACGCCATCGTGCCCGACATGCACGCCGCTTGCGACCGGCTCGAAACGTTTTGGGAGGGTTATGGCGCGTTCGTGGCCGGGCCGTCCAAGACCGCCGACATAGAACAATCGCTTGTGATCGGGGCGCACGGGCCTCGCAGCCTGCTGGTGTTGATTACGTAGGGGCCGCACGATATTCCCGCACAGATTAACTCCTTCGAATTTTTGCTCGCAGCCTGCTGGTGTTGATTACGCAGGGAGGCCGCACGGGGAGCGGCGATTAGTAATTGATTTCAAGTCAATTATAAAATGATTTAATGTCAGTTATTAACTGATCCGCCTGTTCGCCTCACCCCCGGAACGGCGCCAGGTGTTTTTCGAAATGCCGGCGGACGCCTTCCCGATGCGCAGCGGCGTATTCGGCGAGCGCCAAGGGCCGCTGGCGCTTTTTTCACGGATCGGGCACAGGGTCCTGGAACACGCGCTTGAACCAGTTAACGAACGCAAGCGCGGCGGGACTGTCGCGCCGGAAATACTTCGCGGTTATTGCAGTACCGTACGGTACTCCAGGGCGTTCTTGCCAAGCCAGCCATGTGTGCAATATAGCCTTTGACTGTGCGGCGTCTGGAAATGCGGCGCCTGCTTGCTTCGCCTTTTCTGTCGATTTTTCGGCGAGTTGGAGCAGGGCGTCCCCTTCGGGAACGAGGTCTTGCAGAAAACCCTCAAGAGCGCCTGTTCGGCGATTGTCTGGCATCAGCCACACGCCTACGCGGGTCTTATAGGTGTTTGTATAGCCCACAAAACCGTCTTCGGGAATTTCATCCGGTAGCGTTAGACCAATGCCCTGGAGCCGGTTGTAAATACTTTGCCAACAGTCTAAAGGAGCGCCATTGGCGTCCAGCACAAACCCGATCGCTTTGTCGTTGCTAGTCGTGACCGCGACCTTCATCCCGTCCAGCAGCTTGTCCTTGCCACCGGTACCTTCATTTTCCTCTTCCGGCCATTTGATTTCAACACCTGAATGATCGATCTCGTGTCGTGACAGCAGATTCTCAATGACATACTTGTCGTCCCTACCTTCTACACGAAGAATGGAGCGTTCTCTCTGGTGCATCTCTCAACGAACCTCGATATCCTGTTCTACTACGGTTGGGATATCCATCCCGGGAACACAGACAGCCTGCTCCAATGATTGGTGCACCTTCTGAATGGCGACGGACTCCGACAGGTCCGGATGAGATTCAATCAGCGCACCGAGCCCCCGTATGCAATCGTAACTGTGCGTGGTCGCAAAAACCTGAACGTCGTAGCGTTGCGCGGCCTTCGCTACGAGCCGCCACATATCCTCCATAACCGTCCAGTGAAGCCCTGTGTCGATTTCGTCAATCAGGAGGCATCCGTTTTGGGCGCCCACCAAGGCAAGGCTGATCGCCAGCAATCGCCGCATGCCTTCTCCGTAGCTACCTATGGGCACGCGCATCTGGACGCCCTCCTCTCCTACGAGAATATTTTCCCGCCGCCCGCCGGCCTGGAACTGAATGGAGTCTATTTGCGGCATCAGGATACGCATTGCCTCGACGATTTCCTTTTCGCGCTTCTCTTTCAGTACGCCGTTCCACGCGCTTTGCATGGACGACAAATTCAGATTGAGAAAATGGACTGCACTGCGAACGCGCCCATTACTCTGGCTGCGCGACCAGGGTCCATATATAAGCGAACCGTTCTCCCTGAGCGGAAGCATCGTGGGACGTTGCGAATCCATATCGAGGCACAGCCCATACGTAGCTTCGATTTCTTTATCGGGATCGGGATCATGCATCCAGAGCCGCTCCCGCATTGTTTGCCAACTTTCCGGATTGTCTTCGGGAAGCAATATCCTGCCCGTAAGCGACGACCTGTCGGCGGCAGACAATTCGAAAAAGGCGCCTGGCGCGCACTCGTGACCGTAGAATACGTGGGCAAGATCGGCCCGGGACGCCGAATCCATGCTGAATTCTCCGCGACGCTTCGCAGATTCAACCAATGCAGCAGGGTCCCCTTCCGACAGCAAGAGCTCGACCGCCTCAAGAATCGATGTCTTGCCTGTGTTGTTCTTGCCAACCAGCAGGTTGACGCGAGCCAAGTCGGCCAACCGGTACGACTCGAACCCGCGGTACCGGCGTAGATTCAGGTCCTTCAGCATCTCATGTATCGTTGGTTACCGTCAGCGTTTCGCAACGACCGCTCTTTGTTGGCGCAGAGGGGCGACCGTTCAGGGATAGAACGAGGCGCGGTTTATCGTTTGCCTGCCCGCGGCGACGGGCCCCCGGCGTACTCCTTGCCCGATGCAATCGCCGAAACCTGGCGCAAGGTACGGAATGAAGCAAAACAACGCATGCGGCGCAAGGTTTCCTGAGGGACCGTTCAAACATGCTTCGGACCGACCGGGCAATATCCTATAGCATTTTTATAATTGATTTTAAGTCAATTATAAAATGATTTAAGATCAATTATTAACTGATATGTATTGTATCCAGAGGGATAAAGGGTGAATATCCGGGCGTACGGCACTCGACGGCGAATTATTTTGGGATTCGGAAACAGGTCTGGAGCGAGCATGCCTGTATCGGCGTTTCCCAGGAGGCGCTCTTGCGCGGTCCGGAAATAGCGTCTTTTCGCATTGGGTTGCCTTGCACGGGCTACTGCATAAATGCCCGGAGAGGAAGGAGAACTCACCCCCGGAACAGCGCAAGGTGTTTTTCGAAATGCCGCCGGAATACCGTTTGACGTGTGCGCTTCCATTCTTTCCGGTTGTGGATTTTCCCCATTGCGGGAGCATATGAAAACGCCGAGAGAAAGCCTCCTTAAATATCTAAAAAACAACAACTTGCAAAAAATATTGTGAAACCGTAAAAAAGAATATATTTTTGTCCCTTTCCGTATTTTAACGGTTGCGCTCGACCTGCGGCAACAAAAGCCGGGCGCAACCGTCAAAAGACCAGGGGACAACAGAAGACCAGGAGACCACAGGGCGAGATGAAAAGGGCTATCCAGTATGCGAGCCTGATCGGAATAGCTGTAACCGTGGTAACGGTTATTGCAATGGCGGTGCACTTCTGGCGGATTCCGGCCCGCATGGACGCGCTGGAAAACAAGGTCGATGATATGGACACGCGCCTTGCGCGGATTGAAGGCGTGTTGTCTGTGATTGCGCCCGTCCAGGTGGATTCGGTCGTTGTGCCCGTCCAAAACGACGCGTTTGCTTCCTCTCTCGCGCCGTAGATTCCGAAAAACCGTATCGAACCCTCAAGATTACCCGGCAAGTCGCCGCCCGCCGCCGTCGAACAGAAGCAGGACGACCTTGCAACGAAAGAGTTTGTTCGCAGCGAACTCCGCGCCGAAATAAACTCCCTTGAAGTCCGCCTTGTGCGCTGGATAATCGGGGCAGGCTTCGTTTATACGGGTCTCTTGCTCGCCGCAATCCGTTTTCTGTTTTCGCCGTAACCCGCCCGCGCTGAAACGCCCGCAAACGCCCCGTGAGGCGTTCCAGGGCGCTCCGTGCCATTCTCTGTCTTGGTCCTCTTTGCGCTTCTGCGGGCGCGCAGGCCGCTTTCAGGGGCGCGTTCTATTAGTAATTGACGCTGGATCAATTATAAAATGACTTCATATCAGTTATTAATTGATATGCATTGTATCCAGAAGGGTAACAGGTAAATATCCGGGCGTACGGCCCTAGCGGACGCGCTATTTTGGGATTCGGAAACAGGCCTGTCCGAGCATGCCTGTATCGGCGTTTCCCAGGAGGCGCTCTTGCGCGGTCCGGAAATAGCGTCTTTTCGCATTGGGTTGCCTTGCACGGGCTACTGCATCAATGCCCGGAGAGGAAGGAGAACTCACCCCCGGAACGGGGCGAGGTGCTTTTCGAAATGCCGCCGGACGCCCTCCCGATGCGCTTCGTCGTATTCGGCGAGCGCCGCGTACGCCTCGTCGTAGTACTGTTCGAGGACGGGGCCGAACGCCACATGCACGACCTGCCGGGCGTGATGGTCGTCGAGCAGGGTGGGCAAGGCGTCGTCGGACACGCGCGGGATGCATTCCACCCGTCCGTCGAGGTGGTAACTCTGGCGGTTTTCGGCGTAGCCGTCCATGGCCAGGTCCAGGATGCGGCGGAAAAGGCCGGGCGCATGACGCGCAATCACGCGCAGCGCTTCCAGCCAACTCGTGCCGGACGTTTTGACGTGGACGTATTCCGGCGTACGCTGCTGGATGTACGGGTAGATGGCCAGTTTGTCGCTGCCGGAATGTACGCTCAGTTTGTAAGGCCCCAGTTCTTCTGCGATTGCGGCGTGCGCGGCGTAGTCCCGGGCGAAGGCCTCCGTATCTCCCGCATAATCCACGCCCTTGTAAAAATCTCCGACGAACCGGGGCGCCAGCCCGATAAACGAAATGCCGAGCCGATGCAGTTCCAGCGCAATGAACCGATGCTGTGCGGGGGTGGTGGGGGTATCCGTTTCGTCAACCGAGATTTCGAGGTCGAAGGGGGCGTCGCCGAACCGGCTGCGCAGGTGCGCATGGAGCCGGGCTGCGCGCGCCAGCGCCGCGCCATATTTGCAAGCCGCCCGCAAAAAGGTTTCTTCGGGAAGCGCGCCGTCCGCCTCCGGTCCGCTCACGTACCGTTGCAGATGATTCCTCGGGTTGCTCTCGAGGATGCTCCAGGGCAGCTCCGCAAAGAGACTCCAAAGCGCGGCGGCGTCTTCCGTATCGGCGGCGGGGCGCACATATTGCCCCGGGTCCAGCGTAAAGCCGATGAATCCCGCGTCGATGCACCGGTCTATTTCGGCCTCGGTCTTGACATGATCCGCGTCGCAGCCATAGCCGTCCCGGTATCCGGTTTCGAGCACGGTCCAGGTTACGTCGTCGAGGACTTGCTGCGGACTGCGCCGGGCGCGCGCCATTTCGCGCATGGATTGCTGCGCGAGGACCGGAAAAAAGCCGCTTTCCGGCAGGTTGCGGAGCGCGTCGAGATGGCCGGGCGTGGCGAGGCCCAGCCGGTCGCCGAAACCGAACGATTTGCGCAGCCCCGCAAGTTGCGGGGCCGTCCAGGGGAGCGTTTCCCGAAGGGCCCTGGCGTTGCGCGCATTGAGGGGGCCGCGCAGTCCGTCTGCGGATCGTTCGCCCTCGAATCCGTCCGGGGGGGCTCCCGTAATGCGCAGCAGGCGTTCGGCGCCGCGCCGGACGATGGAAAAGGAGTTTTTCGTCGTCATCCCGTTACTGATGGATATGTATGGATATTCTGATTAAGGATACTCTGATTAAATCTGCGAAGTTCAGAGGCTGGGAGGGGTGCGCTGGCCCAGTGTGGAACGGGTCTGTGGGGCGCCTTTTCGCGAATACATAAGGGTGCGCAGACGATGGGCCGGAGGGGTATTGGGGGCCCGATGTTTCGCTCAAAGGCGCCCCACAGGCCCTAATCGGCGCATCTTTTGATCAGCGTGTTCTCAGGACAGTTCGGAACGCTACGACCGTGCGCGCCAGGGAGTCCCGCACCGCTTGCACAGCGCGGCGAGCGTTTCCATGCGCTGGCGGGCGGTGGTTTTCATGAAAGCGCTCAGATCCTTGCCTTCCAGCGCCGCCCCCTCGCCCCAGACGGCCCGCCCGGCGATGACCCCGCTGGCGCCGGCCCGGCAGGCCGCTTCCGCCTGCTCTGCGAACAATTCGAACGATACGCCTCCGCTCAACAGCGTCCACGGGACCGCGCAGGCCGCGTCGAGGTCCCGGAGCGCCGGTCCCCAGGCGTCGGCAGAGGCGTCGGGATTCAAAGGGAACGGCAGTTTGAGCACATCCACGCTGCGTTGCGAAAAATGCCGGGCGGTTTCCACCGTGACCTGTGCGCGTTCTTCATTGGAAAGCGCCTGGTCGGGGTCGAGCGAGCAGGCCACCGGTTCCAGAAAAAAGGGCAGCTCGCAGGCGCGGCATTGCGCCCCGATCCGGTCGACCAGTTCCGTTTGCGCGGCGGCGCGCCGGGCCTCCGGGTGAAAAAACAACAGCAATTTCGCGCCGTTGCCGCCGCAACGGACGATTTCCTCTACCCCCCAGTTTTCGATGAACTTCGTTTCCCGCCGGCTTGGGTGGGCTTCGTAGTCGGTGACTTCCAGCGGGGCAAGGAGGCCGGGTTGGCCTCCGGGCCAATCCGCCATGTCCGAGAGTGCGGGAAATCCGTATTCCGGATCGGTCAGCACGGCGCTGTACGAACCGGCAAGTCCCCGGATCGCCGCCCGCTTGAAGGCCAGCAAGTCTTGCCTGCTTGTCGGACGGCCCCGCGCCTTCGCCATATCCTCTGCGAGATTGGCCCGGTGATCGATGGCGAGTACCGCGAACGCGCCCGCCGTCCCCGCGCACCGGCCCAAATGCCGTTCGATCGCCCGGCGCTCCGCGGGCCGGGCCTCAGGATTTCCGTTCTTGCGGCTTGCCCGGTCTGCCTGTTCTTCCCGAATGGGTGCGGTCCCCATCACAATCCCCCTTGCTCCTCGATAAAGGAAGTTGCTTCTTCCCGCGTGGGCATGTCGTTTGCGCAGGCGTGGCGCGTTACGACGATGGCTCCGGTGGCGTTGCCGAACCGGGCGCATTTTTCCCATGGCCACCCCTGCAACCAGGCGTAGACGAATCCGGCGGCCCAGGCGTCCCCGGCGCCCAGCACATTGAGCGTTTTCACGGAAAACGGGGGCGCCCGGCAGACGTCGCCCTCTCTGGTATGCACTTCCGACCCGCTTGCTCCGCGTTTTACGGCGACGGCTTGCCGCGCGAGGTCGAGCAGTACGGGGATGGCTTCGTCCACGCTGGCCCGGTCGGCGGCGGCCATGATTTCGTCCTCCGTTCCCATGGCGATATCCGTCAGGGGAAGCGCTTCGCGCAGATGCTTTCCGAAGGCGTCGAGGTCCGCCCAGAGCGTGGGGCGCCGGTCGATGTCCAGCACGACCCGGGTTCCCGCCGCGCGGGCGCGCTCCATCGCTGCGAGCGCAGCGCTGCGGGCAGGTTCGCCGCTGAACCGGGTCCCGGCGACGAAAAGCGCTTTGGCGTCTTCGAAAGCGACCGTCTCCATATCCTCTGCCGTCATGTGCATATCGGCCGGATCGGGGCGGTAGTAGACGAGCGGGAACGTGTCCGGGGGCAAGATGCCCAGGAAGGCCAGCCCGGTCAGGCGCTCCGGATCGCGCGCGACATACCGGGTATCGACGCCCTCGTTCGTCAGAAAGTCGATCAGGCCATCGCTCAGGCCGTCCGCGCCGATGCGGGACGCCATGGCTACGCGCAGGCCGAGCCGCGCCGCGCCGGTGGCGAAATTGGCGGGACATCCTCCGGCGTAGACGCTGAAATGCCGTACGCGGGACAGTTCCACGCCGATCTCGTCGGCGTACAGGTCGATCGCCAGCCGTCCCAGACTGATGACGTCAAAAGTTCGTTCGGACATGTCCGCCGGAAAAATCAGCCAGAAAAAATCAGTCGGGAAAGCCCGCCGCGGTAAAGGAAAGTCAAAAGGCGCGGGTCCATTCGCTTGGCCAGCGCTCCACGACCACTTTCGTTTGCGTGTAGAACTCCACGCCGTGCCGGGACTGCGCATGCAAGTCTCCGAAGAAGCTTTCGTTCCATCCGCTGAACGGGAAAAAGGCCATCGGCGCGGCCACGCCGATATTCACGCCGATGTTGCCGGCGTCTGCTTCCTGGCGGAATTGCCGCGCAGAGGCCCCGCTGCTCGTGAAGATGCAGGCCATGTTTCCGTAGGCGCGATCATTTACGAACTGAATCGCTTCGTTGAGCGTCTCGACATGGGAGAGGCTCAGCACCGGACCGAAAACCTCGATTCGCGATAGCGTGCCGCCGGGGGGAATGTCCGAAAGCACGGAGGGAAAAAGGAAATACCCGTCTTCGTAGCCTCCGACCTGCTTGCCGCGTCCGTCCACCACGACCCGGGCGCCTTCTCTGGCGCCTGTTTCGATAAGCCCTTCGATGCGCTGTCTGCTTTGGTCGGAAATCACGGGTCCCATTTGTGCGTCCTCGTCCAGTCCGTAGCCCACCCGGCGCGCGGCGGCGGCCTCGGCGATGCGTTCGGCGAATTCCTTGCCTGCTTTGCCTACCGTTACGGCTACCGAAGCGGCGAGGCATCGCTGTCCGGCGCACCCGAAGGCGGAGTCCGCCATGATTTGCGTGGTCATGTCCATGTCGGCGTCCGGCATGATCACCACCGGATTTTTCGCGCCGCCCTGGCATTGGGCGCGTTTTCCCGAAGCAGCCGCGCGGCTGTAGATATAGCGCGCGACCGGCGTGGAACCGACGAAACTCACGGCCCGGACCAGCGGGTGGTCGAGGAGCGCGTCTACGGCGTCCTTGCCTCCGTGCACGAGTTGCAGTACGCCCGGCGGAAAATCGCATTCGTCGATCAGGTCGAAAAGGCGGGCGCTGGTCATGGGGACGCGCTCGCTCGGCTTCAGGACGAAGCAATTGCCCGTGGCGACGGCGTAGGGCAGGAACCAGAGGGGAATCATGCCCGGAAAATTAAAAGGGGTGATGGCTGCCGTAACGCCCAGCGGTTGCCGGATCATATGCTCGTCGATGCCGCGCGCAATGTCCTCGTTGTTCACGCCCTGCATGAGGATGGGCGTCCCGATGGCCACCTCCACGTTTTCTATGCCCCGCCGGAGTTCGCCCAGGCTTTCCCGGAAGGTCTTGCCGCATTCGTTCGTGATCGTTCGGGCCAGGTCCTCGGCGTGTTCCTCCAGCAGTTGCTTGAGCCGGAAGAGGCGTTGTATGCGTTCCGTGATCGGCGTCGCCCGCCATGCAGGGAACGCCTTGTGCGCCGCCTGTACGGCCTGGTCGATTTCCTCTTTCGACGAGAGGGGGACGCGCGCGAGCGGCGTGGCCGTGGCGGGATTCAGTACGTCCAGCAGGGGGCTTTCCTTGCGGAGTCGCCAGTCGCCTTTTATATAATGGTGGAGCGGGGCAGGAGGCATGGGACCAGGCCGGTACTGTGAATTTTTAATAAAAATGCAAGGCGCGGCGCGTCTCGACAACTCGAATCCGCAGTGTTTTCTGCTGATTTCAACGATGCGGCATGACGTTCCCGGGAGTGAATGCGACGCGCCGGGCAAAGCGGTTTTGATCAGCGTATCCGTAAATTCTGCGAAGGGCCTTTGTGTTCCTGTCTTTGCGGACGCGATGCGCCCTTCGCAGCCTCTGAACTTTGCGCATTTTAAGGACACTCTGATTAAATTTGCTTCGATCAGCGCTTCACGTTGGTGCGTACAGGACATTGTGCCGGTGTCGTTGAAATCAGCGGTAAACGCTGCGGATTCGGGACATGGCGGACGTGAAGCGCCCTTCGGGAGGCTGCGAGAGGCGCTCTGGCTGTGTCATTCCTCATTATGTGGGGCCTGCCACATTGCTTCGTCATTCCTTGCCAGAGCCCCTCTCGCAGCCTCTGAACTTTGCACATTTAATCAGAGTATCCTTAAGGCAAGGTGATCGGGAGGGTCTGTGGCGCGCCTTTTCGCGAATACATATTAGGGTGCGCAGGCCATGAGCTGGCGGGATATTTTTGGGCCCGATGTTTCGCTCAAAGGCGCGCCACAGACCCGTTCCACCACTCCGCAGCCTCCGGGATTTTCGGATTTGATCAGCGTATCCTTTGGAAAACGGCGCGCGCCCGGGGACCCGGGGGGCCGGCGCAAACGAGCCGTCCGCAATGGAAATAGTCGCCGCCGGACCGCCTGTTCGCCGCAAGAGGATATTTACCGAACCGAACTGTCGTATGAAAGCCGTCATGAAAGTCGCTCCCGGCGCGGGGCATATCGAGCTCCGGGACATTCCCGAACCGCATCCGGGACCCGGGCAGGTCAAGATTCGGGTGCGGGCCGCCGGGATATGCGGCACGGACCTCCATATATATAAGGACGAATTTCCTTCGCGGCCTCCCGTCGTGCTCGGGCACGAAGTGGCGGGGGAGATTGCGGACGCCGGAGACGACGTGGAGCGCCTTGCGCCGGGCCTGCGCGTAACGACGGAAACCTATTTTTCTACCTGCGGGGGGTGTCGCTATTGCCGCGCCGGACGAGCGAACCTGTGCTTGCGTCGCCGTTCGATCGGGTCGGCGGTCAACGGAGGGTTCGCCCGGCACGTGATTGTCCCGGCGGCCAACATCCATGTATTGCCGGAGAATGTGGATTTCCAGGCAGGCGCCCTGACGGAGCCGCTGGCCTGCGTGGTGCACGCCGTGTCGAGCGTCCCCACGGTGTTTCCCGGCGACGTGGCGGTCGTGGCGGGTCCCGGCGCCATCGGGCTGCTTGCGTTGCAGGTTGCGAAGGCGGCGGGCGCCGCGGTGGTGGCGCTTGGCGCGGACGGCGACGAACGCCGTCTGGAACTGGCCCGTTCGCTGGGGGCGGACCATATCGTTAACGTGCGGCGCGAAAGCCCCCGGGACCTGGTGGCCGCCCTGACCCCCGAAGGCATGGGGGCCGACGTAGTATACGAATGCTCGGGCGCGGGAGAAGCCGCCGCCGGGCTGCTGGACCTGGTTCGGCGAGCGGGGCGGTATGTGCAGATCGGCCTTTTCGGCAAACCCGTCGCCTGGGACCTGGACCAGGTATGCTACAAGGAACTGGTCGTTACCGGAAGCAACGCAAGCGTGCCCCCCGCCTGGCTGCGCGCGTTGCAACTGCTGCAAGGCGGGCAGGTGCGCACGAAGCCGCTCGTCACCGACGTCTTCGAGGTTACGAAATGGAAAGAGGCCTTCGAAGGCTTCGAACGGCGGCGCGGCGTGAAGACCCTGTTCGTTCCCGCGGACTGATTCAGGGTATCTTTAATCAGAGTATTTCTGGCGTATCCTCAGGGGTTCCCGATTCGGTCGGATCGAGCGGCGCGTGAAGACGGCAAGAAAAAAATTTATTCTTTTCTTGCATTGTTGTTTTATATGACGTAAACTCTCTTCGATTTTGCGCGCACCCACCCGCGGCGCTCTATGGCGCGCCGGGTCGTCGCGCTCTTTTTGAAGCGTTATTCGCCAACCAACATAAATACCAGAGGGTCATGCACATGAGACTGGCAAAGCTACTGTTTACGCTTGCATTGCTTATCCCGGCCACAGCCTGGGCGCAGCAGGGCAAGATCGCTGGTCAGGTCACTGACGGGAACACCGGGGACTCGCTTCCCGGCGTGAACGTGGTGATCGAGGGCACCACGCAAGGCGCCGTCACCGACGCCGAAGGTTTCTACCACATTCTGAACGTGCGTCCCGGCACGTACAATCTTCAGGCGTCGTTCATCGGCTATACGACGGCGGTGCAGCAGGGAATTCACGTAAGCACGGACCTTACGACCACGGTGGACTTCGACCTTAGCGAAGAAACCGTGGGGCTCGAAGAGGTGGTCGTGGTCGCCGAGCAGCCTATCGTACAGGCCGACGTTTCGGCGAACGTGGCGAACCTGAGCGCCCAGGACTTTCAGGACCTGCCGGTGGCGGGCGTTTCGGAAGTGCTGGACCTGCAGGCGGGCATCGAGCCGGGCATGCGCGTACGCGGCGGCGGCCTCAACGAGGTGGCCTTTATCGTAGACGGCTTGCAGATGCGCACCGGTCGCCACAACGACCCCCTGACCAGCGTCAGTTATACGTCGCTCGAGGAGGTGCAGGTGCAGACGGGCGGGTTCAGCGCGGAGTACGGAAACGTGCGTTCCGGCATCGTGAACGTAGCCACGAAAGAGCCTTCCCGCACGAACTACACGGTGGATGCGCTTATTCGCTATGCGCCGGCCCAGGACAAGACGTTCGACGCTTATCATCAATTGCCGTCCAGCTGCGATTATTCAGGCTCGTCCATTCCCATCGAATGCGACACCTGGTTTGCGCGCCCGGTGCTGGATCCTGCGGTTCGACTGAATGGTTCGGGCGACGTGTGGGATTCGTACCAGGCCCGGCAGTACAAGCCGTTTCCCGGCTGGGAAGGCATTCTGACCCGGCTGCATGACGAAGGGTTCGACGTGACCGAATCGGACATGATCGACTACTGGCATTACATGTGGCGTAAGAGCAACGAGATTACGATGCCGGATTACGACGCCGACATTACGGTCGGCGGCCCGATACCGGGCGTCAGCCAGTATCTTGGCGATTTGCGTTTTCTTGCGTCGTACCGCGGCACCCAGACATCCTATCTGTACCCGCAGGACCGCGAAGCGTACACGGACAATACCTATCAGGTCAAGTTGATTTCCAACGTGGCTCCCGGCATGAAAGTGACGGCGCATGCGCTCGGCACCCGGCAGCGCGGCCAGGTATGGCAGGAAAACGCCAGTGGCACCCAGCTGTGGTCCGGCGATATTCCGGCCTATCCGTGGTGGCAGAACGAAGACCGCGACGTAGGCAAGCAGATCTGGGAGATCGACATTCGCGGGGACGAATTGTTTACGGACGGGCAGTGGCCCATCGGCGACATCAATCACGACATGCTGGGCTTGCAGCTTACGCATACGCTGAATCAGAATACGTTCTACGAGGTAGGCCTTCAGCGAATGGCGTCGGATTACCAGACCAGGCTTCCGGTGTTGCGGGACGGATCGTACGTATGCTCCTCCAGCGGCACGGGCCCCAATGGCGAATCCTGCGAGCCGTACGAGCTCGTGCGCGTTCCCTGGACGGATAACTTCGGCCGCATCAACGACGGCTTTAATGGCCTGGTCGGGCAGGAAGACGGCATCGTGTGCTTCGGCGGCGGATCCGACGTCACCGGCGACGGCGAAACGACTCCGTACTGCTCCGGACAGGAGCCCATGGGATTCGCCGGGATCGGCGGGAACATCCTGACTGACGAATCGACGGGCGGCCACTGGGTCAAGACCCGCGACACCTCGTCCGTGACGGTGTACACCGGTCGCTTTGACCTGACGAGCCAGCTCAACCGCTTCCTGTTGTTCAAGACCGGCGCCGAGCTGATCTTCAGCGATTACGACATGAATTACGCCAGCATCAACATTGCCCTCGCGGGTCCGCAGTCGGGCGCTCGTTGGCCATGGGACGGTTCGCCGGTGCAGGGCGCGGCCTACGCGCAGGGCAAGCTCGAATTTCAGGGCATGATCGCCAATCTCGGCGTTCGCCTCGATTATTTCGACCCGAACACGGAATGGTGGAATTACGGATACTACGACGGCATTTTGCGCTTCGACCGGGACAGGCTGGACGATGATCTCGATAAGGAATCCGTCTCCTCCCGGTTGGCCGTCAGCCCGCGCGTGGGCATTTCCTTCCCGATCACGACGAACAGCAAGTTGTACTTTAACTACGGGCACTTCCGCCAGATGATGGACGCCTACGACGTACTGGGCGTTCAGCAGTCCAAGGCGGGCGGCATCGATCAGCTGGCGAATCCGGAGCATCCGTTGCCCAAGACGGTGGCGTACGAACTGGGCTTCGACCAGAACGTGCTGGATCAATTCCTCCTGCGTATTTCCGGGTACTACCGGGACAACAAGGAAGAAACCCGGACCGTCAATTTCCAGAGCCTGGGCGGCGTCGTGAATTACAGCACGAAGATGCCGTGGCATTACTCGGATACGCGGGGCGCGGAGTTCAGCATCTCCAAGAACCGGGGCAAATGGGTGCAGGGTTTTGCGAACTTCACGTACCAGCAGCGCAAGTCGGGCAACTTCGGGTATTCGCAGTTCTACGAGAACTCGTTCCAGATGGTGAACTGGCTGCGTACTTCCACGGATTACAGGCAGTCGGCGCCGGTAGCCGAGCCGTTCGCGAATGCGAACTTGCTGTTGCTTACGCCACAGGGCTTCGGTCCCGAAATCGCCGGCGGAAACCCCTTGGGGAATTTCCGCATCAGCCTCCTCGGCGAATGGCGCAAGGGCCAGGCGTTGACTTGGGCGGGCGATTTTTCCGCCAGCATTCCGGAAGTGCGCAACAATGTCCGGTATCGTGATTACTGGAACTTCGATCTGCGCTTTACGAAGCACTTCAGCGCCGGGCCTACGCGGTTGCAGGTGTTTGCGGACATCGACAATGTCTTCAACCTGCGGCATTTGAACTGGGGCGGCGCTTTCCTCGAACGCCAGGGAGACGACCCGGGGGATTACATGCGTTCGCTGCATTTGCCCGAGGATATTTTCGACCAGCTGCCGGAAGGCAGTTCCAAGCCCTACGAATGGGTTCCGGGCGACGACAGGCCGGGCGTATTCCGCGATTGGGACGTTGCGTTCCAGCCGATAGAGGCCAAGGCCACGTTGCCGGAGGCGCCCGACGCAGGTTTCGAGGCCGGCTGGGTGTATGCGGGAGATACGGGTACGTATCACCGCTGGACAGGCAGCGCCTGGGAAAACGTTCCCCAGGGCGAACTGGATCAAGCGCTGGAAGACAAGGCGTACATCGATATGCCGAATCACCGGTTCAACACCTTCCTGAATCCGCGCCGGGTCACATTTGGCCTGCGGGTAAGCTTCTGAACGAAACGGATTCGTCCGGGGGACGGCCAGCGACCCCCGGACGAATCTATTCGGAGACATCGTCGCCGGCAGTTATTCTTACATAAGAAACAAAACCATGATGAAAGCCAGCTACAAGCTTCTTGCGGTTGCTATCCTTGCGTGTTCGTTCGGGGCGCTGGGCGTCGGCGAGGCCGTGGGCCAGTTCACCATTACGTGGATCGACATTGGAGATTACCAGGACGGGTATCCCCAGGTCGGAGTCAAGAATGAAACATCGAACCTGATGGCCTATCCGGCCATTCATCGGAATTCGACGCATGAACGTTCCGGCGCGTTCTGGATCGGCGCCAAGGAATGGACAGACCCGGCCGGGCAGGCCTATCCGTACTACACGTCCCGTATCGGTCCCCGCGACCCCGGCGTTGACTTCGCCTATCCCGTGGAGGACAGGTTGATCGCCAAGTGGGACGATTCGGAAGTTACGGTGGACGGCGTCTCTTCGTTCGACCGCGTAGCCGTGGTGAACGAGGTCGATCCGAATCTGCCGGCCGATCGCGTCCATGAAGCCATATGGAACATGAACATCGGCGTTACCGTCCGCAAGCGGGCCTATGCCTGGAGCAACCCGTTCCATGACGAATATCATATCGTCGAGTATGTCTTCACGAACACGGGTAATACGGACGACGATCCGGACATTGAACTGCCGGACCAGACATTGAATGAGACGTACTTCTACTGGATCCATCGCTGGCGCGGCACGGATACGGCGGCGTGGATCGGCGACGGCGGCCAGGTATGGGGCAAGTACAGCATGGTGGACGCCGTGGGCGACGGCCACGCTGATTACCCGCTGGATATTACGGCGTATTACCTGTGGAAGGGCTACGAGCCGGATTATTCCGCGGGCAACTGGGACAACCTTGGAGCGCCGATTCTTGAAGCGCACTGGTCCCAGGCCGCGGGGGATACGGTAGGCCGCCTCGGAGGGGCTTACTTCGATGGGGAAATGCCCCTGTACGCTCCGAATTCCAGCAGCGATCCCACCTTTGATCGCATGGTGCAGCCGCACACGATCGGCTTCATGGACCAGGACGAGAAACTGACGGCGGCGGGCGCGGCGCACCTCGAGTATTACGAGGACGGCATTCTGACGCGCGAGGATCACACGCCCGCGCCGGAAGGGTGCTCGTCGGACGTGTCTCGTACGCGCATGTGCCCCACGTGGGCCGAACGCATTGAGTCAGACGGGCTTTTCTGGGAGCCGACGAACAATCCGAGCCAGGGTCGCCAGGGCGGTCATGCCGCCACCGCGGCGTACGGCCCCTATGACATGGCGTTCGGCGACGAAGTGCGTATCCTTTTCGTTCGTTCGGTGGGCGGTCTGGACTTCGACGCGTCGCTTGCGATCGGTCGGGAGTTCAAACTGACAGGCCGGGACAGGGATCACATCATTCGCTACGACGCCAACGGCGACGGGGTGATCAAGGACGACGTGGAATATAGCTACCACGACGTATACGACTTGGGCCTTGAAGCCATGACGAAGAATCAGTGGGTGCTCACGGCGAGGGATTCGCTCTTCAAGAATTTCGTCACGGCCCGGGCCGTCTATGAAGCGTCGAACGATCTTACGACGTATCCGATTGCGCAGCCGCCGTTGCCGCCGAGCGCCTTTTCGGTGGACGGCAAGCCTGGTCAGATCGAGCTTGCGTGGACGCCTTCCGCAGGCGGTCCCAGCCGCGTCGGTTGGGAAGTGTACCGCACGGATCGGAATGTGTGGTGGAGTCCCGCGTACGACTATGTCCGCGAGGCGAGCGATTTGCTGGGCGCGCTGGACAGCATGGACGACGAGGCGAATTCGGGCCGGCTTCGTCGCAGGGAAGACGAGATGCCGTACGTCTGCTTGCGCGGCATGCGTCCCGACTGCGAAGGTCCCGCCCTCGATGCGGGCGCGACGTCGTTCAACGACGAATCGGCCATTCGCGGCACGGATTACTACTACTATCTCGTTGCGGTGGGCGAGGAACTTCCGAACGATCCGAGCGGGCTTGCCGGAGTTCCCGGAGGCGGCGTGCGGTTGCGCAGCAGCCGGTACTTTACGCAGACTTACCAGCCCACGAACCTGAAGCGCCCGCCTTTCGGCGCTACCGGGACGATCGAGGATGTGCGCGTGGTGCCGAACCCGGTCAATCTTGGCTCCGACCAGTCCATTCGCTTCACGAAGGAAGACGAAGTCGCCTTCTTCAATATTCCGGGCGAGTGCACGATCAGGATTTACTCGGAGATCGGCGAACTCATTGAGACCATTGAGCACGACGACGGGAGCGGCGACGAGAAGTGGAACCTCACGACGCGCGCGCGACAGTTGCTCGTAAGCGGTATTTATATCGCGGTGGTTGAAACCCCGGAGGGCGAGCGCGTATTCCGTAAATTCACGGTCATTCGGTAACCCGGGCCCGGGGGCGGGCCGCCTGACGGTTCGCCCCCGAGGCTTCGACACACGAAACCCCTTATCGACATTCAATCAGGCTTGATTATGAAAAGGAGTATTGCTACCACATGCCTCCTCGTAGCCATCGGGTTACTTACGGCCCCTTCGACATTTGCTCAGACGGGCATTGCGGGCCCGGACGACGAGGTAGAAACCGCCAAGCGCGGTCAAACCGGCTTCAAATTTCTTTCGGAGTCCGTTGATGCGCGGGCAACCGCCATGGGCGGCGCCGTTACGTCGTCTACGCTGGGTTCCTCCACGGCGATGTTTTACAATCCCGCCGCCATGTCGCGCATGGACGGTAATTTCAGCGCGGGTTTCGGCGTCATGAGCTACATTGTGGACATTCAGTACAACGCGGCGAGCGTGGCGTATCGCCCGGGCGGAGGGAATTACGGCGTCGTTGGACTCTCGTTCATGAACGTGGACTACGGCGGGGAGTTTTTCGAAACAGTTCGCGCGGAAAACGAGCAGGGATTCATCGAACTGGGTACGTACAGCCCCACGTCGCTTGCCATAGGCGTAGGGTATGCGCGGTCGTTCACGGATCGTTTTTCCGTAGGCGCCCACATCAAGTACGTCCAGCAGGATCTCGGTTCGTTCGCCAAGGCTCGTTCGGATGATGGCGCTACTTCTCTTGATGACGGTACATCCGCCACCTTCGAGGATTATGCGCTGAACACCATTGCGGTTGATTTCGGCATACTGTACGATACGGGATTCGAGAGCCTTACCATCGCGATGAACACCCGTAATTTCTCGCGGGAGCTGGTGTACGAACGGGAGCGTTTCGAACTTCCGTTGACGTTCCAGATCGGCGTTTCGATGGATGTCGTCGATCTCACCACGCTGGACCCGAACATGCACTCGTTCCTGATTTCCGTGGATGCGCAGCGTCCACGCGACTTTGCGGAGCATGTGAAGATCGGCGGCGAGTACACGGTCATGAACATCCTTTCCCTGCGGGGAGGTTTGGGGCGCGCTTTCGTGGGCGACGATCATGAAGAAGGGTTCAGCCTTGGGGCCGGTTTGAAATACGATGCTTCGGGTATTGGATTCGGCGTGGATTATGCCTATACGGATTTCGGTATTTTCGACACGGTCCAGCGGTTCGCGGTTCACCTCTCCTTCTGACCCTGTTTCCGGTTTTTGTTCGACAGGTTGGCTGGGCGCTGTCCTTGTCTGGTGCGTTGCGGGTTCGTTAAGCGCTTGTTCGCTTTCGGGCTCGCGGTCGGCGGACGAGGAGGGCGTCCGGCTTCCTGTTTTTACGAATGTGGCGGAAGAGGCTGGACTGGGCGGTTTCATGCACGTCAACGGCGCCGCCGGGGACAAGTGGTATCCCGAGCAAATGGGATCCGGGGGAGGGTTTTTCGATTACGACGGCGACGGGTGGATCGATATTTTGCTTCTGGGCGGGGGCGACTGGAATCCCCAAACGCCGGTGCAAGCCGTGTTTCTGTACCGGAATAACGGCGACGGCGCTTTTACCGAGGCAACGGAAGCAGCAGGCCTGGCGGACGTAGACGGGTATACCATCGGGATGACCGCCGCCGATTACGACAACGACGGGGACCCGGACCTCTACATTACCTGTCTGGAGGAGAATTTTTTCTTTCGCAACGAAGGGGGGCGGTTCGTGGAGGCCACGGACGAGGCGGGCCTGGAGGGAAACGACATCTGGAGCAGTTCGGCTATTTTCTTCGACGCCGACCGGGACGGGGACGCTGATTTGTATGTAGCGAACTATGTGGACTGGACGCCGGAAACGGATATTTTTTGCCCGTCGGGGGGCGCGGTCAAATTGTATTGCCACCCCGCCGTGTATACCGGGGTGCAGAGCCGGTACTACGTAAACGACGGGAACGGCGTATTCGCAGACCATACGTCGGCGGCTGGCTTCATGCCGACGCTGGGCAAATCGCTGGGCGTAGCCGAACTGGATTTCAATTTCGACGGGTGGCCGGACCTGGCCGTGGCGAACGACGGCGAGGGCGATTTGCTTTTCCGCAACAATGCGGACGGCACGTTTACCGATATTGGCGTACCGAGCGGCTTTGCGTTCAGCGAACACGGAGAAGCGCGCGCGGGCATGGGAATCGACGCGGGGATTACGGACAGCACCGGCCGCTATTCGCTGTACGTCGGGAATTTTGCAGGGGAGATGATCGGGGTGTACCGCCACGAAGAGGGCGAATCGTTTACAGGCCGGGCCGGGTTGTCGCGCATCGGCTATCCGGGGCTGCTGTCCCTTACGTTCGGGCTGTTTTTGCTGGATGTGGACATGGATACGGATCTGGACCTGTTTGTGGCCAATGGGCACGTGCATCCCGACAGAACCGGCGAGAACGACCGGATCAGCTACCGGCAGCCCGCCCAGCTTTTCCTGAACAGGGGCGACGGCGTGTTCGACGAATTTACGCCGGGGGAGGGCGTATGGACGGACTTGCTTGTGGGCCGAGGGGCCGCCTTTGCGGATTACGATCAGGACGGAGATCAGGATATTCTGATTACCGAGAACGGAGGGCCGGTTCATCTTTGGCGCAACGACACGGCCCCCGGACGGTATCTGCGGGTCCATGTCGAAGGGCGAACAAGCAATCGGGACGGGCTCGGAACCCGCATTACGGCGAAGGCGGGCGATCTGATTATGGAGCGGCGCATCCGGACCGGGTCCAGTTATCTTGCGCAATCGGAGCCGGTGGCTGCGTTCGGCCTGGGCAGCCGGGAGGCCGTCGATTCGCTGACCGTGTACTGGCCGGGCGGTCTGGTCGAGCGGTTCGGCGAGGTAGCGGGCGGCCAGGATGTGCTCCTTGTCGAGGGATCGGGGGCGTTGCAACTTGTCCGGGTCGATCCATGAGGCAGGTTTTCCGGCGTCTGATTCGCGCGATTCGCGCCCCGCAGGGCGTTGTGCGTTGCATGGCCGGGGCTATATGTTGCGTCGGCATGGCGGCCGGGTGCGCGGGATGCGGGGGAGGAGACGAAGCGGCCGATCCGGGCGCTGGGCCTGCGGCGCCGATGTTTACGGATGTTACCGAGGAGGCGGGGCTGGGGGCCTATCGGCACGAAAACGGGGGTTTCGGCCAGAAATGGATGCCGGAAGTGGTGGGGCCCGGCGGGGCGTTTCTCGATTACGACGGCGACGGGTGGCAGGATATCCTGCTGGTGGGAGGCGGACGGTGGGCGGACGTTTCCGACGAGCCGGTGGAAGCGTTGCGGCTCTATCGGAATCTCGGCGACGGAACGTTCGCGGACGTTTCGGGCGAGGCGGGCCTTGCCGGACTGGAAGCGTACGGGTTCGGCGTGGCCGCCGCCGATTACGACAACGACGGGGACACGGATTTTTTTCTGACGACCTTGCACGAAAATCTGCTCTTTCGCAACGCGGGCGGGCGTTTTGAGGAAGTGGGCAAGGCGGCGGGCCTTGCGGGCGAGGCGCACTGGAGTACGTCCGCCGTTTTTTTCGACGCCGATCGGGACGGCTGGGTCGATTTGTTCGTGGGAAACTATGTATCCTGGACGCCCGAGACGGATATTCCCTGTTATCACGAGGGGGCGAAAGCCTACTGCACTCCGCAAAATTATGCGGGCGTCGCCAGCGCGTTCTATCGTAACCGGGGGGATGGCTCCTTTGCGGACGCTACGGAGGAAGCCGGTTTTTCGGGCGCTATCGACCCCGCGCTGGACAAGACGCTCGGGGTGACCGAGCTGGACGTAACCGTAGATGGTCATTTTGACCTGTATGTGGCCAACGATACGGAGCGGAACCTGCTGTTCGTCAATCGGGGGGACGGTACGTTTGTCGAGGCGGGCGTACGCAGCGGCGTGGCGTACGACCGGCACGGGCAGGCTCGCGCCGGCATGGGGGTGGATGCGGGCGTGGTGGACAGCGCCGGAGAAACGACCATTTTCGTGGGGAATTTCACACAGGAAACGGTGAGCGTTTTCCGGCATGCCTCGAACGGTTATTTTACGGACCGGGCAACCGCATCCCGCATTGGCTTTCCCACGATGGGCACCCTGACTTTCGGCCTGTTTCTTTTCGATGCGGACCTGGACGGCGACCTCGACCTTTTTCTGGCGAACGGGCATGTGCTGGAGCATATCGCCGAGATTCTTGAGGGAGCGACCTTTGCAGAACCGGCGCAGCTTTTCCTGAATCGGGGCGACGGCGTATTCGACGAGGCGCTTTCGGCGACCGGCGTACTTGCCCGGCCGCTCGTGGCCCGCGGCGCAGCGCATGCGGACTATGACCGGGACGGCGACCTCGACGTGTTGCTGCTGGAAAACGCCGGACCGGCGCATCTCTGGCGCAACGATCTGGAGGGGGCGGAGTGGCTGCACGTTCAGCTGGAAGGGCGCGAAAGCAACCGCAGCGCGCTCGGCGCCCGGATTGAGGCGGTAGTCGACGGCTTGCGGATGGAGCGGCGTATCCGGTCGGGTTCGAGCTTTTTGTCGCAGTCTGCATTGCCTGCGACATTCGGGTTGGGAGCACGGCGGCAGGTAGATAGTCTAATAGTATATTGGCCGAGCGGCCTGACGGAACGATTCGCCGACGTAGCGGCCGGGCAGCAAGTGATTCTCGTGGAGGGGTCCGGCGTATTGCGCATGGCGGAACCCGTCGCGGAGCGCGAAAAAACAAACGGGTAAACGATTTTTTGCGGACAGGGGGAAAAGCATGATACGACGGTTTTGCATCGCAGCGGTCGCTTGCCTGCTTGCGGGTTGCGCGCAAGAAAACGCAGCGCCGCCGCCTACCAGGACGGAAGCGCTTCGCGCCTCGCTGGATATGAACGTACAACGGTTTATGCTCCAGGCCGATGCGGCGTGGCGCGAGGGGAATTACCTGCATGCGCTGGCGCTTACGGACAGCGTGGAGACATATGCGCCAGAGCTGGCGGATACGTATTTCCTGCGCGGTCGGATTTACACGGATCTGAATCAGCTTGAGGTGGCCAACGCGGCGTACGCCACCGTTCTTGCGGCGGACGAGGCGTATCGCGGCGCGCACATGAATATCGGCGTCAATCATTTTCGCCGGGGGCGTCTCCGGGACGCCATCGGCGCGTTCCGCCGCGAAGAGGCGATCGAACCGAATACGCATCTGTATCTCGAAATGGGCCGCGCGTACGCCAAACTGGGCATGGCGGACAGCGCGCAGTGGTCGTACGAGCAATCTGTCAGGATAGACAGTACGAACACGACCGCGTACATGTGGCTGGGCCAGCTTCACGAGGAAATGGGGGATTTCGAGACGGCCATCGCTTTGTCGAAACGCGCGGCGGCCATTCGGCCCGAGAGCGTGGATTACCGCTATGTCGTGGGGACGCAATTGTTTCGTACGGGCGAGGTGGAAGAGGCGGTGGTCCAGCTCCGCGCTGTGGTGGAAGAACGCCCGTGGCATCATGGCGCGCAGTACAACCTGGGGCAGGCGTTGATGCGCCTGGGCGAGGAGGCCGAGGCGGAAATACATTTGGCTCTGGCCGAAGAAGCGCAGCAAATTCAGCAGGAAATCAACGAGGCGCACGACGCCGTAAACCGGAATCCGAGCGAGGTGCAAAACTGGCTGCGCCTCAGCGAGGTGCACCGCAGGGCCGGGATGTACGACCGGGCGCTGGACGCCTACAAGCGGGCTATCGCCATCGTTCCGAACGATCTCCGGCTGCATGTGAATCTGGCGTCGTTGATGCTGGAAAGCGGCGACGCCGACGGCGCCATCGCGCAGTACCGGATGATCGTGGATCGCGATCCGGCGTTTGCAGACGCCTGGCTGAATCTGGGCGTGGCTTATGGAAACGCCGAACGATATGGCGAGGCGCGCCAGGCCTGGGAGATGACGATTCGACTTGATCCGGGCAATCGAATTGCCCGGGATTATCTGAACCAGCTTGCCCGCATGGCGAGCGAAAATTAACCTGTTGTTCGTTCCATCCGCTTTAACGCTGTTCGCATCCATGTTTTCGTTTGCATTTTTCCCTTTATCGCTTTATCTGCGCCGCATGGTTTGCGCGTCCAGGCGTTTCGCCGCGGTTGCGGCGGCGGGCCTTGCGCTATGCGTTTGCTTATCGGACGTCCAGGAGGTTCGGGCGCAAACAGCTGTTCCGCCCGGAGATGCGCTGGAAGCGGGCGCCTGGACCGGATTCATGCAAAATCCCGGCGGTTCGCCCTTTGGCGTAACGATCCATGCGCCCGCCCCGGGAGATTCTTCGGAAACCCTTTTGCGCATCGAGCATCTGCTCCAGGACGAGTTTCGCGTGGAGGGCGCGCGCCTCATAGAAGGTTTCCTGTCGTTTTCCTGGTGGCCTGCATTTCGGATAGATTGCGAACTGGAGCGCGAACCGGATGGCGTGTTCGTGGGCGTTTGCTCCGACGAGGAGGCCAGCATGGGTCCCGCAGCGCTTGCGCCGCCCGGCCTGCCCGTTTCTGCGGATCGCCTGTCCCGGGAGCGCGTGGATCAGCGCATCGCCCGGCTTGAGCGACAGTTCCGGTACCGCGAACTGGATTTGCTTGGCGGTCCGCGCGGAAAAAAGGTGGACGTGGGCGGCTATGGCCTGTATGCGCTGGACGAAGGCGAGGGCATATCCGTCGTGTTCCTGTCCGATCTGGGCGAAGACCTGCGCGTATGGGATTACGTGCATCACGACGTGCAGGCGTTTGCCCGGGCCATCTCGTATTCGCGTTCGGGGCTGGGCTATTCGGACCCTGTTCCGGCCTCCCGCCCGTCCGAACGGACGCCCGTCTTGCTTGCGGAGGAACTCCATGCCCTGTTGCAGCAATTGTCCGCCGAACCGCCGTACGTACTGGTGGCGCACGGGTTGGGCGCCGTATTCGCCCGGACGTTCGCCGCGCGCTATCCCGACGCTGTGGCGGGGCTGGCGCTGGTGGAGCCGGTGCACGAGCGGGAGATGCAGCGGCTTTCCGCGCTCGACGAAGCCTCCGCGGATCGGTATATGGCCGGAAGGAATATGTTGTATGGCCTTGCGTCGGACGCCGAACGGGCCGAATTCGCGCTATACGAGGAGATGATGGAAGCCGGCGCGTTGCCGGAGGCCGGGGCCTTGCCGGAGACGCCTGTAGTGGTTTTGACGTCCCTGAACGTTCCGGAAACGCCGCGCTGGGTGGGCGAAACCGGGGCCGGGATTCGGGCGAAGGCTGCGTTGCGGGACGAATGGCTCGAAGGGCTTGCATGGAGTCGGCATGTGCAGACCCGCCGCATCGGAACATGGTTTCATCGGCAGGCGCCGGAGTTCGTAGTGGAAGCCATTCGGGAGGTTATCGACGCCGCGTCGAAATAAAGGACACTCTGATAAATCTGCTTTGATCAGCGCTTCACGTTCGTGCATACAGGACATTGTACTGGCGTCGTTGAAATCAGCGGTAAAACGCTGCGGATTCGGGGCATGGCGGACGCGAAGCGCCCCTCGCAACCTCTGAACTTTGCAGATTTAATCAGAGTATCCCTGAATTCGACAGGCAGGACATGTACGATCCGGAGGTTGCGCAATAAACAGCGTCCGCCGGATCGGAGGGCAATATGAAAAAGAGATGGTTGCGCAACGCGTTCGGGAATGTCCTGCGCAGGGATGCGCGCGCCTGGTCTTTTGCGCGGCGGGCGATGCTGGCGGGATTGGCCGGGATGGCCTGGTTTTTCGCTTTGGGCGCGGCGCAGGCGCAGCAAGCCTCTGTCAGCGGGTTCGTAACCGACGTTGCGGATGGACAGCCGCTTGAACTGGTCAATGTGGCGCTGGAACAGGGCGGACAGCTTGTCCGCGGGGCGGCGACGAACGAGGACGGATTGTATGTGATTGCGGGCCTGTCGCCAGGGGCCTACCGGTTCGAGGCGCGCTTCGTGGGATATCGCCCGCGCGTCGATTCGCTTCAGCTCCAGGCGGGAGCGGTCCGGACGTACAATATTGCGCTGGAGCGGGCGGACGAAGAGATGGAGGAGGTGCTGGTGGAGTCGGAGCGGGAGGGCGGCGGCGCGCGCGTGACCGCCGGGCAACAAACGATCCGGGCCGCCGATATCGAATATATGCCGGGGCCGGACGTAACTGGCGATCTTGCAACCTATTTGTCCGCGCAGCCGGGGATCGTTACGACCGGCGACCGGGGCGGGCAACTGTTCATTCGGGGCGGGGAGCCTTCCCAGAACCTCGTTCAGCTGGACGGCATTCTTCTGTACCAGCCGTTTCACATCATGGGGTTTTATTCCGCCTTCCCCGCCGACAATATCAACCGGGTGGATATTTACGCAGGGGGGTACGGGAGCGAGTTCGGGGGATGGATTTCTTCGGTGATCGACATTTCGTCGCGCACGGGCAACATGCGCCGGTACGCCGCTTCGGCGTCCGCCTCTCCGTTTCTGAGTTCGGCGCGCCTGGAGGGACCGCTGTGGCCGCGCCGCATTTCCATGGCCGCTTCCGTTCGCAGGTCGAACATCGAACAGGGCGTCGCCCGCTATCTCGACGACGAATTGCCGTTCACGTTCGGCGACGCTTTCGTCAAGTTGCACGGCGTGGTGAAAAGCAATATGCGCGCTTCCGTAACGGGCCTGAAAACCTGGGACCGCGGTTTTTTGACCGGGGATACGGGCGGAATCCAGGAAGAAATAGGCTGGCGAAACGACGCCATCGGCATGCGGCTGCTGATGTTGCCCCGCGTTTTTTCGATCATGGCCAATTTTCAAGTATCCTGGTCGCGGCTCGAAACGGAGCTTGGGCCTCGCGAAGACCCTGTTCGCTGGTCCAGTATCGAGAACACGCATGTTTCAGCGGACGTGACCTGGTTCGGCGACGGGATCGACGCCCGGGGCGGCAGCGAATTGCGCGCCACGAGGCTGAACAGCGCCATCGGGGGGCTGTACCAGAATATAGAACTCCGGTATGCAAGCGTACCCCAGTGGGGAAGCTACCTCGATCTCGACATAGCGCCGGGGGGCGGATTCAGTATTCGTCCGGGGATGCGGCTTCAGTTTTACAAGGTCCGTTTCGAACCGTTTATCGAACCCCGGTTGCGCGCGGTATGGCGACGAGGAATTCATGAGGTCAGCGCGGCCTGGGGCGTCTATCATCAGGAAATTCTGGGGCTCAACGACCGTCGGGACGCCGCCAGCGTGTTCACGGTATGGGCCAATGTGCCGAAGGATAATCCCGATTTGCTGAATGTCCTGCAGGGACGCCCGCAGCGGGCCTCGCACTTCCTGCTGGGCTACCGCGCACAGCCCTTGCGGCGGCTGGAGTTGTCCGTGGAGGGGTACTACCGGCGTTTGTCGAACCTTTTCATTTCCGAGTGGACAAGTTATCCCCGCTTCATCTCAAGGTTGCAACCGGCTACGGGTCGATCGATCGGGGTGGATGTCCGGCTCGAGCTGCGCGGGCGGCGGTTCTACGGCTACGCGAACTATGGCCTTTCCTCGACCCGGTACGAGGCGGAGGATGCGTCCATTCCGCTCTGGTACGGCGAAGAGACTCTGAAATTCCGTCCGCCCCATGATCGGCGTCATCAGTTGAATATCGTAGCGGTCCTGGACG
Organism: uncultured Rhodothermales bacterium; assembly: GCA_964608315.1. Classification (GTDB taxonomy): domain Bacteria; phylum Bacteroidota; class Rhodothermia; order Rhodothermales; family VXPQ01; genus VXPQ01. The sequence continues at coordinate 156,535 of CAZSNF010000003.1, read as the reverse complement.
TAAAGGGATTCGACGTGAGCGCGCGGTGGGATTTCGGATCGGGCCTTCCGTTCAGCCGCGCTATCGGATTCGACGGGTTTTTGCTGGTGGACGACGTGGAAAAAGCGGTGGATACGCCCTCTACGCGGCGGATCATTTACGAACGACCCTTCAATGCGTTGCTGCCGACGTATCACCGGCTGGATATATCGGTGGAGCGGGCGTTTTCCATCGGGCCCGTGGATGTGGCGTTGCTGGCCAGCGCGATCAATGCGTATGATCGCCGCAACATTTTCTACCTCGACATTTTCACGCTTAATCGCGTCGATCAGCTCCCTTTCGTGCCTTCTCTCGGCATGAAAGTTTCTTTCGAATGAGATTCGTACGGAATATATCGCGCTGGTTTCGGGCGGGGCGGCGTTTCGCGGCTCGCGTCGCCCTCGTTCCGTGCGTTTTCGCGGCGCTTTTCGGTTTGAGCGCCTGCGAGGAAGACGTGGTGGCGGTTACGGGGACGGGGATGCCGTATTCCATGTATGGCGTATTGTCTCCGCAAATCGATTCGCAGTGGGTGCGGATTTTTCCGGTGGAGGAGCGTCTTGTCCCCGCTACGCCGGAGCCGCTGGACGTACGGGTGGTTTCCACAGATCGCGCGACGGGCGAGCGACACGACTGGCGCGATTCCGTCATCGTCGATTTTGCGGATCAGTACGCGCATGTGTATTACGCGCCGTTCCGGGCCCGCTTCGGGCATACCTATGAAATTGCGGCGACTCGTTCGGACGGAGAGGAATCCACGGTCGAGGCGACGGTGCCGCCCGAGGCGGAAATCGTAATCCGGGAGCCGGTGATACGCTTTGCTTCCGTGGTGCAACCCGTACTGGTGCAGGGAGGCGTACCCGGCCTCGTGCAGGTGGAAGTGACGTACACCATATCGTACAAGATCGCCAACGAGCCGGATATCCAATCGGGCAATATCGTCATTCCTTATATACTAAGGCATGAGAAATCGGGCGAGGACTGGGTCGTTCCGGTGGACCTGCGCGAGGATTTTCTGGAAGTCACTGCAAGCCTGGCGCAGCAGATCGACGTAGGCCTCGACTTGCGCGTGGGCGTTATCCTGCTGAACGTAACGTTGCGGTTTATCGCCGCCAGCGAAGCGTGGGACCCGCCCGGGGGCATATTCGACCGGGATATTCTGGTGCAGCCGGACGTCATGCGGAACGTGCGCAACGGATTCGGCTTCGTAGGCGCAGGATATCGTCTCGAAACGCAGTGGCTGCCTCCGCGCGAAGCCATCGAAGAGGCCGGTTTCCGTTCGCCGGAAGAAAACTGAGCGAAGCAGGGCCCTGTGAGGTCATTTCCTGCGCGACGAGCGAGAGCGGACGCGCCGGCTATCGAAAAAAAAAAAACTTCCTTGCAATTGTTATTATTAATCTGTACCCTGTTAAATAGCAGATTTGTTATGTCGTGCGCTACGCCCTGTGCGGGAGGCGTCCGACGAATGTTCCCGAAACCATGAACACTCACGTAAACCATATCTGGGGGACCGGCACATGAGACTCGCAAAGCTACTGTTTGCGCTTATTCTCTTCCTTCCAGCCACTTCCTGGGCTCAAACGGGTAAAATATCCGGCCGGGTTACGGAAGCCGCTACCGGCGAAGCGCTGCCTGGCGTCAATGTGGCCATTGCAGGCACTACGCAGGGCGCCATCACCGATGCGGACGGATATTACTTCATTGTGAACGTGCGTCCCGGTTCGTACGACGTGCAGGCCTCGTTCATCGGGTACGCCTCCGAGGTGGTGGAGGCCGTCCGCGTCAATATCGGACTGACGACGGAACTGGACTTCGAATTGCAGGAAGAGACGGTCGGCCTCGAAGAGGTGGTCGTTACGGACGTGCGTCCCGTGGTGCAGCGCGACGTGTCCGCCAGCGTGGCGAACATTACGGCCGAGGAGATCGAGAACATTCCTTTGACGGACATCGAACGGGTCATCGGGTTGCAGGCCGGTTTCGAGCGCGGCCTTACCGTGCGCGGTTTCGGCGGCGACCAGATCCAGTTCATGGTGGACGGCCTGTCGATGGCCAGCGGACGCGACAACACGCCGTATACGGGCGTGAGTTACACGTCGGTCCAGGAAGTGCAGGTGCAGACGGGCGGTTTCAACGCCGAGTACGGCAATGTGCGTTCCGGGCTGGTGAACGTGATCACGAAAGAGCCTGAAGAGAACCAGTACTTCGTGGACGCCATCGTGCGGTACAGCTCCGCAGGGCAGAAAAATTTTCCGGGCGTGGACGTGGACGGGAACGAGGTGGACATGATCAGTTCCAGCAACAGTTTCCACATCCGTCCGCTGACGGATGCGGCCGTGGCGTTCGAAGGCACGCAGAACTGGCCTTCCTGGATGCAGCGCGAGTACGATTCCTTCGAGGGGGGCTGGAACAAGATTGCCGACGACTACAACAATCGCCCGGAAGTCATGGCGCTGGGACGGACGTTCACCCCGCAGGAACTCCAGCAGGTATATTTCGACCATTACCTGCGCAAGGACGTGTCGGTCCAGAAGCCCGACTACGAATTCGACGCCACCATTGGCGGCCCGTTGCCGGGTCTGCACCAGCTGGTAGGCGACATGCGGTTTACCGCTTCGTTCCGGCAGGTCCAGACAGGGTACGCGATGGGCGGTTACGAACGGGACGCCTTTACGGAGCGCGTAGGGCAAGCCAAGATCATTTCGAACGTGGCGCCCGGCATGAAACTGATCGTGCAGGGCATGCTGTCCACGCAGCTGGGCCTTAACCGCAACGAAGCAGGATGGCCGAATCTGACCACGGGAGATACGTTTTATTATCCGTGGCAGGGCGGACACCAGACGATGTTCGGCATCGGGCATGACATGGGCGCCTACTTCGCCCCCATGCTGTACAATCTCATGGATGTGGATCGCACGATGATCGGCGCGCAATTCACGCATACGCTGAACGCCAAGACCTTCTACGAGGTGCAACTCCAGAACTCCACGACGGATTACTTTACGAGGACGGTGCGCCCCCGCGACGAAACGGCGAACATTCCCTACCTCGGCGGCGCCATCATGCTGGACGAGGAGCCGTACGGGTTCAGCATCAGCGACGATTTCGACAAGCTGGGCCTGGGCGTACGCACCTCGGGCCACTGGGGCAGCGGGTACGACAGTTCGGCGGTAAACCGCTTTACGGGCCGGTTCGACATCACCAGCCAGCGCAACCGGTTCATGCTGGCCAAGGCGGGCGTCGAGTATATCTACTCGAATTACGATACGGACTTCGGCGAAGACGACCCCGAACATCCGCACCACACGAATCCCAAGCGGCTCTGGAACCGCAAGCCGCAGCAGGCCGCGGCCTACGCCCAGTCGAAACTTGAATTCCGGGGCATGGTCGCCAACGTGGGCGTCCGGCTGGATTATTTCCATGCGGGCGGCGACTGGTACACCTACGATACGTACGAGCGCACCTTCTCCGCTGCGATCGGGCGCGCCCGCATCGACGATGAACTCGAACAGGAGCCCACAGAGCGGCAAGTCTCCCTGAGTCCCCGGATAGGCATTTCCTTCCCGGTGACCGAAGACAGCAAGCTGTATTTCAACTACGGGCATTTCCGCAATGCGCTCAATCCGCATGACCTCTTCAACCTTGAAGAGGGATCCGCGGGCGCGCTGGTGGCGATCGGCAATCCGGACCACCCGATGCCGAAGACGGTGGCTTACGAACTGGGCTTCGACCAGAACCTGTTCGATCAGTACCTGCTTCGCTTGTCCGGGTATTACCGCGACCTTAGCCAGCAGCCGCGTTTCGTGAGGTACATCAGCCTCGACGATCTGGTCAGCTACGGCACGGCGCTGCCCTGGAACTACGGCGATGTGCGCGGTTTCGAGGCCACGCTTTCGAGAAACCGTGGCGAGTGGGTGCGCGGATTCCTCAATTACACGTACCTGGTGCGCAAGACGGGCAACTTCGGGTTCAGCCGGTTCGACGAGAACCGGACGGAGCAGGATGAATTCGTTCGGACTACGGAGGAGCATTACACGAGCAAGCCGGTTCCGGAGCCCTTCGCCCGGTTCAATATCGAACTGATTCTTCCGAAAACCCTGGGGCCCAGCCTCGGCGGCAGTTATCCGCTCGGCGACTGGCGGATAAATTTCCTCGGAGAATGGAGGCAGGGCCTTACCCTTACCTGGGATGGCCAAAACCTGACCGGCGCGGCGGGAAGCGGCGATCGCGAATTGCAAGGGAACGTCCGCTGGAAGGATTATTACACGCTCGACATGCGGCTTAGCAAGAGTTTCAATACGAGTGTCGGCTCTGCGCAGTTCTTCGTGGATATTACGAACGTGCTGAACATTCGCCACCTGTATCATGCCGGCGGCACCCTGTTCGGCGCGGGACAGCAGGACTTGGCCAACTATATGTCGTCGCTTCACCTGCCCCAGAGTACGCTTCCCGATTCTCCGGACGGCGGTTTGTACGGCGACGATCAGCCCGGCGATTTTCGCGGTCCCGGCGTAGCGTTCGTGCCGATAATCCAGGGACCATTGCCCGAAACCGGCGAAGACAGGCCGCTTTACTATGTGCTTGACGAGCAGCAGTATTACAAGTGGAGCAACGGTTCCTTCTCTGCGGCGGATCAGGGCGAAGTGCAGAAGGCGCTGGACGACAAGGCGTACATCAACATGCCGAACCGGATGTGGCAGCAGTTCCTGAATCCGCGCAACGTGTTCTTCGGGCTGCGGTTGTCCTTCTGACGAAAAACGCCTCGCCTACGAAAACTTCCTGACATCTGAATTTGAGATACACCATGCGAATCACTCATCACATCCGTACGTCAGGGCTTGCGGCAGCCGGGCTGGCGCTGGCGTTGATGCTCTTTGCGCCGGTAGAGGATGCAAAGGCTCAGTGGATTCCCAAGTGGCTTAGCGTAGGCGACTTCCAGAGCTGGTACCTGTCCGGCGGGGCCAATCCCGAGCGGAGCGACGTGGTCTGGAATTACCCGGCCATTCGTCCTTCTGCAGGGTACAGCCGCTGGAAAGGATTCTGGATCGGGGCGCAGAACGTAACCCATGGGGAAACCGGGCAGCAATACGACGTTCGCATCTCGCATACGGGGCCTCGCGCTCCCGGCATCGGCGAGGTGTTCAGCGTATCGCATGTGTTGTATTCCAAACACGAGCCGGTCACGGTGCAGGTGGACGGGGCGGATACGTTCCTTCAGCCAGTGGTTCCGGACGAAGTGGACGGCAGCATGGCTCCGGACCGAATGGTGGTTTCGGAGATCAATACCTCCATCGGGATTACGGCGCACCGGCGCGCCATGGCGTGGAGTCATGAAGATCACGACAACTACCACATCATTGAGTACACCTTCGTGAATACGGGGAATCAGGACGGAGACCCCGAGATCGAAGTGGAGAATGATCTGGAAGGCGTGTACGTTGCGTTCCTCGAACGCCCGACGGGCGCAGGATTCGCGGGCGCGTGGGGCAATAGCGCAGGCGGCGTGGGTTGGGGGCAGTACACCATGAACGACGCCATAGGCGACGGATTGAACGATTACGGCGTGGACATGCGCGCGTCGTTCGCATGGCTCGGGAATATCCAGGCGACCGGGTACCTCGTGAATACGCTGGGGAATCCGTTCTGGGCCGACCATCAATGGGGTTTCCCTGCGGATACCCTCGGACGGCTCGGCAGCGCCAATTTCACGGGCGTGGTTACTATCCATGCGGACACGGAGGCGCATGCTTCGGGAGAGTCCCGCCCCGACGACAGGGCGCAACCTTCTATGGTCACCTATCTGAATTCCGATTTCGGCAAGCTGACCAGCGAGCCTACGCACAACAAGCGAGACCTCATGCTGGACCAGTACGACTGGTTCCAGTGCGGCTCCACTGCTGCGCCGACCGGAGGCATCGCCAAGCCGGGAAATGCGGATTGCACGGGGCGTTCCTGGCCGACCCAGGCGGGCCTCGTGATGGGCCTGACGGTCGATTCTCCATATGACGCCAATCCCGATTTCGCCAATCAGACGAACGATCCCAATGCGGGCGCGGGCGCCGGCGGATGGGGCTTCGCGTATGCATTCGGGCCGTACGACATAGCGCATGGCGAAGAGGTGAAGATCGTCATTGCCGAGGCGGCGGCGGGACTCAGCGACGAAGCCGCCTGGCATATTGGTCGGACATATAAACTGTCCGGGGATATGCACGGCAGTCCGCCCCGGGACGGCGATAACGATCTGGTCATCGAGTTCGACGCGAACGGCAATGGCGTCATCGACGACGACGAGAAACTGACGAAGAACGAGTGGTTTATGACGGCGCGGGATTCGCTGTTCGATACGTTCCAGAAAGCCATCGATACGTACAATGGCGGGCTGAACGCGCCGCATCCGCCGTCGCCGCCCTCTTCGTTTATCGTTACTTCGGGTACGGACAAGATTGTTCTTGACTGGACGGCTACGTCGTCGCCTGCTTCATGGCAAGTATGGCGTGCGCAGAAGCATTATTCCGGCATTGTTTCGGTGCTTGAGGAAGGCGCGGGCGGCGTAGGCGTTCCAGACATGGCCCGCGAGTATTCCCTGGCCGCGGAACTGCCGGGCAATGCGACGAGCTACGAGGACGCCGAGGTGGTTCGGGGCGGTTCGTACTACTATTACCTGATAGGGATAGGCAGCGACGGGACGAAGACCAGCCGGTACTATGCGCAAACCTATAACCCGGCGACCCTGAAGCGTCCGCCCGGCAATTCGCTGAGCGAAATACGCATCGTGCCGAATCCTTATCACATCGACGCCGACCCCGCGGTGCGCCTTGACGTGCAGGATCGCATGGCTTTCTACGAACTGCCCGGCGAAGCGCGCATTCAGATATTTTCCGAACTGGGCGAATTGATTCGGACGATCGATCACCTCGACGGAAGCGGCGACGAGTTCTGGGATCTGACGACCTCTTCGCGGCAGGTGGTTGCGAGCGGCATTTACATTGCCGTAGTCACCGACCTTGCGACGAACGAGCAGGCGATCCAGAAATTCATCGTCATCCGGTAGACACGCCACGCAGCATCCCCCCGTTGCCGCCCTTGCGACGGTCGCCGGGGATGCGCTCAGGACCTAAATAGAAAGGATTCAATGACCTACCACCGCTACATAACCCTGATCGTCCTTGCGGCGCTTGCCGTGTTTACCGCATCGGAAGCTTTCGCGCAGATCACCACCGAAGACGTCGGCACGGACAAACTGGCGCAGACGAACTTCAAGTTCCTTGAGGTATCCGTGGATCCGCGCGCGGCGGCGCAGAGCGACGCCATGACCGCCAGCGAGTTCGCTTCGTCGTCGGCCATGTTCTATAATCCGGCGGCGATGGGCTGGATGGAAAACAGGATCAGCGCCGGCTTCGGCGTTACGAACTGGATTGCGGACATCACGTACAATACGGCGAGCGCCGCTATCCGTACGGGGTACGGGGTATTCGGGGCGTCGTTGCTGTTCGCCGATTACGGCGGCGGCATTATTGGCACCATCGCGGCGACGAACGAGCGGGGGTATGATGAGTACTCGACCCTGGGCGTAAGCAACCCCGATCCTTCCGCCATGGCGATCGGCCTTGGGTACGGGGTCGCCGTAACAGATCGATTCAGCGTAGGCGGCAACGCCAAGTATGTTTTGCAGGACCTCTCCGATGCGGTTCTGTCGTCGGACGGGACCACCGAGTCCAATTCCACGTCCACCGTGGCGTTTGACTTCGGATTGATGTACCGCACCGGATTCCGCAGCCTGAACCTGGCCATGAGCGTACGCAACTTCGCGAGGGAATTGCGCTACGTGCAGGAGAACTTCGAACTTCCGCTCACCTTCAACGTGGGCGTATCCATGAACGTGCTCGACCTTACGGCCATGGATCCGAACGTGCACGCCTTGCGCTTTTCGCTGGAAGCAGAGCGTCCGCGGGACTTTTCCGAGCAACTCAAGGCCGGCGGAGAGTATACGTTCATGGACCTCGTATCTGTGCGCGCAGGGTATACCTATCCGACGGACGAACAGAGCGTCAGTGTCGGGGGCGGCCTGAAATACGATACGTCGTCGATTGGCTTTTCGGCGGACTACGCCTATACGGCCTTCGGGCTTTTCGGCGCGGTCCATCGCATGGGCGTGAGCCTGTCTTTCTAAGCGCATTGCATTGCATCCTGTGCATGTGCATCGCCGTTCGTCGGCGCCTGACGTTTTCGGAAGGATGCCTGCGCGCCATTGTCGCCGTTGGAGCGCTGGGCCTCGTCGTCCTGATTTTTTCGGGCGGATGCGGGGAGCGCTCGCGTAATACGCAGGCTGTCGTTTCTCGCGGCGTCGCCTTTCAGGAAGTTTCTTCTGCGGCCGGTTTGGGGGATTTCCGTCACGAAAACGGAAGCGAGGGCCGTTTCTGGTTTCCCGAACAGATGGGCGCCGGAGGCGGATTCGTGGATTACGACGGGGATGGCTGGGAGGATATTGTTCTGGTGGGAGGAGGCAGTTTGTCGCCAACGGGTCCGTCGGACGTGCGCGCCCTGCGCCTTTTCCGCAACAACCGGGACGGGACGTTTATCGAGACGACTCGCGAGGCGGGGCTGGACGACGCGCGGGCCTGGGGCACCGGAATAACCGCCGCCGATTACGATAGCGACGGCGACCAGGATATTTTTCTTGCGACTTTTGGGGAAAATTTGCTTTTTCGCAACGACTCCAGGCTTTCGGGCGAGCGTTTTTTTACGGAGATCGGCCGCATGGCGGGCGTGGCGGGTCCCTCGGGATGGAGCAGTTCGCCGCTGTTTTTCGACGCCGACCTGGACGGACATCTTGATCTCTATGTGCCCGGCTACGCCTTATGGTCGTTGTCCAGCGACATGGAATGTTTTCGGGCGGACGGGCGCCCGGATTATTGCCGGCCGGCCACGTATCCCGGGGCGCCGGGGTATTTTTACCGCAATAACGGGGACGGTACGTTCACCGAGCGCACGCATGCGAGCGGTTTGACGGGCGGGCCCGGCAAGTCGCTGGCCGTCGCCGAATGGGACTTCAACGAGGACGGCTGGTCTGATCTGGTGGTTGTGAACGACGGAGAGCCGGACCTGTTGTATATGAACGACGGCGCCGGCGCGTTCACGGAACAAGGGGTGCGCAGCGGGATCGCCTACGGGGAGCACGGGGAAGCGCGCGCCGGGATGGGCGTGGATATCGGGATCGTGGATACGACGGGCATGCCCTCCGTTTTCGTGGGGAATTTTTCCAGTGAAATGATCGGGGTGTACCGCAGGACGGCAAGCGGGTGGTTCATGGATCGCGCGGCGGCCTCTCGCATCGGGCAATCCAGCTTGACTACGCTGGCTTTCGGGGTGTTGCTCTTCGACGCCGAGCTGGACGGCGACCTTGATTTGTACGTGGCCAACGGGCATGTGTACCTCGATCCGATCGACGGGGCGGCGTATCGGCAGCCCCCTCATTTGTTCGTCAACAGGGGGGAAGGAACCTGGGTGGATATGGCGGACTCTGTCGGCGGCGCGTTTGCGGAAGCGATGGTGGCCCGGGCCGTGGCGAAGGCCGACTACGATCGGGACGGGGACGTGGATTTGCTGGTTACGGAAAACAATGGCCCGGCCCGTCTGTTGCGCAACGATTCGTTCGGGGGACATGTGTTGCGGGTGCGTCTTTCGGGGCGTCCGGGCAGCGGGGCGGGCAATCCGGATGCGCTGGGCGCGCAGGTTACGGTTACGGCGGGCGGCGTACGGCAAGTGCGGCGGATCCGGACAGGCTCCGGATATCTTTCGCAATCGGAAAAAACGCTGACGTTCGGACTGGGAGCGGCGGACCGGGCGGATACGCTGACCATACGATGGCCGGATGGCCGTCTGGAGCGCCATGTCGATATACCGGCGGGTTACGAAGTGCACATGATCGAAGGGGAGGGGATGGCGTCGCGAACGGCATTGCCCATCGTTCCGTAACGAACCGTTTTGGCCGCGCCTGCGTTTGCCTGTACGGAAAGGGCGGCGGACAGAAGATCATTTTTACGAAAGTATCCCTATATGCGCAGCGCGAGTACATGGATAGCCTGCCTCGGGGCGATGGTTTTTCTCGCCGCGGGGGGGTGCGGCGGTTCGGGGGACGCCCCGTCCCGGACCGAACTGGCGCGTCGCGACGTCGATCCGAAAGCGGTGGAATTTCTGCTCGACGCGCAGCAGGCTTTCGAGACGAAGTACTACAGCGCGGCCCTCGCGCTGGCGGACAGCGCGGCCCGCTATGCGCCCGAACTGGCCGACATTCCCTTTATGCGCGGCCGCATCTTTACGGCGCTTCGGCAGATGGATATGGCTACGGAAGCCTATGAGAAGACGCTGGAACTGGATCCGGACTATCCGGGCGTGTGGTTCAACCGGGGGAACGGGGCCTATATGTACGGCGAGCCGGCGGAAGCGCTTGCGCTCTACCGAAAAGAACGCAGCCTCGTTGTGGAAACGACGGACTATCTGACGCAACTCGGGCGGGTCTATGCAGACACGGGCAAGCCGGACAGCGCGCGCCAGGCGTACGAGCGGGCCATTGCAGCGGATTCTTCCAATCCGACCGCATATATGTGGCTTGGGCAACTCCATGAAGACGCAGGGGATTTTGCGGAGGCTCTTGCGTACTCTGCGCAAGGCATTGCGCTGGACCCGGACAATCTGAACTATGCCTACGTATACGGAGTGCAGCATTTGCGCAGCGGCGATCTGGAGGCCGCCGCGGACATTCTGACCCGCGTAGCCGACGGGATTCCATGGCACTATCCGGCGCATTACAATCTTGGGCAGGCGCTGAACGGCCTTGGCGAAGCGGAGCGCGCCGCGCAATACCTTGCCCGCGCCGATACGCTGCTGGACATGCAGCGCGACGTCGAGCAGTGGGTGGAGCGCATCAAGACGAACAGCATGGAGCCCCTGCTTTGGGTGCAGTACGGGGAATCCTTGCGCAGATCGGGCCGGGTGAGCGAAGCCATCGAGGCGCTTACGGTGGCGCTTTCCCTGCGCCCGCGGTGGCTGGAACTGCACAATAACATCGCCAACCTGCATCTCGCCGCCGGGGACACCGCCACGGCGCTGGGGCGATACGAAGCCCTGTTGCAACATGCCCCCACCCAGCCGGACGTATGGTTGAACCTGGGTACGCTCCATGCGTTGTCGGGCGACTATGCAGAAGCCCGCGCTGCCTGGGAAACCGTGCTCGAACATGCTCCCGGCCACGAAGAGGCGGTCTCGTATCTGGCGCAACTTCCTGCTTCGCCCCGTACGCCGTGATCGCTTTTCATCGCCTGATTCCGGTGGTTGCGGGCGCGCTCCTCGTTTTGGGCGGGTGCGGCGTGGACGACGAGCGTCTTGCCGAGGAGGCGTCTGCTTCGGAGGAGCCATCGGAGGCGCTGCGTTTTACGCATGTTACGGAGGAGGCCGGGCTGGGCGCGTTTCGGCATGTTACCGGGGCATTCGGGGAAATGTGGTTTCCCGAGACGATGGGCGGCGGCGCCGGCTTTCTGGATTACGACGGGGACGGATGGCAGGACATTGCGCTGGTTGCGGGGGGCGTATGGCCGGGTCGGGGGGACGTTGCGCCGCCCGCCATTCGCCTGTATCGGAACGAAGGCGGGTATTTTACGGAGGTTACCGTGGAAACCGGCCTGGCCGACGTGCATGCGTACGGGATGGGCCTCGCCATCGCCGACTATGACAACGACGGGGATCCGGATATATTCCTGACGGCCCTCGGACGGAACCTGTTGTTGCGAAACGACCGGGAGGCAGGCCCCGGAGGGCAAGTTTCGTTTACCGAGGCGGGACAGGCCGCGGGGCTTGCGGACGACGAGGCATGGAGTACGTCGGCCATCTTTTTCGACGCCGATCTGGATGGGCAGGTCGATTTGTACGTAGCGAATTATGTAACATGGTCTCCGGAAACCGATATGTGGTGCACCATGAACGGGCGCGACAAAACCTACTGCACCCCCAAGTTATACGATGGCGTACCCAGCCGCTTTTACCGCAACGAGGGCGGCGTTTTCGCCGACCGGACCGCCGAGGCCGGATTTTTACCTGCGCCCGGCAAGACGCTGGGCGTCGCCGAATGGGATTTCAACGAGGATGGCTGGCCGGATCTGATGGTGGCGAACGATACGCAGCGGGATTTGCTGTACCTGAACGACGGCGCAGGCGCATTCGTGGAATCAGGAGTGGCGAGCGGCGTCGCCTATGACGCGGACGGTCAGGCGCGCGCGGGCATGGGCGTGGATGTGGGCGTACTGGATCGTACGGGCGCGCCGTCGGTTGTCGTTGGGCATTTCGCCAACGAACCGGCGGGGCTGTATCGCCGGATTGCTCCCGGCGTTTTTATGGATCGGGCGGCGCAGTCGCAGGTGGGGTTGCCGTCGCTCCCCACGCTTACCTTCGGGCTATGCCTTTTCGACGCCGACCTGGACGGCGATCTGGATATTTTCCTGGCGAACGGGCATATTTCGCCGGATGTGGAAGGGACTGCGGAGGGCCTGTCGTATCGGCAGGCGCCCCAGCTTTTTCTGAATGACGGGGACGGACGTTTTTCCGAATATGCGTTGTCCATTGCCGCGCCGATGGTTGCCCGCGGGGCGGCGCTGGCCGATTATGATCGGGATGGCGACGAGGACGTGCTGGTTACGGAGAATGCCGGGCCGGTGCATCTGTTGCGCAACGAGGCGCAAGGCGGCGCGTCGTTGCGCGTACGCTTGCAAGGCGCGCGGGGCGTCGTTGACGCTTTGGGCGCGCAGGCAACAGTGGTTGCGGGAGCGCGGCGGATGACGCGGCGCGTACGGACCGGGTCGAGTTATCTCGTTTCTTCGGAGAAGGCGTTGACGTTCGGGCTGGGTACTGCTGCGCAGGCGGATACGCTAATTGTGCAGTGGCCCGGCGGCGACACGGTGCGGCATGCGAACATGCCCGCCGGGCGAGAGGTGCGCATCGTCGAGGGGGCAGGCGTTGCGGAAACCGTTTTTTGGGGAGATTCGCCTCGTCCTTAGGGCGTTGCGGGCGCTCCTGGCGAGAGGTGGTTCGGGTTGATTGGACAGCGTTTTGGGTTTTTAAGGCGAGGAGTGCGCAGGGCCATGGGCTGGCGGGGGTATTTGGGGCCCGATGTTTCGCTCAAAGGCGCACCACAGACCCTCTTAATCGCCCCGCCTCTGCTGAACTTTGCAGACTTGATCAGCATATCCCTTATTTTGCATGAGCTCTTCTTGCGAGGGCCCGCTTCAAGGGTCGTTTCTGCGAATCGAATCGTTATGCCCGGATTTCGTTTGTTTAGGATGCTCTGATTAAATGTGCAAAGTTCAGAGGCTGCGAGAGGTGCGCTGGCAAGGAATGACGAAGCAATGTGGCAGGTTCCACATAATGAGGAATGACACAGCCAGAGTGCCTCTCGCAGCCTCCCGAAGGGCGCTTCACGTCCGCCATGCACCGAATCCGCAGCGTTTACCGCTGATTTCAACGACGCCGGCACAGTGTCCTGTACCCACGAAACGTGAAGCGCTGATCGAAGCAGATTTAATCAGAGCATCCTTTATCCTTGCGTCAGGATGCCTTGCGGCGTGGCTTGCATTGACCGGATGCGGCGCGCCCATGCAGACGCCGGCGGAGCGCTTGCAGGCAGCGGACGAGGAAGTCCGGCTCCTGCTTGTGGAAGCGCGCGAGGAAGAGGCGGCGGGGCGGTACCCGGAGGCGCTTGCGCTGACGGACAGCCTCCTGAAACGGGCCCCTGACCTGCCGGAAGCGCACATGTTGCTGGGGAGCATTCGGATGCGCACCTATCAGCTGGCGCTGGCGGACGAAGCGTTTGCGTACGCCGCGGCCCTTGATCCATACTTGCGCGATGGCTGGTTTCGGCGGGGGAATGTTGCATTCGAAGAAGGGCGATACAGCGAGGCGATTCGGCGGTATCGGCTTCAGCGGGAAGCCATCCTGTCTTCTCCAGAGCCTGTTCGGACGTTTTATCGGCGGACGGACGCCGCTGCGTTGTCCCGGGCCTGGGCGCAGACGGGGCGCGCGTACGAATTGCTGAACCTGCCCGACAGCGCGGCGTGGGCGTACAGGGAAGCGCTTGCGCGCGATTCGACCCATGCGCAGGTTCATGCGTGGCTGGCCGAGCTGTACGACGAGGCGGGGCGGACGGAAGAGGCGCTTCCTCATGCGCGCGCGGCATGGGCGCAAGACCCGGAACAGGCGGACTTTGCGTACCGGCTGGGCGCGTTATTGCTCAAGACCGGCGATGCGGAGCGCGCGTTGCCCTTGCTGGAGCGCGCTGCATATGCGAAACCCTATGATTCCTCTTTTCGGTATAACTACGGGCGCGCGCTGATTGCGCTGGGCCGTATCGAAGAAGGTCAGCGGCATGTGGACGCCACGGAAGCGCTGGAGGAGCTGGATAACGAGATCGGCATGGCTCGCGCCGCGGCGGCGTATTATCCCGACGATCCGGCGCGGTGGCGCGCACTCGCCAAGTGGTTTGCGCAAGCCGGACGCGAAGTCGAACGGAGACAGGCGCTGGAAATCGCCCGGGCCGCCTCCCGAGCCGCCGCTGCCCGGGAGCCTGCGGAGGAGGCGGCAGCGGAAGAAATTCCCTGACGCGGACGCTGGAACCCTGAAAGCGGTGAAGGTTCCGAGAGTATTTATTCCGGGTTGTGGAATCATGAATGCGTTCAGAGGGTCCAATTCCGGGGAATTACCGGAAATTCGGAGAAGGTGCAGCTTTGTTCCTTGTCCCCATACGTTTTCCGGGAATCCCCTGTACCTCACGCCACGACCAGATAACGCCATGCGGGGCATCGTATCCTGTAGCGCTTTGTATAGCCGGTGGATTACGCTGTGCCTCTCTGTGGCGTGCTTTCTGGTGTGGATGGGGGGATGCGCAAACGAACCGCGCCGCGGAGAAGTCCCGGATGCGCCCGGGATGCAGGATGCGCAGCCGATATCTCCTGTCGCCAACCGTTTCCTTCGGCTGGGCAGCGAAGCCCTGGCCCGCAACGATTTTGCGCAAGCCTTCGCGTTCGCAGACAGCGTTGCGGCGGCGGCGCCGGAACTTGCGGACATTCCGTTTTTGCGCGGTCGCATTTACGCCGGACTGCACCGGCTCGACAAGGCGGATTCGGCGTACCGGGCCGTTCTTGCGATTCGCCCGTCGTATCCGGGGGTCTGGAACAATCTGGGCAATACGGCCTGGCTCAGGCAGGAGTATGGAAAATCGGTCGGGTACTACCGCCGCGAGCTGGAGGCGACGCCCGATCCTCGCCCCTGGCTGGGCATTGCCCGCGCATACATCGAACTGGGCCAGACGGACAGCGCCCGCTATGCTTTCGGGGAGGCCCTGGCGCTCGACAGCGCCTTTGCGCAGGCCCATTTCGGGACGGCGTTGCTGCTGGACGATCTGGGGGATTTCGAGGGCGCGCTCCATAGCGCCCGCCGCGCGCTCCGTCATGCGCCCGATAATCCTGAATATCGTTATCATGCGGCTTCGTATCTTGTCAAGCTGGGGCGATGGGGAGAGGCCCTGACTCCGCTGGAAGCCGTCGTGCAGGATTGGCCGTGGCATCAGGGCGCGCATTACAACATGGCGCAGGTTCTTATGCGCCTGGGCCGTGCGGACGAAGCGGAAGAGATGCAGCAATACGCCGAAGAACTCCGTGCGCTCCAGGCGCAAATTACGAACCAGACTACAGCCTCCCGGACCTATGCGGAGGATCCCTACGCGCATGCGGGCCTCGGGGCGTTATTGCGCCGGGCGCGCCGCTACGACGAAGCCATGAAAGCCTATGGCATAGCGCTTTATCTGGACCCCGGTAATCCTGATTTTCGGAACAATGTGGCTGTGCTGCATTTGTTGCGGGGGGACACCTTGTCCGCGATTCGATCGTTCGAGGGCATGACGCAGGCAGATGCGACCAATGTCCACGCCCTGATCAACCTGGGCAGTTTGTACGCCATGTCGGGGGATTCGGACAATGCGCGGCGGGTCTGGGAAGCCGCCTTGCGCATCGAACCGGACAACGACATGGCGCGCCGCTCGCTGGCCCGCCTCGCTGTTTCCGGGCCATGACGTTCGGGGGCGTACATAGTGCGTATGTTCGCCTGTGGGCGCTGGCGGCCCTGGCGGGGATCGTCGGCTCGGCTCCGGGCCTGACGTCCGACGCGAGGGCGCAATCCGCCTCCGTGCGGGGTTTCGTTACGACGGATGCGGGCGGGGAATCGCTCCAGGGCGTGAATGTGTCGATCAATAACCTGGCAGGCGCGCTGAAGGGCGCGGCGTCCAACGAGGACGGATTTTTTCTTATCGGACGCATTTCGCCCGGGCGCTACGCATTGCAGGCTTCCTTCATCGGGTTCGCGACGTATGTGGATACGCTGGACATAGAAGCCGACGACCGCCTGCTTGTCAATATCGTGCTTCGGGAAGACACCCTGACCATGGAGGGTATTTCCGTCGAGGCGGAGCGCGAAGACGGCGCGGCGCGGGTGACGGCCGGACAGCAAACCATCCGTCCGGAAGATATCGACCTGATTCCGTCGCCGGACGTGTCGGGCGATCTGGTCTCCTATCTTTCCACGATACCCAGCGTCGTCCTGATGGGGGATCGAGGCGGGCAGGTGTTCATTCGGGGCGGCGAGCCTACGCAAAACCTGACGCTGCTGGACGGCATCGAGATTTACCAGCCCTTCCACGTGCTGGGTTTTTATTCGGCGTTTTCTTCCGAAATCGTCAATCGGGCCGATGTCTACGCCGGGGGATTCGGAGCGGAATTTTCGGGGAGAATATCCTCGGTCATCGATGTGCATTCCCGCAACGGCGACAAACGCAAATTTCATGCTTCCGCGGCCCTGTCGCCGTTTACCAGCGCGGGGCATATCGAGGGGCCTGTTTTGCCGGGCCGCATCTCTTTTCTGGGCGCCGCCCGGTATTCGATGCTGGACGAATTGGCCGCCCGGTACGTGTCCGCGCCGCTTCCTTACGTATTCAACGATGCATTCGGGAAAATTCATGCGCGCATCGGGCCGAATCGCCAGCTTTCCGTAACGGGGCTGAAGACCTTTGACCGGGGTACGCTTACGCCCACCGACGACCCCTTGCGGCGGAACGACGAGGTCAGTTGGCGCAACACGGCGATCGGCGTACGCTACCTTTCCGCGCCCCGCATCCTTCCGATTCTGAGCGAAGTGCTTGTGTCCGTTTCGCGTCTGGAGAGTTCCTTTGGGCCGCGCGACGAACCGACCCGGATTTCCGACCTCGAATTGTTTAATCTGGCCGTCAATATGACGAATTTCGCCCAGCGTTCGGAGATGAAGTGGGGATTTTTCCTGCGTACGCCGCTTACGGAAACGGTGTTGGGCGGATTGTTCCAGAATCTTACGGTCGGGCGGGGGGCGCCCACGAACGTAGGCGCGTACATTCAGCCGGAAATATACGTGGGCGGCGGGCTGTACGCGCGGCCCGGGCTCACTGTGCAGACGATGGGCAGCACGGGCGACTATTTCGAGCCCCGGCTGCGCATGCGCCTGCAGCGCGGCATTCACGAATGGAGCGCGGCGGCAGGCGTCTATCGGCAGGTCACCGTAGGCCTGAGCGATCGCCGCGACGCCACCAACATTTTTACCGCATGGGTTCAAACGCCTTCCAGCGAGGCGATGCGTTCCATGCATGCGCTGCTTGGGTATCGGATCGAACCGGCGCCCTGGCTGGAGTGCTCCATCGAGGGATTTTACAAGAGTATGGACCACATCTTCATTGGGGAATGGACGGCGTTTCCGGGCTTTACCACGCGCTTGCAAGACGCCCATGGCGAGGCGTACGGGTTCGATTTGCGGCTGGAAGTGCGGCGCCCCCGTTTTTACGGGTTTGTGAATTACGGGCTGTCTTCTACCCGCTACGAAATCGATCCGGCAAGTCCGGCGGTGAACAATCCCGGGCGGTTTCGTCCTCCTCACGACCGGCGTCACCAGGTCAATATGCTGGGCAAGGTCGCGGTATACGGATTCGACGTAAGCGCCCGGTGGCAGTTCGGCTCCGGATTGCCGTATACGCCCGTCTCGGGGTTCGACGGTTTCGTGTTGATGGACGGCCCCGTCGATGTCCGAAACGTCCGCGGATTTCCCCGCGTCATTTACGAAAGCATTCCGTATCGGGGCGCGCTTCCTGCGTATCACCGGCTGGACGTTACCGTGGACCGGACCTTCGATATGCCGGCCGGGGTGGAAATGACCGTGCAGGCCGGCGTGATGAACGCCTATGACCGGGCGAACCTCTTTACGCTGGATTTGCTCACGGCCCGCCGCACCGATCAATTGCCCCTCGTTCCCATCGCGGGCCTGAAGGTCCAGTTTTGAATATCGCCATGAAGCGCCTGCGTAAAAAATGGATTATCCGGCTTCTTCCGGCGGTTATGCTTCCGGTTTTGCTCCTGTCCACCGCCGGTTGCGAGGAAAACGTGGACGCCATTACCGGGACCGACATTCCCTTTACGGTCTGGGGTTTTCTGGATTCCGCCGCCGACACGCAGTACGTTCGCGTTTTCGAAGTCGCGGATGAATTGATTCCCGACCAGGAGACGAGGATCGACGCCCGCGTATTTTCCACGCATCTTGCGACGGGGAAGCGCCTGGAATGGACGTACGAACGCGTACATTTCGACAGTTTGATCGCCGGACATTTTTTCATGGCGCCTTTTCGGCCAGAGTACGATGCGCGCTATCTGCTCGAAGTGGTTCGTTCGGACGGCGAAACGACGAGCGTCGAAGTGTCCGTGCCGCCCTCGGCGCAGTTTACGCTCGAAACCGGACGGCCCGACGTTCAGATTCCCGTCTTTATCGACGGCGACGTGCCGAACCTCATCGGGCTGCGCGTAACGTACCACGCCATCAATGTGCCTCCTCCGCAAGCCTGGCCGCAAGGGTCTCCGGTGGCTCCCGCCGTGCAGTTGCCGGTGATCGTTTCGTACGAAGATCGGGTCGAGCGCATCCCCGGAGGGTGGCGTTTTACGATAGATATGGAGCGGGATTTCGAGACCGTTCGGGCGGCGTATCAAATCAACTGCCTGATTACAGATCCGGAAGAAAGCGCTCCGGACATATGGCTTCGGAAAATGGAGTTTTCGGGCCTGCTTGCGGATTCGACCTGGGCGCCGCCCGGCGGGGTGTTCGACGCCAACCAGCTGGCGGTGCCGGGTACGTTTTCCAACGTGCAGAACGGCTTCGGTTTCTTCGGCGCCGGAGAGGGGATAGGCCGGGAGTGGACGCCCCTCACGGCAACGAGTCTTCAGGCCGGCTATAATTTCCTGCCTCGATGCACGGGCCTGTTTCCCCGAAACGTGCCGGAGTGCCATAACCCCCCGGAGCCGTGCGTGAGCGAAATTTTCCGGGGAATCGAGGGATTTGCCCAGGGAAAGAGCGGAAAGGTATTGCATCCGAGGAGCAAACGCCGTTAACTACAGGATAGCTGAACTCGGATATTGTGGTCCGAACCGGCCTGTATATTCGCCACACATTCTGTCAATACCTGACCGCTATGCGACATATCGTCAATCCCGATATCTACGATGTGGTTATTGTCGGCTCGGGCGCCGGCGGGGGCATGGCGGCGTACGTACTGGCCCAGGCGGGCGCGAATGTGGCGATGCTGGAGGCGGGTCCCATGTGGGATGCGGCGGTGGACGGCGACATGTTCACCTGGAACTATACGTCGCCCAGACGAGGGGCGTCTTCGAAAGAGAAGCCGTTCGGCGAATTCGACGGGTGCATCGGCGGCTGGGAAATCGAGGGCGAGCCGTACGCGCGCGCCGAGGGGACGGAATGGGACTGGTTCCGGGCGCGCATGCTGGGAGGACGCACGAACCACTGGGGGCGCATTTCGTTGCGATTCGGCCCGGACGATTTTCGCGGATACAGCCTGGACGGGCTTGGGGACGACTGGCCCATAGGATACGAAGACCTTGCCCCGTGGTACGACAAGGTGGATCGCCTTGTCGGGATTTTTGGCAACCGGGACGGTTTTTACAACGAGCCGGACGGGGAATTTTTGCCGCCTCCTGCGCCGCGTTTGCATGAACTGCTCGTTATGCAGGGAGCGGCCCGGCTGGGCATTCCGGTGTTGGCGAACCGCCTTTCCATCCTGACGAAACCGCACAACGGGCGGGTTGCGTGCCATTTTTGCGGGCAGTGCGGGCGGGGTTGCGCCACGAGTTCGAATTTTTCCTCGCCGTCGGTGTTGTTGCCTCCGGCGCTTGATACGGGGCGGTTGACCATTGTGGACCACGCCATGGCGCGAGAGATCATCACGGATCAGGAGGGACTGGCCACCGGCGTGTCGTACGTGAACCGGCGCGACATGCAGGAGTACGCGGTGCGCGCCCGGGTCGTCGTGCTGGCGGCGAGCGCATGCGAAACGGCCCGGCTGCTGTTGAATTCGGCTTCGCCCCGGCACCCGGACGGCCTGGCCAATTCAAGCGGCGTCGTGGGACGGTATCTTATGGATTCCACGGGCGCCAGCGTGGCCGGAATTTTTCCGCAGCTGGTCGGGCGCGCGGCGCACAACGAAGACGGCGCAGGCGGGGCGCACATTTACATTCCCTGGTTTGGACATGACGCCAGGCGCGATTTTGCCCGGGGCTACCATCTCGAAGTATGGGGAGGCCGGGACCAGCCCGGTTACGGCTTCATGGGCGGGATTCATACGATCAATAACCTTTTTGAGGATCGTCCCCGGGGCGGGGGCGGCTACGGGATGCAGCTCAAGCAGGATTACCGGGATTTGTACGGTTCCGTGGTGGGCTTTTCCGCCCGCGGCGAGATGATTGCCCGGTACGATAATTATTGCGAAATCGACCCGGATGTCGTGGACAAATACGGTATTCCCGTCTTGCGTTTCCATGTGCGCTGGAGCGACGAAGAGTATCTCCAGATCAAACATGCCCAGGAAGCAGGCCGCCAGCTTGTGGAAGCCATGGGGGGCGAAATCCTTACGCCCATGCCTTCGGAAGACGAGGGATACGGCATTCTGGCGCCGGGGAGGATTATCCATGAGGTGGGCACGGTGCGCATGGGAGACGATCCGGCAAAGGCCCCGCTGAACGCCTGGTGCCAGGCGCACGACGCAAGGAACGTGTTCGTGACGGATGGGGCGCCGTTCGTGTCTCAGGCGCATAAAAACACGACATGGACCATTCTGGCGCTGGCGTGGCGGACGGCGGATCATATCGTCGAACTTCGCAACGCCGGCGCCTTGTAGCTCGGAACCACACCGGACGTATTGCAGGATACTCTGATCAAAACCGCTTCGCTCAGTCCTTCACGTTTGCAAGTACAGTGTTATTGACCCGATAGAAGGTGCCCTATGGATCGTCGCGAATCGCTTAAATTGCTGGCCCTGGCCCTGTCGGCCACCGCGCCCGGCGCACTGACGGCGGCCGGATGCCGGTGGACCGCCTCCGACGCCGAGCGCGCTGCCCGCCAGACGGAAGCAGCCCGCGCCGAGGGAGATTTTTCGCCGTCGTTTTTTACGGACGAGGAGTACGAGACCGTGCGTATTCTTGCGGACATGGTTATTCCAGCGGACGACCGGTCGGGCGGCGCCACGGATGTGGGCGCGCCGGAATTCATGGATTTTATTGTGACGGATATGCCGGATATGCAGGATCCCATGCGCCAGGGATTAACCTGGCTGGACGCTTGGGCCCGAAAACGGTTCGGGGCGTCGTTTGCGGCGTGTTCCGAGACGCAACGCGTCGAACTGGTCGATGCGATCGCCTGGCCCGAGGACGCCGACCCCGCGCTTGCAGAGGGCGTCGCGTTTTTCAATTTCTTCCGCGACTTGACGGCGTCCGGGTTCTGGACCACGGAAGCGGGCATGGCCGATCTGGGCTATATGGGCAACGTGTTTGTCCCTGAATGGACGGGCGCCCCGAAATCAGAGATTGAACGGCTGGGTTTGTCGGAAGCGCCCTGGAAGACTTTGTGATGGGACGGGAAGATAAAAAAGTGGACATAATTTATGTCCACTTTTAAGGAATACTTTGATTAAATCCACAAAGATCATAGGTTTGCGAGGGGTGCGCAGGGCCGATGGGCCGGCCGGGGTATTTGGGCCCGATGTTTCGCTCAAAGGCGCAACCACAGACCCTCTTGATCGTATTGCCTTAAAGATACACTGATCAAAATCCATACAACCATGCAACGACGTCGTTTTCTGCGTTCCCTTGCGGCTGCCTCAGCGGCTCTTCCCTTGGCCCATACGAGCCTTGCAGCCGGTTTATCCGAGATAGGCGAACCTTCCGGTTTTTCCGGAAACCGCCCCGAATTCACGCTCGACTATGCCCCGCATTTCGGCATGTTCAGGCGCCATGCAGGGGACGATCTGCTCGATCAGCTTCGTTTTATGGCAGAGATGGGCTTCCGGTCCATGGAAGACAACGGCATGTCGGGCCGCACCCCCGAGATGCAGGAGGCTATTGCGCAGGAAATGACTCGTTTGAATATGCGCATGGGCGTATTCGTTGCGCACAGGATCGACTGGCAGGGACCCAATCTGGCGAGCGGCGATCCGGCCAGGCGGGAAGAATTTCTGGATGATATCCGCGGGGCCGTGGAAGTAGCGAAGCGCGTGAACGCTACATGGATGACGGTGGTGCCCGGGCGAGTCGACCAGCGCCAGGAAATGGAGTACCAGACGGTGCATGTGGTGGAATCGCTGAAGCGCGCGGCGGAGATTCTGGAGCCGCATGGCCTGGTTATGGTGCTGGAGCCCCTGAACTGGTGGTCGAATCATCCCGGCGTGTTTCTGAGCCGGGCGCCCCAGGCATACATGATTTGCAAGCATGTAGACAGCCCCGCCTGCAAGATTCTCTTCGATATCTACCACCAGCAGATCAGCGAGGGGAACCTGATCCCGAACATCGAAAAATCATGGGACGAGATCGGCTATTTCCAGATCGGCGACAACCCGGGCCGGAAGGAGCCGACGACGGGCGAAATCAACTACCGAAACGTGTTCAAATACATCCACGAACGGGGGTATACGGACATCCTCGGGATGGAGCACGGGAATGCCGCACCCGGCAAGGAGGGGGAGCAGGCGCTGATCGATGCGTACGTTTCGGTGGATCCGTGAGGGTAACGGGCAGCGGGAGCGCCCTGTACGCCGTGTACGCGTTTTTATGCTCGTTGTTGCGCTTGCGTGATGGCGAGAGCGGCTCTGGACCGCCTGTCCTTCACCGGAAGCGTCCTCATGTTGCAGGCGCAGGCTTCTTCCCGTAATTCCACTTCGTTGCGAGCAGCGTTCCGGAGATTATAGCGAACACCACGAACAGGTAGAACATGCTGTTCCAGCCGAACTGCTCGGCTACATAGGCCACAAGAAGGGGCGAAATCAATTACACCTCCACCCATCTTCCGCCCCGGTCGATCGAGCGGTAGATCGCCTCAATGACTTTCATGTCCTTCAGGCCTTCTTCGCCGGAAACCCTGCTCGTTTCGTTTTCTGCGATGCATCGGGCGAAGTCGTCCATTTGCAACGCTTGCTGCACCGCCTCCGGGAAGTTCATTGGTCCCTCGTTTGTCTGTCCGGATTGCCCGTCGTACATGAAGGACGGTTCGATTCTTGCCCAGCCCCGCGGGGCCATCATGTACAGGCGATTCGAATTAGCCGAATAGGATGTACTATGCGTGGATACGGCGCCGCCCGGAAATTCCATGTCCCACAGGATGGTCTCGTAAATTTCTGTAAAGATGTCCGGGCGGGTGTTGTGGCCTGACGCCCGGACCCGGACCGGCTCTTCGCCGATCGTATACCTGGCGCCCTGGATGGCGTAGACGCCTACGTCCAGCAAGGCGCCTCCTCCCGCCATTTCCTTGCTGAATCGCCAGGCGTCGGTGTTGCGCGAGGTAAAACTGAAATTGGCCTCGACCAAAGTGACCGGCCCGAAAACCTGTTCCTGCCCCAGGCGCATGATTTCCTGGTGGTGCGGTTCGAAGTGGAGGCGGTATCCCACCGAAAGCTTCACGCCGGCCTTGTCGCACGCCTCGATCATGCGCTCGCAGTCGCGGACGGAGGTAGCCATAGGCTTCTCCGTAATGACATGCTTGCCTGCCTCGGCAGCCCGGATCGCATATTCTGCATGCATGCTGTTCGGCAACACCACATATACGATGTCGATATCCGGATTGTCGGCGATTCCGTCGAAGGTCTCGTAATTGTAGACGTTTTTTTCCGGGATATCGTACTCGGTTCGCCAGCGGTCTATCTTGGAGGGCGTACCGGTTACGATGCCTGTCAAGCGGCACCGTTCCGTTTCCTTGAGCGCGGAGGCCAACTGGTTCGTGGCGTAATTGCCCAGCCCCACGAGAGCTACGCCGAGGGGCTTTGCGTTCGGAGACAGCGTGCGAGGGCGGTTGCCCGCCATGCTTGCAGAGGCAGCCAGCGGCGTTCCCGACAGGGTGAGTCCGCCGAGGAGCGAGCCGGTTTTTTGCAAGAAATCGCGCCGCGTACGGCGAGCGTCCGTATTGGCCATGACAGGATCGTTTTTTGGGTGAAAGCAGAGTGTCCTTAAATTTCAAACAGGGCGTCGTCGTAGGCGAGGCGCGTTCCCTGAAGAATGGCCTCGTTGGCCCGGATCGCCACGACGGCGGCCTCGAAGCCCACTTCGTACGACGCCGCCGGCAGGTAGGGGCCGAAGGCATGGTTGTCGATGAAGTCCCGCATCGCATACCACAACGGCGTTTCGAGGTTGGGATCGTCTTCGGTCGGCGAAATGTCTTGCGCGTCCAGTTGGGTGGCGTTCGCCGCCAGCGCAATCCCGAGTTCCTTGTAGAACTGGTCTTTTCGGGCGTAGACCTCCCAGCCGAGCAACGGGGCGTCCACTTCCTTGAACATCCAGGCCCGGTGATCGCGAAACACGATGGTGCTGTCGCGCCCGGAATAGGTGTCGTAGGCGCCGTCGAACGAACTGGTCAGCGTGGCGTCGTACAGCAGGGGGACCCCATCTTCCAGTTCGAATACCGCCTGAATCGTGTCCGGCGTCTTGCGCCCGTCGTCCCATAGCATGATTTGCCCCAGGCCGGTAACCGCTGCCGGACGTTTGCCCAGAAACCAGAAAGCCGGGTCGAGCTGGTGCATGCCGATTTCTCCGATGAGCCCGGTGGAGACCTCCGCGTCCAGCCGCCAGTTTTGCGCTATTTCGCGCTCCCGATTCGGAGAGACCCTGCGCCAGCTTTCTTTCGAACGCCACTGCGCGCGGGCCATGGTGGCCCTTCCAAGGGCGCCGCTCCGAATGAACTGGAAGACGGACCGGTAGTTCGGATGGGATCGGGTGAGCAGTCCCACCTGGAAGATCAGGTTCGGGTTGTCGCGGGCGGCCTGCGCCATCGCCCGCGCATCTTCGATGGTCGAGGCCATCGGCGCTTCTACGTACGCATGTTTCCCGGCGGACAAGGCGTCCAGCGCAATCTGCCTGTGCGTGTGCGTCGGCGTGGCGATGAAGACCGTGGAGATATCCGGGTTTTCCAGCACGGCGCGGTAGTCTTCGAACGTGGGCGTCTCGGGCATCGAGCGTTGCGACCGGCGCAGCATGACGTTGTAGTTGTCCACGACCGCGGCCAGGTTCGCCTCGGGGATGCGCGTCAGGGTCGCCGCGATTTCCCGTCCCTGCGGCCCGAAGCCGATCAGCGCGGTTTGCACTTGCTCCTGAAAACCTGTTCGTCGCGCAGCGGCGCCGATGGAAGGGCTTTGCGCCAGCAGGCCCGAAAGGGGGATCAGGGAACTCTGTTTCAGAAAATTCCGGCGGCTCAGCAGGCCGCCGTGCGTACGGTCGTTCATGGCGTGTCGTTCAGGCTGGAATGAATGCATGGCCGTTCGATGCGGGGGCGGCAGGCGTCGCCGCATGGCTTGCGGGCGAATGGAGGGGAATTCCCTTGTGCAAGATACGACGTGGCGCGCCCGGTTCAATGATCAGGGATCGATATTCGGGAAATGGGCGCGCTTCCGCCAGCAAGGCCGTCGAAACGGCGTCGGCTGTCGCGGCGGAGGCGTGCGCGGCGACAGCCAGCACGGCGCCGCGCACGGGCTTCCCGAGGCGCGGGTCCAGTACGTGGCCGTAGCAGGTCCCCTCGAATTCGAACGATTTGCCTGATACGGCCGAAACCGACAAGGCTTCGTTTTGCAGCGCAGCGACGGCGACGGGTTCGTCCGGCGCCCGGGGATCGACGATGGCGACGTTCCATGCTTCGGCGTCCGCGGGTTTCCCCAAGCCGTACATCGTGCTAGTTCCTCCGTGCAAAAAGGCCCGTTCCACGCCGGCCTCCCGCAATATGTGCATGGCTTCGTCCACTGCGTATCCTTTTCCGATCGCCCCGAAATCAAGCGCAACGCCATCTTGCGCAAAACGCACCGCGCGCTGCGCCTCGTCCAGTTTCACAAGGTGCATGCCGGTGCGTCGCCGGGCCTCGACCAAGGCGTCGGCGTCCGGTACGCGCCCGCCGTCGCCGTAGAATCCCCATGCTTGCATGAGCGGCCCCACCGTCAGGTCGAACGCTCCGTTCGTACGGTCATGCAGATACAGGCACCGTTTCAGCAGATCGAACAACCACGGCTCGACCGGCACGGCCTCTGTCGCTGCGCGGGCGTTGATCCGGGACGCATCGGAGGCGGGAAGGAATCTGGATAGCCGCGTTTCCAGCCATTCGATTTCCCGGAACGCTTCTTCGCCGGCGGCCCGCAGCCGCGGCGCGTCCTCGCCTTGCAGCACCAGTTCGAAGCGACAAGCCATCGCCCTGCGCGCCAATCGAACCGTATCCATCCCCGCCTCCGCCGTTTGCCTGCTGAGACTTACGACAGTTTGAGCGTACCGTACGTGATCGGCTCAATCTCGCGTCCGCTGCCCGTCGTAATCTTGCGGGTGGCCTCGTCGAAGTAGAGCATTTCGCCCAGGCGAGTCGACATTTCGGCCAGGCAGATAATCGTCTGCGCCTTGATCGAAAGGTCGATATTGCCGTTGGGCTGCGTGTTCTCGCGGATGGAGGTAAGCCAGTTCTCTACATGCTTGGGCACGCTTACGCCCGGCTCGATGTTGTCTTCGATCTGCTGGTCGATGAATTCGGCGAAGGGCCGCTCCGGACGCAGTTCGATGCTGTTGCCGCTGAAGTACAACGTGCCTTCGTGGCCCCGGATGACCTGCTGAAGTCCCTGCTCGTTGACCGTGCTGCCGATCACCATGAGGGTCAGGCCGCTGGGAAATTCGGCAAGCACCTGCGTGTTGTCGGGCACGTCGCGGTCGGGCGTAATCTTGCGCGTACCGAGCGAGGCGACCCGCACCGGCCATTCAGGAGCCCCTGTGGCGATCATCAGCGGGTGGATGCGGTGGGCGAGCAGGTCGCCAAGAATGCCCGCGCAGTACGGATAGTATTTACGCCAGCGGTGATATTCGTCAGCGCTGAACGGACGATCCGAAACCGGGCCAAGCCATGAGCTCCAGTCGATATTGTCTGCGTTGGAATCCTCGTCGATCGCATAATTCCATTCCCCGTCGGGGTTGTTGCGGCAGTAGGAGTCCTGCCCCAGCACGAGCGGGCCGATCATGCCGTCCTGGATCATTTCCGCGGCGCGGTGCCATTTGCCTTCCGTGCAGTACTGGGAACCGATCTGGAAAATCTTCCCGGTTTCCATCGTCTTGTCGTAGATATCGAAGGCTTCGCTCAGGTAGCGCGTCATCGGCTTTTCGCAGTAGACATGCTTGCCTGCGTCCATGGCGTCGGTGGCGATGGCCGAGTGCCAGTGGTCCACGGCGCCGATGAAGACCGCGTCCACATCGTCTCGCTCAAGCAGGCCCCGGTAGTCGTCGTATGCATCTGCATCCGTGAGGCCGAGTCTTTCGACGGCGCGATCCCTGCGCTTGTTGAAAACGTCGCAGACAGCCACGCCGGTTGCATTGAATTCCGCGCCATGATTGTCGATGGCGCCCACATGGGCATTGTACCCCTGGCCGCCAACGCCTATGAACCCGATGTTCAGGCGATCGTTGGCGCCGAGGACGGACGCGGGAGCCATTTTGCGCGCAGCGGTCGTTCGGCGCGGGGCGCTGGCCATGGCGGGGGCGTATCCCGCCAGCATGGCGGCGGCTCCGAGCGCGCTCTTCTTGACGAATTCACGCCGGGAGGCGGCGTCTGTGGACGATTTTTTCCTGTTCATGATTTGGGGTAGGTTGGTAGGTATGTTGCTTCCGTGCGGCTATCGCAGCGAAGCGGTGGAACGGAACCGAAAGCCCTTCCGGCGGAAAGGCTGTTTGCGGAATCTGGCCCGCGTGCGGGAGTCGGTTATTTCAGTACGGTTTGTTTCGGAAACGTACGAGTTCGCAAGAATTCGCATGAATCTACTAAATAAGCGACATTGTTGCATATTGTCAATAGGTATTCCGGGATACCCTGATTTAAATTTGCCAAGTTCAGAGGCTGCGAGGGGCGCGCTGGCCCAGTGTGGAACGGGCCTGTGGTGCGCCTTTTCGCGAATACATAAGGGTGCGCAGACGATGGGCCGGCAGGGGTATTGGGGCCCCGATGTTTCGCTCAAAGGCGCACCACAGGCCCCTCTGGACCGTCTTGCCTTAATCAGAGTATCCCCCCTTGTCAATGTATAACGCCGGATCGCAACAACCTGCGCCGAAAAGCGTCCCATATACAGGGACATATCGGAAAAACGGATAACGACGCCATGAAAAAAGCCGCGACGAAGCACGGAACGACCAGAATAATCAGAACGACGAGGGCAGTTGCCTTGCTTGCGCTGGCGATTTTTGCATTGCCGAGGGCTGCGCAGGCGCAAACGATGGCTTTGTCGGCGGAGAGTTCGATCTGGATAGACGGTACGTCGAACCGGAGCGACTGGACCGTTCGCGCCAATGAAATAACCGGGGCCGTCCGGGCGGGCGAGGCGACGGCGCCGGACAGCCTTGCGATTACCGTGGCCTCCGGGGAGATCAAGGGCGACAAGGGGACGATCATGAATCGCAAGATAATCGGCGCCCTGAAGAGCCGCGAGCATCCGGAAATCGTTTATCGGTTGACGGGCGCCGCCGTTTCCGAGGCCGATGCGGGGACGTTGCTTACGGAGGGGCAGCTTACCATTGCGGGCGTAACGAAGACGGTAGAGATGGAAGTGACCGCCGAGCAGCTTGAGGGCGGGGCGGTGCGCTACATGGGGATGACCCCGATCCTCTTCACGGACTACGGGATGCGGCCGCCTTCGGCCCTGGCCGGCGCGCTGCGCACGGGCAACGAAGTGACGGTGCATTTCGACGTGACGTTTGCGCCGGGCGAGTAAGGGATACTACGCCGGGGCCGACGAAGCAGGCGGATTCAACTCCCGGTCGCTTTTCTGTCGGGAAAGCGCCAATGGATGCCGCACTCCATTTTTGCGTGGCCTTGCCACCGTCCCGAACGAATATCCTGGCCGTTCTCAACGGGTTTCGTGCAGGGCATGCAGCCTATGCTCGGATAACCGCGGTCGTGCAGGGGATTGTAGGGCAGGTCGTGCCGGGCGATGTATTCCCGGACGTCGGATTCGGTCCAGGCGGCCATCGGATTGATTTTGACCAGATTGTGAAACTGGTCCCATTCCGCCATGGCGGTGTCCCTGCGCGTGGGGGCCTGGTCGCGTCGGATTGCGGTAATCCAGGCGTCCTTCGACGCAAGAAACCGGCGCAACGGCTGCACTTTGCGCAGAAAGCAGCAGCGATCCGGGTCAGACAGCCAAAGGTTTTCGCCTTCCCATCGGGCTTGTTCCTCGAGCGAGATACCGGGATGAATGCGCAGGATTTTAATATTGAGGCGTTTTTCCAACTGGCTTTTCAACGCATGGGATTCGGGAAAGAGCAAATCCGTATCAAGATAGAACACGGTGGCTTTCGGGCGGATGCGGGCAAGCATGTGCATCAGGGCCACGCCGGAGAGGCCAAAGCCCGTGCTGGTGACCGCATTGTCGCCGAAGGTCTCGAAGGCCCATGCGAGCGCTTCTTCCGCAGGAGCATGTTCCAGACGCCTGCTCGCCGCGCGTATTTCGCCTGTCGTCAACTGCATAGGATGCAAAGAGATAGAGGGTATTGCATGGCCAAGCCGATTATGGTCCATCATGCAGGGTGTCTTTAAGGAACCTCTGATTAATTCTGCAAAGTTCAGAGGCTGCGAGGGGTGCGCTGGCAAGGAATGACGAAGCAATGCGGCAGGTCCCACGTAATGAGGAATGACACAGCCAGCGTGCCCCTCGCAGCCTCCCGAAGGGCGCTTCGCGTCCGCTGCGCCCGAATCCGTAGCGTATGCCGCTGATTGCAACGACGCCGTCATAATGTCGCTGTACGCGCGAACGCGAAGCGCTGATCGAAGTAGAATTAATCAGAGGTTCCTTCAATATACGAGACCTTGAGGTAATCCGGGTATTTCAGGATGCGCTGATCAAAATCACTTCGCTCAGCGCGTCGCCTTCGCAGGCGAAGGACGATACTCTATTGCAAAAAAAAGATGCGCGGTTGCGCGTCGTTTCTTACGTTTATTGCGTTGGATCGGGGTTCAGGGGCGGTCAGACGAAATCAGGTGTGATTTTCGCCGGTTTGCCGTCCTGGCGATCCAGTGCGCCGGGCGTCTTGCCCGATCAGGGTTCCTGACAACATGACTTGCGAAAATTTCATGAACGCGGAAAGATTTTCTCGTCGCGCTTTTCTGCGCAATGCCTCGCTTGCGGCGGCGGGCGTAACGATCGTCCCCAGACACGTTCTCGGCGGGGCGGGGTATCGCGCGCCCAGCGACCTGCTGAATATCGCAGGCGTAGGCGCGGGCGGCATCGCCAATCAGAATCTGGGAAATGTCGCATCGGAAAATATCGTGGCGCTGGCAGATCCGGATCGGGATCGGGCTTCGGGCTCCTTCGAGAAGTATTCGGGCGCGGCCAGATACAAGGATTTCCGGCGCATGCTCGACGAGCGCGGCGACGATATCGACGCGGTGATCGTGGCGACGCCGGATCACACGCACGCTGTGGCGGCCAGCATGGCCATGCAACTCGGCAAGCATGTGTATGTGCAGAAGCCGCTTACGCGGACGATTCGGGAGGCGCGACGCTTGCTGGAACTGGCGGAGCAAACCGGCGTGGTTACGCAGATGGGCAATCAGGGGCATTCCCACGACGACGGACGGCGCCTGATCGAATGGGTGCGCGCCGGCGCGATCGGGACGGTCCGGGAAGCGCACATCTGGACGAATCGCCCTATCTGGCCGCAAGGCGTACCCATTCCGAAGGAAAGCATGGCGCCGCCGGAGCATATGGATTGGGACATCTGGCTGGGACCTGCTCCCGAGGCGCCGTACCATGATTCGTACGCGCCGTTTGCCTGGCGCGGCTGGGTCGATTGGGGTACGAGTGCGCTGGGCGATATGGGCGCGCACCTCATCGACCACGCTTACTGGGCGCTGGACCTCGAATATCCCGAATCGGTCTGGACCAGTTCCAGCCCGTTCGAGCGCGTGGACCATGCCGCATGGCCGCAAGCCCAGATGGCGCAATACGAATTTGCGCGCGACGGCGAGCCTTTCCGAATGATGTGGTACGATGGCGGACTGATCGCTCCGCGCCCCGCGGCGTTGCCCGACGACGTAACGCTCATTCCGGGCGGGGGCGCCCTGCTGGTCGGCGACCAGGGCGTACTGTTGTACGATACGTACGGTCACAATCCGCGCCTGTACCCGGAGACCCTGATGGAAGAATATGCGGACGTCCCGCAGACCCTCCCCCGGATCAAGGAAAGCCACGAAATGAATTGGGTGAATGCGTGCAAGGGTCTTGCCGAAGCCACTTGCCCGTTTTCCTACGCCGTACCGCTCACCGAGGTTATGTTGCTGGGCGTCGTGGCCTTGCAAGCCAATACGTTGATTCGGTACGACGCGGAAACAATGACCATCCCCAACGCCCCGGAAGCCGAGCAGTATCTGCATCGTCCGTACCGCGAGGGCTGGGAGATTTAATCAGGGTATCCTGTACGCTGATCAAAACCGATAGCAGATGGTTGCTTCCGTTCGGGGCTGGAGGTTCCTCCGGCTTGTTTTACCGGTATCGGCGCTCGCTGCGCTCGCAATGTTTGCGAATGCGGAGCGCGGCGGGCCGGGAGATTTCCGGGAAGGTCCGCCGTACGAACCCGCCGAGGCGCTCGTTACGCTCGAAATAGCCGAGGGTTTTCGCGTCGAAACGTTCGCCGCAGAGCCGCTTGTCGTCGATCCGGTGGATATGACGGTGGACGAGGCGGGGCGTTTGTATGTCGTGGAAATGCCGGGCTATCCGCTTGATACGGGGGGCACGGGGCGCGTGGTGCGGCTAATGGACACGGATGGCGATGCGTACCCCGATACGCGCGTGACATTCGCCGAGGGCCTTACGTTGCCCACCGGCATTATGCGCTGGAAGGCGGGCGTACTGGTTACCGACGCCCCCGACGTGCTCTATCTCGAAGACCGCGACGGCGATGGCGCAGCGGATATCCGGCAGGTCGTGCTGACCGGGTTCGCCCTGTCTAATCCGCAGCACAACTTCAATAATCCGCTGTACGGCCTCGACAACGGGGTTTATCTGGCCAATAACGGGCCGATATACACTGAAGCGCACGCCGACCAGTTCGGGGATTTCGGCAGCGCCGTGCATTTTCCGGATCGTCCCGAAAGCCCCGCGCTGGCCCGCAACGCCAGCGGACGCAACGTTCGTTTTCGACCGGACACGGGACAGTTGGAGGAATTGTCCGGGGCTTCGCAATTCGGGCACGCGTTCGATCCCTGGGGACGGCATTTTCTGGTCAGCAATGCCCGCCGCCATTTTCATGAGGTCATTGCAGCGCGGTATTTGCGCAGAAGT
Organism: uncultured Rhodothermales bacterium; assembly: GCA_964608315.1. Classification (GTDB taxonomy): domain Bacteria; phylum Bacteroidota; class Rhodothermia; order Rhodothermales; family VXPQ01; genus VXPQ01. The sequence goes on along the minus strand of CAZSNF010000003.1, from coordinate 123,591 downwards.
CCCGGACTTCCAGTGCGCGAGGCGGTAGCGTATACGCCCGATCAGGAGAATGCGGCAAACGTGTTTCCCGTTACGATCGGCCCGGAACATCAACTGCTCACTGACCGCGGCGTATTCACGTCGGCGGCCGGACCGACGTACTATGCGGGCGGCGCCTTTCCCGAACCGTTCGACCGGGTAACGTTCGTTACCGAATCGGTGCATAATCTGGTGCGCGCCGACGTGGTGGCGGACGCCGGAGCGACGTTTGCGGCCCGCCGCCTGTACGAAGGGAAAGAGTTCCTGGCGTCTGTGGATAGCTGGTTCCGTCCGGTGAATACGTACGCGGGACCGGACGGCGCGTTGTATGTGGTGGATTATTATCGGAAGGTTGTGGAGCATCCCGAGTGGATGGACGAGGCGGCCATTGCGTCAGGACAGTTGTACGACGGCAACGACCGGGGGCGCATTTACCGCATCGCCGCGCAGGACGCGCCCGTCGCCGACTGGCTGGACGCTATGGACATGGGCAGTCTGTCCGATGGCGCGCTGGCGGACTTGCTGGGGGACAAGAACAGGTGGCGGCGGACGCATGCCCAGCGGCTGCTCGTGGACCGGCAGGCGATGGCGGTCGGGCCGACGCTGGCGCGCATGGTGCGGGAAGACCATCGCCCGTTCGCCCGTTTGCATGCGCTCTGGACGCTGCGCGGGATCGGGTTGCTGGAGGCGGATGTGCTGCGCGCTGCGTTGTCGGACAGGCATCCCGGCGTCCGCGCCCAGGCGATTCGGCTTGCGGAAATCCTTGACGAAGCAAAGGGCGCGGCTCTTTTCGAAAACGACCTGATCGCCATGGCGGACGATCCGAACCCGAAGGTGCGTTTCCAATTGTTGCTGACGCTGGGGGACCTTGCTACGGATCGGGCGGCGGATGCGCGGGATCGTTTGCTGGCGCGGGACCTGGCCGATCCATGGGTGCAGATGGCGGCGCTTACTGCAGGCGCCTCTTCGGATTTCGATAAAATTTCACAAGCGGCGCGCATGTTCGGCGACCGGGCCGAAGGACGCTCGTACCTGCGTCGTTTGACGGCGCTTGCGGGCGTTTCCGGGTCGCCTGCGGATATTCGGGAGATCGTCCGGCTCGCCCTTGACGCGCCGGGCGGCGGGCGCGCCGAAATTCTTCAGGGCCTTGCCGACGGGCTGGGGCGTCGTACGGCGACCGGCCCGAAGGAGGATGGATTCCCGGTCGATGGCGAGCGCTTGCTCGAAGCGTTTTATGCGGCGGCGGATCCGGCGATGCGCCAGGGATTGCTGAACCTGCTTCGCCATGCCGGGAGCGTGGACGTTGATCCTGCCCGGGCCATGGCGATAGCCGCTTCCGGCGCGGAGCCGCCGGCGCGGCGCATAGACATGCTGGTCCTGATGGAAATGGGCGATCCCGGGGCAGTCGTCCCGGCGCTGCGGGACCTTGCGATCCGGTCGGGGGCGGAGGCCGGGGTGCAGAAAGCAGCGGTGCGCGTCCTCGGAAGGGCGCCCGGAGACGATGCGGGGCGGTTTTTGCTGAATGTCTATGCCCGCCTCGCTGCGGGGGCCCGCGACGAAGCGCTGAATGCCCTGTTGCGCTCCGAATCCCGCATGCATCTGTTGCTCGACGCCGTGGAAGGGGGGGATATAAGCCGTTCGGCGCTTGGCTGGAACCGTCGCGTTCGTTTGATGCGGGATACGAAGGGCGCCGTGAAGGCGCGCGCCCGGGATTTGCTGCGGGCTTCGGATGCTTCCCGCCCCGACGTGATGCGGGCTTACGAAGCCGCGCTCGACCTGTCGGGCGACGCCGGGCGGGGCCAGGCCGTGTATTTTTCCGTATGCGCCCGTTGTCATGGGGCCGGCGCAGGCTCCGCGCTTTTCGGGCCGGACCTTGGCACGGTCCGGCACTGGCCGTCCCGGGCGCTGCTCGAAGCGATTCTGATCCCGGAGCGGAGCATTGCGGACGGCTACGCATTGTGGCGAATGGAGCGCAGGGGCGATCCGCCCCTGACGGGTATTTTGCAGGCGGATACGCCCTCTTCCGTTACGCTGGTCACGGAAGAGGGGCGGGAGGAAATCGTGTTGCGCGGGGCCATCGAAACCTTGCGGCGGCTCGACGAATCGCCGATGCCGCCCGGTCTCGAAGAGGATATCGATCTGCAGGAGATGGCGGACTTGCTGGCCTTTTTGCGGCAATAAAGCCTGAAGGACACGCTGATTAAGGCAAGACGGTCCAGAGGGGCCTGTGGTGCGCCTTTTCACGAATACATAAGGGTGCGCAGACGATGGGCCGGCAGGGGTATTGGGGACCCGATGTTTCGCTCAAAGGCGCAACCACATGCCCGTTCCACACTGGGCCAGCGCACCCCTCGCAGCCTCTGAACTTTGCACATTTAATCAGAGTATCCTTCACGCCATGTCGTTCAGCGCGGCGCGCATGGCTTCTGCGCTCGTGAATTTTACCCGCGGGCGTCCGGCTTCTTGCCCCCGGGCGATTTCCAGTTCGTCGAGGCGCATCCAGTCTTCGTAGCTGAAATAGCCCGGGCAGCGGCTGCGAATCATGCGTTCCGCCGCCTCGGCGCTCGGCGCCTCCGGACGAAGCAGCGCTCCGCTCCGCACATCTTCCAGCATGCAGTTCCCCGTCTCGACGGAATCGGCTTTGTTCGTGCCGATGACCCCGGACGGACCGCGTTTGATCCAGCCCCCCGCGTATTCGCCGGTCACTGGTTGGCCCGTCGCCGGGTCTGTGACGCGGCCTTGTTCGTTCGGAATAATGTGTTGCGCTTCGTCGAAGGGAACGCCCGCCAGCGGAACGCCCCGATAGCCTACGGAGCGGAAAACAAGCCCGGCGGGAATCGTTTCGAACCGATCCACAGGGTGCGGGCGAAGGCGTCCGTCGTCGGTTTGGCGCAATTCGTTGCGCACGATGCGCAGGGCGGATACCCGACCCGCCTCGTCGCCGACGATTTCGGTGGGCGAAACGAGAAAACGTATGTGGAGGCGTTTCGGCTTTCCCGAGGGGCTGCCTTCAGCGAATCCCTGGACGATTTCCACGTTTCGGCGTACGCGACGGCCCGCGGAAGCAAGCACTTCCTCGCTCAGCGGGTCGAGTGCGGCTTCTTCCGGGCGTACGATGGCGTCGGCTCCTTCTAGCACTCCCAGTTCCTTGGCTTCCGGGGGGGTAAACGCCGCCTGGACCGGCCCGCGCCGCCCCAATATATGGACCTCGCGAATCCGGCTTTCCCGCAGTTGTTCGAGCGCATGATCCGCAATATCGGTGGCGGCCAGTTCTTCGGGGGTTCGGCACAGGATGCGCGCCACGTCGATTGCGACATTTCCAACGCCGATAACCACCGCAGAGGATACGGACAAATCGAATTCCAGACGCCGGTAGTCCGGATGTCCGTTGTACCACGCCACGAATTCGGTCGCCGAATGGCTGCCTTGCAGGTCTTCGCCGGGAATGCCGAGGGAGCGGTCCGTTTGCGCGCCCGTGGCGTAGAAAATCTGGTGGTAATGTCGCCGCAGGTCCTCCACGGTTATCTCCGGGCCGAAACATACGTTGCCGAAAAAGCGAAAACCGGGTTTGGAGGCAATCTTGTGGTATACCCGCACGACGTTCTTGATGCTCTGATGATCGGGCGCCACGCCGCCCCGGACGAGGCCGAATGGAGTAGGCAGCCGGTCGAACATGTCGATTTCGACATGCAGGTCCTTTTGCTTCGTCATATGATCGGCGGCGTAGAAGGCGGCCGGGCCGGCGCCCACGATAGCGATGCGAAGCGGTTGATTTTCGGCGCCTGATGCAGTCATGGGGCGGAAAGACGATGGGTCGGATAGCGTTGGTCGTATGAGTCGTTCGGCGCGGCTGCGTTGCCCGTCGCCGAAATATACGGCATATACGGTGCGCCAAACGCATTCGGCAAAAATACGAAGCGAATATCCAGATCGCGCGAAGGATACCGGCCTCCCGTTTGCCGGGAAGCCCCGCAATGCCTATCATGCAGCGCGTTCTGTTTTTTCCATATCCGAAACGTCGTACGCGTGGTCAAGGGGACCAGCTTTTCCTGGACAACATTCGCCTTGCGCTTCCGGCAGTGGGCGGGTTTCTTCGCAGGCCTGGTTTGCTGCGCGGCGCTCTTGCTATCGCCTGCGCCTGCGGATATGCCGCTTGCCGCCTGGCGCACCGCAGCGGTGGGCCTGCTCATGGCCGTCTGGTGGATGACCGAGGCCATTCCCATATCCGCTACGGCGCTTTTGCCGCTGGCGCTTTTTCCCCTGCTGGGCGTTGCGGATATACGCGCCGCGTCCGCGCCCTATGCGAATCCGCTCGTTTTTCTTTTTCTGGGCGGCTTTTTGATTGCGGCGGGCATGCAGCGCTGGAATTTGCACCGTCGCCTCGCCTTGCGCATCATCGCCATGATGGGGCCGCGTCCCTATGCGATCCTGGCCGGATTTATGATCGCGGCTGCGTTTTTGAGTATGTGGGTCAGTAATACGGCCACTGCGCTGATGATGCTTCCGATCGGATTGTCCGTGGCGGAGTTCGCGCGTCGGGCCGACGAAAGGAACGTGGAGCATTTTACGGTGAGCCTCATGCTGATCATTGCGTATTCGTGCAGCATAGGCGGCATCGCCACCCTTGTCGGAACGCCGCCGAATGCGTTCTTTGCGGGATTCATGCTGGAGACCTACGGCGTGTCGATCGGGTTTGCGGAATGGATGCAGGTCGGTTTGCCCCTGATCCTGATTGCGCTCCCCGCGATGTATCTTGTGCTTACCCGCGTGGTTTATCCGATCGATATGCAGGAAATTCCCGGCGGGGCGGCTTTTATCGATGCGGAGCTGGCCGCCATGGGCCGCATGAGCCGGGCGGAAAAGATGGTGATGGCCCTGTTTACCCTTGCGGCCGTATTGTGGATGACCCGGCCCTTGCTCGCCCCGATGGTTCCCGGCTTGTCGGATGCGGGTATCGCCATGGGCGTGGGCCTGCTGTTTTTTCTGTTGCCGGTCGATGTTTCGGAACGGGTCTTTCTGCTTGAATGGAAGGACGCCGAACGGTTGCCGTGGGGGTTGCTCGTGCTGTTCGGCGGGGGCTTGAGCCTGGCTGCGGCGATCAACGATACCGGGCTTGCGGCCTGGTTTGGTTCGCAGGCGAGCCTTATCGAGGGATGGCCAATCTTTCCGATTATTCTGGTCATCGCTTTCGTGATTATTTTCCTGACGGAATTGACCAGCAATATCGCCACGGTCGCGGCGTTTCTGCCCGTCGTGGCCTCTGTCGGGGTTGGCCTCGGGGAGTCGCCTCTGCTATTCGCCGTGCCCGCCGTCCTGGCCGCCAGTTGCGCTTTCATGCTGCCCGTGGCCACGCCGCCGAACGCCATCGTATACAGCAACGAGTACGTGACGATTCCCCGTATGGCGCGCGCCGGAATCCTGTTGAATATCCTTTTTATTTTCCTGGTGAGCCTGATCGCGTACGTGCTGCTTCCCCTCGCGGACCTCGGATAGCGGAGGGGCTTGCGGCAGGAAATCCGGGGCGGAACATGCCCGGCGAATCCCTGTTACGATGGTTTCGCTCGCCAGCGACGAATGCCTTGCTCCATAACCCGTAACGAACTGTCATGACGCCTGCAGCAACCGGAACCGTTTGGTGGAAAAAACTGCATTGGCAGATTCTGATTGCGATGGCGATCGGCATTGCGGCGGGTATGGCGGGGGGAGAACCCTTCGCAGACAGGGTGGAGTGGATCGGGCAGCTGTTCATGAAGCTGCTGCGCATGGTGATCGTTCCCCTCGTGTTTACGTCCATCGTCGCGGGCGTTGCGTCCGTAGGCAGCGGGCGCGCCGTGGGGCGGCTCTTCTCCAAAACGCTCGGCTATTACGTATTGACCAGCTTGCTGGCGATCGCCAACGGGCTGATTCTGGTGAATATTTTTCGTCCGGGCGAAAGGACCGACGTGGCGAACGCCATACAGGCCGAAATGCCCGACCTCAGGACGCCCAGTTCGCCGGTGGACATTATCATGGATATCGTGCCGGCCAATGTGATCGAGGCGGCGGCGGGCAGCCAGATGCTCGCCATTATTTTCTTCAGCATCCTCCTGGGCCTGTCCATCGTGGGATTGCCGGAGAAGCCCCAGGCCACGCTCCGGAATTTTTTCGAGTCGGCGTTTCAGGCCATGATGAAACTCACCACCTGGGTGATCATGGCGGCGCCGATCGGCGTGTTCGGCCTGATCGCCACGCTGGTGGGCCGTACGGGTTTCGAAACGTTCGGGGCCCTCGGCCTCTATATGTTCGTGCTGGCCCTTGGCCTGGCGATCCATTTGTTCGTTACGCTGCCGGGGGTGCTATTCTTCCTTGGGCGCATTAACCCGATCGTGCATTTCCGAAACATGATCGAACCCCTCGTTACGGCGTTCTCGACGGCTTCGTCGGGGGCTACGCTGCCCGTAACGATGCAGACCGTGGAAACGAAGGTGGGCGTATCAAGCCGCGTATCCTCGTTTACGCTGCCGATGGGCGCTACGGTGAACATGGACGGCACGGCGCTTTACGAATGCCTCGGGGCCATTTTCATTGCGCAGGCGCTGGGCGTATCCCTGGGCTTTACGGACCAGCTTGTGGTGGTGTTTACGGCGCTGCTCGCCTCGATCGGCGCCGCCGCCATTCCTTCTGCGGGCCTGGTCGTGATTTTTATCGTGCTGGAAGCCGTGGGGCTGACCGGCGCGGGCCCGGCGTTCATCGTGGGCGCCATGCTGGCCATAGACCGCCCGCTCGACATGTTCCGGACCGCCGTGAATGTGTACAGCGATTCGTGCGGCGCCGCGGTTATCGCCCGTTCGGAGGGCGAGGAAAACGTGGATACGCATGTGGCGACGTAGTTAAGGATGCTCTGATTAAATGTGCAAAGTTCAGAGGCTGCGAGGGGCGCCCTGGCAAGGAATGACGAAGCAATGTGGCAGGCCCCACATAATGAGGAATGACACAGCCAGAGCGCCTCTCGCAGCCTCCCGAAGGGCGCTTCACGTTCGCCATGCCCCGAATCCGCAGCATTTACCGCTGATTTCAACGACGCCATTATGACCTTCTTGACGTGCGAACGTGAAGCGCTGATCGAAGCAGATTTAATCAGAGTATCCTAAACATAAGGGTGCGCAGACGATGGGCCGGCAGGGGTATTGGGGGCCCGATGTTTCGCTCAAAGGCGCACCGCAGGCCTCTCCGGACCGTATTGCCTAAAAAATTTAATCGCCCGGATTGAACGCCTTAAAAAATAAGGATACGCCTCGGGCGGTCAGGCGAAAAAGGATTACGCCCTTGCTTCAGGCCGTCAGGCATTCTTCACCGGTCCGCCGGCGAGCATTTCCGGGGACGCCGTGTCCCGGTACCGTTCGAAATTTTCTGCGAAACGCTTCGCCAGTTCCCGGGCTTGCCGGTCGTACGCCGCCGGGTCGGCCCAGGTCGCGCGCGGAGACAGCAATTCGGCGGGCAGGCCGGGGCATGCGGTCGGCGCGGCGAAGCCGAAGACCGGATCGGTTCGCATGGGTTGTTCTCGCAGCGACCCGTCATGGATCGAATCGATAATCCGGCGCGTGGAGGCAAGGGCGATGCGTTGTCCGACGCCGTACGGCCCTCCGGTCAGCCCGGTATTCACAAGCCATGAGTCGGCGCCGTGTCCGCGCATTTTTTCGGCCAGCAATTCGGCGTACTTGCCGGGGGGCCATACCATGAACGCTGCGCCGAGGCAAGCCGAAAACGTGGCTTCGGGTTCCTTCACGCCTTGCTCGGCGCCCGCCACCCTCGCCGTGTACCCGCTGATAAAATGGTACATGGCTTGCCCGGGCGTCAGTTTGGCCACCGGAGGAAGGACTCCGAACGCGTCATAGGTCAGAAAGATAATATTGCGCGGATGTCCTCCGGTGCAAGGTATCTTCGCGTTAGCGATATATTCGACAGGGTACGATGCGCGCGTATTGACGGTGATGCTCGTATCGGCGAAATCCACTGATCGGGTCACTTCGTCGTACGCCACATTTTCTAGAATCGTCCCGTAGCGGATCGCATCGTAAATCTCCGGCTCTTCCTTGCGGGATAAATTGATCACTTTGGCGTAACAGCCGCCCTCTATGTTAAAGACGCCGTTTTCTCCCCACCCATGTTCGTCGTCCCCGATCAGGCGACGGCGAGCATCGGCGGAAAGCGCGGTTTTTCCGGTCCCGGAAAGACCGAAGAACAGGGTAACGTCTCCATCCGGGCCTTCGTTGGCCGAGCAATGCATCGAAAGCACATGCTGTTTGGGCATCAGGTAATTCATAATCGTAAAGACGCCCTTTTTCATTTCGCCCGCGTACGCGGTTCCGAGGATAATCATTTCCCGATCCTCGAAACTGATATCGACGCTGGTTTTCGACGTCATATGCGAGGTGAGCCGGTTGCAGGGAAATTCGCCGGCGTTCAAAATCGTATAATCCGGTTCGCCGAAATCCGGCAGGTCTTCCTCGGAAACCCGCACGAGCATGTTGTGCATGAAAAGGGCATGGTACGCTCGCGAACAAACGACCCGCACCTTGATGCGGTGGTTCGGATCCCATCCGGCGTATCCGTCCAGGACATACAAATGATCCCGGGTGTTCAGGAAGTCGATCGCCCGTTCCCGATTGACGAGGTAGGTATGGCGATCCAGCTCGATATTGACGGGGCCCCACCAGATGTCGCGGCTGCTGTCGGGATGCTTCACCAGGCGTTTGTCGGCAGGGCTGCGTCCGGTCTTGTCGCCGGATCGGATGGCGATGGCTCCGTTCTCCACGATGGCGGCGGGTTCCTGCCGGACGATATGTTCGTAGAGTTTTGCAGGCGCAAGATTGCGGTATGCCGGGTCCACATGTATCCCGGCGTATTCGAGCGAAATCTGGTGGCGCATGCCGATGCATACTGGTGAATGGTGCGAAAAGCCCGGCGCCGCAGCCGCCGCAGGGTGTTAACAGGCCTTAGCGTATCCTTTTACAAATCGGCTACGGCGCGGAACGAATCGCGCAGGGCCGGATAGAGGTCGCGGTATGCGCGATAAAAGGGGCGATAGCGTTCCGCCGTTTCCGGATCGCGCGGCGTTGCGCCCGTGATGCGGACGGTTGCGTCGCAGGCTTCGCGGACCGTCCGCCAGGCTCCTGCGCCCACGCCGGCGAGCAGCGCGGCGCCGAAAGCCGCGCCTTCCGTAGTATTGACGGTGACCAATTCTGTTTCCAGCACGTCCGCAAGAATTTGTCTCCAGAGCGGGCTGCGGGCGCCGCCGCCGGATATTCGCACCTGATCGATGGACGTCAGGCCGGCGCTCCGCATAATCTCGAAACTGTCCCGCAGGCCGAACGCCACGCCTTCGAGGACGGCGCGCGTCATGTGTTTGCTTTCGTGGCGAACCGTCAGGCCGACGAAGGCGCCGCGCGCCACAGGATCGGCGTGGGGGGTGCGTTCTCCGGTCAGGTAGGGAAGAAAAAGGAGGCCTTGCGCGCCGGGTTGCACATCTTGCGCGGGGTCAAGCAGATCGTCCCATGACGCGTTCGGGAAGAGCGTGTCCCGGTACCATCGCAAGCTTCCCGCCGCCGAAAGCATGACGCCCATCAGGTGCCAGGTATCCGGCGCCGCGTGACAGAAGGAATGCAGGCGCCCGTCCGGGTCGATAAATGGTTTGTTCACGGAAGCGAACACCACCCCGGAGGTTCCGAGCGTGAGGGCTACGACGCCTTCGCGGACCGCGCCCACGCCCACAGCTTGCGCACTCTGGTCGCCGCCGCCCGCCACGACCGGCGTTCCGGCAGTTAGGCCGGTAGCTTCCGCCGCCTCGGCTGAAAGCGTTCCCGTGATGTCCGGACCTTCGTGCGTAGGGGGAAGCCATTGGGACGGGATGTCGAGTTTTGCAAGCACTTCGTCCGACCAGTCGCGCTTGCGCACATCGAGCAACAACGTGCCCGCGGCGCCCGCCCGATCCGTGGCGTACTCTCTGGTAAGCAGGAAGCGCACATAATCTTTCGGGAGCAGCGCTTGCCGGATTTTTTCGTAGATCGCCGGTTCGCGCCGGCGGACCCACAGAATCTTCGGGGCAGTGAATCCGGTCAGCGCGTCGTTGCCCGTGCACGCAATCAGTTCCGTGCGTCCCACCCGGTCAACGATCTCGTCGCATTCGGCGGAAGTGCGCTGATCGTTCCAGAGGATAGCGGGGCGCAGTACGCGGCCTGCGGCGTCCAGTAAAACCAGGCCGTGCATCTGTCCCGTCAGTCCGATCGCGGTCACTTCCTTGCCGGGGATATTCGCTCCGACCAGCGCCTTGCGTATACTTTCCGTCGCGCCACGCCACCACAAGGAAGGGGCCTGTTCGCTCCATTGCGGGTGCGGCGTTTCGAAAGCATACTCCGTGGAAGCGGAGGATACGACGGCGCCTTGTTCGTCGATCACGAGCGCCTTGGTGGCCGTGGTCGAAACGTCTATGCCCAGGAAATACGCCATGGCTGTACGAGCAGATAGCGAATACGTGTCGGAATGTACGGTCTCCACGCGTCCGCCGCAAAAACACGGAAAAAATATGCAGACCGAATATCCTTGCTTGAACAGGCGCGCCACAGGCCGCGTTGTTCATCCACAGACAATATGCCCCCGGCGACACACCCTGAATCGGGGAGCGGGAGCGCTTTTAATGGACCCGGTTAAAATAATAAGGCGCAGCCACAGGCCCGTTTCCCGCTCCACCCTGCACCAGGGCGCCCGCCACAGCCCCTGAATTTTGCACATTTAATCAGAATATTCCTGAATAATTCAAGGCGTGATCTCAAGGCAATTCTTGCGGGTTTAATCAGCATATCCTTGATTGAATCTTTTGCGGAAAGTACCTTTCGCTTTTTCCAACCCGGAATGTCGCCATGCCTCGTCAGGACGCCGTCGCCATCACAGGATACAGCCATCGCCTGCCGGGCGGAATTCGCACCGACGACGATTTCTGGCGACTGCTCAGCGAACGCGAGATTGTCCGGGAGCCCGTAACCGATCGCTACGGCAGAGGATACCAGCCGATCGGCGACTTCTCCGGGCCAGGGCGGTTCGCCAGTCCCTGGGAGGGGCTGATTCGCGAGGGCGGGGAAAAACTTTTCGACCGCAGCCTTTTCGGGATGTCGCACCACGAAATGCTGTCCGCCGATCCGCATGTGCGGATGCTGTTGACCTGCACCTGGGAGACCTGCGAGCGGGCCGGATGGGACTTGCAGTCGTTGCGCAACAGCCGCACGGGCGTGTTCATTGGCGCGCAGGTTCCAGCAACGTCCAACTGGCGCCGCCCGCTGGGCGCAACGGAGTTTTCCATCGCCAGCATCAGCGTGGCCATGCTGGCCAACCGCATCTCCTATCATTTCAATTTTATGGGGCCGTCGCTTGCTTGCTGCACGGCCTGTTCCGCCAGTTTGACGGCGTTGCACACGGCGATCAACGCGCTCCGCTCCGGCGATTGCGACCAGGCCTTCCTCGGCTCGGCCAATTACCTCGGCTCGGCCCGACTCAGCACGGGATTCAATGCCCTCGGCGTAATCAGTCCGGACGGGAAATGCCATTCTTTCGATGCGGACGCCAATGGATACATGCGCTCGGAAGGGGCTTTTGTCTTTGCGCTCAAGCCGCTTGCGGCGGCCGAACGGGACGGGGATCCCATTCACGCCGTCGTGGAAGCGACCGCAGTCAACTCGGCCGGCGCCGCCGACGGCAGCGTTGGCCTGGCGCAGGGGCGATACATTACCGCGCCTACTCGTCATGCGCAGGCAGGATTGATGCGCGCGGCCCATGATCGCGCGGGTCGGGCGCCGCAGGAATTCGACTATATCGAGGCCCATGCGACCGGCACCGTAGTGGGCGACCGCATGGAGGGCAACGCTATCGCCGAAGCGTTCGGCGGCGTCCAGCGCGATGCGCCGCTGCGGGTTTCAAGCGTCAAGAGCAATGTCGGACATATGGAAGCCGCGGCGTTCAGTTGCGCCCTGCTCAAGGTCGTGCTGATGATGCAGCGACGCACGTTCGCCCCGGTTTCGAAAAACTATCTGGCGCCGAACCCGGAGATCGACTTCGAAAGTTGCCCGATGCAAGTACAGACCGATTGCGAACCATTCCCGGACCATCCGGTAGTCGTCGGCGTCAATTCGTTCGGTTTTGGCGGGGCCAACGGGCACTGCGTGGTGCGCGAATATCGTCCCGAACAACCCCGAATCTGGTCGGCGACCCTGACGCCTGACGCTGGTTTTATGATTCCCCTGTCAGCGCGCACGTCCGACGCGCTGGAAACGAGCGCCCGGCAGTTGCTGGAGACGCTTGCCGGGCGGGAACTGGACCTGTATGCGCTGGCGGGCAATCTGAGTCGGCGCCGTACGCACTTCGCCGTACGCGCCTCGTTCGCCGCGCGCACCCAACGCGAACTGATGGAAGCCCTGAAAGGCTTTGCAGAAGATTCGACGCCTGTCGCCGCGACCCGCGAAGGGACGCGACGGATAGCCATGGTGTTTTCCGGGCAAGGTACGCAGTGGGCCGGCTGCGGTCGCGCCCTCTATGACGCCGACCCGGTTTTCCGCCGCGTGATTGACGCCATTGAGGAACACTGGCGGGAGCGCTCGGATATCTCGTTGCGCGAGGCCTGTTTTTCCGCCCCCCAGGAGGCGCTCAATGAGGTGCAGCTGGCCCAGCCAGTCATTTTCATGCTCCAGTGCGCTCTGGTCGAATTGCTCAAGACCTGGGGCGTTTATCCGGATTGCGTGGTGGGGCATAGTTCCGGCGAGGTAGCCGCCGCTTACGCCTGCGGAGCGCTTTCGCTGGCGGAGGCGACGCATCTGGTTTATCATCGCGCCACGCAGCAGCAACGCGTCGCCGGTTCCGGGCGCATGCTCGCCGTTGGGCTGGATCGCGCAGGGCTTGAACGATTCCTTGAGGAGTCGGGCGTTTTCGCGCAGCGCGCCGATCATTCGGGGAGCGTCGAGATCGCCTGCGAAAATTCGCCCGCCAACGCCGTGGCCTGCGGAAAGGAAGAGGTATTGCGGTCGCTCATGGCCGAACTGGATCGCCGGGGCTTGCAGAACAGATTGATTCCCGGCAATATCGCGTTTCATTCCACCGCCATGGATCCCCTTGAGGCGGACGTACTGGAAGCGCTTGGTTTCCTGGACGACGGCGCTTTCGACGCCGACGCGCCGATGGTTTCGTCGGTGACCGGCAAGACAGCGACTCGCTTCGACAGCGCATATTGGTGGTCCAACATCCGGCGGCCCGTACGGTTCGCCGCAGCGATGGAAACCGTCATGCGGGATTACCGGCCCGACGTCGTGCTCGAGGTCGCGCCGCACAGCGCCCTGCAACCCATTATCGCGCAGTGCCTGGAGAGCGCCGCGCAGGAAGCGATCTGCATTCCGACGCTCCTGCGCGATTCCGACGTTTGCCTTGGCTTCCAGGAGGCGCTGGGCGCCTTGTTCAGGGCCGGGGTCGCGCTGGATTTCGCCGCGCAGTACCCGCGTCCCGAGCCGATCGCCCATCTGCTGCCCGGCTATCCGCGCAACGACCAGGTCACAGCCGACGAGATGAGCGACGATGAGATGTTCCTTGACCTGGGCGAGTACGCCCACGGCCCGCTGATCGGCCATCGCGTGCCGTGCGACCACCTGCTGTTCGAAGCGCGACTGTCGGAGCCGGATTTTCCCTATCTGACGGAGCACCGCGTCCACCATGCCGCCATTATGCCGGCGGCGGGGTATATCGAACTGCTCTTGCAAGCATTTCAGGGCGCGCCGCTGTATGTGGAAACGCTCGAATTCCTTCAGCCCTGTCCGATTCCGAAGACGCCGGTGCGGCTGCATACCGCGTTGTTTCCGATCGCCAACGCGCCGGACGAATTCACCTTCGCCATCTCGTCCCGGTCCTACGCGACGGAGGCGCAAAGCGAACTGCACGCCCGCGGCAAGGTGCGCCTGGCGAGCAAGGACCACCCGGTGAACGCGCCGCTGCGCCTGACAGATATCGACGCCGCGCCCTTTGAACCCTACTATTTCACGGGCGAAAGCGATTTCTACGAGCGCGTGGACGCCAGCCTTGGCGAAACCTTCCAGTACGGCCCTTGTTTCCAGAATATCCGGCGCGTTCTAAGCGACCACAGCACCGGCGACTATCTGTTCGACGTCGAGATGGATGAGCAGTTATGGACCACCGGTCGAGCGGAAGGGTACGTGGCCAATCCTGCGTTGCTTGACGGCGGGCTACAGATTTTTCTCTATCACCTGCTGCGCGCGACGGACATCTTCGCCCTCCCGAAGCGCGCTTCCGGGGTGACGTTTCTGCGTCCGCCAACCGGGCCGCGCCTCACGTGCCACGTAAAGAAAGACCCGGACTGGGCGGATGTGAACGAAATGGGACAATTCACGGAGCGGCGCGGCGAACGGTCCGGCGGCAGCATCCGCTTCTACGACGGCGAGACAGGGGATATGGTTTTGTGCATTGACGCCTACGTCTCCTTTAATTCCAACCCGCGCTGGAACGACCTGCCGCGCAGCAAGCACATGGTTTGCTGGCAGCCGAAGTTTGTCGGCGATGCGCAGGCGTTCCTGCATCGCCTGCCGGACGGCGAGATTGCGCCCGCTGCATTAATCGCTGCCCTGGAGCAGCCCGGCGACGGCGATCGCTACGCTTGCCGCGTCATTGAGTTCGCGGGCGGACTGCCCCCGGAGCAAGCCCTCCTCAATCAATGCCTGGACTACCTTGAGAGCGCCAATGCGCAGACCGAGTTCTGGCTGGTTTCCGACGCGGAGGAGCAGACCCGCGCTCATTATGACGCTTTCCACGCCCGCGCCGCCGCCCTGCGTTTCGCCTGTCTGGACCTGGCTGCGGAGCAAGCCCCGGACCTGCACGCCGGCTTGCTGCGGCCCCAGGCCGCCGAAATACTCTTGCTTCATGGAGACGCCGCGGCGTTGAGCGCGGAGCAATGGCGCTTGTTGCGCCGATTGACGGTTCCCGGCGCGCTGGCGCTGGTTGCGCACGCCGAAGGCGAAGTCATTGCGCCGGAGGCGGGCTGGACTACAGTGCGCGCAGGTTCGCGCACTACCCTGTTGCAGGCTCCGCCCACCGCTGCGGACGCGCTGGAACCCCAACAATTATCCGGTCCTCGCTGGGTGATCGGCGAGCCGGACAGCTTGTCGGCGCAGTGGCTGGCGCTTCTCGATTCGCCCGAGGCATTCGCCATTCCCTATGCAGCTCTGGCGGACGACCGCATCGGCGCGCTGACCGACTGGCCCGGGGCAGCCGACCTGCAGGCCATTGATATCTTTTGCGGCGCGGATCCGAACGACCCGACCGGCGAAAACCTGACGGCGCGCCTGGTCGCCTTCGTCAAGGCGCTGATACCCTTCCGGGTGGCGCAGGCGCGCTGCCCCTGCCGCTTGACTGTGGCGACGCGACGCGCCGCGATGGACGTGGCGGATCCGCGCGCGAGCGCCGCGTGGGGAGCATTGCGCAGCATAAGCCAGGAAATCGCCGCAGACGCAGGTACGGAGGCGCAGATTGATTTCCGGCTGGTCGATCTGGACGCCCCGGAGGACTTGCAGACGCTGGCCTGGCTTGGCGCATGCGACCTGCGCGAGCGCGAACTGGCGGTGCGTTGCAAACGGGTATGGGCGCCGCGGTTGGTCCATATCCGGGAGCGCTCTCCTCTTGCGCCGGCGGACGAGGAAATCCCGTACCGGCTAACCCTGGACAATCCGGGGCAGATTGGCGGCTTGCAAATGAAGACGCACCCACTCCCGCCCCTCGGTCCGCACGACGTAGAGATCGACGTAGCGGCGGCGGGGCTTAACTTCCGCGACGTCATGGTGACGCTGGGATTGCTGCCGGCGCTGTCCTACGAACGCTCGGCGCTGGGCCGTACGGTGGGGATGGAGGCCAGCGGAATCGTTCGTCGCGTCGGCGACGCCGTGCGTACGCGCCGCGTCGGCGATGCGGTGGCCTTTACTCAGGGCGGGTGCATCGCCAATCGCGTGGCGGTCAACGAATACCTGACGTTCGCCAAACCCGCATCCCTGGGCATGGAGGAAGCCGCTTCGTCGCTGTCGGTTTACGTCACGGCGTACTATTCGCTGATTCGTCTGGCTCGCCTGCGGAAAGGCCAGCGCGTACTCATCCACTCGGCCATGGGCGGCGTCGGCCAGGCAGCCATTGCTTTGGCCAGGCATGCGGGGGCGGAAATCTACGCCACGGCGGGCAGCGAGAGCAAGCGCGAGCAACTGCGCGCGCTGGGCGTACGCGCGGCCTTCGATTCGCATAGCTACGACTGGTACGACGCATTGATGGCGGCGACGGGAGGCGAAGGGGTCGATGTTGCGCTCAATGCGCTCGCCGGTCGCCATATCTCTCTGTGTCTGGAAGCGTTGCGGCCAGGCGGCTGGCATTGCGAGATCGGCAAGGTCGATATTTACTCCGACAACGCGCTCAGCCTGAGCGTTTTCCGCAAGAACCTGCGCTTTGCGGCTATCGACATTGACCGCATTATGTGCGACGACCCGGAACTGGCGCGCGAACTTTCGCAGGAATGCATGAACCTGCTGGAGCGTGCCGCCGTGCCGCCGTTGCCGATCACCGCCTTTTCCTACCGCGACTATGCCCAGGCGCTGCGCTTGATGACCACCGGCCGACACACCGGGAAGCTGGTCCTGAAGGCGCCGGAAGAACCGGGCGATCAAGCCCCTCCTGTCGTCGATCTGCGTCCCTTCCTCGACCCGGACGCGACCTATCTGGTCACCGGAGGAATGGGCGGATTCGGCAGATTGTTGTTGCCCTATCTGGCGTCTGTCGGCGCGCGTCATTTCACCTTGCTGGACCGCGATCCGAAGCGTCGCCGCAGTGCGGACTGGGTGCGGAAAACCAGTGCGCTAAAGTACCTTCCGGAAGAGATAGCGATCAACATCGTCCAGGGCGACGTCGCCGAAGAGGCGGACGTCCGGCGCTGCGTCGCCGGGTTGCAGCGGCCGCTGAAGGGCGTATTCCATCTTGCGGGCGCGCTGGACGATTGCCTGTTGGCCGATCTGACGAACGAATCGCTGGCGAAGGTATTCGCCCCCAAGGCGCGCGGCGCGCTCAATCTTCATCTGGCGACAGCCGACTGTCCTCTCGACCATTTTGTGCTGTTTTCGTCCATCGCTTCGACGTTGGGCAACCCGGGCCAGGTCAACTACAGCGCCGCCAACGGGTTTGTGGACGGCCTGGCGGCCTTGCGCCGCCGCGAGGGGGCGCCTGCATTGTGCTACAACCTCGCTGCGGTCGCTGAGGCCGGCATGGCCTCGCGCAATCTGCACGTGCTGCGCATCATGCGTTCGTCCGGATTGCCTCCGGTCAGCGCCGATTTCGCCATTACCAATCTTGATTACGCCATGCGCAGCATGGGCGACAGGGATCACTTGATTACCGCCCTGTTCGCCCGCCCGCCATTGACGGTCGACTCGCCCGATTACATGCGCGCCGGACGGACGCTAAGCAACCCGGACGCATTTGCGGTCGATACCGGTGGCCAATTCACTCTGGAGACCGTGGTAGAGCAAATCGCCGCCAAGGTCGCCGAACTGTGCGGCCACAACGAGGGGGGCGTGGAAGAGCCGTTGTCCAGCTTTGGGCTCACGTCGATTTCGGTCGCCGAGCTGGGCGCCTTCATTCGCATGCAGTTCAACTATCAGGTCAGCGCCCTCGAGTTGATGACTACGGCCTCCGCGCTGTCGTTGGCCCGGGACATTATCCACGGAAAGAAGGACGTCGAGGAGGATCGGACGGAGGCGGATGCGAGCGGTCAGGAAGCCGGTGCGTCCGCCGGCCCGCCGCGCATTCGCCGCGCGCCGTCGGCTTTCGCCAATCCGCTCGCAGACCACTTTCCGCAGGGGGACGGCGCCGCGCCGCGCCCCGCAGAAGAATGCATCGCCCGCTGAAAGCAGTCGATACCGCTCGCCTGTATTTTGCATCAGAGTATCCCGAAACATGTCTGAAATCTCTTCCATCGACGCCAAGGCGCCGCCGCTTGTCGGCGCCTTGCCGCCCCATTGCCAGCGCGACGTCAATACCCTGCGGCGATTCGTCCGTACGGCGATCGAGCGAAGATCGCCGGCCGATCCGGCGTCTCCGGCTGATTTTCGCGCGGTTTTGCTGACCGGGGCGACCGGATTCATCGGACGTTTCCTTCTGCGCGATCTTTTGCAGCGGGAAAACCTGACGGTGCACTGTCTCGTCCGGGCGGAAAACGAAGAACGCGGGTTCGAACGCCTGCGCGACGCCCTGCAACACGCCGAAATCTGGGACGAGGCTTTCGCCCCGCGCATCCGCGTAGTGGTCGGCGACATAGGCCAGTCCCGATTCGGCCTGAGCGACGCAGAGTTCAGCGATCTCTGCTGGCGGATCGACGCAGTCTATCATCTCGCCGCCGATATAAGTCTTGCGACTTCCTATGTCGCCATACGCAAGCGCAATACGCTCAGCTTGCGCAATGTGCTTGAATTATGCTTGCGTCAACGCTTCAAGCATCTGTTTTTCGCCTCGACCATGGCGGTGTTTCCGCAGTACTTTTTCGCTTTCGCCAATGAATTCAGGCGTTGCAGCGTCGAGCGCCAGATGCAACCGGACCTCGCCGGCATGAAGAAAATGTTTCCGCTCGGTTTGCTTGGCTACCCATGGAGCAAATTGACGTCTGAACAGGTCCTGCTGTTTGCTCAGCAAGTCGGCGTGCCGCTGGCGATTTTCCGGCTTCCGCAAACCGCTGTGTCCACTACGGGATATATCCAGCCGAACGATCTGACCATGCGGATTCTGGCCGCGGTGCTCGATTGCGAATCCATGCCGGAAGGGTTCACGTTCCGGTCCAACCACGAGGCGGTCGATACGGTGAGCGAAGCGTACGCGGCCATTTCCCTGAATCCCGCGCGGCGTTTCACCATCTACCACTGCTGCAACCCGCAATTAGAGTATTACAACCTCGAACTCGCCGATTTCGGCGTCTATTTTCCCGAAATCTCCTATGAATCCTTCAAGGGCGCCTGCCAGGCGCGCGGCCAAAGTTCGCCGTTGCACGGACGCTGGCCCGTGCTCGATCATTTTGGGAAATACTGGTTCAGCAAGGACAAGCCGGAGGGCAGGCTGCCCATTTGCGACCGCGCCTTCCGCGAGGATTGTCCGCACCCGGTCAAATGGATGAGCGCGTTGTCCAAACTCAGACGCTCCTACCAATGGGGCAGGGATCATCGGGGGGATTGGCCGTATCCGGCGTCGCACGGCAGGCTGGACTTCGATTGCCTGATCGACCGGGCTGCGCGTTACGCAGAGAACCATGGCGTTTCTTTTGAACAGACGTATCCTGCGTGGATGCGTAAAAACCTGCAGCAACTGGTCCGGGCCCTGCAAGCGCCCGAGGCCAACCTGCTGGAGGAAAAGCTGGTTGACGTCGCCTTCGACCTGAGCCGTTTATTGCGCATCAATGCTGCGTTCGCCCGCGAAAGGCAGCGATACCCGGAGATCGAACGGGAGGAAATTACGCGCCCGGTCTTCATTGTCGGAATCAACCGCACCGGCACGACATATCTGCACTGCCTTCTGGCCCGCGACGAACGGTTCCGGGCGCTGCGGGGCTACGAATACGCCGCGCCGACCCTGTCAAAGGATGAATACGCTGCAATAGGGGGTACTCCCGACGATCCCCGTCGGGCGCGGTTCGAGGAAATATTCAATTCATTGAGAGTGGTCGATCTGCTCAAGGGGGTTCACGATTTCAATATCGACGAACCGACAGAAGAATTTTCGATTTTGAACAGGACCTTCGGGGCATGGACCACTACAGTTCAATACCATATTCCCGAATTCGGTCGCTGGCTGACCGCCAACGGTTCCCGGGACGCCTACGCCTTTCACCGCCGCGCGATGCAGCACTATGCCTGGCAGCGCCGGCAGCGTCAGCCGGAACGCCGGGCGCAGTGGTTATTAAAGATGCCCTTTCATCTCATGGAGATGGAGACCCTCGTCGAGACCTATCCGGACGCCCTCTTCATCCAGACCCATCGCAGTCCCACCCGGTTCATGGGGTCCTGGTGCAGTCTTACAGAACGGATTCGTTCGCTTTTCGGCAAGCCGTCGCAGCGAGAAGTCCTCGGCGCCGAGTTATTGGCGTTTATGAGCGGCATGATGGATCGCGCCGTGCGCTTCCGCGAAACCCATTCCGAACTGGAGCACCGATGGGTGGACGTGAATTACGTCGATCTGGTCGAGAATCCGCTGGCGACTATTCGCGATATCTACGAGCGATTCGGCTGGCCGCTCGGGCAAACCGCCATCGACGCAATGGAAGACTGGCGGTCCCGGCAAGCAGAGCGCCGCCGACGGGAAAAGCGGCATCGCTACGCCCTGAAAGATTACGGCCTTACGCCGGACGCCACGCTGGCCGCGTTTGCGCGATACCGGGAATTTATTACGCAAAAGGGCATTCGGAGTTCCCGACGCCGCGCCTGACGACGGGAATCCCGGCTACTTGACGAGCGCCATGGTCTTTACGGCGATCCGCTCCTCCGTACGCAGGACGTAGAAATACGTGCCGCTGGCGAGGTCGGAGGCGTCGAACGGAACGTCGTAGCGCCCCGCTGGCCGCGCGCCCTGCGTCAACACGCGCACCTCGTGGCCGAGCACGTCGTAGACGGCGAGCCGCGCGCGCTGCGCCTTCGCGAGAGAAAACCTGATCGTGGTCTTCGGATTGAACGGGTTGGGATAGTTCTGCTCGAGCGCGAAAGCGGCGGGTATCTCTTCTTCCGCGCCGTCGCGTTCGGCGGACGTTGACTCCTCCGTCAGGGTCAGCTCCGCAATGGTCAGCTCGACGGACGAGGGAACGCCCGCCTGCACGCCTGCCGGCAGGTCGCCAAGCGCGACGGTGAACGTTTCGTCGTCTGCGTCGTCGTCCGCGTTCGTGGCGACGGCGCCCGCGTTGCTTGTCTGATTCGCCTCTATCACGATGGAGGCGAGCGCGGCGTAGTCGCCCGCTTCCGCCGTGCCGCCGGCGAACGCAAGAGGTATGGTTACGTCGTTGTCGAGCGGCTGCGCGAGGGTCGCCGCAACGGTGATCGTTTCGCCTTCGAACGTCGGGTTCGGCGACGCGGACAGGCTCACGCTCACGGCGGGCGTCGCAGGCGGCGTTACGGGAGGAGTAACGGGAGGGGTCACGGGCGGCGGGCTCGCGTCGTCGTCTGTTATAGTGATTGACCCGTCGCCCGCGCCCGTCGCGCCCCCGCCAAGGTTCGTCGCCGTCAGCGTCCCAAGGCTCGCCGTCACCGTTTCGTCCTCCGTGTCGGCGTCTTCTTTTCCGGTCAGCAGCACCGTCGCGGCAGCGGCCGTGGCCCCCGTCATCGGACCCGTGAACGTCAGCGTACTACCGCTGAAGGCCACCCCCGCTAGACTGCCCGATAGCGCAAGCGTGAAGTCCGCGTTCAAAGCGCCGCCCGCGAACATGAGCGGGACCGCCAGCGCTTCGCCCGAAACGAGACCCCGGTTCAGCGTAACCGTCAGCGTAGCCGTGTCGGTCGCGTCACCCTCCGTCGCCGTCTTGTCCGGCGTCGTCAGCGTAACCGTCGTCGCGTCGTCGTCCTGAACCGACACCTGAGCGGTGGACGGATCGCCCACGCCGTAGCCCGCGCCGACGACGACCTCCACCGACGCCGCGCCGCTCGGCTCGTCCGTCATGTCGTCTGCCGTCGGGACGCTGTGCGTCGCCGTCGTCGCGTTCGCCGGGATCGTCACCGTCTGTGCGCCCTCGTTCCCCGACGCCGCGAAATCCGAACCCGCCGCGTCCGACACGACGAGATTCACCGGCAGGTCCGCCGCAGGCGCCGGGCTCGCCGTCAGCGTGAACGTCGCCGCCGTCCCCTCCGTCACAGTAGCCGCATCCGCCGCGATCGCGATATCCGGCTCGGCGGAGCCGCCGTCGTTCACCGTCACGGACGCAGAGGCCGGGCTGCTCACCACGTAGCCCGCGCCCATCGCAGGGTCCTGCGCGGAGCCGGGCCTGGGGCTTTGCAACGTCACCGACACCGGACCGCTCGGCTCGTCCGTCCTGTCCGCCACGGTCGGGACGCTGTACGTCGCCGTCGTCGCGTTCGCCGGGATCGTCACCATCTTGTCGCCTTCATCCGCCGCGTCCACGAAGTCCGCGCCCGGCGCATCCGACACACTCAGGTTCACCGGCAGGTCCGCCGCAGGCGCCGGGCTCGCCGTCAGCGTGAACGTCGCCGCCGTCCCCTCCGTCACCGACCCGCCAGCTGTGACCTCGACATAGGAATCATTGTCGACAAGGATAATGTGGTGAAGAGAAGGATCGCCAGTGGAGGTAAGGACGGGGCCGCTCAGGCCTCCGTGCAGCCCCGTCGCCGTCACCGAGCCCAGGCTCATCGTCAGCGTATCGTTGTCTGCGTCCGCGTCCTCTTTGCCCCACACTCTCATATCGATATTCATCGGGGTCCCAGCGTCGTCGCCTATGAGGAATAACTGCTTAGAGTACAGTTGTGCGGACTTCCCACTTTTTATCGCTGTATCGCTCTTTTCCTCGCTGCCGTCGTAATGAAAAGGAATGTCCAACCTCTCTCCGGCGTACAACTTTCTTCCTGTCTTGATCTCGATAAGGGCGGTTTCGCCGAATCTCCCCGCCGAACCCGTGAAATGTAGCTTGCCCTCGTCCGCGGTTTCGTTTGCGATATGGAATGACGCGGACGTCGGGTCGTCGTCCAGCACCGTCACGGACGCGGAGTTCGCGGCCCCCGGCCTGTAGAACGTGCCGTCGACGATCTCCACCGACGCCGGGCCGCTCGGCTCGTCCGTCGTGTCCGCCACCGTCGGGACGCTGTACGTCGCCGTCGTCGCGTTCGCCGGGATCGTCACCGCCTTGTTGCCCTCGTTCATGCCGGCCACGAAGTCCGCGTGCGGGGCGTCCCTCACTTTCAGGGGCACGACCAGGTCCGACGCCGGAGCCGGCGTCGCCATCACCGTGAATGTCGCCGCCGTCCCCTCTGTCACCGCAGACGCCCCCGCCGCGATCGTAATCACCGGCGTCGTCGGCGTCTGCGCACCGGCCGGCCGCGGGAAGGCCGCAAGCAGCGGCAGGCAAAGCAGGGCCGCGGCCAGGCGCAGGACGGCTATGCGGGGGGGGGGGGGCACGCATATCATTTCTTCCACCTTATTGTTGGCGCAGAGGTTCCTTAAGAGGGTATTATACTGTTTTTCACAAAGAGCGTTCTTGATTCAGAACCTGAAAAGTTCTATCGTTACGGATAGGCCATACTCGTCATTCTGGTCGGCTTCGTCAAATGCAGACAATATCGTAACGGAGGAACCCGCCATGGATATTCAGGCTACCTGGGAACGGAAAGAAGGAATCGCGATCGCGCACCTTGCGGGACGCATCGATAGCGCCCGCGCTTCGGCGTTTCAGGATGCGCTGGAGGCCGGGCGCGACGACAAAACCCGGATACTGGTCCTCGATTTCGAAGAAGTAACCTATATCAGCAGCGCGGGTCTCCGGATTATCCTGTCGCTGGCCAAGCAACTCAGGAATACGGGCGTAAAACTTGCGCTGTGTTCGTTGACCCGGCCGGTTTACGACGTCTTTTCCGTCAGCGGTTTCGATCAGCTTATCGCGATTCATGCTTCGGCGGCCGACGCCATTCTTGACATCGACGATGCTTCGCAACCGGACCCGGGGGCATTGCAGTCGCTGGAACTCAAGCGTTCGGTCGATCAGGATATCGTAGCGGATAACATGCGCGATATCGCGGCCTTCACCATTGAGAAATACGAATACAGGCACGACTGCACCCTCCCGGACAAAACGCGCGCGCAAGCGGAAGCAACGATAGAACAAGCCTTATGGCGACGGGTGGAAAAATTGCAGAAACATCGTCAACGCATCCTGGCGGACATGTTTGCGCTGGCGGAAAATACGCTGGAGGAAGTGCTTGGCGACGCGGATTGAGCGCCGGGTCGCGCCGGGCGAATCGCTCGAATCCCCTGCTGACGGATACGCACTTCTTTTCAAGGCGGCAAGGGGAAGCAGCGTACAGGACACTCTTGCGCCATGAACGATTTGCCCGGGGACGTCGTTCTGCGCTATCTCCACGCCGAAGCCGAAAACGGGGACCGGATGCGGGCTCTTCTTTCCGCGGAGGAGCGGCGGCGCGCCGAAAAATTTTCGGATGCGAAGCGCCGCCGGGAATTCGTGCTGGGGCGGGCGGCGGCGCGCCTGCTTCTGTCCGAACGCCTCGCCGTTGCGCCGCCCGAGGTTCCGCTCCGGGTGACGGAGCGCGGCGCCGTCGAGGTGGGCGCAGGCGGGTGGCGCCTTTCCATTTCGCATTCCGGGGCCTGGGCTGTCGCGGGGATATCGCCGCGGCGCATCGGGGTGGATATCGAACGCATCGCGCCGCGGTCTCCCGAGCTGGAGCGATACATGTTGCATCCCGACGAGCCTTCCCTGACGGATGCGTTGCCGCTCGACAAGGCGCGGGCGGATATTTTATGCTGGACGCTGAAGGAAGCCACGCTCAAGGCGATGCGCAAAGGACTGGGGTATTCCCCGAAACAACTCCGCCTTGACGTGGATTTCGAGATGGGACGGGCGACGGCGCGGGACGCCGACGGAGGCCGCTGGGAAGCCTGGTTCAAGGAGCGGGACGGCTACTATGCGGCGGTCTCGGTTGCAGCGCGCGCAACGGCATCCTGAGGATTGTCGGGGAGAAGTGGTTTAGTATTTATCCGACAGTCCGCACAAAAAGAAGGCGTCCACGCTGTCTGCTTCGTCATTCCTTGCCAGCGCGCCCCTCGCAGCCTCTGAACTTTGCAGAATTAATCAGAGGTTCCTTAATCAGCGTATCCTTGAATATCCCGTTTTCGCAAGCGCAGCGCCCGGCATGAAGTCATTGCATCCATCTTGCGATCCATGCGCCCCGGAAGCGCCGGGGCAGATCGTGCTGGGGCCTGGGTGGAACGGATGCGGCGGGGCTGTTTTGCGGGGACTGAAAAAAATCCATGCGGCCCATGCGCTCCATGAAGTGCGGCCTGCGCTGGAAGAAGCGTGTCGGGCGGCGGAGAGCGGGCTGCACGTGGCGGGTTTCGTGGCGTACGAGGCCGCGCCTGCTTTCGACCGGGCCATGCGTTGCAAGCCGGCCCGAACGCCTCTCGTATGGATGGCGGCCTTTTGTGATCGCGAGGCCTGGACGCCCGTCCGCGCCGCGCCCGACGTTTCTGCGCTTCCGGCTCCGCATTCCGTACGTTTCGCCTATGACCCGGCGGAGTACAGGGCGCTTGTCGAAGCCGTGCGCGAGCATATCCGGGAAGGCGATGTTTACCAGGTCAACCTCACGGGCCTGACGTCGTTTGTCCCGCGCGGCGCGGCATGGCCCTTGTTCGAGGCGCTGCTTCGTCGCCAGCCGGTGCCCTACGCCGCCTGGGTGGACGCCGGTTCCGTGCAGATACTCAGTTGCTCGCCGGAATTGTTTTTTGACCGCCGGGGGGACCGCATTGCCGTCCGCCCCATGAAAGGCACGGCGCCGAGGGGCCGCAACGTTTCGGAAGACGAGGCCCTGGAGGAGTGGCTGGCCAGGGACGAGAAGAATCGCGCCGAGAACATCATGATCGTCGATTTGCTCCGCAACGATTTGTCCAAATGCTGCGAGCCGGGTTCGGTGCGCACGGAGCAGGTGTGTCGGACGGAGCGCTACGAGACCCTTATTCAAATGACCACGTCTGTGGAAGGACGATTGTCTTCGGGCGCGTCCACGCCGGATGTGTTCGCCGCCTTGTTTCCGTGCGGCTCCGTAACAGGCGCGCCGAAGATTCGCGCCATGGACATTATCCGCCGCTGCGAATCGGCGCCGCGCGGTGCGTATTGCGGCGCGACGGGTTATATGCACGGAGATCGCGCAGTATTCAACGTGGCGATCCGGACGGTTGAGATGGGTTCCGGGGAGGCCCGCCTCGGCGTGGGCAGCGGCGTGGTGTGGGATTCCGTTCCGGAAAAAGAATATGAAGAGTGCTTGCTCAAGGCAAGGTTTTTGATCGGTTCGAACTGCGCGGGCGCGTCGTCGTCTGGCCTTGAGGGCGCTTCGTCGGCCCCGGCGCTATTGCGGGAGCGGGGACCAGAAGGGGATTCGGCGCCGTTGCTCATTGAAACCATGCGGTATGAAGCAGGCGGCGTTCCGCTGCTCGAATGGCATATTGCCCGCCTGCGCATGTCCGCCCGGGCGCTGGGGTACGTTTGGGACGAGCAGGTTTTTCGC
The DNA here is from genome assembly GCA_964608315.1 of uncultured Rhodothermales bacterium. Taxonomy (GTDB): domain Bacteria; phylum Bacteroidota; class Rhodothermia; order Rhodothermales; family VXPQ01; genus VXPQ01. The sequence continues at coordinate 97,261 of CAZSNF010000003.1, read as the reverse complement.
CGTCGCGCGGGAGAGGTTGCCTGCGGTCCGGCTCCGCGCAGGATTCGGGCCGTGCTGGGGCCTGCCGGAGACCTCGACGTCTCTGCGCATCCCATGCCCGCAACGCATGCGTCCCGGGCATGGCGCCTGGGCCTGGCCGACGTGCGCATCGATTCCTCCGATCCGCTCCGACGCCACAAAACGACCTGCCGGGAACGGTACGACCGCTTGCATCGCAAGGCCGCGCAGGAAGGTTTCGACGAGGTGATTTTCCTGAATGAGCGGGGAGAAGTGGCCGAGGGTTCGCGTACGAATATCGTCGCGCAATTCGGATCCCGCCGGATAACCCCTCCTGTGGATTCCGGCGCGCTGCCCGGGGTATATCGTCGTTTTTTGCTGGATACGCGGGACGACCTGGCGGAAGGCGTGCTTTTTCCGGAGGATTTGCGTACGGCCGATGCGCTCTATGCGTGTAATGCGGTGGCGGGATGCGTTTCGGCGCGCCTTGACGAAACGGCCGGCCGCATTTACGAATACGATTCATCCGGAGCATGATTTCCTGACCGCTTGCCCTGGCCGGCGTTATCGCGCCGCTGTTTTTTTGCATGTCCCTCTCCCGGAGGGCGCGTCGCGTCCGCGACGCGAAACCGCAGTGTTAACAGGCACTGAATCTGCTTCGATCAGCGCTTCGCGTTCGCGCGTACGGGACATTGCGCCGGCGTCGTTGAAATCGGCGGTAAACGCTTCGGATTCGAGGCATGGCGGACGTGGGGCGCCCCTCGCAGCCTCTGAACTTTGCACATTTAATCAGCGTATCCTTTAGTACCTTACGGACTTGCACGACAAACCGGACGAACGACAGAGTATCCTTAAATGAGCGATCAGGTAACTGCTGCATATTCCGGCCAGGCCGACGCCTATCCGCCGCCCGCCGATTTCAGGAAAAAAGCGTGGGTTTCTTCCCGCGAGGAATACGACGCCCTGTATCGTCGATCCATAGCCGACCCGGAAGGATTCTGGAAAGAACAGGCTGCGCGCATCGACTGGTTTCGTCCCTTCCATACCGTTCGGAACGTATCCTGGGCGCGCGACGACCTGTACATTCGATGGTATGAGGGCGGCGCGCTGAACGCCTGCTACAATTGCGTGGACCGGCATTTGGCCGAACATGCAGATCGCACGGCGCTTATTTTCGAGCCGGACGATCCGAACGCTCCCCCGCGGGCTATTTCCTGGCGCGAGTTGCACCATGAGACGTGCGTATTCGCCAATGTGCTCAAGCGCGTCGGGGTGCGAAAGGGAGACCGCGTGACGATCTATCTGCCCATGATCCCGGAGGCAGCCTATGCGATGCTGGCTTGCGCCCGGATCGGCGCAGTGCATTCCGTGGTGTTTGCGGGATTTTCCCCGGATTCCCTCGCAGACCGCATCCTCGATTGCGATTCGAAAGTGCTTGTCACCGCCGACGAAGGGGTGCGCGGCGGCAAGAAGGTTTCGCTCAAGCAGAATGCCGACAAGGCGCTGGAGCGGTGTCCGGACGTGGCCTCGGTGGTCGTGGTGCAGCGAACCGGCTCGGGGGTTTCCATGGCGGCAGGACGCGACCATTGGTATCACGAGGCGCGCAAGCAGGTGGACGCCCGGTGCGATCCGGAAGAAATGGATGCGGAGGACCCGCTGTTCATTCTGTATACGTCGGGTTCGACCGGCAAGCCGAAAGGCGTTTTGCACACCACAGGGGGCTATCTGGTGTACGCCTCGCTTACGCACCAGTACGTGTTCGATTGCCGCAAGGACGATATTTTCTGGTGCACGGCGGACGTGGGATGGATTACGGGCCATTCCTATATGGCGTACGGTCCGCTGCTGAACGCCGTTACCCAGGTTTTCTTCGAGGGTACGCCGACCTGGCCCAATCCGTCGCGGTTCTGGGACGTGGTGGATCGGCACGGCGTCACCATTTTCTACACGGCTCCGACCGCCATTCGCGCGCTCATGCGGGAAGGCGACGAATACGTTGCGCGTACGGACCGGAGCTCGCTTCGGGTGCTTGGCACCGTAGGCGAACCCATTAACCCGGAAGCCTGGAAATGGTACCGCGATACGGTGGGGGAGGGGCGTTGCCCCGTGGTCGATACCTGGTGGCAAACCGAAACCGGAGGCGTCATGATTGCTCCGTTGCCGGGCGCCATCGACCAGAAACCCGGTTCGGCCACGCTTCCTTTTTTCGGCGTCCGACCCGAATTATTGACTACGGAAGGCGTGGCGCTGGATGGTCCGGGGGCCGGGTTGCTGGCCATTGCGGATTCGTGGCCGGGCCAGATGCGCACGGTTTACCGGAATCACGACCGGTTCGTCCAGACGTATTTCAGCCGGTTCGAGGGGAAATATTTTACGGGGGACGGATGTCGCCGCGACGAGGACGGCTACTACTGGATCACGGGGCGCGTGGACGATGTGCTCAACGTATCGGGGCATCGGATGGGGACGGCGGAGATCGAGAGCGCACTGGTGTCGCACAGTCAGGTGGCCGAAGCCGCCGTGGTCGGGTTTCCGCACGAGATCAAGGGACAGGGCGTCTACGGATTCGTCACGCTCGTCGCAGGCGTTGCGCCGGGCGAGGACTTGCGCGCCGAACTCGTGCAGCATGTGCGCCAGGAAATCGGCCCGATCGCCCGGCCCGACTGCATTCAGTTTGCGCCTGCGCTGCCAAAAACGCGCTCCGGCAAGATTATGCGCCGAATTCTTCGTAAAATAGCAACCAACGAATATCAGGATCTCGGCGATACGTCCACGCTTGCCGATCCGGGCGTGGTCGAGGAACTGGTTGCAAGTCGCCAAAACCGGTAAACGCATGAAGCGAAGATCATTTATCAGAAAGGGCGCCGCCGTCGCCGCAGGCGCTGCGCTGGCCTCGCCCGCCGCGCTTGAAGCCTCGAGCGGCGCATCCCGCCTTCCTTCCGCTACAGGGCGCGCGGGCCTCAAGCATTCGGTTTGCCGATGGTGCTATTCCGGCCTTACGCTGGAGGAGTTGTGCGCAGGCGCCCGGGCTATCGGCATGCACTCCGTGGAATTGCTGAACCCGGAGGAATTCGCCGTCGTCAAGGAATACGGACTCACATGCGCGATGGCGTTCGGTCCCTCGTCGATTCCGGACGGATTCAACCGTATCGAATTTCATGAAAAATTCATAGTTAAATTCAAGGAGCTGATTCCCCGGGTGGCCGCCGCCGGTTTTCCGGGCATCATCTGTTTTTCGGGGAATCGCCGGGGCATGGACGACGAAACGGGACTGGAAAATTGCGTCCAGGGCATTCGGCAGATCGTGGGGGATGCAGAGCGGCACGGCGTAACGATTTGCATGGAGCTGCTCAACAGCAAAGTGGATCATCCGGATTACATGTGCGATCGGACGGAGTGGGGCGTCGAACTGGCGAAGCGCGTCGGGTCTGAACGCTTCAAACTGCTGTACGATATCTACCACATGCAAATCATGGAGGGCGACGTCATTCGCACCATCCGTGAAAATCACGAGTACATCGGACATTATCATACCGGAGGAAATCCCGGGCGAAACGAAATCGACGAAACCCAGGAATTGAACTATCCGGCCATTATGCGCGCGATTCGCGAGACGGGATACGATGGCTATGTCGGCCAGGAATTCATTCCTTCGCGTACGCCGCTTGTCAGTTTGCGCGAAGCCGTTGCGCTTTGCGACGTGTAACGGATACCCGAACAACCAACCAACTAACCATTACGTCATGACTTCCCGAAGAAAATTTCTGGCCCGCATGGGTTCGATGATGGCTGCGCCAGCCGTACTTCCCCTCGCCGGTTGCGGCGGACAGGGAGAAGACGCCATTCCGGTTTCCGATTCTGACGCGAGCGCCTCCGCCGGAATCGACACTCCTATCGGCGTACAGTTGTATAGCGTGCGCAACGAACTGAATGCAGACCTTGCAGGCACGTTGCGGGCCGTGCGAGAAGCGGGGTTCGAGCGGGTAGAGACCTATAGCCTGCACGATATGACGGTGGCGGATTATCGGGCCTTGCTGGACGATTCGGGTCTTGTGGCGGGAAGCATGCATGCTCCGTACGAGCGGGTGGCCAACGATATCGGGACGGTGGCGCAGGAAGCGCACGCCCTCGGTTCTCCCTGGGTCGCGGTGGCGTGGATTCCGCACGACGGCGAGTTCAGCGTGGACCATATCGATCAGGCCATCGCCGACTTTACGGCGGCGGGCGAGGCGCTCCAGTTGGAAGGCTTGCGTTTTGCGTACCACTGCCACGGCTACGAATTTCGCCCGGCGGAAGAAGGCGGTACGCTTTTCGACCGATTCATGGAGCGCACCGAGCCGGGCGTAGTGGATGTGGAAATGGATGTGTTCTGGGTCAAGTGGCCCGGGTTCGATCCGGTGGCGCTGATCGAAAAATATCCGGGACGCTTCCCTTTGTATCATATGAAAGACATGCGGGAAGGCACCGAACTCGGCGATTTGAGCGGGCAGGCCCCGCTGGAAACGAATGTGCCCCTCGGCCAGGGGATGATCGACCTTCGGGGCATCGTTCAGGCAGCCGAAGCGAGCGGCGTGGAAGAGTACATCATCGAGTACGAATACGAGGATGCGCTGATTTCCATCGAGCAGGGCCTCGAGTATCTCCAGACCCTTGAAGTTTAGGATACCTCCATGCATGTCGCCAAGGCTTACTGGCGCCGGCAGCTCCGGCGGACCGGTTTATTGCTTGTCGTCTGGGCCGTGGCCGGCCTGGGATGCAGCATTCTTTTCGTCGAGCAGCTCAACCGGATATCTTTTGGAGATATGCCGTTCGGGTTCTGGATGGCGCAGCAGGGGTCTATTTACGTATTCATTCTGCTGATTTTCCTGTACGCGTTGCTCAGCGGGCGCGCGGACCGCGAAGCGATCCTCGAACCCGACGCCGAAGACGATGCGGCGCCGACCCCGACCCCGGAGGGATAAGCGATGGATATTCAATCCTGGACCTGGGTTACGGTCGGCCTGACGTTTTCGCTCTATTTGTATATCGGGTACCGGAGCCGGGTCCGATCGACCAGGGGGTTTTACGTGGCCGGACAGGGCGTACCCGCCATCGCGAACGGCGCGGCGACTGCGGCGGACTGGATGAGCGCGGCCTCGTTTATCTCCATGGCCGGGCTGATTTCGTTCATGGGCTACGACGGCGCGGTCTATTTGATGGGGTGGACGGGGGGCTATGTGTTGCTGGCGCTGCTCCTGGCGCCTTTCCTGCGCAAGTTCGGACAATACACCGTGCCGGACTTCGTGGGCGTACGGTATTATTCCAAAGCGGCGCGGGTCGTGGCCGCCATCGCCGCCATTTTCGTTTCCTTTACGTATGTGGCCGGGCAGATGGCGGGCGTGGGGGTGGCGTTTGGGCGTTTTCTGGAGATTCCGTTCGAACTGGGCGTGGGCATCGGCATGGTGGTCGTGGCGTTTTTTGCGGTGCTGGGCGGGATGAAAGGGATCACCTACACGCAGGTGGCGCAGTACTGCGTGCTTATTTTCGCCTATACCGTGCCCGCCATCGCCATTGCGTTGCTGCTCACGGGGAATCCCGTGCCCCAGCTGGCTATGGAAGAGATTCTTCCCAAGCTGAACGCCATCCAGCAGGATTTGGGCCTTTCGAGTTATTCGAACCCGTTCACGGGGCTTTCGAAGCTGAATGTGTTCGCCATCACGCTCTGCCTGATGGCGGGGACAGCCGGGCTTCCGCACGTCATTGTCCGGTTCTACACGGTCAGGAACGTGCAAGCGGCGCGCTGGTCGGCATTCTGGGCGCTCCTTTTTATCGGGATACTCTACACGACCGCGCCCGCCGTGGCCATGTTCGCCAAATACCACATTCTGCAGCAGTTTGCGGAACTGGGCCCGGCCATCGCAGAGGAGAGCTGGATACAAAACTGGGCGGCTACCGGGTTGATCACGATTCCCGAAGGGGGCATCCAGACCGCCGAGCAACTCCTTGAGGCAATCAATCGGGACATCATTGTGCTGGCCACGCCCGAAATCGCCCAATTACCGGCGATCGTCGTGGCCCTGGTGGCGGCGGGGGGGCTGGCGGCGGCGTTGTCCACGGCGTCCGGGTTGCTCCTGGTGATTTCCTCGGCGCTGGCGCACGACATTTACGGGTCGGTGATTCGTCCCGAAGCATCCGAAAAACAACGCCTTTTCATAGGCCGGCTCATGATTTTTCTCGCGGTGATCGTAGCGGGGATTTTCGGGGTGTATCCACTGGGGTTCGTGGCCGAGGTCGTGGCTTTTGCCTTTGGGCTGGCCGCCGCGTCGTTTTTTCCGGTTATCGTCCTCGGTATTTTCTGGAAGCGCGCGAACCGGGAGGGCGCCATCGCCGGCATGAGCGCGGGTCTGGTCTTTACTTTCGTAATGATTGCGCTCATGCGGGCGCAAAACGTGATTCCGGGGATGGAGGAACCGGTGCTGGAGCATTTCCTGGGCATCGGCGCGCAGGGCGTCGGCGTCGTGGGCATGTTGCTTAATTTCGCCGTTACGATAAGCGTTTCGTTGTGCACCCCGGATTCTCCGGCGTCCGTCCGGGATATGGTGGAGCGGGTTCGGTATCCGAAGGAATAGGCTGCGCAGCGTCTTGCGCGGTTTTCCGGGTCTCCGGTCAGGTCCGGGCCGGAAAGCGCTATGGCGCCCGGGATGTGTCCGCCGCTTCGTCCCGAGCCATGCGCCATGCCCCCACGACGGGTCGGTTCAGCGGCTCCATGCATTCCCATTCGGGCAGACGTTCGAGAAGGGCGCGTTGCAGGCGTTTCCGATAGTATGCGTTGCCCGACAGTCCGCCCAGCAGGGTAATTCGGGGGCGTATATCTGCGCGCCTTGCGACGAGCCAGCCCACTTGCTCTGTGAGCAGGGCGATGTTTTTCCGGATGATCGCCTTCGCGACGGCGTCTCCGGACTCCGCTGCTTCAATCACGGTTCGGGCGAATTTTTGCAGGGGCGTTCTGGTCTTGTACGCCACTTCAAAGAGGTCTTCCCGGCAGGCGATCTCTCCCGATGCGGCAAGCAGGGGCCGAAGCGCCGTGTCGGGACCCCCGTCGAACGCGTGCGCCACGGCGCGCAGCCCGTCAGACCCGAGAGCATAGCCGCTTCCCTCGTCTCCGATGAGGTAGCCCCACCCCCCGGCCCGCAGAAATTCGTTGGTTCGGGTGCGAGCCAGCGATACGGTGCCAGTGCCGGAAATCACCATGATTCCGCTCTCTCCTTCGAAGGCGGCTTCGAGGGCGATGCGGCTGTCGTGCGTAACGCGCACCGGAATATCGCGCGTCGAGGCGGGCAGGCGCTCCCGGACGCCTTCGTAAAGCAGCTGCTGATCTTGCGTACGTCCCGCTCCGGCCACGCCGGCGCATACGGCGGCAAGGCGCTCCTTGCCGAAACGGTCGATGGTTTGCAGGATCAGCCGGGTCAGGACTTCCGCCGATTCTTCGAATCCCGCGCGTGCGGGATTTCCGCAAGGGCCGAACAGGTTCAGGAGTTCGTCTCCCTGTGTTATTGCGGCCAGCAACTCGGTTTTGGAGCCGCCTGCGTCGATGCCGGCATAGATGCGTTCGCTGGATGGCATGGCGTTATTCGGGCAGAAGCGTGGTTGCGTATCGTATCGGTTCTCCGTTTTCTTCACGGAGCCTTTCTGCGCGCAAGAGGGCGGGGTGGGGCGAATGCTTTGGAACCAGATATCTTCCAAAGGGACGATGGACTGGAAACCGCCGGACGCGATAGCGCAGGACTTGCCATGCCGAGGTGGAAATCCAGGCTTCCCACCGGGCCGGCGCGGGCAATGCTTGTCCGGGCTGCGATACGCCGTATTGCAATGTGCTTACATGCCCTGCTCCGGGGACTCGTATCGGCGCATATCGCCCGGCCGCCGCGCCCGTTTTTCCGATGGATACATTGTCTGCGGACCATACCGGAAAATAATAGGCGTGCGGCTGCGCATTTTCCCATCGCCATCGTTGCAGGTTCGATCCGTATCGTTCGGCGAGCGCGGTTATGGTTCGTTCCATGACCTGTCGTTCGATGCGATGCGTTTCCGTCCGGACGGAGTCAACCGCGGCGCTGTCCGGCGACAGCCCCGGCCATGCGCCCGTGCGCTCGAAATACAAATCGGCCCATGTGTCTGCGATCGTGGCCGGAATGCTGGCTGCGTCGAAAGCGTAATCCCAGTTTCGCAGGTAGGTCAGGGCGTCCTCGAAAAGCGCAGGGAGCGTATCTGCCCGAGCCGCCGACAGGGTTTCGATGAGCCGGGGCGTTACGCTTGCGGCCCATGCGCTGTGCAGATCGTCTGCATCCGCCGGGTTTTCCGAACCGTTCGATGCATTTCCCGTACGTCCGGCGAGGCGCTCGGCCGCAAAAGCGGACCAGGGATTATTGCCGACGGCTACGACGCCGGGCCGCCGCGCCGCAAACAGGGGCGTACCTGTGACGTACGGGGAATCGTTTCGGGGCGCTATCAGCCCGTCTCCATCCTGTAGTGCGAACGGCGCATCCGACCCGGACAGCAATCCGAACCAGGCCGCCGCATCGCTGACGGGTTTCCATCCAGGCCAGGCCAGGTGCAGGTCGGTAGCCGCGTTGCCTTGCCCGCCAAGCGTATCCGGGGGCGCCGGGGCTGCCCGGCTGGCCGACAGGGAATCGGTTCCGAGAAACAGTGCGCCCGGATCTCGCCGGAAACGCGCAATCGTTTCCTGGCCTCCGGCGACGGCCCATTTTTCGTATTCGACCGTAAAGGCGGTCGTATCATGCGCGGAAACGCGCAAGGATGCGGCGCTTGCGGGCAAGATCGCCCAGGCGCGGGCGTTTGTACGGCCAGCGGGCATGAACGGGACGCCGATCCAGGTCGCTCCCATCGCTGTTTCGCCGGGCCAGGTCATGGTTACTTCCTGAAACAGGGGCAACGCCGAGGCGCCGTACGCCTGCCGCTGGGTCAGATGCGTTCCGGCGCTGTCGGTGATGGCCCAGGCCATGCTGTGATCGAATCCGTGCAGGTGCAGCCATTCCTGCAGCAGACGATGCTCTTCCCGCAGTGCGTTCAGCGCAGGCGAAGCGTTTTGCAGTGCGTCGGGCTGCGGCAACGTTACGGCGAGCCATGCAAGAAGACGCTCGATCGTCAGCGGAAACCAGGGTTCCCACGGTTCCGCCCCGGCGCGAAGCAGAAGGAATTCGGGCAATCGTTCGGTTCGCCGCCGGGCGAGCGCGGCGTTCACGCCGTCCACATAGGCCTTGATCAGGTCCCGGTCGTCGGGCGACAGGGCGTCATATGCGGCTTTGCTCATGGAGGCAAGCCGGAGGCGTTTGAGCAACCGGTCCAGAGGCAGCAATTCCTGGCCAAACCACGGCGACAGGGCGCCGCGGGCGGTTCGTTGCCACAAGGTTATGGTCCAGGCGTGTTCCTGCGCATGCAGATATCCGAGTCCCGCATAGGCGTCGCGCGCCGAGGCGGCGTCTATGGCCGCCGATCCGTTTTCGTAAACGACAAGGCGCACGGCCGCTCCCAGTCCGGGTATCTCGGCTTGCGCCGGCGAGGCGGGCAGGCCGTACGACAAATACAAGGCCGCTCCGCAAGCGACGACGAGGCACAAGATTGCAGCCGCCGGGAGGACGATCCGTTTTCGCATAATCAGAGGTTCCTTAAAATTCATTCAGAGATTATGCCGGGATCGTTTCTGGTCGAGCCAGGACGAAAAATCCTCCACGCTTCGGGCGTTCAGGCATTGCTCGGGCGCAAGCCATCCCTTGCGGGCGACCAGGACGCCGATTTTCATGTAATCCAGTTGCCTGATCGCATGCGCGTCGGGGTTGATGGAGATCGGTACGCCCCGGTCCGTTGCGTACCGTATCCAGCGCCAGTCGATATCCAGCCGGTAGGGATTGGCGTTCAGCTCAAGGGCCACGCCGTTCGCCGCGCAGGCGTCGATGACTTTTTCGTGATGGATGGGATATCCTTCCCGCCTAAGCAACAAACGACCGGTCGGATGCGCAAGAATCATCGTATACGGGTTTTCGATGGCCCGGATCAATCGTTCGGTCGCTTCCTTTTCGGACATTTCGAAACGGGTATGGATCGCCGCCACGACCAGATCGAACGTAGCCAGTGCGTCGTCCGGGTAATCCAGCGATCCGTCCGAAAGGATATCGCATTCCGTACCGCTGAACACCCGCAAGCGGTCTCCGTACGCCTTGTTCAGTTCGCGAATTTCTTTCTGTTGTTCATGCACCCGCTCGACGCTGAGCCCGTTTGCAATCGCCAGGGATCGGCTGTGATCGCATACGCCGTAATACGAGTAGCCGCGTTCGAGCGCAGCCTCGGTCATTTGGCGCAGGGTATGTTTCCCGTCGCTCCAGGCAGAATGATTGTGCAACGTACCCCGAATATCTTCGTAAGCTATAAGGTCAGGCAGTTCGTTTCGGTCCGCCGCTTCAATTTCTCCCGTATTTTCCCGGATGGCCGGATCGACGAACGGCAGGTTTGCGGCCTCGAACAGGGCCTGTTCGGAAGGCGCTTTTCGGGGGAGATTGCAGCGGCCCTGCACCGCAGCGACATGCGCCGCCGATCCGGTGGCCCTCCATAGCGTCGTTCCGTATTGCTCTGGCGCCGCGACATACATGCGCAGGGGGAATCCGTCGTCCAGCGTAGCGTGCAGGACGTACGTTCCGTCCGTCTGTTTCTCCTCGCTCGTCCGCCACCCGGCCAGCGCGCGGCGCGCTTGTTCGGGGATATTCGCCGCGATCGCCAGTTCGATGCAGTCCACGGTGTCGAGATTTCTCCGGAGCGCGCCCGCCAGCCGGACTTCAAGCGCCTCGTTCAAGCCCCGGATGGCCTCCATGCAACGCAGGGCCTTGTCCAGCGCCTCGTCGTATCGAAGCCGCCCCTCGTATTGTTTCAGGAGGCGAATATTTTCGAGGATGGTCGCTTGCATTTTGGGACCGAACCCGCTTACGTCGGCAAGTCGTCCGCTGACGGCCGCCTGCTCCAGTTCCTCTATGGAAGCGATGTCCAGTTCCCGCCAGAGTCGCCGCACTTTCCGGGCGCCCAGTCCCTTTATGCGCAAGAGGTCGGGCAGGCCGGGCGGAATGTCGGCCCGCAACGTTTCGTACAGGTCGAAGGAACCCCGGTCAATAATCTCCCGTATTTGCTCGGCGAGGCCTGCTCCGACGCCGGACAATGTTTCGAGGGAACCCGTTGCGGCAAGCCGGGCCGCTTCTTCTTCCAGTCCGCCGATCACGCGGCTGGCCCTGGCGAAAGCGCGGGCCCGGAATGCGTTGCCGCCCGTAATCTCGATGAGTGCGGCGGTTTCCTTCAGCAGGCGCGCAATGTCCTGGTTAGCGGTCATAATAACGTCGGGGAACGAACTTGTTTCGGTGCGTCTTGTTAAGGATGCTCTCATTACAGGGTCTGTTAACACTATGCAGATTTAATCAGCGTATCCTTATGTACCTTTCCTGCATTGCGGGGGTTGCACTTCGGCGGCATGGTATGTCGGGACGGGGCAAACAGTTCACGCTTTTCCGCGCAAGAGGTTTTTGTTTTTACGGGCATACAGAAACGATTTTACGGGAATGAATAGAGAAACGACCGGGTCAGGCATGAAACAGAATCGGAAGATATACCTCTTCGGGGCGGTCGTTCTGGTCGTGGGCGTCGCGCTCGGGTTCGAACTGGACGCCGTGATCTTCCGGAATAATACGGTGGAGTCGCTCAGGAAACTCGAAGATGCGTATCTCATGATTAATGAGCGATACGTGGAGGAGGTTTCTGCGCCGCAGTTGACAGAGAGCGCCATCCACGGGATGCTTGACGAACTCGATCCCCACTCGATTTATATCGATGCAGAGGCGATGAAGCGCGTGCAGGAGGATTTCGACGCCTCGTTCGACGGAATCGGGATTGCGTTCGAAATCATTCCCGGGCCGAACGATATGGACACGGTGGCTGTGCTCAATCCCTTGCCGGGCGGGCCCAGCGAAGCCGCGGGCATGCTTTCCGGAGACCGGATCGTGGCCGTGGACGATTCGTCGGCCATCGGTTTTTCCGCGGAAGACGTCGGGCGTACGCTGAAGGGGCCGCGGGGCAGCCGGGTCAAGGTCACGGTGCAGCGTCCGGGTTACGAGGACCCGCTCCATTTCCTGATTACGCGCGACAAGATTCCTTTCTGGACCAGGGACGCGCACTACATGCTGGACGAGGAGACCGGATATATTCGGTTGAACCGGTTTGCGCGCACGACCTGGGACGAATTTTCGGAGGGCATGGACGCCTTGCAGGAGCAAGGCATGCAGCGCCTCGTGCTTGATTTGCGCGACAACGCAGGCGGCTTCATGGAAATGGCGGTGCAGATCGCCGACGAATTTCTGGCGGACGGCCAAATGATTGTCGAGGCCCGGGGCCGTCGCGCCGATTACAGCCAGAAAAATTATGCGCGGGGCCGGGGCCGTTTCGAGCAGGGGCCGCTCATCGTGCTGGTCAACGAAAATTCCGCCTCGGCCAGCGAAATCGTGGCAGGCGCCGTGCAGGATCACGACCGGGCGCTTGTGGTGGGGCGGCGTACGTTCGGCAAGGGGCTTGTTCAGAAACAGTTTTCCTTGCGGGACGAAAGCGCGATGCGCATTACCGTTTCGCGCTTTTACACGCCCTCGGGCCGTCTTATCCAGACGCCGTACGCCATGGGGGAGCTGGACGACTATTATGCGTCGAAACTGGACCGTTATCGGCGCGAACGCGCCCTGACCGTGTCGGAAATTCAGGATACGATGCCCGACTCGCTGAAATATATGACTGCCGGAGGGCGCATCGTGTTTGGCGGGGGAGGCATTTTGCCGGATGTGATCGTCTATCCGGATTCCCTGTCGGCTTTTGCCCGAACGGTTATCGGGCAGTCGCAGGATAACGTCTATGCGCGGGCATGGCTCGACCGGAACGGGATCGCTTTTCAGGAAGAATGGGCGGCGCGGCGGGACGATTTCGTCGGGCGTTTTACGTTTGCCCCGGATGCATTCGATGCGTTTCTGGCGTTTCTCGATCAGCAAGGCGTCCATGTGGTTCCGGACGATAGCCCGGAACTTGCGCGCGAGGACGATCCGGAGCGGGAGGGACGGTGGTTCAGTCGTTCGGAGGCCGAGGCCGACCGGGAGTTGCTGATGACCCGCGTCAAGGCGCGCATTGGGCAGCGCACCTACGACCGGAGCATGTGGTACCGAACGATAGGCGAAGTCGATCCGGTGCTGCAGGAAGCCATGGCATTGTGGGATCGGGCCGGGAAAATGCCCCTGAAATAGCGTTGCGGGGCCTTTTTTATCCATTATCCGAATAAAAAAATGCAGGAAATGACAATGTTTGTCGTTTCCGCGTTGACACTTCGGTTTGCAATGGGTATACTTGACCGGTGCGGCGGTTCGGATGTCGGAAAATGCGGCGTCCGGCAAGCCCCGCGCCATGCGCGTCCTGCGCGGTATCGCGCAGGCGCCGGATAATCGGAGGGTCTGGCGCATAGCGCGCCGTCCCCCGCAACATTACATACTTTGTAACCGACACACCGTGTTCTTCGGAGGAACCAATCCATGACTCTTCCTAACTTGATGGTATTGCTTTTGCAAGACGCGGCCTCCATGGACGGAGGCTTCATCAACGTTCTTGTAGAGCGCTTTAACGAGGGCGGCGACTGGATGTGGCCTGTTCTGATCTGTTTGATCATTGGGCTTGCTATTGCGTTCGAACGCATTATCACGCTCAATCGGGCCGACATCAATACCCGCAAATTCATCGTCGACGTCAAGCGTTCGCTTGACGACGGCGGCGTTTCCGCCGCCGAAGAGATCTGCGCGAAGACGCGCGGCCCTGTCGCCGCCGTTTTCCAGGCGGGTCTCTTGCGCCACGAAGAAGGTATCGAGGCCGTGGAAAAGGCCGTGGTTTCCTACGGCTCCATTGAGATGAGCTTTCTGGAGCGCGGGCTGGTCTGGCTCTCTCTGTTCATTAGCCTTGCCCCGATGCTCGGCTTCCTCGGGACGGTGGTCGGCATGATCGAGGCTTTCGACGCCATCGAGTCGGCGGGCGATATTTCCCCGAGCCTCGTGGCGGGCGGCATCAAGGTGGCGCTTCTGACTACGGCGTTCGGCCTTATCGTGGCGATCATCCTGCAATTCTTCTATAACTACGCGGTGTCGAAGATCGACCGCATCGTCGTGGAAATGGAAGACGCCTCCATCGAACTGATCGATTCGCTGGTGTTGTTGCAGGCGGGCCGTCCGGTCGCGCCGCAGGCTGCGGGACTTGAAGGTTCCGGCGACTCCAGCGACGATTCCGTCTAACTGCAAACGTTCTTTAGACTATGGACACCTTAGTTCCTATCGCTATCTGGATCGCTGCGGTTATTCTGGGCCTCGGCTTGATCGGCATGTTGCTGTTCGGCGTCAAAAGCATTATGAACGGGAAGATCAACCTGGTTACCGGCGCGATCATCCTTGTTCCGGTGATTCTGCTGCTTATCCTTGGCCTGATCGTTGGGGATTGGGCCATTGCAGGCATCTACACGCTGGTCATCATGTTCGCGCTTGCGGTCATAGGCCTGCTGGTATCCGGAATCCGGGGCTTGTTCAACAACTGACGATTCTCGTTCGCCGCAGTCCGCTGCGCAGGACTGCTTTCTGAATCAGGGCATTCTCAAGCACCAATACGCAAGGCGTCATGGCTGGATTGCTTAAAAAGAAAAAGGAGCGCGAAGGAGGGGAGATACCCACCGCTTCCATGGCGGATATCGCCTTCCTTCTGCTCATCTTTTTCCTTGTTACGACAACCATCAACGTGGACACGGGCATTGGCATGACCTTGCCCCCGAAACTGGATGAGGACCAGGAACCGCCTCCGGTTCGGGAGCGCAATATGCTCAAGATTCTCGTCAACGCCGAGGGGCGCGTGTTGATCGAGGACAGACCTTCGGCCGTTCCAAGGGTCAGGGAGGAAGTCAAGAAGCATACGCTGAACGAGGGGGAGGATCCCAACTACGCCGAGTCGATCGATAAGGCCATTGTTTCTCTGAAAACGGATCGCCAGACGCCGTACGAGATCTATGTCAACGTGATTGACGAGATATGGATGGCCTATTTCGAAATGTGGGACGCCGAGGCGCGCGCGAGAGGGTATCCCGATTACGCCACCTACCGGGAGTATATCGATGAGAACGAGGAAGAAAACCTGATTCAGAAGAAAATCAAGGCGAAGATATCTATCGCAGAGCCGGATGCAGGAGGGGGCGGATAAGACGGAATCAACCTGTTCCTGATACGACAAGCAATCAAGCGACCGAGGGCGTATGTCCACACACTTTCAGAAAAAAAGCGCAAAGTCGAGTCCAAGCATCCCGATGGCGTCCATGCCGGACATCATCTTTATGCTCATCATATTCTTTATGGTGACGACCGTACTTCGAGAAACCGAGATACAGGTGCGCACCACCTTGCCGCGCGCCGAGGCGCTTACCAAGATTGACCAGAAACGCCTTATTTCGTATCTGTATATCGGTCCTCTCAAGTTGGCCAACAACCAGTTGGGAGATACCTCCATTCAGGTTGACGATGCGCTTATCGAGGAGTTGCCTTCGATTCGCAACATTATGTACCGCAAGCTGCTTGAGCAACCGAAACTCATCGTGTCCATTCGCGCGGACGAGTCGTCGGAAATGGGTATCGTGATCGATGTCCAGCAGGAATTGCGAGAGGCTGGCACATTGCGCATCAATTATTCCAGCAAACCCGAAATATCGTAGGCTGCTTTTAGGGCCTGTTAATACTATGCAGCAATGCTCTGTTCCGTCAGGCACGGCGTTAATCAAGGCGCGAGGAGTGAAGTTTGGTGGTTCCAAATGAGCGACGAGCAACGCAGAGTAACGCCGTGACCGGCGGAACCCGAAGGGCGGGGCCTCTTTTCCCGCCATGCGGCGTTGCCGCTCGCTTATGTGGCCAGGCCACACTGCGCTCGCGGCGCTTGGCCTAACAGGAAAACAGGCCCCGCAGAGCGCTGCTGCATAGTATTAACAGGCCCTAGCCTGCGCACGAGGATACTTGTGAATTTTCCGAGAAATCCCGCCGGCCCTGGCGGGGTTTTTCCGTTTTCGAGCCCGTGGTTCGTTTATCCAGCGCAGGCCATGCAGAGTATCCTTCAGGACGCTCTGATCAAAAGTGCTTCGCTCAGTGCTTCGCGTTCGCAAGCAAGGGACGTCATGATTCAGCGTAAACAATCGGCATACCTGCTTTTGGGATCGCTGGCGCTTGCCGCCGTTTTTTTCTTTTGGGCCGACGCCGTCACTGCTGTGTTTCCGGGATACGCTCCGGCCGTATCCGGCGTGGGGGCGCTGGCCGGCCTGTTGGGAATCGTCGCCATTTTCATGTACGGAAACCGGGATCGCCAGCAGGCGGTGGTGCTTGCGGCGCAACTTTGCGCGCTGGCGTGGATGGGCCTGTTTACCGCGGCGTTTGCGCGTACGGGCGGGGATGCGCCCGGCAGTCTCCTTCCGATGGCGCTGCTTGTTTGCGCGTACGGCTTCTTCTGGCTGGCGCGGCGGGCCATCCGCTCGGATAGCGCGCTGGTGCGTTCGGCGGATCGTATTCGCTAAGCCTTGCCGACATGGGAGCGAACGCCATGCGCAACGGAAACGGGTCGGCCTGGGTGTATGGGGCGCTTGTCGCCGGCATACTCAGTTTTTCGTTCAGTCCGATTCTCATCCGATTTGCAGGAGGCGCGGCGGGCGGAGAAGCGCCGGGCCTGACGGTTGCCGTCTGGCGCACCATGATGGCGACCATAGCGCTGGCGCCTTTTGCCTGGGCGCGCGCGCGAACCGAAATCAAGGCGATCAGATTCCGCGAATGGCGCCTGATCGCGCCCGCCGGCCTGTTGCTCGGGCTGCATTTCGTGCTATGGATCGAATCGCTGTATCATACCACGGTGGCGGCGGCGTCCGTGCTCGTTACGACCAGTCCGATATTTCTTGCGGCGCTTGGGCGGCTTTTCCTGAACGAACGACTCTCGAAACCTGTTTATGGGGCCATTTTCCTCGCCGTGGCGGGCGTGGCGGTCATCGGCGCAGGCGATATGCTCGAAGCGGGCGCCGTCGGAACGCTTTTCGGCAATAGCCTGGCCTTGTTCGCGTCGTTGTTGTTCAGCGTTTACCTTATGATGGGCCGGGTCGTGCGGCAGAAGCATTCCTGGCTGGCCTATGTATTTCCCTTGTACGCCACCGCCGCCCTTACCATACTCGGCGTGGCCTTGCTTCTTGACGCACCCTTGTGGGGGTTCAGTCCGCTATTTTATGCGTTGTGCGCAGGCCTTGCCCTCGGACCGCAGATCATGGGACACGGGGCTTTTAACTACGCCGTTCGCTATGCGCCCGCCACCCTGATCGGATTGCTGGGGCTTGTGGAGCCGATCGGCGCATCGCTGCTTGCCTACGCCATATTCGACGAATTGCCAGGACCCGCCGCCATGGCGGGCATGCTGGCGGCGCTGCTCGCTATTTCTTTCGTCGTACTCTATCGCCGTCGCGCGCAGGCGGTCGTTCGCGGTGCGGATTGAGCGCTATTCGGGATCGCGCAGCGGCGATGCGAAGGCTTTTTGCGGCAACGCATCGAAGCGCCGCCGGCCTCGCGCAAAATAATCGACGACAATGCTGTTCCTGTAGGAAGGCAGCACGGCTCCCGCAAGCGTTTCCGGACGTTCGCCGCCGCACGTCCAGGAATCCTTCATGCGATGCGCATCGGTATAGGCCCGCATGATGGCCGCGGCTTCTGCGGGCCGTCCCTGCGCAAGCGTTCGCGCCGCCGCGGCCGCGTCCAGGGCGCATCGCGCCGCGAAGACCCGTTTCCATTCGGACGCCGGAAGGTTTTTGTACAGCATGAGCAGGTTATTCCGGAACGTCAGATACGTTTTCCGAATGCTGCCTCGCCGCAACGTGCCGCCGCCGATATGATACGCCTCGCTCGCGGGTTGTACGCGGATCCGGTATCCGGCTCGCTGGAGCCGCCAGCACAGGTCGATTTCTTCCATGTGCATTTCGAAGCGCTCGTCCAGCAAACCCACTTCGTTCAGGGCGGATCGGCGGAGCAAAAGGGCCGCCCCCGATCCCCAGAAAATATCCCGGGGTTCGTCGTATTGTCCGCGATCCTTCTCCAGTCGGAAAAAAATGCGCCCGCGGGCAAAGGGGTATCCCAGCCGGTCCATGAACCCTCCCGAAGCGCCGGCGTATTCGAACATGGACCGGTCCTCGTATTGCAATATCTTGGGCTGTACGGCTGCTATGTCGTCATGGGCTTCCATTTCGTCCACGAGCGGATCAAGCCAATCAGGCGGCACGGCGACGTCGTTATTCAGCAGCAGCACATATTTTCCCGTAGTATGGGGAATAGCCTGGTTATTGCCGCGGCAAAACAGGGCGTTTTCCGTATAGCGCAGCACCTGGGTAGCCGGAAACCGCTCCCGGATCCATTCGGCGGAACCGTCGTCCGAAGCATTGTCGGCCAGCACGACTTCCAGATTTTCGTATCGGGTGGCCGCAACGGAAGGAAAACATTGCTTCAGGAGGGGCAATGCATTCCAGGTAACGATAATAATGGATACCCGAGGGCGTATTTCGGCCATGCCGATTGGGCTTTTGGGCGCGCGGTCGTATTTTGCTTCGCATCCGGCGGGCGGACAGGCAGTATGCGGTTATCCAACGAGTTGAACGCAGTATCGTTCGGGCGCTATGGCAGGGAAGTACCCATCGTATGAAGACGCTTGTCGCGTACTCCGCGCGTATTGGGGGTACGACGACTTTCGGCCCGGGCAATGGGACATCATTCAACCCATTGTCGAAGGGCGGGACGTGCTTGCGGTGTTGCCCACCGGCGGGGGGAAATCTATCTGCTATCAGGTTCCGGCGCTGTTGTACGAAGGCCTCACCCTGGTGATTTCTCCGTTGATTGCGCTCATGCAGGATCAGGTGGCGGCGCTGAATGCGCATGGCGTCGAAGCGGCCTGCATCAACAGCGCCTTGCCGCGCCGCGAGATAGAACAGCGATGGCTCGACGCCGAGCATGGGCGGTATCGCTTGTTGTATCTCGCCCCGGAACGATTGGCGTCGGAAGCGTTCGCCGCGCGGGCCTCGCGGATGAATATTTCCTTGCTGGCCGTGGACGAGGCGCACTGCATTTCCGAGTGGGGACACAATTTCCGCCCTTCTTATCTTCAGATCGCCGCTGCGCGCAAGCACATGGGCGATCCGCCGACGATCGCCGTTACTGCGACCGCAACGCCCCATGTGCGCAGGGATATTGTCGAGCAGCTGGCGTTGCGTCAGCCGGAACGCATTATTCGGGGGTTTGACCGTTCGAATATCGTCTGGTCTGTTTTCCAGACAGAAAACAAGCGTTCGAAGGCGCTGGACGTGCTCGAAGGCGTTCCGGGACCTGGTATTTTCTATTCGAGCACCCGCAAGGGCGTCGAACGGTGGGCTGCCTGGCTTGCTCGCCGCAATTTGTCCGTTGCGTCGTACCACGGCGGGATGGAAGGTTCTGTGCGGGAACGGATGCAGACCGGATGGGTGCGCGGCGATCAGCGGATCATGGTGGCCACGAACGCTTTCGGGATGGGCATCGACAAACCGAACGTGCGTTTCGTCGTGCATGTCGATTTGCCGGGTACGCTGGAAGGGTATTATCAGGAGGCGGGACGCGGGGGAAGAGACGGCAAGACGTCCTGGGCCGCGCTTCTGTACCATCAGGGGGACGAGGATACCCCGCGCAGGCTCATTGAGGAAAGCCATCCTTCGCCGAAAGAAGTGCGCAAGGTGTATGATGCGGCCTGCAATCTGGCGCAGGTGGCCGTGGGCGCCGAAGCGGACGCCCCCGTGCCGGTTCGGATCGACGCCATACGCCGCCTCACGGGGTTCGCCGGGGGAAAAATCCGCACTGCGGCGACCTTGCTTGAACGGCAGGACGCCTGGCGAATCCTTCCGCAGCGGGGGCATGCCGGACTGATTCGTTGCCGCCGCGACGCCGCGGCGTTTCGGGAGCATGCCGAGCGGAACGAGCAGAAACCTTTTGGCGCGTTCGTGCAGGCGCTATTGCGTACGGTGGACGCCGCCGCTTTTTCGGACTGGCGAGAAATCGATGTCCAGGTGCTGGCCCGGCAGACCGGGCTGGCCCCGGAACGCCTGCTGAAAGGGATGGAATATCTGCAAAAAGGAGAATGGCTTGACTGGATTCCCCCGGATCAGGTCGTGCGCGTCTCGCTGACGCATGCCCGCAGCGCCCGCCTTCCCGTCGATGGCGAGCGGGTGCAAGCTGCGCGCAAGCGGGCAGAGGCGCAACTTGATCAGATGATCCGTTTTGCGCATTCGACGACCTGCCGGCGGCATTTTCTCCTGACGTATTTTGGCGAGGCGGCGCTGGCTCGATGCGGTGCGTGCGACGTATGCCTCGGGCGCCATGAAGCGTACCGGCCGCCGCCCCTCGAATCGCCGATCGTACGGCAATTGCTTCGGCAGATTGCCGAGGGAAAGCCTCGCCCGGAATGGCTCGAAGGTACGCGAACGCCTGCGTACCGGGTCGATCAGTTGCTCGGATGGCTCATGAACGAGGGGTATCTTGCGCCGTCTGCGCCTCTCGGCGGTACGCCCGAACTTACGGCAAAGGCAACGGCGATGCTTGCGGCGTCATGATCGAGTCTGTTTTGACCTCAGGATACGCTTCAGGCATTTGCCGCACCTGAAGCGTATCGACCACGCGCCCGTATATTCCGCCCAGTATTTTCGGGCGGGACGCATACCAGGTCACGGCGTTTGCCCAGGCAGCGCTGTCGAGCCCATGGGCTGCGAGGAGCGAATCTTGCGCTTCCCCGACATGGGTTTCCGTATAATCGGCCCGGGCTTGCAAGAGGTGCAATTCAGCCAGCACGGACACCATGGCGGCGTCCGGTACAGGGGCGCGCTCATCGCCGCTGCATGCCGGGAGCATGGCGAGGGCAAGACACGCGGAGATCGTTGCGAGGGGCCGGACCCGAACGACGGTTTCGGTCAGGCAAGACGAGGCGGGGAGCGGGTGCGTCATGCCCGAATCGCTATGGAATGATTTTGTTCAGGGCGTACTCAATGATGCCCTCGGCGCCAAGTCGCTTCAGATCGGGGATAAGTCGCCGTACGTGGCGTTCTTCAATGACCGTTTCGATGGCCACCCAGTCTTCTCCGTTCGCCAGGGGCGCCACGGTGGGCATGCGCATGGCGGGCAGCAATCCGATAATTTGCTCCACGCGGTCCCGCCGCGCATTGAGCTTGAGGCCCACGCGCCCCTCGGCCCGGATGGCGCCCTGCATCAGCATGGCGATGCTTTCGATTTTTTGCCGCTTCCAGGGGTCTTGCCAGGCCTCCCGGTTGGCGACGAGCTGCGTATTCGAATGCATCAGCGCCTCGACGATACGCAGTTTGTTGGCTCGCAACGACGAACCGGTTTCAGTAACCTCGACGATAGCGTCTACAAGATCGGGACACTTGGCCTCGGTGGCCCCCCAGGAAAATTCCACGTCGGCCTCGACGCCATGCTGGCGAAGCCATGCGCTCGCGATATGTACGACCTCCGTGGCGATGCGTTTGCCTTGCAGGTCTTTCACGGACTGGATATCGGAATCCTCGGGTACGGCAAGGACCCATCGCACGGGGCGCATGCTGGTTTTCGAGTAGATGAGATCGCTTACCGGGTGCACGTCCGCCTGGGTTTCAAGCACCCAGTCCTTTCCCGTAATGCCGGCGTCGAATACGCCGTCCATGACATACCGGGCCATTTCCTGGGCCCGAACCAGCATGGCGCGTACTTCCTCGTCGTCCGTGGACGGAAAGTATGATCGCTCGCGGGTCGAAAAATTGTAGCCGGCGCGCTGCAAAAGCTCCAGCGTGGCGGTTTGCAGACTGCCCTTGGGAAGCCCGAGGCGCAACACAGGGGAAGACAACGCCTTTTTATCGGTAGCGGTGGCCATGGATGTTCGCGGGGAATGCTTGTGCGGCGCGCCGTCGCGAAAAAAGGGCGCGCCGCCGGGCGTACAGAGGATATTGAAAGATGTTTCGGGCCGGAGCGTATTAGCCGCTGATTTCTGCGGAAGCGTCCACGGAGCGGAATGTCCAGGCGATCGCTTCCATCTGCCGAAGAAATTCTCTTTTATCGTATCCCGGCGCGAAAACCATGCCGTCGATCATGTATAGCCGCCTTGTCGGTTCGTCGTAGAACGCGTAGGTTACAAAGGGGCCGCCCATCCCGAATTCTATTTTTCGGCCGTTCTCGTCGCCGACCATGCGCCAGAGCCCGCGTGTTTCGAAGCCGTATCGTCCCAGGAAGTTAATGTTTCTGGTTTCCAGCGGTCTCGTTTCCCTGCGGTCTATCTCTACCCATCCGCCCAGGTTGCCCTGAATGTACTGGCGTCCCAGGGAATCCCGCGTATCGTAAATCCATTCGGGCGTCAGCAAGCGGGGGTCGGCGTCCTCGATAAAATGCACGAAGACGCTTCGCCACGTATCGGGCAGGATCCGCCGGAGCCACACGAAATCGCTCGTATCGATCGCAATCAGATAATCGTGCTGCACATTCACGGCGAAGTCGTACATGGAGGCCAATTCCTCCTCGACTTCGAACTGCCGTCCCCGGTCGAACATTTCTTCGGCGAGTCGGCGGCGGGCGGCCCGGTTGAAGTTTCCGGATACGCCCTCCGCCTGATTGTAGATGGCCTGTACGACGTCCTCCTTGTTTTCGCCCGCGATATAGTATATCTGCTGATCCCGTCGGAAAATATTTTCGCGCGAAACAGCGACGCCGCCTTCCTCGCGAATGGCTTCCCGGGTGGCTGGATCGAATACGTTTCGGAGGTATTCCGCCTCGTTGGTGGAATCGTTGAAGGCCGCCGCAAAGATCACATTCTTGCGCCGCCGCGCCATTTCCAGGTCGCGTTCGGTTGCAAGATGTACGTGCCGCAAGTCGAACTGCCGTTCGGGGGCGGGCAGGGTGCTGATGAATTGTCCGACCGTTTCGCGCAGCGCGTCCCCGATTGCGCCATTCCAGTCCAGAGAATCGGTCACCACAAGAATTTCGGCATCCTGCCCGACCGCTCTCGGTCGATAATCGCTTTCGCCGCCGCACCCGGTCAGCACGACAAGGCATGCTGCAAAGCAGGCGATCAGGGTACGCAATAGCGCCGTGTTTTTCAGGGATGCGGTCATGATCCGTGCAAAAAAATGATGCAAAAACAGAAAAAGACTTTACCAATAACGCCTGGGATTGTTTTCGGTTGCCGCGCAAGGCGCTTAAGGATGCGCTGATCAAAACCGCTTCGCTCAGCGCGTCCCTTCCCGCCCCTGCGCTTTGCGGACTTCCCTTACGGGGTTCCTTCCTGCGCAGCGGCGTCGCCCTCTTTCAGCGCGCGGACAAAACGGCGAATGGCTTCATAGCGCTTCCCGGCGGATTTCGGTTCGCCGTCCCACAGCGCTTCCACCTGCTCGATGAGCGCCGATCCGACAATAAATCCGTCGGCGTGGCGACTCAGGCGTACGGCGTCGGCATGGTTGCGGATGCCGAATCCGGCCAGCAAGGGATTTTTGCGCACGACGCCGCGCGCCCGCCTCAGGTAGGTCTCCACGCGCTCGATGGCGCCGAGGCCCGAGCCGGTGAGTCCGGTTACCGAGACGGCGTATACGAACGCCGTGGCGGTTTCGTCGATTTCCCGAATGCGTTCGTCCGGCGTGTTCGGGGCGATCAGGCTGACGAACCCCAGTCCGGCGGACGCGGCCTCGCGGGCGAAGGGAAGATGTTCTTCAAGGGGTACGTCGGCCAGGATCAACCCCTCGACGCCCGCCTTGCGCGCATCGCGGCAAAACGCTGCCGCGCCGTATCGCCGAATCGGGTTGGCGTATCCCATCAGCAGGAGCGGGGTATCGCTTTCAGCGCAGAAGGCGGCAGCGACGCCGAGCGTATCCTGCATACGCACGCCCGCCCGCAAGGCGCGTTCGCTGGAGCGCTGGACAGGCAGTCCTTCCGCAAGCGGGTCGCTGAACGGCATGCCGAGTTCGATGAAATCGGCGCCTCCGCGATCCATCTCGCGCAGAACGGGCAGCGTACTTTCGGGGTCGGGGAAGCCGCTGGTCATAAACAGGCCCATGGCTTTTTCGCCGCGTTGCTTGCAGGTCGCCAGCTTTTTTCGGAGTCGTTGCATGGGTAAATCTGCAAAGTTCAGAGATATTTTGCGATGGTCCCCATATCCTTGTCGCCGCGCCCCGAGCAATTCGCCACGACGATTTCGCGGGGCGCCATGCCGCGTACGCCTTCGGCCATCCAGCCTATGGCGTGCGCCGTCTCAAGAGCCGGGATAACGCCTTCCGTTTTCGACAGCAATTTTACGCCTTCGAGGGCTTGCGCATCCGTTGCGGACACATACCGTACGCGCCCGGCGTCCCGCAACCAGGCATGTTCCGGACCCACGCCCGGGTAGTCCAGCCCCGCCGAGATGGAATGCGCCAGTTGCACTTGCCCCTCCGCATCCTGCAACAAATAACTCATGGCGCCATGCAGGACGCCGGGCGACCCCTGCGCAAGCGTCGCCGCATGGCGCTTGTCCAGGCCTTCGCCCGCCGCCTCGACGCCGTACAGCGATACGTTCGGGTCTTGCAGGAAAGCGTAGAACAGTCCGATGGCGTTCGAACCGCCCCCCACGCAGGCTACCGCGGCGTCGGGAGCGGGTCGCCCCTCCGCATCCTGGAGTTGCCTGCGGGATTCTTCCCCGATGACCCGGTGAAAGTCGCGAACCATCATCGGATAGGGATGCGGTCCCACGACGGAGCCGATAATGTAGAACGTATCGCGCACATTGGTCACCCAATCCCGAATAGCCTCGTTGGTGGCGTCCTTCAGGGTGCGGCTGCCGCTGGATACGGGCCGCACTTCGGCGCCAAGCAGCTGCATGCGCAGCACGTTCAGACGTTGCCGTTCGACGTCTTCTTCTCCCATGTAGACGATGCATTCCATGCCGTATCGCGCGCAAACGGTTGCGGTGGCCACGCCATGCTGTCCGGCGCCTGTTTCCGCGATGATGCGCATCTTGCCCATGCGGCGGGCCAGCAGGATTTGTCCGATCGTATTGTTGATCTTGTGCGCGCCGGTGTGACACAAATCTTCTCTTTTGAGATAGATTTTCGGGCCGCCTATGGCGTCGGTGAGGCGTTCGCAAAACGTCAGGGGCGTGGGGCGCCCGGCATAGTCCCCAAGCATGGCGTCCAGTTCCTGCCGGAAGTCCGGGTCCCGCCGGGCGGCGTCGTAGGCCTTTCGGACTTCCTCGACGGCGGGGATCAGGGTTTCGGGCACGAACATGCCGCCGTACGACCCGAAATACCCGCGTTCATCCGGAAGGGGATGCGTTTTTTCCTGCGTTTTTTTCATTGGGTACTCTTAATTACTCTCAGGAATACGCTGATTAAGGATACTCTGATTAAATCTGCAAAGTTCAGAAGCTGCGAGGGGCGCTGGAGCGGTGGATGGGTCTGTGGCGCGCCTTTTCGCGAATACATAAATACATAAGGGTGCGCAGACTATGGGCTGGCGGGATATTTCGGGGCCCGATGTTTCGCTCAAAGGCGCATCCACAGATCCTCCTCGACCGCCTTGCCTTAAGGATACTCTGATTAAATCTGCAAAGTTCAGAAGCTGCGAGAGGCGCGCTGGCAAGGAATGGCGAAGCAGCCGAGAGAGAAAAATCATTCGATTCCATGGCGACTTCACGGGATGGCGAACAAGTCAAACGAAATCGCACCGCCAGAAACGACGACCGGAAGCCGATATATGTTCGCTAATTCGTGTACGAGTGTGTCCCGCCTTTTGTTGGCGCAGAGGGGTTTTCCGTTGGAATCTGCGCATCCCGGAAGGCTTCCATAAAGGCGTCGATTCTGGAAAAATCTTTTTGTCCAGGCGCCGATTCGAGTCCGCTGGATACATCCACGGCGAAGGGGCGCAGCGTATGGATCGCTTCCGCCACATTGCCCGCATGGAGGCCGCCCGCCAGAAAGACGCCCGCCAGGAATTTCCCCGACAGAAAAACATCCGGGCCTTCGGGGTTGCCCGGCTCATGCGCCGCCGCCCGGGCTACGCGCCAGTCGAAGGTTTGTCCGCTGCCCCCGCAGGCCTGTTCGCTGTACGCATCCAGCAAAAAATAGGCCGCTGCCTGTTTATACGCCCGCATCGCGCGAGACAAGGATTCAGGGGTTGTGTCCGGCGCAATGCGAAACGCCTTGATCACGGGGCGTTCGACCCGGAGAACGTCGGAAACCGGCTCCTCGCCGTGGAGCTGCACCAGGCCGAACCCGGCTTTTTCGGCGATCCGGTTGACTTCGTCCGCCGGCGTATTCACGAACACCCCGACCGGCTGCGGGCCATGAATCCATTCGACAATGTCCCGCACATGCTCCGGTTCGACATAGCGCGGACTGCCGGGGTGCTGCACGAACCCGAGATAATCGGCGCCTGCGGCGGCGGCGTACCGGGCGTCTTCCAGCCTCGTTACGCCGCATATTTTCAATCGGGTTTTCATGCGTCGATGCGGTTTGCTTCGCGTCGGAGCTTCGTCAGGGCGTCCCCGGGCCGTTCGGACCGCATGAAGGTTTCGCCGATCAGAAAGGCGTCGACGCCGCGTTCGTGCAGGAAGCGCACCTCCTCGCCCGACGCCAGGCCGCTTTCCGACACCCGGATCACATGGTCCGGGACCTGTTCGAAGACCCGGAGGGTATGCCGTATGTCTACGTCGAAGGTGCGCAAGTCGCGATTGTTTACGCCTGCGATGCGCGCTTCGTCGAAATCGATGCGATCCAGTTCTTGCGGCGCGTATATTTCGATCAGTGCGTCGAGGCCCAGGGCATGCGCCGCTTGCAGCAGGTCCCGCAGTTGCGACCTGGACAGGATCGCGGCGATCAGCAGCACGGCGTCGGCGCCCCAGGCCCGGGCTTCTATCAGCTGGTACGGGTCTATAATGAAATCTTTTCGCAATATGGGCAGGGACAGCGTTTGCCGGGCGGCCCGGAGATCGTCCAGCGATCCCTGAAAGTGGCGGGGTTCGGTGAGGACGGAAACGGCGCAAGCGCCCCCGGCTTCGTATTGGCGGGCAATTTCGGCAGGGCGAAAATCGTTTCGGATGACCCCGCGGGACGGGGAGGCTTTTTTGATCTCCGCAATGATCGCCGGGTCGTCGGTTCGCAGCGCCTTTTCGAGGGAACGCCGGCTTTGGGAGAACGCAGCCATGTTTTCCAGCGTTCCCGGCGGCGCAGCGGCTTTTCGGGCCGCCACGACTTCGCGCGTATCCGCTACGATTCGGTCGAGTATCGTCATGGGGCGGGCGCGTTGTGCGAAGCATGAGCCAGCCGCTTGAGCGCGTCTTGCGCCTTGCCCGAATCGATGCTTTCTTCGGCGGCGCTCCGGCAGGCGGCCAGCGAATCGAATTTCCCGGACGTCCACAGGGCATGGCTTGCGTTGAGCACGACCACGTCGCGCCGCGGCCCCGGCTCGCCTGCAAGCGCCTCCTGCACGATGCGGGCGTTTTCATGGCGGTCGCCGCCTGTCAGCGCTTGCCGGTCGCAGCGGGCAAGGCCCAGGTCTTCGGGTCGCAACATGCGTTTCGCCAGACCGGCGGCCGTCGCGCCTTCCTGTGCTTCGAAGGCCACTGTTTCGTCCGCAAGCGAGACCTCGTCCAGGCCGTCTTGCGCATGCACGGCAAGCACATGCCGGGCGCCGAGGCGCTCAAGGATGGCCGCCATGGTTCTTGCGGTTTGTTCGTTGAAGGCCCCGGTCAACTGACGACGCACTCCGGCCGGATTGCACAAGGGCCCCAGAATATTGAAAAACGTGCGGACGCCGAGTTTTTTTCGTACGGGCATTACATGCTTCATGGCGGGGTGAAAGAACGGGGCGAACAGGAATGCAATGCCCGCCTTTTCAAAGCAATATTCGACGCCTTCCTTGCCCAGCGCCGTTTTTACGCCGAGGGTTTCCAGCACGTCCGCCGAGCCGCATCGGGACGACACGGATCGGTTACCATGCTTGGCTACGGTAACGCCCGCTCCGGCGCATACGATAGCCGCCGCGGTAGAAATGTTGAACGTGTCTGCGCCGTCTCCTCCTGTGCCGCACAGGTCGATGGCGTCCGGATCGCCCGTTTCCACCGGGATGGCGCAGGCGCGCATAACTTTCGCAAAGGCGACCAGTTCGTCCAGCGTTTCGCCGCGCGTGCGGAGGCCCATCAAAAAGGCGGCCGTGCATTCCGGCTCCGAGGCGCCTTCCATCAACAGGCGCATGGCGCACTCGGCCTCTTCGCTTTCCAGCGTTCCTCCGGCGGCAAGGATGTTCAGGTATTTTTGCATGATTTTCGGGGCAGAATGGGGTCAGGATGCGCTTCCCGGATTTTCCATGGCGTCGCCCAATACGTTTTCCAGCCAATTGTCGACAATCCGGGGCCCCTCCGTCGTCAGTACGCTTTCCGGATGAAACTGAATGCCTTCTACCGGGTGCTCCCGGTGCCGCAACCCCATAATTGCGCCGTCGTCCGTTTCCGCGGATATGTCCAGGCAGGCGGGTACGCTGGCCCGATCCACTACGAGCGAATGGTAGCGCGTGGCGGTGAACGGATCGGGTATGTTCCGAAATACGCCGCGCCCGTCGTGCGCTATTTCGCTGGTTTTTCCGTGCATCAGCGTGGGGGCGTACCCGATGCGCCCGCCGTACGCTTCGCCGATCGCCTGATGCCCGAGGCATACGCCAAGGATTGGTACGGAAGGCCCCAACGCTTTCACCACTGCTTCCGTGACGCCCGCCTGGGCGGGACGGCCGGGTCCGGGCGAAATCAGAATGCCCCGAGGCGCCCGCTCGCGTATGGCGTCGACGTCAAGCACATCGTTTCGGACCACTTTCAGGTCGCTTGTGCGCTGCCCCACGAGGTGCACAAGGTTATACGTAAACGAATCGTAGTTGTCTATGACGAGAATCATAGGGATACTCTGATTAAGGAACCTCTGATTAATTCTGCAAAGTTCAGAGGCTGCGAGGGACGCGCCGGCAAGGAATGACGAAGCAATGCGGCAGGTCCCGCATAATGAGGAATGACGCGGCCAGCGCGTTCCTCGCGGCCTCCCGAAGGGCGCTTCGCGTCCGCTGCGCCCGAATCCGTAGCGTATGCCGCTGATTTCAACGATGCCGTCATAATGTCACTGTACGCGCGAACGCGAAGCGCTGATCGAAGTAGAATTAATCAGAGGTTCCTTAACAGGCCCTGGTTTTGATCAGCGTATCCATGGGTCGTTCCGATACGTGGCGATCAATCCGACGCGCTCCCGTACGCGCTCCATGTATTCGCCGGCGCGTTCCCGGGCCTTGCGTCCTCCTTCGCGCAAAATATCGAACACATCGTCCGGGCGGCGGGCCAGTTCTTTTCTCCGGATGCGCGCTTCCGCAAAATGCTCGTCGATGAGTCGGAGCAATTCCTTTTTGGCGTGTCCGTATCCGTATCCTCCGGCCCGGTACGCCTCGGCGATGCGCGCCCGCGTTTCCTCGTCGGCGAACAGCCGGATGAGCGTAAACACATTGTCGCGCTCCGGGTCTTTCGGCGCTTCGAGCGGCGTCGAATCGGTAACGATGCCCATCACTTTTTTCCGGAGCGCCTTTCCCTCGTCGAAGATGCCGATGGCGTTGTCGTAGCTTTTGGACATTTTACGTCCGTCCAGGCCCGGCACGACCGCCACGTCCGAGAGAATCCAGGGTTCCGGCACGGGAAAGACCGGGTCGTCCTCCGGGCAATAGGTGCGGTTGAACCGTTCCGCAAGGACCCGCGTCATTTCTATATGCTGTTTCTGATCCGCGCCCACCGGGACCAGCGTACCGCCGTAGATCAGGATGTCCGCCGCCTGCAGCACGGGATAGGTAAGCAATCCGGCGTTGGCCGCGACGCCTTGCGCCACCTTGTCCTTGTAGGCTACGCCTTTCTCCAGTTGGGATACGGTGGTCAGGTTATTGAAAATCCACGCCAGTTCGGTGACTTCCGGGACGTCGCTTTGCACAAAGAGGCAGGCGGCCCGGGGATCGAATCCCAGGGCAAGGTAATCAAGCGCCACGTCCAGCGTGTACCGCCTCAGCTTATCCCGGTCCCGAAGCGTGGTCAACGTGTGGTAATTGACGATAAAGTACCAGGCTTCGTGCGTTTTGTGCAGCTGGATGTGTTGCCGGAGCGCGCCGAAGTAATTCCCGAAATGCAATGCGCCCGACGGTTGAATGCCGGAAACGATCACTTCGCTGCTTGCGGGAAGGCCGGGAGCGGACAGGTTCGGATCAATGCGTTCGGAAGGCATGGGCGCGCGGCGCAAAAGAGAGGTTCGGAAAATCAGCGGCGCTGCAAGGCCAGTTTTCGCACATACTTCCGCCGGTTGCGGGTGTTCGCCAGGACGGCGGAAAGGATGGCGCGCGTACGCATCTGATGCGCTATTTCCATTTCGTCGCGGAGGAGTTCCTCAAAGTCGCCTTCCAGCTTGCCAAGGGCGCGCGCGATCTCGCGGTCGCTTGCGCCAGGGTTGAACGCTTCCGGCTCCGTGGATGCGCTGTTGAACGGCGCGCCCCCGGCGCTCAGCACGACTTCGCTCAGCTTGCCCGCATCCATGCGGGCCATGCGCTGCAACGCGGCCAGTTTGTCGGCGGCTTCCCGGTTTTCAAGGGCGCGCACGGCGCATTCATGCGAATGATTCAACGCGCAATGGGCGCGAATAAGGGGGTTGAGCCGCGCTGCGGTTTCCGCTAGGGAAAGCGTTTTTCCGGCCCATCCCTTGTTCAGAAAAAGGCTCTTTATTCCCGTGATCGAAGGCATAATGGTGAATGTGCTGCTGGCGTACGATGCGCGAAGTGGTTTTGATCAGAGTATTCTTTACAACAGTCCTTCCGAGGCAAGGAGAATGGCTTCCTTCAGCGCGCGCGCCTTGTTGACGGTTTCTTCGAATTCGCTGGACGGTTTGCTGTCTGCGACCAGGCCGCATCCCGCCTGCACGAAAACCCGCTCTTTCTGGACGAGCATGGTGCGGATGGCGATGCAGGTGTCCATGTTGCCCGAATAATCCATATATCCGACGGCGCCGGCGTAGGCGCCTCGCGCAGACGGTTCGAGTTCGTCGATGATTTCCATGGCCCGCACTTTGGGCGCGCCGCTTACGGTGCCCGCCGGAAAGCAGGCGGCGAGGACATCCATGGCGCCCCTTTTTCGGTCCAGTTCGCCGGATACCGACGACACGATATGCATAACGTGCGAATATCGTTCCACGTAGGCGTATCGATCTACCTTGACCGAGCCGTGGCGACAGACCCGCCCCAGATCGTTCCGTCCCAGGTCCACCAGCATCAGGTGTTCGGCCCGTTCTTTCGGGTCGGCCAGCAAATCCGCCTCAAGACGCCGGTCGTCTTCTTCCTCGGCGCCCCGGGGCCGCGTCCCCGCGATGGGCAGCACTTCTGCGGTATCTCCTCCAATGCGCACGAGCACTTCCGGCGAAGAGCCGATCAGCGAAAAATCGTCGAAATCAAGGTAGAACAAATACGGAGAGGGATTCACCTGCCGCAATGCGCGATACAGGTTTATGCGATCTCCCTCGTACGGCATGGAAAAACGTTGCGACAGCACGGCCTGAAAAATATCTCCCTCGCAGATATAACGCTTGACTTTCTCGACGGCTTCCTCGAACTCCGCTCGTTCGAAGTTGGAATCCATCTCTTCCTGCAAAATTCGTATGGGATCCGGGCGGGGCGGCGTGGCCTCCGAAAGTTCTTTTTCAAGGGCGTCGATGCGTTCGGATGCGCTGGCGTACGCCTCGGCGGGATCGTCTCCCTCTCGCACGAAGGCGCAGGAAATAAGGACCAGTTGTCGTTTTACATGGTCGAACGCGACCAGATTATCGTAAAAACACCAGACGGCGTCAGGAATGCGAAGGTCGTCCGGGGGGGGATCGGGCAAGCGTTCGATAAGGCGCACCGCATCGTAGCCGAGGTAGCCCACCGCGCCGGTTACGAACGGGGGCAAGCCGCTGGTTCGGACTTCCGTATAGCGATCCATTTCTCGCTGCATCGCTTCGAAAATGTCGCCCTTGAGGGGGCGCTCGACGCCGGCCGCGTCTTCGGCGACCGTGTTCGGGCCGAAAGCGCGCACGATGCGGAACGGATTCTTCCCGAGAAAGGAGTAGCGCGCCAGTTTTTCGCCGCCCTCGACGCTTTCGAGCAGGAAACAGAATCGGCTTTCCTTGCGAAATGCGAGGAAAGCCGAGACGGGCGTCAGCAGATCGGCGCTCAGTCGGCGACAGATCGGCGCGACCAGGTTTCCCTTGTCCCGGTTCGCGTCCACGAGTCTTATGAAATCGTCAAGCGACATGCGCTGTATTTTTTGCGGCCGCGGGCGGCCCGCACCGGACTGGTTTAAAAATTAAGAAGGCGAAATTTCGCGCCTTGATAATTAAGGCGTTGTGTCGGGCGGTCCGAAAAATTCGTCCGGCGAGGGTGGTCCTGGTGGCCCGTTTTCGACCGGTCCGTAGCCAATCATCGTGTAGGCGAGTTCGATGTCTCCGTGTTCGCGGAAGGCTTCGAGGATGCGCATGGTGAGCGTATGCTCGGTGTTCCGGCGTTTCCGCGCCTCGGAAAGGTGCCGAAGGGACAGGCGGACGCCGTTCGGCGTTATGCTCACGTATACGAACGGGGTCAGCACCTCGTAGTACAGCAAATACTCCCGCGACATCTGACCGAGTTCTTCGCGGGCCCGCTGCTCTATGGGGCCGTTCGTCTCTGACGCCAGTTTCAGCATAATATCCCGGGCTTTTTTCCAGTCCGAGCAAAAGGTGACGGCGACAGGTATTTCATTCCACACAAACCGGAAGCCCTGCGTGTAATTATACACTCCGTACTGGTAAATCCAGCCGTTCGGGAAATGCGCTACGCGACCCGTGCTCTGGTCTCCCTCCAGCCATCCTCCCGTTTCCATCATGGTGCTGTGCAGGGGGCGGATGTCGATCACGTCGCCGCGCAGGCCATTTACCTCAATGCGGTCTCCGCTTTTATAGGGCGCCCGGATCAGCATGTGAATCCATGCGACAAAGGAAAGGAGCATGTCCCGCAGGGCAATGGCGAGCCCTGCGCCCACGACCGTGAGAATCGTGGCCGGGCCCGGTCCTTGCCCCGACGACCATACGTAGAGAACCGCAAGCGCCGTGAACAGGCCGATCAGCCGACCGACCATTTTCGACGCCCGGTAACGGCGGTCCGTTTCTTCGATATAGCGCGAAAGCAGGCGGCGGAAAGCGTACGCCAGGATCGCCGCGCTCAGCAGAAGCAACGCAGTAATCCAGATGTTCTGCGCCGCGCCCCCGGTGAGGAAGGACTGAATGCGTTCGTTCTGGAAAAAATCCCTGATGGACATGCCGCGCAGGTTTCTTGTTTTGCCCGTCCTTTTTTACGCTGGCCCTAAGGACACTCTGATCGAAGCAGATTTAACCAGAGTATTCTAATGTACGAAATGCAGAGCAGACTTGATCAGCGCATCCCGTGCATTTCGTCGGGATCATAAGCGAGGGCATTGGGTTTTTTTAGGGATACTCTGGTTAAATCTGCAAAGTTCAGAGGCTTGCGAGGGGCGCGCGTTCCATGCTCCGTTATTTGCATCGTTTCGATTTCCGCCGCGCTCCGATCGACCGCGCGATCTATGCGCTCGCTCTGCTGGGCCTGCTGGACGCGGCGCACATTGCGATCCAGAAGCACAGCGGATTCGCGCAGGGATGCACGGGTTTTTCCGGCTCGGCGTTCGCCGGGGCCCTGTTTGACTGCGCCGCTGTGACGGGCAGCGCAGCCGGCGTTTTTCTGGGCGTATCCAATGCTGCGTGGGGGGTGCTGTTCTATGCGTCCATAGCCCTCCTGACGCTGGCTGTAGCCTGGAATTTCATGGGCAAGCGCGCGCTTTGCAAGGCCGTCCGCACGGCGCTTGCAGCCTTTGGGTTGGCGTACTCGGGCTATCTTGTTTATTATCAGGTGGCTGTCCTGGAGCAATTATGCACCCTCTGCCTTGTTTCTGCGGGGATTGTCGCGCTGCTTGCTATCTTGCATGGCCTGGACTGGCGATTATCCCCCGTTTCCACTACCGACACCGAACCTCCCTGTAACATGACTCCCAAACCTTTGCGCGAAATAGCCTGGATGGGTGGGCTGCTGCTGCTTGTCGGAATGATTATAGCGGCAGACGCCGTGTATTTCAGGCAGTACGAACCGGAATTGCCCGACGTGTTCGCCGCCGAAACGGAGATGGATGCGGCGGTTTCGGAAGCGCTTTCTTCGCCGGATGGAGGCGAAGCGGCGCCCGCCCCGACGTCTTCCGCCTGCCCGTACGATCCCGAAAAAGAGCCGGTGGAGGATTTCCGCCGCCTCATCAACCTGTTCGATCCAACGGTAGGGGACGCCGACGCGCCCGTTACGGTCATTGAATATTTCGATCCCAATTGCTATCACTGCAAGACGTTTCACGAAATAATGACGCCGGTGATGCTGTCCTACGCCGACCGCGCGTTTTTCGTGTTCAAGCCGTTTGTGCTGTGGGACCACTCCATTGTGCAATCTGAAGCGCTGTATGCGGCGAGCCGGGACAAGAAGTTCTTTCCGATGCTCGATGCGCAGTTCGAAATGCAGAATCCGCAAACCGGCTTGTCTCTGGAGCAGTTGCGCGAGATCGCCGAAGAGATCGGCATGAATCCGGACGTGCTTATGCAGCGGCTGGAAAGCCGCCTGTACCGCCGCACGCTGGAGCAACAACGAAGCGAGGCGATCGAGATCGGCGTGGACCAGACGCCCACCGTCCTGATCAACGGGCGTTTCGTCGCTACGGAATCGCATACCGTCGAATGCCTGCAACAACTGATCGAGGAGGCTGCCGGACAGTGAGCGCTTTGTTTTCTTCGCCCGGTTCTGTGGAGTCGGATCGCGCCCGTCTTTCTGTCAACGCCTTGCGTTTTCTCGCCGCAGATGCGGTCCAGGCGGCGCGCAGCGGACATCCCGGCATGCCCATGGGGGCGGCCGCCATGGCCTATGTGCTCTGGAAGGGCCACATGAAGCATAGTCCCGCCCACCCGGACTGGTTTGACCGGGACCGGTTCGTGCTTTCCGCCGGGCATGGCTCCATGCTTCTGTACGGTCTGCTGCACCTTGCGGGGTATCCCATGCCGATGGAGGAAATTAAACAGTTTCGGCAGTGGGGCAGCATAACGCCCGGACACCCGGAAAATTTTCTTGCGGCGGGCGTCGAAACCACGACCGGGCCCCTGGGCCAGGGGTTCGCCAACGCCGTGGGCATGGCCATTGCAGAGAAACACCTTGCGGCGCGTTTCAACCGACCCGGCTTCGAGATCGTGGATCATTTCACGTATGGCGTTTGCTCGGACGGGGACCTTATGGAAGGCGTCTCTCACGAGGCGGCGTCGCTGGCCGGGCACCTTGGCCTGGGCAAACTCATCTTTCTGTACGACGACAACGGCATTTCCATCGACGGTAGTACGGAGCTTGCATTTACTGAAAACGTGTCGCAACGCTTCGAAGCGTACGGGTGGCATGTGGACCAGGTCGCCGATGGAAACGATCTGGAGGCCATTGACCGGGCGCTGCATGGCGCCCGCGCAGAAACCGGTCGTCCGTCTTTAATCGCTGTGCGCACCGTCATCGGATATGGCAGTCCCAACAAGGCGGGGTCCGCCTCGTCCCATGGCTCTCCCCTCGGAGAAGAGGAAGTCGTACTGGCCAAACGAAATCTCGGGTGGCCCGAAGACAAGCCCTTTTTTGTGCCGGACGAGGTCTATGCGCACCTGCGCGATGCGTTTTTGCCCGCCGGGCGCGCCGCGGTCGCCGACTGGGAAGCGCGGCTTGCCGCCTGGCGGGAGCGTTATACGGAGGAGGCGGAGGCGTTCGACGCATGGCGCAGCGGGTCGCTTGCGGAAGGCTGGACGGCGCGCATGGAAACGCCCGAAGCGGGGATCGTGCAAGCCACGCGCGCGGCCAGCGGGAAAGCCCTGAACGCACTGGCTCCTTCCGCGCCGTTTCTGGTGGGCGGCTCTGCGGATCTGACGCCTTCGAACAATACGACGGTGCAAGGACGCGAGGATTTTCAGAAAACGTCGCCTGCGGGCGGGTATTTGCGTTTCGGGGTCCGCGAGCACGCCATGGCGGCGGCCTGCAACGGAATGGCGCTGCATGGCGCGGTGCGGCCCTATTGCGCCACGTTTCTGGTTTTCAGCGACTACATGCGCCCCGCCGTGCGGCTCAGCGCGCTTATGAAGACGCCCGTCGTCTATATCTTTACGCACGATTCCATCGGTCTTGGGGAGGACGGCCCGACCCATCAGCCCATAGAACATATCATGTCGCTGCGGGCCATTCCGGGCCTTACGGTGATTCGTCCCGCCGACGCCGCCGAAACGGTTGAGGCCTGGAAACTGGTTGTGGAGCGGCGGGACGGTCCCGTCGCCCTGATTCTTACGCGGCAAGGCGTACCGACGCTCGAAGGAACGGGCGAAGGAATTCGGCGCGGCGCCTATGTCGTGCGCGCTTGCGAGGGATCCCCCGACATCGTGTTGATAGGGACGGGCAGCGAGGTGCAACTTGCGACGGCGGCGGCCGACAGACTTTGCGAGGCGGGCGTCGCGGCGCAGGCGGTCAGCATGCCTTCGTGGGAACTGTTCGAGCAGCAGCCGGAGGCGTACCGGGAAGCGGTGTTGCCCCCGGCCGTACGCAAGCGCCTTGCCGTGGAAGCGGGCGCAGCAACAGGCTGGGAGCGGTACGTGGGCCTTGAGGGCGCCGTGATCGGCATGACCGGGTTCGGGGCGTCCGCGCCGGGCGCCGTAACCATGCAGCAATTCGGTTTCACCGTCGATAACGTGCTGGATCGGGCGCAGGCGTTGCTTGCGGAATGACGCGTTCAACGCTTCCCTCTCAACCCCTGAAAAGACGTTTCTCGTCCGCGCCGCCCCGAATTCGCAGGGCTTCACGCCGAGTTCAGGGATGAAGCCATGACATCCTTTGCGCGCAAAAACGAGGCGGTAACCGGGCGATCAGAGGTTCCTAAAACCGGGTCGAGATTTGCAGGAAGGCGTGTCGCGGCGGGCCCGGCAGCGCGGGGCGCGAGAGGTAGTGGTAATTCAGCGCATTCCGGATATGCAGCGTAGCCGCGACGCCGCGCCAGGAGGATCCGATGCGCGCATCAAGGACCTGGAGCGGGGTGCTCAATTCAGCGTCGGGGACGAACAGCGCAAAGTCGGAATCGACCCGTTCAGGGGCCGACGCCCATCGGAAATCCGCGCCGCATTCGATGGGTCCGATCATGAAATCGACGCCTGCCTTCAGAAGATGGGTCGAGCGAAAAGCCAGCGGCTTGTTGATTTCAAGGTCTTCCGCGTCCAGCCAGGTGTATCCTGCGCGCAGCGCGGCGCGAAGGGGCCGTAGCCGGGTCTGCAATTCCAGTTCGCCGCCGCGGATGCGGGCCCTGGTGAAATTGGCGAACCGAAAGGAGCGTCTCTCCGGGGCGAATGTGGGTTCGATTAGCTCCCTGTATTGGCTCAGAAACAGCGCTGCGTCTATCGTGAAGAGCGGAACGCCGCCGCGCGCAGGCTGTCCCCGTACGCCCAGTTCGTAACTTTGACTGGTTTCGGGCTTCAGGTTCGGGTTCGATACGATGGGCAGGTAGTCGCTGCTTTCGACGAATCGCTCCAGTACGCTGGGCGCCCGAAAACCTTGTCCGTAAGCGAGTCGCAGCGTCCATGCCTCTCCAAACCTGATCGCGGCGCTGGTGCGGGGACTCAGCTTGCGCAAGGCGTTTCCCTGATGGATGCGGTAACTGTCGAAACGCAGGCCGCCTGCGAGGCGGACGCGCCCGATATCTTCTTCCCACTGGGCGAATGCGGCTATTTCGGGCTGACCGCTGGGGGCGTCGTCGCCCGTGAAACTCGAATTCGTTGCGTGGGCGTTCCCGGAAACCCCTGCAATAATATATCGTCCGGGCGCCGGTTCATAATCAAGCTGGGCCTCTCCGCCGTACCGAAATCCGACCGTTCCGCTCGATAGCGGCCTCGGTTTTTTGTCGTCGTCGAGCGGTTGAATCAGGACGCCCAGCAGGCGCGTTTTCACTTGCAGGAGCGTACGGGCGGACAGCGCGTTCGACCAGGCGGGCGCCAGGCTGAAATGCTGCGTCCGGTTGTCTGTTGCGCCCGACGAGCTGCCGGAACTGCCGATCTCGATGCTGCCCGGATTGAGCGCATCGCGCGCGCCGTTCCAGTAGATGAAGGTATCGCTTGTGTTCCGGCTGGCGCCGGCGAGAATATGGATATGGGAGTCGGGCGACGTACGCCAGGCGAATTTTGAAAATGCCTGGACGTTTCGGCCGCTGTTCATGTTCAGGTGGCTGGCGTCGTACCGGTAGGTGACGTTCGCCCATATCCCCGTGTTTGCGCCGAGGGGCCGGGCATGGTTGACGGCGACGCCGCCCAGCGGCCTCGGATTCGTCGACGCTTTCCACTCCCGCCGCCACACGTCGTGGCGCGCAGGCTGGTATGCTCCTCCGTATGCTTCAAGGTGCGTTTCGGGGCGGGCGGGGTAGTTTTTCGTGACGATATGAATGACGCCGCCCAGCGCGCCGCCGCCGTACAGGGCGGACCCCGGTCCCTTGAGTACTTCGACCCGCTCCATTTGGTGCACCGGGATCAGATCGAACGGAATGCGTTCCGCATCCGGACTCAGCATGGGCATGCCGTCCACGAGCAGCAAAACGCGGCTTCCCGTGTTGTACGAAAAGCCGGACGAACCCCGGACGTTTACCTCGTTTCCGGTCAATTGCACCCCGGGGACGTATTGCAGCGCATCGTCCAGGGCCAGCACATTGCGCGTTGCGAGGTCCTCGGCGGTAAGTACGCTTACGCTGGCGGCGGTTTCGTTTGCGATCCCGGCGCGGCGCGTGGTCGTGACGACGATTTCGCGGGATTCCACGGTAATGGATTTCAGGACAAAATCGACCTGCGTCGTTTCGCCCGCCGCTACGTTGACAACCTGGACTTCAGTGGCGAATCCCACAATGGAGGCTTGTATGCGGTAGGATCCGACGGGCACGGCTCCGATGCGCCAGTTTCCGTCCGCCGCCGAAGCGGCCCCGTACGTCGTTTCGAGGAGCGCGACATTGGCCCCGGGCAGCGGCTCGCCCGTCGCGTCGAGTACGCGGCCTGCGACGGCGCCCTGTTGCGCTTCGGCGATCTGCAAACCGCCCAGACTCCACAATGCGCACAGACCGATCGCCAGGCCTCGCCATGTTTGCCGGATCGTCATGGGCCGTCGGGAGGAGGGAATGGAGGAGGATTGAGAAAATCGGCCGACATGGAGACGCGGGCCACTTGATCGGAGGAGACGACAATGACGCCGCCGTTTTCTTCCACGAGGCCAATGGGCCGCCAGTCAAACAGTTCGGGGCCGTACTTGTGGGCGACGCCGGAGTACGGGTATACGCCTGCCTCCACGCTGTCGAGCGTTACGGTTTGACGCTCCACGTGAAACTGCAAGCGTTCGCTGAAGACAAGCCGGTTGAGTTGCAGAAAATCCGTGGTGTCTTGCGGAACGAAACGCAGAGCCACGAACAGCAACTCGTGAATATCTTCGCTGTCGGGCCAGGTTTCCGGGTAATTTTCATAAGTAATATCGACCATGATCGCGCCGGTCGGCGGGACGTCGGGCGGGGCGAAGCCCTGGTCGCAGGCGGCAAGCAAGGCAACCGCCATACATGTCGCCGGCCAGGCCCGGAAAAGGCGGGCGAACGGACGCGCGCGGGGCGATACGGTCGAAAACAAGGCAGGAAAACGCACGGACAAGGCAATGGCGATGCGGCGAAGCGGGGGCGCTGCGGATACGATCCAAAATATCGAAAACATCTTTGCGGAGAAAGCATTTTTTGCCCGTCTGGCTTCTGCGCTGCGCAGGAACCCCCTCGCCCGTTCAGGCGTTTGCGGCGCGGTCCTTTTGCTCCCCGCATGCACATCCTGTATGAAAGTATCGAATTTCAAGTACGATTTTTCTCCGGACCTGATAGCGAAGTACCCCGCCGAACCTCGCGATTCGGCTCGGCTCATGGTGCTGGATCGGGCAAACAGGACAATTCGCCATCGGTATGTTCGGGACCTTCCGGAATACTTCAGGGAAGGGGACGTCATTGTCGTAAACGACACCAAGGTTTTTCCTGCTCGTTTGTTCGGTAACAAGGAAAAGACGGGGGCGAACATCCAGGTGTTTTTGCTTCGGGAACTGAATGCCGAAAGCAAGTTGTGGGACGTGATCGTGGAGCCTGCGCGGAAGATTCGCATCGGCAACAAGTTGTATTTCCACGGCGGCCTGGTCGCCGAAGTGATCGACAATACCACTTCCCGGGGCCGGACCATTCGCTTCGTGTTTGAAGGCTCGAGCGCCGATCTCCACGCCAAAATAGACGAAATTGGACAAACGCCGCTGCCCCCCTACGTAAAACGCGACGTCGAGGAGGAGGACCGGGAGCGTTACCAGACCATTTTTGCAGAAAGGCGGGGCGCCGTCGCGGTTCCTTCCGCCGGCCTGCATTTTACCCCCGAACTGATTGAAACGCTTCGCGCCAGGGGCGTTCGGATCCTGCCTGTTACGCTGCATGTCGGGCTGGGCACGTTTCGTCCGGTCGAAGTGGAGGATATGACCAAGCACCGCATGGATTCGGAGCGCTTTATTATTTCGGAGGAGACTGCAAGCGTCGTGAACGAGGCGTTGTTGTCCCCGGACCATACGGTCACGGCGGTGGGCACGACGGTGGTTCGGGCCATCGAATCGAGTCTTACTGCGTCGTATTTGTCCAAGCCCACCGGTCTGACGTGGACCGACAAATTCATTTGCCCGCCGTATAAATTCAGAATCACCGAGCGGCTGCTTACGAACTTTCATCAACCCAGAAGCACGCTGCTGATGCTTGCGGCGGCGTTCGCCGGGCACGACTTCGTAATGGAATCCTACAGTCTTGCCGTGCAGGAGGAGTATCGCTTGTTCTCCTTTGGGGATGCAATGCTTATATTGTAGGATACGCTGATTAAATCTGCTTCGATCAGCGCTTCGCGTTCGCGCGTACAGTGACATTATGACGGCGTCGTTGAAATCAGCGGTAAACGCTGCGGATTCGGGGCATGGCGGACGCGAAGCGCCCTTCGGGAGGCTGCGAGGAACGCTCTGGCTGCGTCATTCCTCATTATGCGGGGCCTGCCGCATTGCTTCGTCATTCCTCGCCAGCGCGTCCCTCGCAAGCCTCTGAACTTTACAGATTTAGTCAGCGTATCCCAAGGATACGCTGATTCTGATCTTTGCGAACTTGATCAGGGTATTCTGTAACACTGTTCTGGCGCCGCGCCGCCGCGCCTGTGGACCTGGACACGCTCGTGAAAACTCTGTTGCCCATCGTTACCGTACTTGTCCCGGCTGCAGGCAGCGGCGTGCGCATGGGGGGGCAGCGCAAGCAATATCGCGATCTGGGCGGCGTCCCGCTCCTTGTGCAAACGCTCCGCGTCTTCGACAAGCATCCCCGGGTTAATCATATCGTGGTGGCCGCCCCCCAGGGCGATACGGAGTGGCTGACGCGGGATTTGCGTTCCCGGGGATTTCGGAAAATCCATGCAGTGACGGCGGGCGGCGGCAGCCGGCAGGCTTCCGTGGCGGCTGCGCTTGCGGCGGCTCCTCCCGCCGAGACCGTATCGCCCGACAGGGACATTGTGCTTGTGCACGATGCGGTTCGCCCCTTTGTCCCGTCAAGTTGCATCGACACCCTGGTGTATACGGCGGTTGGCAAGGGGGCCGCGTCCCTTGCATTGCCCGTTTCGGATACGCTGCGTTTCGTGTCCGGGGGTCTGTTTGGAGAAACAGTGGACCGGGAAGGGCTCTATCGCATGCAAACGCCGCAGGCCTTTCGCCGCGCCTGGTTGGAAGAGGCGCACCGCGCGGCGCGCAGCGGGGGCGTCGAAGCCTCGGACGACGTGATGCTTGTACGGCATGTCGGGCGTCCGGTGTCGCTGGTGGAAGGAAGCGCCCTGAACATCAAGGTGACCACGGTCACGGATTACAAACTGGTGGGCGTCATTCAGTCTGTCTTTGAAGACATTGCCTCCGCGGACGCATGAGAATCGGTTTCGGATACGACGCGCACCGCCTTGCAGCGGGTCGCCCCCTGATGATCGGCGGGGTAGAAATTCCTTTCGACAAAGGGCTCGCGGGACATTCCGACGCCGATGTGTTGCTGCACGCCATCGCCGATGCGCTGCTTGGCGCGGCGGCGCTTGGAGACATAGGCGCCCATTTTCCCGATACGGATATGCGCTGGGCAGGCATTGCAGGCGTCGATTTGCTGGGCCGCGTGGCAGACAAACTTTTGGAAGCCGGATACCGCGCGCGCAATGTCGACGCCACGGTGGTCCTTGAGCGCCCGCGCCTGCGGCCCTATGCGTCCCGCATGCGCGCTGTCATTGCAGAGTGTCTTTCCGTGGAGGAAGGCGCTGTGTCCGTGAAGGCCACGACCCACGAGACCATGGGCCCCTTCGGGCGCGGGGAAGGAGCGGCTGCTTACGCCGTGTGCACCATTATCAGTACGGATACAAGGACGGACCGGGATGGGCGATCTGCTGCATGACCTGACGATATGGCTGGACGGGTTGTCTCCGGCATGGGCCTACGCCGGTATTTTGCTCGTAGCCTATGCGGAAAATGTCCTGCCTCCGGTTCCCGGAGATATGGCCGTGGCGTTCGGCGGATATCTTGCGGGCGCGGGCAAGTTGCATTTTGCGCTGGTGGCGGGCGTGGCCGCATTGGGCGGCGTGGCGGGATTTATGACCATGTATCTTGTCGGATATACGGTGGGCGACGCTGTCTTGCGGTCGCGCTGGTTCCGATGGATTCCCCCGGAGCGGATGGACGCCGCCCGGCGAGGCCTGGATCGTTGGGGGTATGGCCTTGTGGCCGCCAACCGCTTTCTGGCGGGGCTGCGCGGCGTGGTCGGACTTGCCGTCGGCGTGGCTCGCATGAACGGTTTGCGTACGGCGGCGGTGTCCGCGCTGAGCGCCCTCGTCTGGACATTGCTGATCGTCTGGGCCGGGTACGCCCTTGGAGATCGTTGGGAGGACATTGGCTACTGGCTTCAGGGTTACGGACAAGCCGTGCTACTGCTTTTCGGGCTGGCCTTGCTCGCCGTCGGCGCGCGCCGATATGTGCGAAAACGCAAGCGTTCCGCAAGGAAATCGGCGGAAAATGCAAAAAGCAAGCCCCGTTAAGGAAACTTTGCCGCCGCTGCGGGATATGTTGCCCTTAAGGATACTCTGATTGAATCTGCAAAGTTCAGAGGCCGGGAGAGGCGTTCTGGCAAGGAATGACGAAGCAATGTGGCAGGCCCCGCATAATGAGGAATGACACAGCCAGAACGCCTCTCCCGGCCTCCCGAAGGGCGCTTCACGTCCGCCATGCGCAGAATCCGCAATGTTTACCGCTGATTTCAACGACGCCGGCGCAATGTCTTGTACGCAGGAACGTGAAGCGCTGATCGAAGTAGATTTAATTTGAGTATCCTTAGATATTTTGCGGCATGCAGGTTGACGCTATGCCCCGCAGTGCGTATTTTAACAGACTGTGGTTATTTGCAAGATGGCGAAGCTGGCGTAGCTCAACCGGTAGAGCAGCTCACTTGTAATGAGCAGGTTGGGGGTTCGAGTCCCTTCGCCAGCTCTTTGGAATACGTGACTTTGAGAGAATTTTTTCGGAGCGCATGCTTCGACAGCCCCGGGCAGGTGGCCGAGCGGTCAAAGGCGGCAGACTGTAAATCTGCTCCCTCAGGGTTCGGAGGTTCGAATCCTCCCCTGCCCACCCTTTTGCGTTCGGCGGCGTTGCGTTGCGGACACCATCCGCCGCAACGCCGCTCGACGCATCGCGATCATAGCGGAAGTAGCTCAGATGGTAGAGCATCAGCCTTCCAAGCTGAGGGTCGCGGGTTCGAATCCCGTCTTCCGCTCCAGCGAGTGCATGTTCGTTCCGGCCGCCTTAGCTCAGTGGTAGAGCGCTTCCATGGTAAGGAAGGGGTCATCGGTTCAAATCCGATAGGCGGCTCATGCGACGCCACTCCGGTTTTCGCATATGAATCGTTTGGCGAGTACATCGCCGCACATACGGGCGTAGCTCAATTGGCAGAGCAGCGGTCTCCAAAACCGCAGGCTGCAGGTTCGAGTCCTGCCGCCCGTGCCCGCAACACGCATGGCGCCCTGCGCCGCAATCGAAATCGACTATGAAGGTAGTTCAATATCTGGGCGACGTAAGCAAGGAAATGCGCAAGGTTAGCTGGCCTGCGCGCACCGAGTTGATCAGCAATACGCTTATCACCCTGCTGGCGACGATGATCGTTTCCCTGTACATATGGGGCGCCGATCAGGTCATTAGCCGGGCGCTGGAGTTCATATACCGCTGATTCATTCGTTTTCCAGGCATATCTGTCGAGACATTTTTCTCAGGCAAACGACAAGATGGTCAAGGACAAGGAAGTTATCCGCAA
This sequence comes from uncultured Rhodothermales bacterium, assembly GCA_964608315.1. GTDB lineage: Bacteria > Bacteroidota > Rhodothermia > Rhodothermales > VXPQ01 > VXPQ01. Next base: position 52,591 of record CAZSNF010000003.1, on the reverse strand, counting down.
ATGGTACGTGCTGCGCACGTTTTCGGGTCACGAAAAGAAGGTCAAGCATTATCTCGAAAAGGAAATCGAGCGGCTCAATCTGGAGGACAAGATCGACACCAGCGAGATCATGATTCCGACGGAGACCGTTTTCGAGATGCGCGCCGGCAAAAAACGTACGCGGGAAAAGACCTTTTTCCCGGGGTATGTGATGCTGCGCATCGCACTCGACACCGAGCTGCAGCATGTCATTTCCAGTCTTCCTTCGGTGATTGGCTTTCTGACCACGGGCGACGAGCCTACGCCGCTGCGGCCCGACGAGATCAACCGGATCATGGGCAAAATGAACGAGGTCCGGGAGGCGGGCGAGCAGCCGGAGATGCCGTTCAAGAGGGGGGACCTTGTCAAGGTGGTGGATGGCCCGTTCAACAATTTCAGCGGCGTGGTCGAGGAGGTGTACCCGGATAAAATGAAGGTCAAGGTGATGGTGTCGATTTTCGGGCGCAAGACCCCCCTTGAACTGGATTATTTGCAGGTAGAGCGAGGCGATTGACGCGTCCGATTGTGAATTGCGCTTGAACCTTGGCGCGCCGCCGTTTTTTTTGTGGCGCATTTCCTCGAAAGTTTCTATATTAAAAGGCTAAAGTTTTGCTTTCGGGTTAACATAGCGGGAGCCGGGCGGGGCCCCGGCGTTCGCACCGCGCTTGAATCGTATTTCGAATATGGCGAAGCCAATCGGCGGGTATGTCAAGCTCCAGATAAAGGCCGGACAGGCGAATCCGGCGCCCCCCATAGGTCCTGCGCTGGCGCAGCATGGGGTGAATATCATGGACTTCTGCAAGCAATTCAACGCCGCGACCCAGGACAGGACGGGGCTTGTCCTGCCTGTGGTGATCACGGTGTATCAGGACAAGACATTCAGTTTCATCGTCAAGAGTCCGCCCGCCGCGGTGCTGTTGAAGATGGCGGCGAAGATTCCGTCGGGGTCCGGCGATTCCCTGCGACAGAAAGTGGGTACGGTTACCTGGCGGGATTGTCGCAATATCGCCGAGCAGAAGATGGCGGACCTGAATGCATTCGATTTGGAGAATGCGGCTTCCATGATAGCCGGCACGGCGCGGTCTATGGGGATACGCGTCGAAGGCGCGCCCGCCTGAATCGGGACAGCATACGGCCGGATGGACGTTTGGCTTCCGGCGCATTCCATCATCACGGACACAAGCACTGCATCCGCTGCGTAATCGGATGGCGAAAAAAGGAAAACGGTATCGGCAGGCCGCCGAAATGGTCAAAGAGGCTGGAGGCGGCCCCTTCACGCTTGAAGACGCCTGCGCCCTCGTAGCGAGGGCGGGTCTGGCCAAATTCGACGAATCGGTCGATATAGACTTGCGGCTTGGGGTCGATCCGCGCCACGCAGACCAGATGGTGCGCGGTACGGCGGCGCTGCCGCATGGCACGGGCAAGGAGGTGCGCGTACTGGTTCTGGCGAACGAGAGCAAGCGCGAAGAAGCGAAGGCGGCAGGCGCCGATTACGTCGGCCTGCACGACTTCATCGAACGCATCCAGAAAAAAGGATGGACGGATTTCGATGTGGTTGTCGCCACGCCCGACGTAATGCGCGACGTCGCCAAACTGGGTCGCGTACTGGGGCCGAGAGGACTTATGCCGAACCCTAAAAGCGGCACGGTCACGATGGACGTGGGGCCGGCGGTTCAGCAAGTCAAGGCCGGTAAAATCGATTTTCGCGTGGACAAATCCGGCAATCTGCATACGGCCATCGGGAAGGCCTCGTTTTCGGCGGAGCGCCTCCGGGAAAATGCGGAGGTTTTTATCCGGGAAGTGCTTCGGTTGCGCCCTGCCTCGGCAAAGGGCGCGTACGTACGGGCCGCTTCGATTTCAACCTCGATGGGCCCGCCGATCCCGCTGGACCGCGTTCAGGTCGTAAGCGCGCTGCGATAGCGCTTTTCGTCCCGATTATCGTACGCCAGCGCATAATTTACGCCGGCCCTTTGCGCCGGATAGCAAAGCAACGGATTGAGATAGCGAGGCGCCGACATGCCCATGACAAAAACGGAAAAGGAAACGATGATTGCGGAAATCGGGCAGATGCTCGACGCCAATGCCATCGTGTACCTGACGAATTATTCCGGGCTGACCGTCAGCCAGGCAAACGATTTGCGCAATCGTTTCCGCGCCGCCGACGTGTCGTTCAAGGTGTACAAGAACACGCTGGTGCGCATCGCGATGGAAGAGCGTCCCGCGTATGGCGCCTTGCTGGAATACCTGAAAGGCCCCACGGCGATCGCATTTGGCGGCGAGCCGTCGGCGCCGGCCCGCGTCATCCGGGATTTCCTGAAAGACGAATCGGCGGATCGCCCCGAAGTCAAGGCGGTCTGCATAGACGGCGCTTTCTACGGGGAAGGCTCGCTGGAGACGTTGGCTTCGCTCAAGTCGAAAGACGAGCTCCTTGGCGACGTGGCGGGCTTGCTGCTTACCCCCGTTTCCAATGTGGTCGGCGCCGTGCAGGCGCCTGCGCGCAATCTGGTTGGCGCGATTCGCGAGATCGCCGGTCGCGCCGCATGACGCTGCGTCATGCTCGACCTGAACCTTCATCGTCATTTTCACCATCCATCCTTAATGCGCGGCACAGTGGCCGGAACCGGCGACGAAGACTGCTCGCAGGAGAACACATAAACCATGGCGGATATTAAGAAAATCGCAGAAGAACTTGTCAACCTTACGGTCAAGGAAGCCAATGACCTGGCTACCGTGCTCGAAGAGGAATACGGCATCAAGCCGGCGGCCGCGGTTGCGGCGGTCGCAGCAGGCCCCGCTGTTGGCGGCGACGGAGCGGCCGCCGCCGAGGAGCAAACGGAATTCGATGTGGTGCTCAAGGGCGTCGGGGGCAACAAGATTGCCGTGATCAAGGAGGTGCGCAGCCTTACGGGCCTTGGCCTGAAGGAGGCGAAGGCGCTTGTAGACGGCGCGCCGAACGCTGTGAAGGAAGCGGTCGGCAAGGACGAGGCGGAGGAAGTCAAGACTCGGCTTGAAGGAGCAGGCGCCGAAGTCGAACTCAAATAAGCGGGAGCGATCCGGCGCCTTGCGCGCCGGGCGTCGTTTTCACCGTTGTCGTTCGATCCGTTTTTTCCCTTTCCAGTCACTGCATCCATGCTTCATACGAACGGTCAAGCCACGCAAGGCAAGCGCATCTCTTATGCTCGGATTCCCACCATACGCGAATACCCGGATTTTCTGGCTATCCAGCTCCGGTCGTTCGCGGATTTTGCGCAGCCGGACGTGTCGCCGGAAGAACGAAAGGATATTGGACTCCAGGGGGTTTTCAAGGAGCATTTTCCGATTCAGGACAGTCGCGAGCGGTATACCCTCGAATTCATAGACTACGAACTGGATACGCCGAACCATTCGGTGTCGGAGTGCATTGCGCAGGGCCTGACCTACGCCGTACCTCTCAAGGCCCGGCTTCGTCTGTCGAGCAAGGAGGACGAGGACGAGGATGAACCGGCGGAAGCGATCGAGCAGGAGGTTTACCTTGGCAATCTGCCGTTTATGACGCCGCAAGGCGCTTTTGTCATCAACGGCGCGGAGCGCGTGGTCGTTTCGCAATTGCATCGCAGCCCCGGAGTGTTTTTCGGGTTGAGCATTCACCCGAACGGGACGGAGTTGTATTCCGCGCGCGTCATACCTTTCCGGGGGTCCTGGATTGAATTTTCCACCGATGTAAGCAACGTCATGTGGGCTTACATCGATCGGAAGAAAAAACTTCCGGTTACGACGCTTTTGCGCACGTTGGGGCATTCCTCCAACGATGAAATCATGCAACTCTTCGACCTGGCCGACGAAGGGGACGCGTCTACGAAGCGGGCGTTTCGCAAGTGTATCGACCGCGATCTGGCGACGTCTGTCACGGTTCCGGAAGTGCACGAGATCGTGGACGAGGACACTGGCGAGATTCTTGAAGAGAAAACGGAGCATAAGGTGATTCTTCCTGCGGGCCACACGCTCCGGGAAGAAGATTACGCCAAACTGAAGGAAGCAGGCGTCAAGACGGTCTGGCTGCTGAAGAAGGACGAGGAAGAACAAATCGACAAGTCCACGCTGATCCATACCCTGCGGAAGGACCCCACCCATTCGACCAACGAAGCGCTGGAGCACATGTATTTGCAGCTTCGGGGCAGCGAGGCGCCCGATCTGGAAAATGCGCGGGGCATTCTGGAGCGGCTCTTTTTTAGCGAAAAGCGGTACGATCTTGGCGAGGTGGGCCGGTATCGCATCAACACGCGCCTGGGTCTCAATACGCCTTCGGATACGTTGACGTTGACGCCCGAGGACATCGTGGGCATTATCCGCGAACTGGTCAATTTGCAGAACGGCAAAAGCAGCGTAGACGATATCGACCATCTGGGCAATCGCCGGGTGCGGACGGTCGGCGAGCAGCTTTCCACCCAGTTCTCGCTGGGACTTGCGCGCATGGCTCGCACGATCAAGGAGCGCATGAATATGCGCGATGCGGACAAGTTTTCTCCGCAGGAGCTGGTCAACGCCCGCACGGTTTCGAGCGTGATCAACACCTTTTTCGGGACCAATCAGCTCAGTCAGTTCATGGATCAGACGAATCCGCTGGCCGAGTTGACGCACAAGCGCCGCATGTCGGCGCTGGGGCCGGGCGGACTGACCCGCGAACGCGCCGGGTTCGAAGTGCGCGACGTGCATTACACGCACTACGGGCGGTTGTGCCCCATCGAGACGCCCGAGGGGCCGAACATCGGTCTGATTTCCTCGCTTTGCGTACACGCCACCATCAACGATTTCGGCTTCATAGAAACGCCGTATCGGGTCGTTGAAAACGGCAAGGTAACCGAGGAAATTCGTTTTCTTTCCGCGGAGGAAGAAGACAATGCGGTTATCGCCCAGGCCAACGCTCCGCTCGGCGAGGACGGACATTTCGTCAATGAATACGTGAAATGTCGCTACCGGGGCGATTTTCCCATTGAGCCCCCGGAGAACGTCGAATACATGGATGTGGCGCCGAATCAGATTGTGTCTCCGGCTGCAAGCCTGATTCCTTTTCTGGAGCACGACGACGCCAATCGCGCCCTCATGGGATCGAACATGCAGCGCCAGGCAGTGCCCTTGTTGCGCGCAGAGGCTCCTCTGGTCGGCACGGGACTCGAAGGGCGCGTGGCGCAAGATTCGCGCGCGGTGCTCGTGGCGGAAGGCGAGGGAGTCGTCGAGTATGTAGACGCCACGCGCATCGTGGTGCGCTACGACAGAAGCGAAGCGGATGCGGACCTGAGTTTCGAGGACGCCGTCCGCGAATACCGACTGGTGAAATTCCGTCGGACGAATCAGGATACCAGCGTGAATCAGAAACCCATCGTTCGGAAAGGGCAGCGCGTATCAGAGGGAACCGTGCTGACGGACGGATTCGCTACGGAAAACGGCGATCTTGCGCTGGGCAAGAATGTGCTGGTTGCCTTCATGCCCTGGCGCGGCTACAACTTCGAGGACGCCATCGTGCTGTCCGAGCGGCTGGTGACCGAAGACGTATACACCTCTATACATATCGAGGAATTCGAGCTGCAAGTGCGCGACACGAAGCGCGGTGAGGAAGAACTTACCCGGGAGATTCCGAACGTTTCGGAAGAAGCCACCCGGGACCTTGACGAACGAGGCGTCATCCGCGTAGGCGCGGAGGTGAACGCCGGCGACATCATTGTCGGCAAGATCACGCCCAAGGGCGAGACGGACCCCACGCCCGAAGAAAAACTGCTCCGCGCTATTTTCGGCGACAAGGCGGGCGACGTGAAAGACGCCTCTCTGACCGCCCCTCCGGGCATGAAGGGCGTGGTGATCGCTACCGAGCTGTTCGGTCGCCGCAAACTGGATTCCGCCTCCAAGAAGGCGGAAGGGGATCGCCTTGCCGATATCGAAGCGCAGTATAATCGCGAAAAAGAAGCGCTGGACGAGGCGTTCTGGGAGAAGTTTTTCCGGATCGTCGGGCGCAAATCGTCTGCCGGCGTAGAGGATCGCGACGGCGCCGTCCTGCTTTCGAAAGGGGCCCGCTTTACGAAAACGGCGTTCAAAAATGTTACGCCCGACCGGCTCGCGCCCGGCAAGGACATGACGATCGATGCGGCAACGAATGAGCGCATGCGCCAGTTGCTCCGCAATTACGCCCGCGCCTGCAGCCGCATCAATGGCGAAATGAAGTGCGACAAGCATCAGGTGCAGATGGGGGACGAGCTTCCTCCGGGCATTGTGCAGCTGGCCAAGGTATACGTGGCGCGCAAGCGCAAGGTGCAGGTAGGGGACAAGATGGCCGGTCGCCATGGAAACAAGGGGGTGGTTGCCCGCATCGTGCCCGTGGAGGACATGCCGTTCCTTGAGGATGGCACGCCCGTCGATATCGTACTCAACCCGCTGGGCGTGCCTTCGCGCATGAACCTCGGTCAGATATTCGAGACGCTCCTCGGATGGGCAGGCAAGGAGCTCGGCGCATCGTTCGCCACGCCGATTTTCGACGGCGCCAGTATGGACGATATTCGGGCCAGGCTGGAGGAAGCAGGATTGCCGCCCGACGGTCGCGCCCAGTTGTACGATGGCCGCACCGGCAAGGAGTTCGACGAAAAAACCACAGTGGGCTACATTTATATGCTGAAGCTGAGTCATCTTGTGGAGGACAAGATTCATGCGCGCAGCATTGGCCCGTACAGCCTCATTACGCAACAGCCCCTCGGAGGCAAGGCGCAGCTTGGCGGACAGCGCCTTGGAGAGATGGAGGTGTGGGCGCTTTACGCCTACGGCGCAGCGCACACCTTGCAGGAGATGTTGACGTACAAATCGGACGACGTCCAGGGACGGTCGAAAGCATACGAGTCGATCGTCAAGGGCGAGAACATGCCTGAAGCCGGTATGCCGGAAAGTTTTCAGGTGCTTGTTCGGGAACTTCAGGGGCTTGGCCTAGAAGTTCGTCTCGATTGACCGCGCTGCAAGGCGCCTTGCACGGAACCGTTCCCGGATTCAGAATTGCGAAAGAGCAACATATGCCCTACGGAAAAACGCAGCAGATCAAAAAGCAGTTCAGCCGAATCACCGTCAGTTTGTCCAGCCCGGAAAGCGTGCTGGAGCGGTCCCGCGGCGAAGTGCTCAAGCCCGAAACCATTAACTACCGGTCGTTCAAGCCGGAGAAGGACGGTCTTTTTTGCGAAAAGATATTCGGACCCGTCAAGGACTGGGAATGTCATTGCGGCAAGTACAAGCGCATTCGCTACAAGGGCATTATATGCGATCGCTGCGGGGTAGAGGTCACGCAGAAAAAGGTGCGCCGCGAACGCATGGGTCATATCGCCCTCAGCGTACCCGTGGTGCATATCTGGTATTTCAAGACGCTGCCGAACAAGATCGGTCACCTCATCGGACTCAAGTCGAAGGATCTTGAGAAGATCATCTATTACGAGAATTATGTCGTTATCCAGGCGGGGAGCGCGGCAGAGCATGGCGTCGAAGAGAATCAGCTCTTGAACGAGGACGAATATTTCAACATTCTGTACCAGATACGGGACGACAACCATCGGCTTGCCGACGACGACCCGACCAAGTTCATCGCCCGCATCGGGGGCGAAGCGGTAGAGACGATTTTGCGCCGCCTCGATTTGTCGTCCTTGTCGAAGAAACTGCGTCACCAGATCAAAACGGAAACTAGTCAGGCCCGCAAGGCCGACGCCCTGAAGCGCCTGGCCGTCGTCGAGGGTTTCCGCGACGCCAACACGCGCCTTGAAAACCGGCCCGAATGGATGGTCATGCGGGTGATTCCGGTTATTCCGCCGGAGCTGCGCCCCCTCGTGCCGCTGGAAGGCGGACGCTTCGCTACGTCGGACCTGAACGATTTGTACCGGCGCGTCATCATTCGCAATAACCGCCTGAAGCGCCTGATTGACATCAAGGCGCCTGAAGTCATTTTGCGGAACGAGAAGCGCATGCTTCAGGAGGCGGTCGATTCGCTGTTCGACAACAGCCGCAAGGCCAACGCCGTGCGCAGCGATTCGAACCGGGCCCTGAAGTCGCTAAGCGATATGCTCAAGGGCAAGCAGGGGCGGTTCCGGCAAAATCTGCTTGGAAAGCGCGTGGATTATTCCGGTCGGTCGGTGATTGTCGTGGGCCCCGAACTCGATATCCATCAGTGCGGTTTGCCGAAGGAGATGGCTATCGAATTGTTCAAGCCCTTCGTGATTCGCAAACTCATCGAGCGGGGCATCGTCAAGACGGTCAAGAGCGCGAAAAAGGTGGTGGACCGGCGCACGGCGGACGTATGGGATATTCTCGAAAAGGTTATCGAAGGTCGTCCCGTACTGCTGAACCGCGCGCCCACGCTGCATCGACTGGGCATCCAGGCGTTTCAGCCTATCCTGATCGAGGGCAAGGCCATCCGGCTGCATCCGCTGGTGTGTACGGCCTTTAACGCCGATTTCGACGGGGACCAGATGGCGGTGCATGCGCCCCTGAGTCATGACGCCTGCCTCGAGGCATGGGTGCTCATGCTGTCGAGCCATAATATTTTGAGCCCCGCCCACGGCGGCCCGGTTGCGGTGCCGACGCAGGATATGGTGCTTGGCTTGTACTATCTCACGAAAATGCGGTCGGGCCGAAAAGGAGACGGCATGCGATTCGCGAGCGTTGGGGAAGTGCGGCAGGCGTATGACCAGGAGCAACTTGATCTGCACGCCCGCGTCTATGTGCGCATCGCTCCAGGCGAGATCAGTGAAACGACCGTAGGCCGCGTACTTTTCAACGAGGTGATTCCGGACGAGGTTGGTTTCATCAACGCCGTGCTTACGAAGCGCAATCTGCGCCCGATCATTGGGCGCGTGCTCAAGGCCAGCGGATTCCAGAAGGCGTCCCGTTTTCTCGACGACATCAAGCGGCTGGGCTTTGAGCAGGCCACGACGGCGGGGCTCACCTTCTCGCTGGCCGACATTATCGTACCGGACGTGAAGGAGAAAATCATTTCGGATGCGCAGGCGGAGGTAGACCGCGTTCGCGGCAATTACGAGATGGGCTTCATGTTCGAGAGCGAGCGCTACAATCAGGTGATCGACATCTGGACGAAGACGAACAACCGGGTTTCCGAAACGCTTTTCGATACGCTTCGGAACGACAAGGGCGGCTTCAACGCTATTTATATGATGGCGGACTCGGGCGCGCGCGGGTCGAAGGAGCAGATTCGCCAGCTCGGGGGCATGCGCGGCCTGATGGCCAAGCCGCAGAAGAGCCTCGTGGGCTCGGTAGGGGAAATTATTGAAAACCCGATTATTTCGAACTTCAAGGAAGGACTTTCCGTGCTCGAATATTTTATTTCGACGCACGGCGCGCGCAAGGGGCTTGCCGACACCGCCCTGAAAACAGCCGACGCCGGTTATTTGACGCGCCGCCTGGTGGACGTCGCGCAGGATGTGACGATCATTCAGGAGGATTGCGGTACGCTGCGCGGAATCCGGATATCGGCCCTGAAGGATAACGAGGAGATTGTCGAGCCGCTGGCCGACCGCATCGTGGGGCGCGTTTCCATGCACGATGTGCGCGATCCGCTTTCCGGCGAGTTGATCATTGCGGCCAATGAGATGATCGACGAGAAGCGGGCGCGGCAGATTTCCGAAACGTCTATTGAGGAAGTCGAGATACGTTCGGCGCTGACCTGCGAATCGCGGCGCGGCGTGTGCGCCTTGTGCTACGGGCGAAATCTCGCAACGGGGCACCTCGTGGAAACGGGCGAAGCGGTGGGCGTGGTGGCCGCGCAGTCCATTGGCGAGCCGGGCACGCAGCTTACGCTTCGGACGTTCCACATCGGCGGCACGGCCAGCCTGATCTCCGCCGAAAGTACGCTCCAGACGAAATTCGCGGGCAAGGCGACGTACGAAAATCTGCGGACCGTTACGTTGAACGACGGCGACGGGGACAAAGACGTGGTGCTCACTCGCCAGGGCGAGGTATGGATTGTCGATCCTGAAGACACCGGTCGGCGCCTGATTTCCTATGTCATTCCGTACGGCGCCGAAATGCTGATTTCCGACGGAGACATCCTTGAGAAAGGGAGCGTACTGGCCAGTTGGGATCCCTACAACAGCGTGATTCTGTCGGAAGTCTCCGGCACGGTTTCCTTCAAGGACATTGTAGAAGGAACTACCTATCGGGAGGAATCCGACGAGCAGACGGGACACAAGGAAAAAGTCATTACCGAAAGCCGCGAACGTTCGCTTACGCCGGCGCTCATCGTAAAACGGGCGCAAGACAAGGACCGCGAGTATACGCTGCCCGTGCGGGCGCGCATTCAGGTAGACGAGGGCGAGGCAATTCAGGCCGGTCAGGTGATGGTGAAAATTCCGCGCCAGTCCGCCAAGACGGGCGATATTACGGGCGGCCTGCCCCGAGTGACCGAATTGTTCGAGGCCAGGATGCCCGCCGATCCAGCGGTCGTTTCCGAGATCGACGGCGTGGTTCGTTTCGGCGGACGCCGCCGCGGCGCGCAGGAAATCGTGGTTACTTCCCGCGACGGATCAGAAAGTCGGACGTACCTTGTGCCGCTTTCGAGACATATCCTTGTGCACGAACACGACTTTATACGCGCAGGAGGCCAGCTTTCGGACGGACAGGTATCCCCGCAGGATATTTTGTCCATCAAGGGGCCGCGCGCCGTGCAGGAGTATCTCGTGAACGAGATTCAGGAGGTGTACCGCATGCAGGGCGTGACGATCAACGACAAACATATTGAAGTGATCGTTCGCCAGATGATGCAGAAGGTGCGCGTAGCGGACCCAGGGGACACGACCTTGCTGGAGGACTATACGGTAGACCGGTTCGCCATGGAAGAACTCAACGACCGTCTTTACGACCGGTTTGTGGTTACCGATCCGGGCGCTTCCGACTTGTCGGTGGGCGATATCCTGACCCGGAGGCAAATGCGCGAGGTGAATTCGGCCATGAAGCGACAGGATCTCCAGCAGGTGGAGGTGCGCGAAACCCAGCCCGCCGTAGCCCAGCCGATTCTTCTGGGCATTACGCAGGCCGCGCTCTCGACCGATTCGTTCGTGTCGGCGGCTTCGTTCCAGGAAACGACCAAGGTGCTTACCAATGCGGCGATCAAGGCGCAGGTGGATCCGCTGTACGGACTCAAGGAAAATGTGATTGTGGGCCATCCGATTCCGGCGGGAACCGGGCAGCGCCGTTTCCGCGACCTCGTTGTCGGCTCGAAGACCGAACTGGCGGAATTGCAAGCCGCTATCGGCGGAGACGGAGACGGGGTTGCTGCAGCGCATGATGCGCCGGACGCAAGGACAGAGGAAGTTGGGGTATAAGCCGTCGTTTCGGCGGGGCCGGCGCGCAGGGGCCGCAGATTTTTGCAGTATTCCGTAACTATGGAAGCGATTTTCCGTATTACGGAGTAATCCCCCGGGAATTGCTCTGCCAAAAACGATGCGCCTCGCTATGCTGAACCGTCTTCCCCCATACGCCGGAACGTGGTCCCTGCTGCTCGCTGCGCTGCTGATTGCGGCGAACGCCTATGCGGGCGATCCTGACCTGATCGATATCAAGGATACGGTCAAGCGTTCCTACAAGGTTCGTCCCGGGGGTACCCTGGAACTGGATATGGACCAGGGCCGGGTGGAGGTGCTCCCCGGATCCGGAAGGGAAGTGCTTATCGAGGTGGAGCGCAAGGTAACGACCGACTCCCGCGCCCGGGCCGAACGCATTTTCGAGCGGCACGAGTTGCAAATCGAGGAACGGGACGGGGGCGTCTATGTGGGGTCGCGCTTCGATCGCGAGGATACGTTCTGGAGCCGCATTCGCTCCGCCGACCGGCTTACGATTCGGGTTCGGGCAAGGATACCCGAGGAGTACGACATCGAATTCAGGACAGGCGCAGGCAATGTGGAGTTAGGCTCTTTTTCCGGGGACGTTTCCGGCGTGACCGGGGCAGGCAACATTGAGATCGGCGAGGTGAGCGGATCGGTCGAGGTGGTTTCCGGTTCTGGAAATATCGCCATTGAAAGCGCAGGCGAGAAAGTGGAGGCGTTTGCGGGCGCGGGCAATGTGGTTATTCGATCCACGCAAGGCGAAGCCACCGTCAAGGCGGGCGCGGGCAACATTGAAGTGTATATCACCGACCAGCCGGACGGGGCGTCTCATCTCAGTACGGGAGCTGGAAGCGTCATGGTGTATGTGGCCGGCAGCGTTGGCGTGGACGTCGACGCCGAGTGCGCCGTAGGGTCCGCGAGTACGGACTATCCGCTGGAGGTGGAAGGCAAGTGGACCCGTAAATCCTTTGCAGGCAGTATCAATGGCGGCGGCCCGAACCTGCGCATGTACGCCGCCGTGGGCAATGTGGCCCTGCGCAAGCGGTAGCGCGCACTCGCCGAAAATCAGCGTAATCCTTTATACGGGTCAGGAGGGGCCGTCCGAAAATGCGGGCGGTCCCTGTTTTTTTTATGCGCGACGTATCCGGCCAGGGCTTTTATCCCGTTGCGGTTTTAATCAGCGTATCCTTTATCTTTGCAATACCCCTTGCGTCGCCCTTTTTGGTTCAGCATGAGAAACAGGTATGTCGGATACCCTATTGGAATCGGAAAATACACTTGCCGCGCCGCCGGGCAGCGGTACGCTTGTCCTGGGGAAGACCCTGCCGGATTTGTTGTACGAGGCGTCTGAGCGGTATGCGAACCGGCGGGCGTTCAACGAGCCGGACGGCAAGGGCGGGTGGCGTTCTCTTTCCCTTGATGCGTTTCGTCGCCATGCCGAAGAAGTGGCGCTGGGACTCGCCGACCTCGGGCTGGCCCATGGAGACCGTCTTGCGCTTTATATGGAAAGCGATGTGTCGTTTTGCGTGACAGACATGGGTTGCTTGCTTGCCGGCGTTATCGACGTGCCCATGTACCTGGCGCATGCGCCAGACCAGATTCGGTATGTGCTTGCGCATTCGGAGGCGAAGGTCGTTGCGGTTTCAAGCAGGGAACGCCTGGAAGCCATTCAGGGCATATTGCCCGAATGCGCGGCGGTTTCGGCGGTGATCGTGGCGGACGGGGATATTCCCGACGGGCTATCTCTTCCGGATGGGGTGAAAGCCTACGCGCTGGAGGAGGTGCGGGATTTCGGGCGCCGCCGCATGGAAGAGGATGCGAACGCTGTTTCTGCGTTGCGCGAACGAACGGGACCGCAGGACATAGCCACCATTCTGTATACGAGCGGCACCACCGGGCAGCCCAAGGGCGTCGTGCTGACGCATGAAAATATCAGCGCGAATGCGCTAACGTCTTTTTCCGGGATGCCCGGGTATCGCACGGGCGAAGAGGGCGAGCAGATCGTTTCGTTTCTGCCCCTGACCCATATTTTTGCGAGGATGCTCCAGTATGGCTTTATCTATCATGGGTCGTCCGTGTATTTCACGACGCAGGAGTTCCTCATGCAGCACATCGCCGAGGTGCGGCCTACCATCTTCGCCACCGTGCCGCGGGTGCTGGAAAAAGTGTACGCCGCCGTGCTGACGCGGATCGCCGGCATGCGCGGCGCACAGAAGGCCATTGCTTCCTGGGCGCTGTCCGCCGGCGAGCGGTACAACGTATTGTCGCCGCCGCGCGGCCTCCAGGCGCTTTCGCTCAAGGTCGCAGACCGCATTCTCTTCGGGAAATGGCGCAAGGCGTTGGGCGGGCGCGTGCATTTTCTTATTTCGGGCGGCGCGGCGCTGGGCGCGCGCCTGACCAATTTGTTTGCCGCGGCGAATATTACGGTGCTGGAAGGATATGGCCTTACGGAAACGAGCCCCGTGATTTCCTTTAACCGCAAGGGGCGCGTCCAGCCCGGCACGGTGGGGGAACTGATTCCGGGAGCGGAGGTGAAAATTGCGGAGGATGGAGAGATTTTGACGCGCGGGCCGTACGTGATGCAGGGATACTACAAGGACGAGGCCTTGACCCAGGAGGTTATCGGCGAAGACGGATGGTTCCACACCGGCGATATCGGGATGTTTTCGCCGCCGGGCTATTTGCGCATCACAGACCGGAAGAAATCGCTTTTCAAGCTCTCTACGGGGAAATATGTGGCGCCCCAGCCCATAGAGAACCGGCTGCGGGCGCATCCGGCGATCGAGGAGGCCATGGTGTTGGGCAGCGGCTACCGGTATTGCGCGGCGCTTGTTTTTCCCGACCTGGAGAAGCTGGAAGATTATGCCCGGATCCTTGGCGTCGGAGAGGGGTTGTCCGGCGAAGCGCTGATCGCCGCCCCCGCCGTGCAAGCGTATTTGCGCGAGGCGGCGCGGGAAGCCAACGCAGGCATGGACCCCTGGTCGAGCATTAAGCGGTTTCGGATAGCGATTGCTTCGCTCACGACGGAAAACGGGTTGCTTACGCCCACGCTAAAGGTGCGCCGTCGCCAGGTGGAGGAACGGTTTGCAGAAGAAATCAGGGAGATGTACGGCGAAGGAGATATGCCCGCCGAAGTCGTGGTAGTGGAAGAACAGAAACAGGACAACAGCGTCTGACTGGTTTTGCTCAGTACGGAATTCAGGGATACCCTGTATCGTTTATGCACGCACACTCGACGGCAGCGTCCGACCGTGTTTCGGGCGCATTCGCTCCTCCTCATGTCTGGCTCCCGTTTCGCAAGGCCGCCGTGCTGGGCGCCGGCGTCATGGGCGCGCAAATCGCCGCGCACCTCGCCAATGCAGGGCTGCGCGTGTTGTTGCTGGACAGGGCGTTCGGGAAAGGCGCGTCTCGCAATGCTTTTGTCGAACGGGGACTGAAAATAGCCGCGCAAGCCAGACCCGCGCCGTTTTTCAGCGAGGCGGCGCGCCAGCGCATCGAGATTGGCAATTTCGAGGATGACCTCGACCGGTTGTCTGAAGCGGAATGGGTGATCGAGGCGGTGGTGGAGCAACTGGACGTCAAGCGCGCCCTGCTCGAACAGGTCGAATCGGTTATTCGCCCGGAGACCATCGTATCCACCAATACGAGCGGGCTTTCCGTGGAGCGGATCGCCGCCGGGCGCAGCGAAGCGTTTCGGCGCCGTTTTCTCGGCGCCCACTTTTTCAATCCGCCCCGCTATTTGCGGTTGCTGGAACTGACGCCCGGCCCGGATACGGACCCGGACACGCTGGCTCGCCTTGCGCATTTTGGACGGATTCATCTCGGAAAAAGCATTGTCGTAGCGAGGGATACGCCCTATTTCGTCGGGAATCGCATTGGGGTGTACGGCATGATGCAGGCGCTCCGGGGTTTTACGGAGCAGGGCTATGCGGTCGAAGAGGTCGATGCGCTGACAGGGCCGCTCATTGGCCGTCCCCGGTCCGCCACGTTCCGGACGGCGGATGTGGTGGGCCTTGATGTGTTGTGGGCGGTGGCGTCCAATTTGTGCGAGGCGGTTCCGGACGACGAAAGCCGCGCGGCGTTTCGCCCCCCGGACTTGCTTTCCCGACTGGTGCAGGCGGGGCAGCTGGGGCAAAAGACCCAGGCCGGATTTTATGCAAAAGAAGACGGGGAAATCAAGTCTGTGGACCCGGAGACCCTGACGTATGGTTCTGCGCGGCCCGTGCAACTGCCTGCCTTGCCGGAAATAAGCCGTTTGCGCGCTTTGGAGGACCGGCTGCGGGCGTTGTACGCAGCGGAGGGACGTTCGGGGGACTTCTTTCGGAATACGACGCTTGATTTGCTAGCGTACGCCGCCCGCAGAATCCCTGAAATTTCGGATCGGCCCGCGGATGTGGACCGGGCCATGCGATGGGGATTCGGCTGGGAACTGGGGCCGTTCGAATTATGGGATGCGCTGGGTGCGGAGCAGGTTTTGAGTGATATGGACGTTAGGAGCCTGGCGACGCCTGCCTGGGTGGAGGAGGCGGTGCGGCGCGGCGGGTTTTATCGGGCCGACGGGCGGGCGCGCGCGTTCTATGTTCCGGCGAACGTGGACTATGCGCTGGATCCCGTTCCGAAAGATTATATGGAACTGGCCGCCATCCGGTCGGAGGCGGGGCGGACCTTGTGGGAATCAAGCGAGGCGGGCCTGCTCGACCTTGGCGAGGGGGTGGCGTTGCTGGAGTTTCGTTCGAAAGCGAATACGCTGGGCCAGGGCGTGATGGAAGCGATCGCGTACGCCGTCGATTATGTTGAAAAAGATTCGTCGCGCAAGGGGCTTGTGATAGGCAACGAAGGACGTAATTTTTCGGTGGGAGCGAACCTTGTGGAACTGGCGGGCGCCTTGCAGCAGGGAGCCGTACGGGCGGTGGATCGGCAAATCGGGATATTTCAGCAAACGATTCAGCGCGTACGATATGCCCGCAAGCCAGTGGTCGTAGCGGCCCGCGGGCGGGCGCTGGGCGGCGGGTGCGAGTTGCTTATGGCGTGTCCGAATCAGGTGGCGTCGGCGGAGTGCTATGCAGGCCTCGTGGAATTGGGCGTGGGTTTGATTCCGGCGGGAACGGGCACGATGCGGCTGACCGCGGAAGCGTCCCGGCGGGCGGCGAACGGCCATCCTTCCGAAATTCAATCCTGGATCGGGCGCTTTTTCGAAACCGTGGCGATGTCCCGCGTTTCGTCGAGCGCTTCGGAAGCGCAACAATTGGGTTTTCTGGCGCCGCAGGCCCGGATCGTCATGCACGACGACCGGCGGCTTTATGTCGCCCGCGAGGAGGCGCTGCGCCTTTCCGCCGCAGGGTACCGCCCGCCGGTTCCGCAACGAATCCGGGTGTTGGGGCGGCCTGGCGGGGCGGCGCTGGACGTGATGGCGCGGCAATTCGTCGAGGGGCGGTTCATATCCGAATACGACGCGTTGCTTGCCGGGCGCCTTGCCTTCGTGATGACCGGGGGCGACCTGACTGGTTCCGGGGAGGTGGACGAGGAATATCTCATCGAACTGGAGCGCCGCGTGTTTATTGAGCTGATATGCGAGCAAAAAACGCAGGATCGCATTGCACACATGCTGAAGACGAAAAAACCGCTGAGGAATTGACCCATGCAGGATGCTTTCATCGTTCGCAGCGTACGCACGGCGGTCGCCAGGGCCGACCGGGGAGCGCTCCGGCAGGTTCGTCCTGAGCAGATGGGCGCGGTCGTGGTGCGCGAAGCGATTCGCCGCGTCGAAGGACTTGACGAGGGCGCCGTCGAGGACGTATTGATGGGATGCGCTTTTCCGGAAGGCGCCCAGGGACAGAATATCGGCCGTCTGATTGCGCAGAAGGCGGGCTTGCCGGACGAAGTGCCCGGCGCTACGGTCAATCGGTTTTGCTCCTCCGGCCTTCAGACGATCGCCATGGCGAGCCAGGCGATTCGCACGGGCGCGGCGCATGTGGTCGTGGCCGGGGGCGTCGAGTCGATGAGTATGGTGCCGATGACGGGTTTCTTTTTTCAGCCCGATCCCGATTTGGCGGCGCAGGACACGGATGTCTACGTTTCGATGGGCATTACAGCGGAAAATGTGGCCGAACGCTACGGTATTTCCCGGGAAGATCAGGATCGGTTTGCGCTCCGTTCGCACGAGCGGGCGCTGGAAGCCATCGGGGCGGGGCGTTTTGCGGACGAAATTCTCCCCATGGAAATTGAAGAAACGCGCTACGAAGGGGGCGCTGCGCAGACCGCTCGCCAGACGTTCGATACGGACGAGGGGCCGCGTTCCGACACCAGCCTGAAAGCCCTTGGGCGCTTGCGTCCGGTTTTTCGCAACGGAGGCGCGGTGACGGCGGGCAATACGTCCCAGCGCTCGGACGGGGCGGCGGCGCTGACGCTGATGAGCGAGGAGCGCGCGAAGCAACTGGGCGTGGAGCCCGAGGCCCGGCTCGTCGGGTTTGCTGTGGCGGGGGTGGCGCCCGAAGTCATGGGCATGGGGCCAGTGCCTGCGATACGCAAGGCGCTTGCGCAAACGGGCCTGAGCCTTCAGGACATTGGCCTGGTGGAACTGAACGAAGCCTTTGCCGCGCAGGCGCTTGCGGTGATTCGGGAGGCGAACCTCGACGAGGAGATCGTGAATGTGAACGGGGGCGCGATCGCATTGGGACATCCCCTCGGATGCACGGGCGCCAAATTGACGGTCACGCTTATCCGGGAAATGGGGCGGCGCAAGGTGCGGTACGGCCTGTGCACGATGTGCATAGGCGGGGGGATGGGCGCTGCGGGCGTGATAGAGTATCTGGGAACACTCTGACCAAAACCGCTTCGCCCGGCGCGTCACATTTGTCCGTAAAGAACGTTATGATCTCTTCGTTGAAATCATCAGCAGAAAACATGAGGATTCTGTCCCTTGTGGACATAACGCGCCCTTCGCAGCCTCTGATCTTTGCGGATTCAGGGCCTGTTAACACTATGCAGCGGCGCTCTGCGGGGCCTGTTTTCCTGTTAGGCCAGGCGCCGCGAGCGCAGTATGGCCCAGCCACATAAGCGAGCGGCAACGCCGCATGGCGGGAAAAGAGGCTCTGCCCTTCGGGTTCCGCCGGTCACGGCGTTACTCTTCGTTGCTCGTCGCTCATTTGGAACCACCAAACTTCACTCCTCGCGCCTTGATTGACGCCGTGCCTGACGGAACAGAGCATTGCTGAATAGTGTTAACAGGCCCTGATTTTGTCGAATAGCTTCATTGTGTACGCGATGTAGCCCGGGCAGAATCGTATCGTTGGCTGCCTGTGCTATTTCGACGGACAATGTTCCGGCCAGAGGCTTGACAACCACGCCTTCGACGATGTATTCTACGTGCGAACCACTGAGCGAAGCGTTATGAACTCAACGCGGCGGCGCGCATAAAACCCGGCCCAGCGTTTACGAACCACTTCTTTTCGTAGCGAGGCGACGGCGATGCCCTATTACCATTTTCTGCAGGATGTGTCGATCATTTGGGTCGTGATTGCATGGGCCCTGATGTTTTTGGCGGCGGGCTATGCAGGCGCTCCCTTGCTCGCGCATACGCTCCTTGGAGCCGGCTTGCTGTACGGACTGGGCGCGCCTGCATGGCTTTGGGCGCCGTTGGGCGCATTGGCGCTGATTTTTCATGCGCCCGCCCTGCGCCGCTTGCTGATATCCGGGCCGATTATGCGCGTATTGGGCGCGGCGGGTTTTCTGCCCGCGATTTCTGAAACCGAACGGGTGGCCATTGAGGCGGGAGACGTATGGGTGGACGGGGATTTGTTTTCCGGGCGCCCCGATTTCAGGAAATTGCTGGCGACGCCGTACCGCGATCTGACGAACGAGGAACGCGCATTCATGGAAGGCCCCCTGGAGCGACTGTGCGCCATGACCGACGATTGGGACGTACATCGTCGCGGCGACCTGCCTCAGGCGGTGTGGGATGCGCTCAGGGAAGAACGTTTCTTCGGCATGATTATACCGAAGGAATATGGCGGCCTGGGTTTTTCGGCGATGGCCAACAGTGCGGTCGTGGCGAAAACGGCGACCCGCTCGTTGCCGCTGGCGATCACCGTTATGGTGCCGAATTCGCTGGGGCCCGCCGAACTGCTCATTCACTACGGTACGCAGGCCCAGCGCGATCATTACCTTCCGCGCCTTGCGCGCGGCGAGGAGATTCCGGCTTTTGCGCTCACGGAACCCGGGGCGGGCTCGGATGCCGGCGCGATCGCTTCCGAAGGCGTGGTTTTCCGGGATGCGGACGGGGAGATTCGCATACGGCTGAACTGGAGCAAGCGGTACATTACGCTGGCGGGGATTGCGACCATTCTGGGGTTGGCGTTTCGATTGAAAGACCCGGAGAACTTGCTTGGCAAGGGGACCGAGCCGGGCATTACTTGCGCGCTGATTCCCGCGGATACGCCGGGCGTCGAAACCGGATGGCGGCACGACCCGCTGGGCATGGCGTTCATCAATTCGAAAACGGAAGGGCATGATGTGGTGATGTCGGTGGACGCCATTATAGGGGGGAAAGAAGGGGCTGGCGCCGGTTGGCGCATGCTGGTGGAATGCCTTGCTGCGGGGCGGGGCGTTTCCCTGCCGGCCATGAGTACGGGCGGGTCGCAATATGTGTGCGGCGTCGCGTCGGCTCACGCCGCGGTGCGGAAGCAGTTTGGATTGCCTATCGGGCGATTCGAGGGCATAGAGGAGCCGCTGGCGCGCATGGGAGGGTATCTGTACGCCATGGAGGCCATGCGTCGCTACACGTGCGGCGCGATAGACGAGGGGGCGAAGCCGTCCGTCGTGACCGCCATCGCCAAGTACAATGCGACGGAGATGCAACGGCGGATCGTGAACGACGCCATGGATATTCTTGGCGGAAACGCGATTTCGCGCGGCCCGCGCAATTTGCTGGCCCATGCGTATATGGCGGCGCCGATAGGCATTACCGTCGAGGGGGCCAACATTCTGACGCGTACGCTTATGATTTTCGGGCAAGGGGCTATCCGGTGCCACCCGTACGCCTATGCGGAAATCGATGCGCTGGCGCGGGGAGACGTTGCCGCGTTCGACCGGAATCTGTGGAAACACGTCGGGCATGTGTTCCGAAATTCGTGCCGGGCGAAGGCGCTCTACTTGACCCGGGGCAGGCTGGCTCGCTCGCCGGTGCGCGGGCCGTCGGCGCGCTATGTCAGGAAACTGACCTGGGCGTCCGCTACGTTTGCCTGCATGGCGGATATTGCTATGGGCGTACTGGGAGGGGACCTCAAGCGCAAGGAGAAACTGACAGGTCGATTTGCGGATATTTTTTCTTCCTTGTATATCGGGACGGCTGTGTTGCGCCGTTTCGAGGCAGAGGGCCGTCGCAAGGAGGATGTTCCATTCATGCACTGGGCCCTGCAACATGCGCTATATCGCATTCAGGCGGGTTTCGAGGGGATTTTCGAGAACCTGCGGTTGCCGGCCGGGACGTCCTGGCTGCTTCGCGGTCCTTGCGCCCTCTGGTTCCGCATCAATCGCCTGGGCCGGTATCCTTCGGACAGGTTGGGGCGAACAGTGGCCCGTGCGCTGCAAACGCCCGGGGCGCAGCGGGATCGGTTCACGGCGGCGGTGTACCGCGCAGACGAGTCCGGGAGTCTCGCCCGGCTGGAAAAGGCTTTTCGGCTTGCGGCGGCAGCGGAGCCTGTGCTGGCGCGGATTCGGCGTGCGATGCGCCGGGGCGCGTTGGCGCGCAGTCGTCCGGAACAGGCGCTGGACGCGGCTTGCGAGGCAGGGGTTATTTCAGTCGAGGAACGCAACCTGGCGGAGGCGACCGAGGCGGCCCGCGCAGCATACCTTGAAGTCGATGCGTTCACGTTCGAGGAGTACGCGGCGATGCGGGGGAGTGCAGACGCTTCAGTCACATCGCCGGGTAGTGCTGCGCCGGCGTAAGCACGAGCGCGAACAGCCCAATGAGGCGTCGGCCGTTGTTATGGGGCCGTCTGCTGAAGTGCGCCGGCGCACCCCTTTTAGCCTTTGAGCCTTGCGGACGTAATCAGGGTGTTTTATGTTGTTTGGAGTAATTTTTACTCCATTTTGGAGTAGTTTTTACTCAAAAGAGGCAAAACAGATCATTGGGGTCCGGCGAATTCCGCCAGCGCACTGTTGCCGCGGCGCACGGCGACGGGGGCTACCTTTGCCCCGGACGAAGGGCTGTGTTTTTTGTCCGAAGGGTTAAGGTCTGTGCAATGATCTTTTCAAGTTCCGCAGTTCGTCCGGCAATTGCGCCGGCGATGCGTTTTTGATTATCGACTCCCAGAGTTGGTACACGCGGGAGGTGTTGGCGCCGGGGATGTCTCCCCCGGTTACGGATGCGTCGATTGCTCTGCCCTCTCTAATTGCCTGAGGCACTTTCTCAAGTGGAAAATCTTCTGTTTTAAGATTGCGCTTGTTATATGAGCCCAGCGTTTTCCTCAGAAATGTTTCCACATCTTTGGCTGTGGACAATGTCTGTAAACCGGGATTCTGTCGGGTAAGATGATGCAACAGGAGCCAGAACTCGAAGCATGGCCTGCTGAGGGCCACCCGTACACCCTGTTCCTCTGCCTCTTTAATCGCTTTTCTAAAGGATTTTTGATGCTCGCGCTTTGTGTAATGATCTGTGTCGAGCAGCATCCAGCGTTCATCGCCTTCTTCGCACTTATACTCCAGCAGGCGCTTCAGCACATAGAGGCGGTTCGGTGTGATTGGACAGCATTTGGAGACTTTTTTGGACTTTTTCGGAGTTTTAAGGGGCAGGATTGCAATCTTGTTCCGCTCTGGACATCCCATATTATGGAGGCATTGCATGTCCAAACGCGCCTGCTCCTTGCCCCAACCATTGCCGGCAATCAGCGGGTTATTACGTGGCATAGGCCCAGCCCCCGTGATTCGGCAGTGCGCGCCCCTCGTGCTCAGCCGTTCCGCGGCGTATTATCGGCCTAAAGGGGAGCGGGAGTAGAGGCATGGTAGAGGCCCAGCCGGGGCTGTGGGGCGGATGCCCAAAATGCCTTGCCTTAAAATATTAGGCGGCGGTTTGGGGTGGTTAATAAAATAAGGTTTAGGGGGTATTTCATGACTTCCAATCTCAATCAAGTTCGGCCAAAAGCTCGTCTATTGATTCATCGTCGGGCCAGGCTCCCGCAAGATCCAATGGATCAAATGAATCCATTTGACGAACACGATTGTTAACAATTCTGGATAACTTTGCATCCGATGCGCTTGGCAAGGCGTCAAAAATACTATCGCCAATACTGTATGCTTGTATTTTGTTTGCCTTGACTAAACGCGGTTGCCCATCGACCTTAAAATGAACGATTCCCTGAACTGTGGCTTGCTTGCCCCACAACGGCCTCAGTTCTTCTATATCAATTTTTTCTCTTTGCACTTGTCCTATTATTTTTTTCCCGTTGTCCAATTCTAATTGAAATCGTCCGCTATTATGCACAATCTCGTTCAGCAAACCACTTATAATGAACGATTGAGAAGATGGAATTTGACGCTTGTTCTTTTCAAAATTAGGAAAAACTTTCTTGTCCAGGATAAATCTCACATCCGCAGCATCATCGGAAATACATTCAAATTCCCTGTCATTGTCACGAAAAAAGGGTTCCAGGTCAAGGAGGCTATCCAGAACCGAATTGTCGAAAAGATCGCCAGGGGTATCCAGCTCTTTTGCTTCATTGATTGCCCGCGTAGCCAAATCGAGCGTCGTCTCATTGCCGCTCCACCTTGTTTGTTCCGGCCAAATATCTATTTGCGCGAATATATCCGGCGCCGCACGACGAAGGGGCGAAACTTCTACTTCGCAAATGGTTGAACCGGACTTTATGCCAACTATCGTAAAATCAGTGGATGCCGAGAGCCACTTCGGCTTGGGGCCTTTGCGGCTGCCCTCACCCGTCACGAGGAGTGACGTGGCGCGTTCAGCCGTAGCCATAATCGTTTCCAGGAAGGCGCACAGCACGGGGGCGCTGACTTCGCCAGGCGCGTTCTCCATCCCGCTCATGCGTAACTGATAGCGTTTCTTGTCCAGGATATTTCCCATGTGTTTTATCCAGCGCGAGATTAGAACCAGGATCAATGTCGTTGCACTATTCCTCGAACACTTTGGTGACGGCTTGTATGCCCGTTATTGTGAATGGTTCCTGCATCGCAAAAAAGAAATGGCCCGAAAACTGGACAGCCTTCGGGGACCGTTTCAAGTGCAGGGTTGCAGTGGACTGCGCCGCCTTCGGCAGCGGCTTGCTCCCGTAGAATACGGCGAAGACACCTGGTTGTCAAGGGTTTGTGCGCTCCGGCAGCCTGCAAACTGTGCGGGCGTGACCAAGATTCCTCTGGCTGACCCCGCTCGGGCAGAATGGATGGGCGCCTCTACGCTGCCGCCGGAAGCCAGACGATCCCAAGCCACCACGCACGACCAAGCCGCCCAGAGCAAACGGACGGCCCAAAATCGGCGACTTTAAAATATTAGGTGGCGATTTTTGGCGCCTAATAAAGTAAGATTGCGTTGTTTTGGGGTTTATGTGAGGGGTATTGCTTCTCGTTCGGGCGGTTCGGAAAAAGCCGATCTGGGCGGCTTGCACCAGGTGCATTGCCCGCCGAATATGCGAGAATGGAGGCACAGCGTAAGCCGCGACGATACCCGCGTCGCGAGGTCTGGGCTTTGAAACGACAGAAGAACCTTTGCGCAATCGCACAGGCGGGCCAGTCCTTGAACGCCTGCCGGGTGCTCCTCGAAAAGCATTCGCCCAGGCGCTTGACATTCTTACGCCCGATGACGTATATTACAGACGAGAGCCGCTGACGAAGGCGGCGTAACCAACCCATTATGGAGGTAATTCCATGTCCACCATCAAAAAGCCAGACCATTTAGAGAAATTTCCCTGTATGCAGCCCTGGATTGGCAGTTTCTATGAGGATGATCGCCACAAGCGGCTGCTGGTGATCGGCGAAAGCCACTATATGCCTGACGAAGAATCCACTATTCACCTTGATCCTGAAAACTGGTACCAGAGCGACCAGAGTTACCTCAATCCGGAAGAACTCATGTATGTATACACAGAAGGTGTAATAAGAGGCTTCTTCGAATATCCCCGGCGGGGCCACCGAATTTTAGGGGAAATCGAAAAGCAAATCACAAACACATTGAAGGAAGGCGGTCTGACTCTGGCATCGGGGGAACGTTCTCTTCATCACATCACCTACTACAACTATTTCATGCGACCAGCGCCGAAGACCGGTGGTAGCATAGAAGGGCACGTCGTGCCCCAAGATCGCAAAATATCCGAGGAAGTACTGCGCTGGTTCCTTCAGAGACATCAACCGGAACTGGTCATCTTTGTCTCCCAGTTTGCCGGCGGATACGGCGAGAGTGTGGTTCGTGAATACGGTGTTCCGTGCATCAGCACGCCTCATCCAGGTTGTGCTTGGTGGAACAAACTTTGCGACAAGTATGGAAGAAACTCAATTTATACGGGCTACCCTACACACCCACGCAGCGGCTGCGACCTGTTTCACGACTTCCTGAAGAAATATTGCTGGATCACCTCTGATCATGTCTAAGATCATACCGAAACTACCACTGAAGCAGTACGCTATTTTGTTGTGCGAAACCGTCCGGGATTACGACTTTCCTCCGGTTACCTATGACTTCGCCAAAAACAAAGAAATCTGTCATGGCAATATGTGTGCTGTCGAGCAAGACATCCAAGATTTATTGTGCAGTGGAGACACACAGAAAGTCAATGACGGCCTTTCGAAGGTCCTGTACTGGGGATGGGCCCAGAAACCAGGCCGGGGAAAATCCTGGGGGGAAGAATTCAGAAAAGCCGAACTGGAAAATAAGCTTAAAGGGTTCGTGCAGTTGGTGCAGAAATTGGAAAAGCGGCCAAAGAGCTGCGAGGCGCTGTCGGGATCAGAACTTCTTTGGGATATCCATAAACTGCGTCTACCCAAGTTCACATATGGGATCTCGTTTATGAGCAAGATTCTGATGTTTATAGATCCTGAGCGCTATCCTGTGCTCGATAAGGGTATCGCCGAGGCCTACGCGAATTCGTTCTTTTGCTTTTCGCCCCTGCAGGACTTGACATTCAATACAAACATTCGAGTCGACAATAAGAAGAACAGAAAAGCCTACGAAAACTGGGCATGCTGGTGCCGCAAAATCGCCAAGGTGGTCAACAAAAGTCCCGAATCTCCCTGCAACCATTTCAGAGCTGTCGATGTCGAGAGGGCCCTCTTCACTCTGGCGAGAGTGAATAAAGCATATGCAATACCCGCAGCCCACGCGATTCTGGCAGGCCCGGAAGGCTTGGATGTTTAAGAGATGCTCGACATAGGGATCAAGGCCTTATTGACCGACAGCGGACGAGAGTTCTGTGCTGAGAGCGTCGTAGAAGGGAAGCAGCCCGCCGTTCGTGCTGGTCACGCGGCGGAGCGGATGGACTGCAAGGGACGCTGGTCGTGGAGCGTCTCTGACCAGCCTCAAGCAGGAAGAATTCTACCGGCACTGGGCGCGTGATCGTGCACTGGAATAGAGGTACAGCGGATGCCAATACTTTAAACGCAGTTCGTTATGTACCGGTATTAACACACGTTGCCTGAACTCAGAAACCGTTTTGGCGAAAGAGTCGGCTTTAGCGTAAAGGGACAAAAACTCTTTCGCATCGGCTTGCATGTTATCAGACATTACTGAACTTCAGGTCCTTTATCCGCTCGTACTCCTTGGCTACATCCTCTTCAGTGAGATATTCTCCTCGCTGAAGACGGATGTTGCCTGTAGATAAGCGCGTTACGATGCTTTTGTCTATGTCTCGTTCCAGCTTGGCAAATTCAGTGTCTGAAAGAGGAGAAGCTGGGCGACGGAAGGCAAAACGGATGGTGGATAGAATCGACATGAGACCACGATCAGGTTGGAGAAAGCTGGTTTGATTGCCAATGGGGGACTAATTTCCCCCATAACAAAGCAGCTTTTTCGCCATCTCGATGGGTGCAGGTGACAAGGTACTGAACAGTGCGTTGGTCATTGCCTCATGGTTGGTTGGGTATGTGGCCAAGACCACTATAATGAGGGGTCTTAAGCACCCTCGCACACAGATGCAAGCCGCTTGTTCCGAAAATCATAAAGAATGCTTGACAGGGACCTGCCCTTCAGTCGAGCGCAACTCCCCAACTTTTTGGGGCGGACTGTCGGATAATTACTAAACCACTTCAGAAGATCAAGGCGCTCGCGCGTGTCCGCAAAGTCGTCAAATTCCTTCTGGATGATGAGAAGTTCTTCGCCCAGCACGTCCGGCATGCCAGCTATCCATTCCTGAAGATGATCCCGCTCGCGAAAATTCAAATCGGAAAAGCGCTCTTTTTTAAGACGGACGAGGCGCCTCCCGGAGGTTTCTATTTTGAACATTAGCGGGGGTCCGGATTGATTGGGCAGATTGTGTGCAATTCCGGCTTGTGGTGCGGGTCGTTTTCAATTTCGACGAGAATAGCCACATGCTGCGTCGCGACGCTCAACCGTATAATACGTCGCTAAACGGCAGGTTGTCAAGGCCCCGATGCGGGCGCTCTTCCGTAAAGCAGCGTATCCAGGCGCCGAGGCACTTTCCAGAAATGTGCCCGTTCGGATGCGCTTCAAAGCGTACGGGGAACTCGGCCAGCGCGCCGTCGCCGCGAATGACGGCAGGGGCCGCCTTCGCCTTGAAGGCAGAGTCGGAGGTTCTGCCGCCGGTGCATTGGGGCATGGAATGCCTCCATATGGGTTGTCTGGATCCGAACAAGGTCGCAATCCTGTACCTTAAAAGCCCGAAAACGCTGTCCAATCAACCCGAACCACCTCTCATGCTCCGCAGACGATGTTCCGTCTTGTGTTGGAATCACATGGATATGTAAGCGCGAAAGCTTGAATGCCTCGAAATACTGCTTGGGCGCATAGGTGTCGTCGCACGCCACGATATAGAGGCGGTCATCCCGAAAATCCTGTTTATGTCTGTCCAGCGGACGGCGTTTACGTCGAGATGTGTGCATGAGCCCCTTCCGCCTCTGTCATAATCCGATTCATTCCCGCGAGATGCGGCACGGCTCCAAAACGCCCCTGTAAGTAATTCTTATCCAGTTTCAGGTCCTTGCGTGGCCTGAAATCCGCAAGAGAATAGAGGGATGTAGCTCCTTTGTCGTTTTTCTCGGCAAACCATATTTCGTCTCGCCGCAGCAACTGTTGATCGAGCAAGTTGGACTCATGCGTAGTTACGATAAGTTGCAGATAATCGCCGCTGAAACTCCTGAAGAAAAACTCCATGAACTGTCGGGTAAGCAACGGGTGCATACTGCGCTCTACCTCATCGATTACCAGAGTACCTCCATGGGTGCTCAGTTGGTATAGAGCGAGAAGAAGATGCAGCAAGCGTTGCGTGCCATCCGATTCTTTGGAAAAATCGAGGTGGATTTTGCCCGGCGTCCCATGTTGGTGAATCGCTTTGATCGTAAGCAGATAACAATTTTCGCCGGCCTTCTCAATAATGGCTTCTCGATCATCGTCAGGCATACGCACAAACACAGGCTTCATGTGCGCTGCATCCTTGAGTTGGTCGATAAGGTCGGAGGAAAACATGGCTTTCAGTCGCTCTATGGATATTTCCTCTCTGGATACATGCACGCCATCCACTCCGGTTGAGGAGCCCTTTAGATATTCGCTGGCGAAAAACTGAAAATCTGGATCTGAGAGCAAGGCATACCCGAGGCCCATAAAACGGGAATCAGGAGGCAGACAAGACATTTGGTGTGTGAACCAGTCGAGGACCTCATATACGGGTCCGGACAGGCTATTCTCGTCCAATGCCCAGCCCATCGCCCACCCAATGGTAGCGAGGAAACTTTGCTCTTTAGGTCCACCGATGGTTGCCAGGGCACGCAGTTTCTTGTCAGCATTTCTTAAGCCTTTCGCATTCACTGTAACTCCGCCCCTTGCATCGGTTTTGCGCTCGTAGATCGTCTTTTCCCGACCTCCATTGACCACTATAAGCCACTCCTCGATAATCCGTTCATCATCCAGCACGAGGCCGAAACGGTATAGTGTGTCCCGGACAATGAATTGCAGATCAAGGAGACTCGGCGCTTCCGGATCTTCCCGAAAGCGAAAAGCGGTACGTCCCGTTCCCGATCCTTTTTCCCTGCCTTCCAGAACCATATCTTGCAGGTAGGAGAGCGCCTTGAAGAAGTTCGATTTACCCGCGCCGTTCGCTCCGTACAGAACACCGGCCCGCAGCGCCTTCTCATCGCTACCGGGAATCGGAACGAGGTGATTTTCATGGTGGCCGGAGAGCCGATTGCTCGCCACCAATGAAAAGGTCTCCTCCTCGTTGAAGGAGAGGAAATTTGCAACGGAAAAGGTTACGACCATGGCTCTATGTGCGATTTTTTCTCGAATAAATAGCAATTATACGGAATTATTATAATAAAAATCATTTTCATGAGATTTTTTCACAAAAATTATGCTTTTGAGCCGTTTTTTTCCTGAAAAGCCTTGGTTACGCCCCGCACAGCCTTCTTGCCGCCTCTTCCCCGGATTTTGCGGCGTCGCCGATGGAAACCCCCATGCGGTAGTTGCCCGCCATAAACCAGCCGGGCCAGGCGGATTCGAGCCGATCCATGGCGGACAGCGCGTTCCCGTATCCGATATTGTACTGGGGAACGGCCCGTTCCCATGCGGTGCGCCACCGAAAAACAGGTTCTCCGGTAATTTTCAGCAGGCCCCGCAGGTCGCGCAGGGTCAGGTCGTACGCTTCCGTGTCCGGCAGCGAGGCCAGTGCAGGATGGCGCATGCCGCCAAGCATGGAGGTTAGCAGGATATGTCCCGCAGGGGCCCGGGCCGCGTCTGATGGCGAGGCCGCCGAGGCGGAAGGCGAGCCGGGAAAGATGGACGAGGTAAACAAGGTTCCCAGTATGCGGATGCGGCGTTCCACGCGCGGAACCAGCATGCCGAATCCGTCGAGCGGATGGCCTACCTGCTCTCTTCGGAATCCCAGTGCGACGACGCCAAGCGGGGCGTACGCGACACGGGTCAACGGTTCGAGAGAAGGCCCTTCCGGCAGTGCGATGGAAGCAAGCGCGTGAAGCGGGGCTGCGTACAGTACCGCATCGAAGGATTCGCTCCAGACGGTTTGTTTGCTGTCCGCCGCCGGGCGATCTCCGGAAACGATCCAGCGGTTCCCTTGTCGCTCCAGCCGCCGGACGGGCGTGGACAGGCGTACGCGGTCGCTCAGGGCCTCGAAAAGCGCCGCGGGGAGCTGCCCAAGGCCTTTCCGGAAGGAGAACATGCCGCCCGCCTGCCGGTTTTCCCGATTTTTTTGCTGGCGAATCAGGCCGCGCACGATAGACCCCGATTCCTGCTCCATGCGCCAGAGTCCCGGGAAAGCATGGCGCATGGCGAGATGGGCAGGGTCTCCGCCGTATACGCCGGCGACCAGCGGCTCCATCCCGTAGTCGAGCGCTTCGGGTCCGAAGCGCCTGCGGGCGAAATCGGCCACGCTTTCTTCCGCCGACGGGCGCGATTTGGGTATCAGAGGTTCGCGAAGCGCCCGCTGGCGGGCGCGGAGGGAAAAGAGGGAGCCGGTCACAAGATCAGCCGGGGAGCTTGGGGCTGCAACCGGCTTGCCGTTGCGTACGATATATCTCTTTCGGGCGGTTTTTGAGGCGGGAAGGCGATCCGGGTCCAGGCCGGCGTTGCGAATGAGCTCGTCGAGGACCGGATTCGCCGCCTGGATGGTGGTGGGGCCGTATTCGACAAGAAATCCGTCGATGCGCTCCGTGCCGATGACGCCGCCTGCGCGCTTCCAGGCTTCGAATACAATGGGCTCCGCTCCGGCCAGCTGCAACCGGAACGCCGCCGTCAATCCGGCGATTCCTGCCCCTATTACCGCCACGCGCATGGTTCCATCGGTTTTGCGTGTTTGTCGCGTCAAAAAATAGTATTATAGGGCACTCTGATTAAATCTGCTTCGATCAGCGCTTCCCGTTCGGATTCCGACGCGTGGACGCCGCGTACGACATACTCATTCCCTGCACCGCCATGCTGACGATCAAGAATATATTCGTGTTGCTTCATGTCGTTACCGCCGCCGGATGGTTTGGCGTGGCGCTGCTGCTCGGCCGCATCGCCCGCGCCGCTGCGGTTTCGTCTTCCGGCGATTCCGCGCGCGAGACAGGGGCCAAGGCCGTAAGCCTCACCGGCATATTCGCCGTGCTTACGTTCCTTTTCGGGCTTGCCGCGTTTCTGATCGGGGGCGGATTCGGGGCGTACGGGCCGGAATATCACACGAGCCTGCTGTTCATGCTGATCCTGGTGGGCATCCAGTTCTTTGCGATACGCCCTGCCTGGGGAATCGTGGCCGCGGATGGGGACGAAGAGGCCCGGCAAGCGGCGCGCAAACGGCTTGCCATGAGCGTCGGGGCCGGACACCTCATCTGGCTGTTCGTACTCGTGCTGATGCTGGCGCGGTACTACCCGGTGATGTGATTGGGGAGTCTACCTTGTTGAGCCCCCATTGAACCGTAATCCCGCACGCAGTCAGGCAGACACATCTCCGTGCGAAGAAGCAACGGACGAATCGGCCTGCCGTGCTTCGTACTCCCTGAAGCAGTCGACGATAATATCGTTCAGCGTCGGGAAATCTTTTTGGGCGAAGTCTTCCACCCAACGCTTTACCTTTTCACGGATATACGAACCTTCATTATCGTCCCATTTGCCGAAATCTTTCTCGTCCAAGATGTTTTCTCCAGAGTAAATATGCGTATACGAGGTGTTGAGTTGATTGGCCATTAATGGATAGGCTGCATGCTTAAACCGATTTGGATCCACATTATTTATTTTTTCGAATATTTCCTGCCTGATGGATTCGTTCTCACTTGGCCCAAGGCAAAGTACCATGCGCGTATTCCCCCTATGATCGAGGGTCCCCCTATGATCGAAGGTGAACTCAAAAAGCAGCAGCGCTTCGGATGGCGGCCAGCCGGTTCCTGTCAAGAAGCCGGGAAGAAGCGTCCATGTATCGGGCCGAAACCGGATAATATCTTTTTGCTCCTTGTCTAATATCCAACCGGGCTGCCCTCGCACAACATTCCTTATAATCTCCCTCATTTCTGCCAGATAGTTCGGCTTGTACTCGTATGTCAGTTCAATGACCTCTCGATTTTCCAGGTAGATTTTGCGAGCCAATTGCCGCACTTCGTCAGAATGCTTATCCACGATGTTTCTCCGTAGGGTTCTTACGTATTGTTGCAGGAATACGCGAACGTCGCCGCGCATATCAGTAGCCTTAAGGGTGTCCTCCACCAGTTCCAGTATGGTGGCGTACGTCACCGGCGTCCAGTGTCCTTGATCTTCTTCCTGTTCCGGAGGCTTTCCGCCCGGAGACAGGAATACATAGCATCTGGTAAAATCATCCGGGTAGTTTTTCTCCAGCGCCTTCCTGTAGCGCCCCAGTTGACCGCTGTGTTCGCCGGTATCCACCTTGTTCTCTATGGCGCAAAGAAACTTCTCTTTCGGGTTTACCAGAAGAATGTCCAGGAAACCTCGCTTGCCATCTACTTCGTGAGGCCATTCTGGTGTTACGCTGGTTTGCGTCCAGATGGCCTCGTCCATTTCGGGGGAATCTGCTTTGCCTATGCCCAGGGCTTTTGCCTGTTCGAGGATTTTCCACAGAAAATTTTCGAGAAAATACGCCCCCGTTCCGTGGTTTTCTTCCGGATTCAACAGCCATGCCAGAAATCTGGAATGGCACCGCTCATTGCGTGATAATTCCAGAAATGCAATAGCGTCAAATTCGGCGCTCCATTTCCGGTGAAGTTCTTTCAGTTTTTCAAAGTCGGGATTGTTTGCAGCAAGGTTCGCAAAATTCCGCAAGGCTTTCAGCACCGCCGTGTCCGTCTCGACCAGCAATTCCTTTAACCGCTCTATATCCGCATTGTCTGTTGCAAAGCCTTCCAGCGCCGCAATCTGCTCCGCCGCTTCCATAGCATCCATTTGCTGGTTCTTGACGCGAATCCCTTCAGAGGTTATTTCTTTCCCGAATTTCTGACACGCCCCGGAAGAGGCCCCGGCCAATCCAGAATGCGAAACGAGGGATCCCGCCAGCCTGCCCCTCTACCTGTTCGCCTCCCTCATCGCTTCCAGTTCGGCAACCGTCCAGGGTTCCGCGCGGTCCGCTACGGCTTCCCGCACCTCTGCCACCATTTCAGGCGTGACATCACTGGCGTCGTTGCTCCATTCCGTGCGGATATAGGTAAGCAGGTCCGCCATCTCCTCGTCCGTCAGAAAACTTCCCCAGGGCGGCATCGCGCCGGTGTACACCATGCCATTCACCTCAAGTTCCCCGGTCATTCCGTTCAGGATGATCCGGATGAGCACCCCCTCGTCGCCCGTTACCCATTCGGTTCCGGTGAGCGGAGGAAATACGCCCGGCACCCCGCCTCCGTTCGCCTGATGGCACGATAAGCAGCGGGTCTGGTAAATCTCGGCTCCTTCGTCCTGCGGGAAAGGCGCCCGGTTCCCGGAAACGGCGGCCCCTGGCTGCAGGCGCCGCGATTGCGAGGACAGGTCTTCAAAGACAGCTCCTGCGCCAACGATTCCGGCGAGGCCCATGAGGCACAAGGTTGCGAATGGCGTACGCCAAGCGGAAATCCGCCCGGATTTCCGGAAGTTTTTTTCGCGCTGCATCTCTGTAATGCGATCAGTGTCCTTCATTTTTTGAACGACGGGTTATTTATCTGGTATCCAGCGGTATCGCGTAAGGCGGGAATTCGGGCCGGGATTCCAGAATCCGTCGAATTCCGCCACGTAAATGCTGCCGTCCGGCCCGGTTTCCATGGAAATGGGCGCGGTCCGCGTCAACACATCGAATGTTTTGATGTTCAGCAGGCGCTTTGCAGGGATGCGCAGGGCCAGCGGCGTATTTTTCGCGCTTTCTTCTACGTCGCTTTCGAAGACGCTGTCGGCAACCTGCCCCCATTTGATCCAGCGACGGGACCAGTCGTAGACGAACAGGCCGTTTTGCAGGAGGCTGGGGAATCCGCCCGCTCCTTCGTGGCGGTAGATGGGGCCGACCGTGGCCGATCGCCCGCCGGATTCGTAGGTGTACTCCCATATTGGCGGTACGAAGTCCGGAATATGCTCGGGCGTGATTTCGTTGTAGAACAACTTGCCCATATTGCGCGGCCACCCGAAGTTTTCTCCGCCTTTTTCCGAAATATTATACTCGTCGTAATCGAATCCCGCGTCGGGACCGACCACCCCGATGTAGAGTGCGCCTGTTTCGTGGTCCACCTTGAAGCGGTACGGATTGCGCAGGCCGTAGGCGTAGATTTCCCAGCGTACGCCGGGCTGCCCGAAGAAGGGATTGTCTTTCGGGATGGACCCGTCTTTATGGATTCGCAGGATTTTGCCGCGCAGGTCTTGCAGGTTTTGCGCGCTGCGTTCGGAATCCACCAGCCGAGTCCAGTGTATGCGGGACAAATCGTGGCGGGCCATGAAGTCGTCGATGCGTTCCTGCGACACTTCCCATTGCGGGCGCACTTCGGACATGCCCGTATCTCCGGTAGAGAGGTACAGCGACCCGTCGGGACCCCATTCGATGTCGCCTGCCTGATGGCAGCAATGGGGCTCCGTGGGTACGCGCAACAGCACCTTTTCGCTGGACATATCCAGCATGCCGTTCCGGTACGTAAACCGCGAAAGCGTGTTGATGAAGGTTTTTTGCTCCGCGTAGTACAGGTAGACGTACGGTTCGCCCTCGTAGAAGGCCGGATCGACCTCGACGCCGAACAAGCCATGCTCGACATTGGTCGGATCGGTGACGTCGAGGTGCGCAATCTGCCGCGTTTCGCCCGTTTCGGCGTCGTAGCGGTGTACCTTGCCGCGCAATTCGGCAATCCAGACATGGCCTTTGTCGTCCACGGCGATATCGTCGGGCCATATGTTTTCGGCAAGCACTTCATAGGTTCGCTTGCCGCTGCCGGCGTCGGCCGGGAGCCGTCCCGCTGCAATCCGCATGCCCTGCAAAAGATGCTGCATGAATGCGGGCGTGGTCCAGACGTCTTCGAAATGCCCCAGTGCGGTGAAGAAAACGCGACCGCCGCCGTATTCCTGAAGCCATGAAATCGGGTAGTCGTTGGCCAGCGTACTTGCAGGACCTTCGTCTATTCCGACGCTCTGCATGTCGAGCGAAGCCAGTACATGGACGTTCCAGCGGGGATTTGCGTCAAGCACGTAGATTTCGTCGCGTATCTGGAAACCGTCCCCGAAATGCGCTACGGCGGGATGGCCCGGCTCTTCTATCCGGATGCGGACGGACTGCGTCCAGGGATGGTTTTTAAACAATCCGCCTCCCGCCATCTCTCGATACCAATCCCATCCATACAGCGCGTCCAGGGCGGCGTGCGCACCTGCGACGCCTTTGCCCGAAGCCAGAAAAGCGCGGATCGCATCGCGTTGTTCTTCCGTCATGCCGTTCGGCACCCCCCTGGATTCCGGATTCTGTCGGGTGGCGGGGACCGGCAAAGCGCTGTCGCTGAGGCCAGAGCGCCACCGGGCGTCGAACGCGTCGGGCGTCAGTTCGCCGGAAACGTAAATATGCCCATAGGCCGATTGCGTATCGAAACTGAAGGTCAGCATGGGCGGGTCGTACTGGATGTCCTCCAGCGGAATGGGCGGGGCGCCAGGCGCGGTCATCACGGAGCCGGAAGGCGCGTCGCCATCCAGGTTTTCAAAGGCGAAGGCAGACTCTGCGGCTCCTTCGAGCGTCTGGAACGTAAACCCGTAGACGGCTGCTTCGCTGTCGGCGTCGCCTTCCTG
This sequence comes from uncultured Rhodothermales bacterium, assembly GCA_964608315.1. Lineage (GTDB taxonomy): Bacteria > Bacteroidota > Rhodothermia > Rhodothermales > VXPQ01 > VXPQ01. The sequence continues at coordinate 17,365 of CAZSNF010000003.1, read as the reverse complement.
CGCTTCGGTCCTGACGCGGATCGTGGAGTTGGCGAACAGGATCAGATCGTATCCGGCGAGGTTATCCTCGTTGAGGAGCGCGAGGTCTTCCGTGATCTCGAATTCGAATTCCGTGGCGGCGCCGACCGCAGGCAGTACTTCCTGTATGGCGTCGATGGAGCTGTGCCGGAAACCGTGCGTTGTCGTTACGGCCAGTACGCGCAAAGGTTCGCGGGCGTTGGAAACGGCCACCTGTTCTGCGACCGCTTCGGGGGCGAGCAGTTCATTGATCGGCGGAGGGGCGTCGGCGTCCTGGGCGCTTGCAGGCTGCGTTTGCACTGCGCCAAACCAGCAAACGAGGAGCAGGAACAGACTTGATCGGCGTGTTTTCATGGCGTCGTATCCTTTCATGCGATCAGGGAGCATTACGCGAAAAAAGCGCAGCAGGTCAGTTGCTTGCGAACCCCGCGAACCCGGCGTGCTGCAAGGCGGTCAGGAGTCCTCCCTCCATGCGGACGGGTTCGATGCTGCCATTGCCGTTGGCGTCAACCCCTTGCATGCTTTTTTCGAGGAGATCGGCCAGGCTGGCGGCATGGCTTCGCGCCATGTCTGCGTCGTCTCCATACTCCGTTTTCAATATGTTCAGCGCTTGGGCGAACGCTTCGTGAAGCCATCCCGTGTCTGCGGTGGACATCCAGAACTCGATCGGCGCGTCCCATTCGCGCGTAAGATCTACCCGAGGTTGCCGTTCCCCTTTCGTAACGCCGTCGTCGATGCGCATCCACCCGATAACATTGTTCAGGGAATGCACGACATGGGGGCCGTGCGTAACGATGGCCGGATCCGCCGAATTGCTCCGCATCGTATTTTCGATGACGCGGCGAACGTATCGTCCCCGGCCCATAATGCCCAGCAGCAACGGATCTTCGATTTCGGGCGTTTCGTTTCCATATCGTTCGGCGAAGGCTTCGTCGTAATCTCCGAAGGCTACTTGCCAGCGCGTCATCCAGCCATGCATGCGGGCGCCGCCCGGAGCGTCTGCTTCCATTAAGCCGGACGGCATGCCCCAGACGGCTTCGAAGACCTGGTCTGCATGCGCCTTGACCGTTTCGACGTCAGGCGCCTCGGCGGCTTGTTCCGCGGCTTCCAGCGCGGCGGTCGCGAGGTCGCGGAGTTCGGAAAGCATCGGGCTTATATCTTGCCCGGACGCCTGCAGGGCAGGCCAGCCGCCCAGCAGGACGGGGAGAAGCCATCCGAAAAAACGGAGGGAAAGGGCGTGTGCGGGAATATTCATGGGACCAGGCGCAAGCATTGCGGGTTCGGCATGGTTCAGGTATCGTACGCGGGGCGCTATTTGTTTCGGCGTATCGTGTAATCGACCAGGCCCAGCATGGCGTTTCGGGCTTCTGTCGGGGGCATATCCTGGAGCAAGTCGCGAGCTTTCCGGGCGTGTTCGCACATTTTTCGCCGGGCATAGGCAATGCCGCCCCGGCGTTCTGCATAAGCGTATACGATCTGCCTGTCGCGGCGGCTTTTTCTTTTTTTACGAACAATGCGCAGCATATCTCGTCGTTCCTTCGAAGGGGCGTTCGCCAGCGCATAAATGAGGGGGAGCGTCATCTTCTTTTCCTGCAGATCAATGCCTACAGGTTTGCCAATGTCCTTGATTCCATAATCGAACAGATCGTCCCGAATCTGGAACGCCAGCCCAAGGTGTTCCCCCGCTTGCTGCATGGTGCGCAGTACGTTGCGGTCCGCGTCGGCGCTCAGTGCGCCGCATCCCATGCAGGCGGCGATAAGCGAAGCCGTTTTGTCCGAAATAATCCGAAAGTAGGTTTTTTCGTCGATATCGAGGCGGCGGGTTTTTTCGATCTGAAGGAGTTCCCCCTCGCTCATGCGGCTGACGGCGTCGGAGAGCGCATGGAGCAGTTCGTAGTCCCCGTGCCGCAGCGACAGCAACAGGCCGCGGCTTAGCAGAAAATCGCCGAACAGGACGGCTACCTTGTTTTTCCAAAGGGCATTGACGGACAAGGCGTTTCGCCTTCGTTCGGCGGCGTCCACCACGTCGTCGTGCATCAGGGTGGCGGTATGCATCAATTCGACCAGCGCCGCCGCTCTGTACGCGGTTTCGTTGACGCCTCCGCACATTTTCGCCGACAGCAGCACGAGCAGCGGGCGAATCTCCTTGCCTTTTTGCCGCAGCATGTACTGCGTTACCCTGTCGAGCAAGCGGGCGTCGGAGCGCATGGAGTCGCGAAAATACCGGCGGAATACGCCGAGTTCCGTATCGACTGCGGCGCGAATGTCCCGTAGCGTACCGGGAATATCCCCGATAGCGGGTTGCGTATCGGGACGTTCGGGCAAGAGAGTATCCGTTTCCGGCATGCAGAGGTGCGATGCGAAGGGCTGTCGCGCTTATTCTGGACGAAAAAAGATTAGCGTATCCATTATACCCGTTGCGCTGCGGTTGGTTGCCTGCGTTCGGGAAAGGCGAACGGTTGCGCGGGCAGGCTGTCTTGCGCGTTACCGGGTGATGATGATCGTATCCGGTACGATAAAGGCGTCCGTAAAGCGCCGGGCGAGTATGCGATGCAAGGCCTGGGCTTCCTCTCGCGACAGAAAGTCGCCGATGCGAATGCGGTAATACGGCTGGCTGTATACGCTATGGACGGGAAGTCCTTCAGGGAAAAGGTCTTCGGGGATCGCGCCTTCTTCGCGTTGTTCGCGCCACCATATCTGTACGTTTTCCTGCGCTTCGACGGTTTCGTCCCGCTCGATAGACGAAAATATCTGTACCCGGAATCCAGGTATTTCCGCTTGCAGTCCCTCGGCGGCGCGACCTTCCATGAGATGCGCCGGAACGTCGTGTACGATCGTTGTTAGCGTATCAAGCGGCGCGTCGGGCCAGGGCGAAGGATCGAACTGCTCAATGCGAGCGGTTTCGACAACCGTAGCCGACGGCGGGGCATAGGCGTCCACAACGGTTATTTTCGCGGAAGAAGCACAGCCTTCCGTTACGATAACAAGCAGCGTCGCCGCGCCGCATCGCATTATCCGCATCGCATATTGGTATTTCATGTTTCGACCGGTGCGCGTACTATGCCTGAGCATATTCGTGGTATGCTTTCGGACCAGTGCGGTTCCGGAAAATACGCTGATCAAAACCACTTCGCGCGGCGCATCGTTTTTCGCCTGCAAGGAGATAGTATTTTACCATCGTTGAAATCGGCGGGAAACGCCGCAGATCTGGTGCGTTGCGGACGCGATGCGCCCTTCGGGAGGCTGCGAGGAGCATGCGGCTGTGTCATTCCTCGTTATGCGGGCTATATTATGTGGGGCCGGCGCCTGTATTGCTTCGTCATTCCTTGCCAGCGCGCTCCTCGCGCGCCTCTGTTTTTTGCGGACTTGACCAGCGTATTCTGAACCAGGGTATTCCGGGGATTTGCATCATTGATTATCATGTTTTATATTATATGGTTCGTCAGTAGCGCGATGCGGGGCCATCGCATGAAAAACATTGCAGCGGCGTTCCGTCCGGGACTTGTTCGCTGCATTTCATGCGGGCAGCGCATCTTGCCTCGTTGATTCCATATTCACCCGATTTATCCAAACCATGGCTTTTCGTACTTCCACGCTTTCCAAAGAAGATGCGCTGTCGCAACTTCAATCCTTGCGGTCGCGCAGCGGCGGTCGCCGCGGTCGGCCGAGCAAATACGCAGGCATATCCGAAAGGGCGGCTTTGCTGACAGAAGACACCGTTCTGCGCGTTGGTATCCCCAAGAAGCAGCTGCAATCGCTGAAGGCGTACCTGATGAAGCAGCACGGACGCATATTTACGATTAAAACGGCTCCGAAAGGCGCAAACGACGTGTCCGTGTTCATTTTTCGTGAGGATATGCCTCCGAAGCGGACGCGCGCGAAGAAGTAAGCGCCGTTGTCGGTTCGGAACGGGATATTTGGCCCCCCGATGTTTCGTTCAAAGGTGCGCCACAGCCCTCCGCTGATTGTCTCGCATTAATTATTTAACCCCCGGATTTGTTCGCCTGAATTATTTAAGGATACGCTGATTAAATCTGCTTCGATCAGTGCTTCGCGTTCCTGCGTACAGGATACTGTGCTGGCGTCGTTGAAATCAGCGGTAAACGCTGCGGATTCGGGGCATGGCGGACGTGAAGCGCCCTTCGGGAGGCCGGGAGAAGCGTTCTGGCTGTGTCATTCCTCATTATGTGGGGCCTGCCTGCCACATTGCTTCGTCATTCCTTGCCAGCGCACTCCTCGCAGCCTCTGAACTTTGCACATTTAATCAGAGCATCCTTAACAGGCCCTGATTCTGCTTCGTTCATCGCAGCGTTTCTTCCAGCGCAGTGACCGCGTCCGTTTTGCTGTCCCGGTATTTCACGATGACAGGCGCGTACAGGGATAATCCGTGTCGTTTGGCGAACAGTCCCGAGGCGGCTCGCGCGCCCGGCGCAACAACGGCGCGTTCGGGCACTTCCAGGACGCCTGTCCCGTTGCGTTCAATGACGTTTTCCCGTACGACGTCGTAGATGCGCGTCGATCCGGTAAGCGCTACGCCCGGCGCCAGCACGGCGCCCGCGCGGATCAGACAACCCTCGTATACGCCGCATCCGCCGCCCACAAATACATCGTCCTCGACAATGACCGGCGCGGCTCCTGCGGGTTCGAGTACGCCCCCGATTTGCGCCGCCGCCGACAAGTGTACGCGCTTTCCGATTTGCGCGCAACTGCCCACGAGCGCATGGGAATCGATCATGGTCTGTTCGTCTACGTAGGCCCCCGTATTCACATACATGGGGGGCATGCACACTACGCCGGGGGCGAGGTAAGCCCCGGTCCGCACCGCGGAGCCTCCTGGCACGATGCGCACCCGGTGTTCAGGGGCGAAGGTTCTGGGGGGATACGTATCCTTGTCCACAAACGAAAAGGGACCGCTCGAATAATCGGCGAGTACGCCCAGACGGAAGCCCAGCAGGATGGCGCGCTTCACCCAAGCGTGCGTACGCCACGCGCCGTCCTCGTTTCGCGAAGCAGCGCGCGCGGCGCCTCGGCCCAGCGCCTCCAGCGTATCTTTCACGGCCTGCCGCGCAAGGTCCCGGGGAATCTCGTCGGGCGGCGTGGAGGCCAGCCTGTTGATGTGGGGTTCAAGTTCGGAAAGGGTCATTCGACAAAGCGAAGGATGGCGGCGTACGGTCAAGGCAGCCGTTGCCGCGCAATGATCCTGCAAGAGATTACCAGGGCCTGATAACACTATGCAGCAATGCTCTGTTCCGTCAGGCACGGCGTCAATCAAGGCGCGAGGAGTGAAGTTTGGTGGTTCCAAATGAGCGACGAGCAACGAAGAGTAACGCCGTGACCGGCGGAACCCGAAGGGCGGGGCCTCTTTTCCCGCCATGCGGCGTTGCCGCTCGCTTATGTGGCTGGGCCACACTGCGCTCGCGGCGCCTGGCCTGGCGGGAAAATAGGCCCCGCAGAGCGCCGCTGCATAGTGTTATCAGGCCCTAGTTTGCAATGAGGCGTCCCGCCATCAGGGCGGCGCCTGCGATGCCGGCTTCGTTTCTGAGTTCGGCGGTCAGAAGTTGGGCTTTTGTGTCCAGCAAATGGAGAAATTTTTCGCTCCGGCTGGGTTTGCTGACGCCGCCTCCGAGGATGATCGCGTCGATGTCCAGCAGGCGCTCAAGGTGGGTCAGATATTCCTGCATGCGCCCCGCCCAGGTTTTCCAATCCAGATTCTCTTCCTTGCGCACCCGGTCGGAGGCGTATTGTTCGGCGATGCGGCCCCGCAGCCAGAAATGCCCGAATTCCGTGTTGGGAACGAGCGCGTTGTCCACGAAGAGCGCGGATCCGATGCCCGTACCGAGGGTAAGCATAAGGACCACGCCTTGCAGGTCGCGGCCCGCCCCGAATTGCATTTCGGCCATGGCCGCGGCGTCGGCGTCGTTCAGGACCGAGAACGGCCGTTTGGAGGCTTTGGAAAAGAGCCGCGCGGCGTTCGTTCCTATCCAGTCGTCGCTGATGTTGGCGGCGGTGTGCGCCACGCCCTGTTTTACCCGGGCCGGAATGCCGCAGCCAACCGGGCCCTGCCACCCGAAATGATCCAGCATGGATGCGACCACGGAGGCGACGGCTTTCGGTCGAGCGCCTTTCGGGGTGGGTATGCGCAGGCGTTCGGCGACAAGGCGTCCGGTGCGAATGTCTACCGGCGCTCCCTTGATTCCAGAACCGCCCACGTCAATTCCAAAAATTTGCACAGCGGATATCGTATCTTGGCTATACCGATTCGGTGGCGGGACCATAGCAACAAGGCGTAACGCTGTGTCGCGCCTTTTTGCTCCCATGTTATCCATCTTCATCTTAAGGACACTCTGATTAAATCTACTTCGATCAGCGCTTCATGTTCACGCGCAGAGGATATTGTGCTGACGTCGTTGAAATCAGCGGTAAACATTGCGGATTCGGTGCATGGCGGACATGAAGCGCCCTTCGGGAGGCTGGGAGGAGCGCGCTGGCTGTGTCATTCCTCATTACACGGGACTTGGCATGCCGCTTCGTCATTCCTTGCCGGCGCACCCCTCGCACCCCCTGAACTTTGCACATTTCAGGGCCTGTTAACACTATGCAGCGGCGCTCTGCGGGGCCTGTTTTCCCGCCAGGCCAGGCGCCGCGAGCGCAGTGTGGCCCAGCCACATAAGCGAGCGGCAACGCCGCATGGCGGGAAAAGAGGCCCCGCCCTTCGGGTTCCGCCGGTCACGGCGTTACTCTTCGTTGCTCGTCGCTCATTTGGAACCACCAAACTTCACTCCTCGCGCCTTGATTGACGCCGTGCCTGACGGAACAGAGCATTGCTGCATAGTGTTAACAGGCCCTAATCAGCGTATCCTTAAGGGATGGCGACGTTCGAGGCAAGTCCGTCCGCATAAAAACCCCGATTCTTTCAAGGCTTCCTTTGCGGCATGTATTTTTCGGATGACACGATTGCAGAAGTGCGCGCGGCGTCGGATATCGTCGATATCGTGAGCGGCTATGTGCGTCTGAAGAAGAAAGGGAACAACTTTTTCGGATTGTGTCCTTTTCATCAGGAAAAAACGCCGTCCTTCAGCGTAAATCCCTCCCTGGGAATTTTCAAATGCTTCGGTTGCGGGGCGGGGGGCGATGTGTTCCGGTTCGTGCAGGACATAGAGGGCATGTCGTTTCCGGAGGCCGTGCGGACCTTGGCGGAAATGGCCGGGATCGAGTTGCCGGAAGAGGGCGATACGTCCCGCGAGCGGGCCGACGCCATGGAAGCGGCGTACGGCGCGCTGCGTTTCGCCGCCCGGTTCTATTATGGACAATTGACTCGCGCCGACGCGGGCAGGCGCGCGCTGGACTATGTACTGGGCCGCGGGTATTCGAAGGCCACCATCAAGGAGTTTGGCGTAGGCTACGCGCCCGATGGCTGGAATCATTTGCTTAACGAGGCTGAGGCGAACCATATATCCGCCGAAACGCTGGAGGAAGCCGGGCTGATTATTGCGAAAAAAAGCGGCGAGGGATATTACGATCGCTATCGGGACCGGATTATATTTCCCGTGCTTTCGCACATGGGCAAGGTGCTCGGGTTCGGGGGAAGGGTACTGAACGAGGCTTCGGGAGAAGGGGACCGTTCGCAGCCCAAATACATCAATTCCCCGGAGACCATCGTATACGACAAACGGCGGGTGTTGTACGGACTTCGGCAGGCCCGGCAAGTCATTCGCGAGCAGGAAGAAGCGGTGCTCGTCGAGGGCTATACGGATGTTATGTCGCTGCATCAGGCTGGCGTTTGCAACGCCGTCGCCTCGTGCGGCACGTCGCTGACGCGCGAGCAGGTGCAGTTGCTGAGCCGCTACGCGCAGCGCATCGTGCTGGTCTTCGATGCGGACGGGGCGGGCGAACAAGCGGCGCGGCGCGGGATCGACATAGTGCATTCCGCAGGCATGAGCGCGTATGTGGTTGCGCTTCCCCCAGGGGAAGATCCCGATTCCGTTGCGCAGCGGGAAGGCGCGTCCCTGCAAGCGTTCCTGAAAAAGCATCGGGTTGATTTTGCGCGCTGGCTGCATGACGCAGACCGGCGGGCGGGGCGACTCGAAACGCCGGAAGGCCGGGCCGACGCCATGCGCGCCGTACTTCAGGCCATCGCCGCCATTCCCGACCCGCTGAACAGGGAGGCCTGGCTGTCCCGGGCAAGCGAGGTGCTTGGCTCGCCCGAAGGTCGGCTGCGCCAGGCGCTGGACGGCATGGCGAAATCCCGGCAGCGGGAGGAGCGCCAACGATCTCTTCGCGCGGAGCGTTCGGGGGCGGACCCGGTCAGGTCGTTGGGAGGCGGGACGCCTCAGCGGGGCAATGGCGCATCCGGGGAAACGAGGCGCAAGACATCCTCCGCAGAAACGCCTGCCCTGACGATGCTGGCCAGCGAAAAGATATTGCTTCGCCTGATGTTTCAGCAGGGCTCGTCCATGATCGCCTGCATTCTGGGAAATATGAGTCTGGGCGAGTTTTCTCCGGGCGCGACGCGGCGCGCCGCAGAAATTTTCGCCGAACAACACCAGGCTGGCGCGGTGAATGTGCAGGCCATGCTGCGCGGCGCCTATGGAGAGGAGGTGCAGAAGCTTATTGCGGAAGTCGCCATGCCCAAGGAAGAGCCGTCGGGAAACTGGAAGCAAAAAAAAGGCGTAATGGTGCCTGATCTGGATGCAAATCCTGAAGAGGTCGCCCGGCAGGCCATGAAACACCTGAAGATGGCTCGCGTGAACGAAGCCATAAAACGCCAGATTGAAGAACAGGAGCGCGCGGAGGCGCGCGGCGAAGACATTCGTACGTATCAGGAGAACATCATGCAGTTGCAAGCATTGATGAATCGTTTGAAAAAAGGAGAGATTTCAGGTTGATGCGCCATGAGAGACGCTGCTTCGGTTATTGCGGATAATATGCCTTCCGGCGATGGCGCGGGACCGGTGTTCGCCGTGCCTTCCGCTACTGCTCCGCGCCCGGCGCCCGAGGGGTCCATGGAGGACCATCCCTATCTGTTTTTCAATCGGGAGCTGAGTTGGCTCGACTTCAACTGGCGCGTGCTGTATCAGGCCATGGACGAGCGCGTTCCGCTCATGGAGCGCGTACATTTTCTGTCGATTTCTTCGAGCAATCTGGACGAATTTTTTCGCAAGCGCGTAGGCGGGCTCAAACGACAGGAGGCCGCCGGGGTGCGCGCATTGTCTCCGGACGGGCGGACGGCTCGCGAGCAGCTGGAGCTGATTCGGGAGGCGGTGCTGCCCATGTACGCCACGATGACATCCTTGTGGGAGGAGTCGTTGCGCCCGCAACTGGCCGGGGCGGCGAACATTCGGATTCTCTCCTACAACGATCTTTCGTCTCGGCAGAAAGCGCAATTGTACCGGTACTTCGAGGCCCATATTTTTCCTATTCTGACGCCGCTTGCCGTAGACCCGGGGCACCCGTTTCCGTTTATTTCCAATCTGAGTCTTTCCCTGGCCATTTTATTGCGCCACCCCAAACGCGGCACCGAGCATTTTGCGCGCGTCAAGGTGCCGACCAGCCGGGGGCGCTGGGTGCCGCTGGAAGAACCCAATCATTTCGTGCCGCTGGAACAGGTGATTCAGCACAATCTGAACGAATTGCTTCGCGGCATGGAGGTCGAGCATGCGCACGCTTTTCAGATTACGCGAAACGCCGACATCAGCCGGGACGAGGAAGAAGCGGACGACCTGATCGAGATGATGTCCGACGAGTTGCGGGAGCGCCGATTCGCCCCGGTCGTTCGCCTTGAGGTCGAGCAGGATATGCCGCCTCGCGTTCGGCAATTGCTGATGCGCGAATTGACGCTTTCGTCCGAAGACGCCTATGTGAACGCGGGCCTGATAGATCATTCGGATTGTGCGTTCTTTACGCGCCTGAACGGAGAGGAATTCAGGTACCGGTCCTTTCATCCCGTTACGCCGCCCCGGTTGCAGGTGGAAGGCGAATCTGAAAATGCTCTGGACATCTTTTCGATCATTCGCAACGGGGATGTGCTCGTGCATCATCCGTACGAATCCTTTCGCGCCAGCGTACAGCGCTTCGTCGAAGAGGCGGCGGAAGACCCTCGCGTACTGGCGATCAAGCAGACGCTGTACCGTACGTCCGAAAAATCTCCCATTGTGGATGCGCTGATTCGGGCCGCCGAGCGGGGCAAACAAGTGGCCGTGCTGGTCGAGGTCAAGGCCCGGTTCGACGAGGCGAACAATATGGAATGGGGACGACAGCTCGAGAACGCGGGCGTGCATGTAACCTATGGCCTGGTGGGCCTCAAGACGCACGCGAAGGTGACGCTGGTGGTTCGCGAGGAGGATGAAGCGTTGCGGGCGTATTGCCACATTGGGACGGGCAACTATAACCCGGCTACGGCCCGTTTTTACACGGATATGGGGCTACTCACATGCCGGGAGGATATTGGTTACGACGTTATTAATCTGTTTCATTTTCTGACGGGATACGCGCCGGAACAGCATTACAAAAAACTGCTGGTGGCGCCGCGGGATCTGCGCGAGGCGTTTAACGAGCTGGTGGAAAAGGAGATAGCGCGCCACAAGGCGCATGGCGACGGGCGCATTATCGCCAAGATGAACGCGCTGGACGATACGGGCGTCATTCACAGGTTGTACAAGGCGTCCCGGGCCGGCGTGAAGATCGATCTTGTTGTGCGGGGCCACAATCGTTTGCGTCCGAACTTGCCGGGTTACAGCGAAAATATCCGGGTATGCAGCGTAGTGGGCAGGTTTCTCGAACACAGCCGCATCTTTTGTTTCCATAATGCAGGCGATCCGCTTGTGTATATGGGGAGCGCCGATTGGCAACGAAGGAACCTGGAAGATCGCGTGGAGGTCATGGTTCCGGTGGAAGAACCTGCATTGCGGCAGCGGTGCCTGGATATTCTGCAATTATATTTCGAGGACCGGCGTCTGGCGTGGGACCTGGGTCCGGATGGCCAGTATGCGCAGCGGCAACCGACCTCCCGGGACGAGGAGGAAGGGGTGCAGGAGCAATTGATACGATGGATACGGCAAGCGGGCCAAGCCCCTGCGTAGCCGTTGCGCGGGCGGCAGGCGGCTATTCCGCCTCCGAATTTTCAGGCAGGGCGGTTGCCTGCACCGCGGCGGCCAGCCGATCAAACGCATCCGAACGCCACAAACGGCGGTGCGTCCGGATGATTTTCCATTGCATGTTTCGGTAGAACGAAGGCTGTTCCTGCGCAAGCAATTCGAAACGTTCGGCCAGGGCGGCGAGGCGGTCCCGGTTTTCCGGGGTGAATCCGAATCGGGATATTTCCTGCACCAGTTCCTCGTATTGCCTGTCCCATATGGTGCGTACAGGCGCATGCGTCGGATCGCCGTCCTTCAGGGGCCAAGGCGTTCCGCCATAAGCCTCACGTCCAAAACGGAACGTTTTTTCCGGGTCGAGGCCGTCGAATCCCGCCGCCAGCAAGGCATTGGTCGAGCCGGCCGGCAGAAAAAAACGAACAGCGCCGTTTCCCGCGCGCGCCACAAGCTGCACGTCGCCTTTCGAGGGCGCGCCGAGGTCGTTTTCGGATCGTTCCGGCAGCAGAAAGTGCGGGTTTTGTTCGCGGAACCGATCATAGGCGGTTGCCTGGTCGATTCTCCCGTCGGAAAGCAAGTCCAGCAGGCTGCTCAGGCGAATGCGTTCTCCGCTGCGAAGTTGTACGCGCTCAAGTTGCGCGGCGGCGGCTTTGTCGATGGGCAGGGCGTCCGTGGCTTGCAAGGCGCCGTAGGCCGCCGCCACGTAGCTTCGCGACTGGTTTCGGAAACTGCTGGAGGACAGTTGATCGAATCCGGCGGTGACGGCCCACATGTAGGCGTCCACTACGGTGGCGCCTTGCGTACGGAATTGGCCGCCTTTTTCGAGAAACTTGCGGTAGGCCATGAAGATATTCCCGGGACCCGTATGATAGGCCGATAGCCCGGGAATTTCGTGTCCGACGGCGTTGCGGTAGCCCGCAATGGTTGCGAAGGCGGTTTCCATGGTCAGGAGGGGATGCCGTTCTTCGTAGATCCGGATGGTATTGCCCGCCGCTGCGCCAAGGCGGTAGCGATGGATATCGTTCTGGCGGAGCAGGAAGGGCATGATCTGGTAGCGTCCGCGCGCGCCTGCCGAAGAAACAAGATCGTCCCGGTTGAAGGTTTCCACGGTGCCCGTTTCTGTGACCAGCAGGCTCAGGTCGAGCAGTTTGGCCAGCCGGATCTCGTATTCGATATAGGGCAGTTCTCGAATGCGGGCTTCGAGCACCTGATTTTTGCGCCCCCATTTTACGGTGATGGCCTTGCGCGGTACGCCTTGTCGCGCGTATTTGTCGACGAGCCTCCGCGTTTGCCGCCGTCGCTGTCGGTCCACGAAGTCCCAGTCCCAGGGAGCGTCCGCCGCCCCGGCGGAATGCGCCCATTCATTCGGGTTCATCTTGTGGATTTCAAGGAGTTCGCCGCTCCGGTTGTCCACCACGCGCAGCGTGAAGTTGTCGTCTTCGCCCTGACGATAGACGTACAGGGCAAGGAAATCCCGGAAGTCTTGCACCAGTTGGTTGCGAATGCGCGTTGCGCGCGTTTCGGGGTGCTCCTTGAGCGGATCGGTGAGCCACGAGCGGAAAACCACATCCGGATGCATATCGAGTTCTTCCAGCGTGAAGCTGTTGTCATCTGTCCGGGCCTGCGCATCTGCGACAGGCGATACGCGCCCCGCGTTCGGGGCCGATTTGCCCACGGCAAGGAGCAAAAGCAGAAGGGCGCCGGCGGCGCCTGTGGAGGCTCGTACTATTCTGGAGCGATACAGACTACGCGGCATGAATCGGGTATTGCGTTTCGGGTCTCGTCCGTTTTTGTCTGGTTTGGCTGGCCTGCTCGACCAAGTGCCTGAAGAGCGGTTGCATGCGCGCCCCCATTTTCTCCGGATGAAATTGTACGCCGAGGAGGGCGCCGTCTTCGTTTTCGAAGGCTTCGACCACGCCGTCGGCAGCGCGAGCCGCTATGCGGAAACAGGGCGCCGCCTCTGCGACGGCCTGAATGTGGCGGGTGTTGACCGTCAGGCGTTCCGCGCCGAGGATTCGGCGCAAGTGCGAGCCCTCCGTCAGTTCGATGGCATGGTCGCTTGCCCCTCGTTTCTCGCTGTGCGCGAGCGCTCCCTGGTCTCGCTGTACGTCGGCGTAGATGCTGCCGCCGTGCAGGGCATTGAGCAGTTGCATGCCGTAACAAATGCCGAGTACGGGAAGGCGCCGGTCCAGGAAGGCGCGAAGCAGCAGGGCGTCGGAATTGCTGCGCAGGGGGTCGGGTTTCCGTATATCGTCGGGAAGCGCGCCGATCAGGTTGTTCGTAATGGCGGGGCCTCCAATGACCACCAGGCCGTCCAGCAGGTTCGCAAAGGCCAGGATCGTTTGCCGCTCGCCCATGGGCGCGATCATGGGGAGCCCCCCGGCGGACGCTACGGCGCGCACATAGTCGTGCGGCAGCCGCTGTTCGCCTTGCTCGAACGAGGTGGTAATTCCAATGCGAATCATGATGTCCCCTGCGGGCGAAAGCGAAGCGCTGGTCGAAGTAGAATTAATCAGAGGTTCCCTAAGTCTTGTGTTGCTTTTCCACCGCTACGTTGGCGCTGCCGACAAGCCGCGCGACGCCCTGCATCAGGCCGGGGGTGGGATCGACTTTATACGAGCGGCTTCGCAGGCGGAGCGTCCTGCGGGGCAGGTCGTCGGCCTGTATGGCGAAAAACAGATTGCATTTTCCGTGGTTCTCTTCGCATAGTTCCTGCAAGGCGGCGACGGTTTCCTGCCGAACGCGTTCGCTGTCGATGCGCAGCACGACGGACCCGATCATGGCGCGCACTTTCCACATGGGCAGCACGTCGCGGGCAATGATTTTGACCGTGCTGCCTCGCAGCTCCGGCTCGCCTGTAACCATGATCACCTCGTCCGGGTTCAGGTAATTCTGCACCTTGTCGTACACGTCGGGAAAGCATGTGATTTCGCCCTGGCCGGTAAAATCTTCGATCGTAGCGAAACCCATTGGTTTGCCCGCCTTGCTCATGCGCCGTTGTACGCTGGTGACGATGCCGAAGAAAGTATGTCGCCGAACGTGCTGGCGCCGATAGCCGTTGCGTTCTTGTCCGTTCGGGACCAGGTCTTCCTCGTTCATCTGCCCCAGGCTCGCCGTGGCGAAAGCCCGCACTTCCGGGGCATAGGTCTCAAGCGGGTGCCCGGATACGTAAAACCCCAGCAGTTCACGCTCTTCCTTGAGTATTCGGGTCCGTTTCCATCGTTCGGCGGAGGGCAGCGGCGGCGCGGGGATGGCGTTTTCCGCAGACGTTCCGAACAGGTTGCTTTGTCCGGCTGCACGGTCTTCATGCACCTGTTTCGCATACAGGACCGCCAGTTCGACCGCTTCGAAAAGTTGTCCCCGATGCCCTTCCAGTTCGTCGAGGGCGCCTGCCCGCACGAGGCTCTCCAGCGCTTTCTTGTTCACGATGTGCGGGTCCAGTTCCCGCGCCATTTCGAAGAAATTTCCAAAGGGGCCGTGTTCTTCGCGCATGGCCACGATATGGTCTGTGGCGGCGGCCCCCACGCCCTTGACGGCGGCGAGCCCAAAGCAAATATGGCCGTCGGACACCGTGAAATGCTTGCGGCTTCTGTGAATGGACGGGGGCAGGATATCGAGGCCCATGTGTTTGGCCTCCTGCAACATATTAGACAGCTTTTGCGTATCGCTTTGCTCGCTGGTCAGGACGGCGGCCATGAACGCATCGGGATAATGCGCCTTGATCCAGGCAGTCTGATAGGCCACCACGGAATAGGCTGCGCTGTGGCTTTTGTTGAATCCGTAGCCCGCGAATTTCGCCATCATGTCGAACACTTCGTGGGCCGTTTTTTCGGGAACGTCCCGTTGCAGCGCGCCCTTTATGAAAATGCTGCGCTGCTTGTCCATTTCCTCCTGTTTCTTTTTACCCATGGCGCGCCGGAGCAGATCCGCGCCGCCCAGCGAATACCCGCCCATGATTTGCGCCATCTGCATTACCTGTTCCTGGTATACGGGCAAGCCGTAGGTAGGCTTCAGGACGGGTTCGAGCATCGGATGCGGATATTCTACCGTTTCCTGCCCATGCTTGCGCGCGACGAATCTCGGAATAAGGTCCATCGGGCCGGGCCGGTACAGCGCATTCATGGCGATGAGGTCCTCAAGGCGGGTCGGTTTCAGGCTTCGCAACCATTCCCGCATGCCGGAGGATTCGAACTGGAAGACGGCGACGGTATCGCCTCGCTGGAACAGCTCGAACGTTTCGGGGTCGTCGAAGGGAATGTCGTCCAGCCCGATTTTTTCGCCGTATTCTTCTTCGATGATTTGCAGGGCGTCGTTCAGGATAGTGAGCGTTTTGAGGCCCAGAATATCCATTTTCAGGAGCCCGAAGTCCTCTACCCGGCTGCCGTCGTACTGCGTCGTAACGATTTCTTCCTTTTGGCTATTGCGGGATACCGCCACGGGCACGTATTTGCTGACGTTTCCGGGAGCGATAATGACGCCTGCGGCATGTACGCCGGTATGCCGGGGCGATCCTTCCAGCACCTCTGCATAGTGCATCAGGTTGCGGATTTTCTCGTCCTCGTGCTGCCTGAGCGCGGCGAAATCCGGCGCCTCCTTGCGGGCTTTTTCGAGCGTCATGCCCGCCTGCTCCGGGATCATTTTGGCAATCCGGTCCGCCTCGTTCAGCGGGATGTCCAGGACGCGCGCGACGTCCCGAATGACCGAGCGCGCCCCCATGGTGCCGAACGTGACGATCTGGCACACATTTTCGCGCCCGTATTTTTCCACGATATAATCAAGGACCCGGGACCGTCCCCGATCATCGAAATCAATATCGATGTCCGGCATGGAAATCCGTTCCGGATTCAGAAATCGCTCGAAAAGGAGATCGTACCGGAATGGATCGATATTGGTAATGCCCAGGCAATAGGCCACGGCGCTTCCCGCCGCCGATCCGCGGCCCGGCCCTACGTGCACTCCAAGTTGGCGGGCGGAGGTCGTGATATCCTGCACGATCAGGAAATAACTTGCGAACCCCATGTCGCGGATAATGCCCAGTTCGTGGTCGAGCCGTTCGGCAATGTCCTGACTGACTTCGGCGTATCGCGTTTTTGCCCGCTCCAGGACCATGCTGCGGAGGCATGCGTTCGCGTCCCCGTTGAATTCGGGGGGAATGGGATAATACGGCATGAGCATGTCGATTTTCGGCAGCTCCACCGCGCATTTGTCCACGATCTCGCGCGTGGCGTCGAGTGCGGCGTCCCGCATGATCGGGTCAAGGTCCCTGAGCGCCGCCTGCATTTCGCCGGCGGACTTGAAAAAAAACTGGTCGTTGTCGAAACGCATCCGTTCCGGATCAAGGAAGTCCTTTCTGGTCTGGAGGCACAGGAGTACGTCTTGCGCTTCGGCGTCGCTCTGCCCGATGTAGTGTACGTCGTTCGTGGCGATGGCGGTCACGTTGTATTCCTTCGCCCACCGCAACAGGACGGCGTTGCAGCGCTTCTGCTTTTCCAGGCCGTGGTCCTGTATCTCGATGTAATAATCTTCTCCGAAGATGTCGAGCCATTCCTGGAAAACGGGACGGGCTTTTTCTTCGCCCTGCGTAAGGATGGCGTGCGGGACTTCTCCCTGAAGGCAACAGGTCGTGGCGATGAGTCCTTCGCTGTGCGCGCGCAGCGTTTCCTTGTCGATGCGCGGCTTGTAATAATGACCGTGCGTAAAGGAGAGGGAGGAGAGTTTGATCAGGTTCTGGTAGCCTTGCTTGTTCTTCGCCAGCAACACCTGATGGTACCGCGTTTTGTCTCTCCGGTCCTGCATGCCGGAGGGCGTAAGGTAGAATTCGCATCCGATGATGGGCTTGACGCCGACTTTCCGCAGTTCCGTGTAGAATTCCGGGACCCCGTAGAGATTGCCGTGATCCGTAATGGCCACGCCCGCCATGCCCATCTCCTTCGCTTTCTGCGCGAGGATTTTGATGTTGGCGGCTCCGTCGAGCAGGGAAAACCGGGTATGGCAATGCAGGTGATTAAAATCGCACATGGGAAAGGAATTACGCGAGGACGTCAATTCGAAGGAACGCATCGGAAACGTTGTCGTCAAGACATGTGGATAAGTATTAAGGACACTCTGATTAAATCTGCTTCGATCAGTGCTTCACGTTCCTGCGAACAGAACATTGTGCTGGCATCGTTGAAATCAGCGGTAAACGCTGCGGATTCGAGGCATAGCGGACGTGAAGCGCCCTTCGGGAGGCTGCGAGGGGCGCGCTGGCTGTGTCATTC
>CAZSNF010000002.1:0-243892 GCA_964608315.1 uncultured Rhodothermales bacterium | reverse complement strand
GCGGCCCGGGAGACTACGGCGGCCTCAGCCCGGCTCCGGTCGTGGCGTTCGTCGCAGACGACGAGGGCGACACGACGTTTCCGTCGCCGCCTGTTACGCCTCCCGTGACGCCGCCTGTTACTCCGCCTGGTACGCCGCCTGTTGCGCCGCCGTCCTCGACGGCGGCAGTGAGCCTGTCCGCGTCGCCGAACCCGACGTTCGAAGGCGAAACGATCACCGTCGCGGCGACCCTCACGCAGCCGCTCGACAACGACGTAACCATACCTCTTGCGTTCGCCGGCGGCACGGCGGAAGCGGGCGACTACGCCGCGCTCGCCTCCATCGTGATAGAGGCGAATCAGACAAGCAACGCGGGCGCCGTCGCCACGAACGCGGACGACGACGCAGACGACGAAACGTTCACCGTCGCGCTTGGCGACCTGCCGGCAGGCGTGCAGGCGGGCGTTCCCTCGTCCGTCGAGCTGACCATTGCGGAGCTGACCCTGACGGAGGAGTCAACGTCCGCCGAACGCGACGGCGCGGAAGAAGAGATACCCGCCGCTTTCGCGCTCGAGCAGAACTATCCCAACCCGTTCAATCCGAAGACCACGATCAGGTTTTCTCTCGCGAAGGCGCAGCGCGCGCGGCTCGCCGTCTACGACGTGCTCGGCCACGAGGTGCGCGTGTTGACGCAGGGCGCGCGGCCAGCGGGGCGCTACGACGTTCCGTTCGACGCCTCCGACCTCGCCAGCGGCACGTATTTCTACGTCCTGCGTACGGAGGAGCGGATCGCCGTCAAGACCATGGCGCTCGTCAAGTAAAGGACAAAGGACACTCTGATTAATTCTGCTTCGATCAGCGCTTCGCGTTCGTGCGTAAAGGACATTGGTGATGGCGTCGTTGAAATCAGCGGTAAACGCTTCGGATTCGGTGAATGGCGGACGCGAAGCGCCCCTCGCAGCCTCTGAACTTTGCACATTTAATCAGAGTATCCTAAAGGAGGCGAGCGGAATGCGCCGGCGGGCGCGATCAGACGCTCCGGCGCTCCAGAGCTTCGCGCGCATCGGCGTGCGGTTCGCCTGCAAGGCGTTTTCGGACGCGCTCGCGGCAGCGCCGCTATGGACAGCGAGGGGTTGCAAAACGGAAACGACTCGCCACGGCCCCTCAAAAATATTTCTGCGCCACTTCTTCGGGCTGGTGCCGGTCCGGGGTGCGGACAATGTCCGAATAATCGAAATCCATGGACGCGCGCGTTTCGGAGGTCAGGGGATGTGGATCGCCGGCGTCCCGTTGCGCGTATCCGAGGAGCGCCATCAGGCGGGCCTGCTCCTCGGCGTACGCCGGATCGTCCGCGAGATTGCGCAGCTCGTGCGGATCCGCCTCCAGATCGAAAAGCTGCGTATAGTGGATTTGGGGATACCGGATCAGTTTCCATCGATCTTCCACAACGGACCGGTGCAGATCCTCGTAGGCCAGAAAAAGATGCTCCCGCAAGGAGGCGCGCTCTCCCTTCCACAGGGCGGATAAATCCTGCGCGTCTGCGCCGGCGGGCGCCTCGACGCCGGCCAGGCCCAGTACGGTGGCGAACAGATCGTGCAAATACGCGAGGGCGCGGGTTTCCCCCTGAGGAATGCCGGGGCCCTGCACGACAAGCGGCGTCCTGACGCTGTGCTCGTACAGATTCTGTTTGCCGAGCAGGCCATGTTGCCCCACGGCCAGACCATGATCGGACGTAAACACGATGATGGTGTTTACGGCCAGATTTTGCACATGCAATGCATCCAGAATCCGACCGATTTCCTCGTCCATGTGCGTAACAAGTCCGTAGTATTCGGCTATTTGGTCCCGGATGACGTCCGTGCGGCGGGGCCACGCCGCCAGCGTCTCGTCCCGGACAACCATCCGCCCGTTGTCGAACGGATGCACAGGCAGATAATTGGGCGGCAGGGGCATGCCCGACCCGGCGTAGTCCGCCGCATGGCTGGCGGGAGGCGTCCGGGGATCGTGGGGCACGGTGAAGGACACATAGGCCAGAAACGGGGCCTCCCGATCCGACGCGCCGTAGTCCTCAAGAAAATCCACCGCCGCATCGGCGAACAGGGTCGTGGAAAAACCTTGCATGACGGGTTCCGAAAAAGTCCCGTCGGACTGCAAATCCTGTAGCTGGATGTTGAAATGATTGGCCATGCCCCCGAAGAACACGGCGTTGCCTTCCCCGAAGCTGCGTGCGAACGACGAACGGCTCTGGTGCCATTTGCCCGTGCCGAACGTCCGGTAATTCGCCTCCCGAAGGATTTCCGGGAAGGTGCGCACGGAATCCAGATTGTCGTAGACGCGGAACAGGCTGCGCCCGCTCATCATCATGGCCCGGCTGGGCGCGCAGACGGCCCCATGGTGGGCGCCCATGTTGTAGGCGCGGCGGAACGAGTACCCGTCCTCGACGAGGCGATCCAGGTTTGGCGTACGGATATATCCGTTGCCGTACGCGCCGATGGCGTCGGCCTGCAGGTCGTCGGCCAGTAGAAACAGGATATTCGGAGCGGAACCGTCTGAACCGGTATCGGAATCCACCGAACAGGCCGCGGCGAAGGCGGCCAGAAATGCGAAAACGCCGAGGCGCGGGAAAAGGCGATGCATGTTGCGATGCGGGCAGGTCTGGAAACGGGAGCGATGCGCGTCGGACCCGATGGGAAGCAAAAATGTCGTTTTCGGGAAATTTATCGGGCAAAAACCGACGCGGCGCGCGATTCCATAATCATTTATTCGCATTGACGACGGGCTGCGGCCCTGTTCGCCAGGGCCAGACCCTCATCGGACGCGCACGAAGCGTCCCATGTGCGCGGCGCTGCCAATCGTTGCGGACGAACACTTTATCGGCGCAGGTACAGTCCCGAGGGCAATGCTTCCATAGAATCATGACGTCCTTTAAGCGCGAAAGCGGCGCACTGAGCGAAGTGGTTTTGATCAGAGCGTTCTGATAATATACGATATACGGAACGCAACCGCCAAAATTGCCTACCTCGCCTCGATATGTCCGGTGATCCGGCCCAGCAGTTTGGCTGCGTACCACCCGGTCCGTTGCTGAAGCGTGGCCATGTCATCGGGGGCGCCGAGCCGCAGGCACGTCTCTTCGAGTTGACTGGCTGCGAAAACGTCCCCCTCGTAGGGGTTGAACGCAATCCAGTAGAGCACCTTGATCAATTCGTCTTCGGGGTGCGCATTCGCCAGGTGCTCGAACACGGCGTGCGGAACCCATCGTTCGATCCCGCTCATCTGGTACATGTCCGGAACCGCCGCCACGAACAGCACGTTGCGCGCCCGCTGAACCGGGTCCGCCGTCCAGGCGGGCGGCCATACTTCAAGGTCTTCGCGAATGCACTGGATCGTCGCCTCGATATCGGGATACACGGGTTCGTCCAGGGCGGCCACCGGCGCCTCCAGTCCCTGATCGTAGGGCAGCGCGTCGAACCGGATGTCGCGGTCGATATCCTCCAGGGTCACTTCTTCCCAGAAATCCGGGTAGTCGATAACGGGAGGCAGCGGGAGAGGCGCTGCGGCTTGCCCTCCAGGGGCGGCGTCTGCGGGTTCTTCGGGCGGAGCAGCGGCATCGGACGCATCGAACGGTTCCGGCGACGCATCTTTATTATCTGTGAAATCCACTTCGCTCCCGGCCATTGTAACCGAATCCGCTTCGGTTCCGTATGCGTCAATGGGTTTTTGCGCTTTTGCGGAATCCGCGCTGCCTGCGTCCGCAGAACGCAGCGTTTCGGCGAGCGACGATACGCCGTCGGCGGGCAATCGTCCGCCGGGCAGGACGCGGCCCGTCGTTTCCGCCAGTACGCCCGCCAGCATCCAGCCCGCCAGCGCTGCGGTCGCCCAGGCCTTGCCGCGCGCCGCGCCGCCGCGCTCCCGCGTATCCCATCGAAACATTTTCGCCGAGGCAAGGCAGCCGGCGGCCCCGATCAGCAGCAGGGCCAGCAACGGGAAGCCCGCCTCGCTCAGCCCGCCTCCATTCACTGTGGCCTGTATCGCCTCGACCGCATAGCGGCCGGGGAAAAAGGCGGACAGATGCTGCGCCCATTCGGGCAGGCTTTCGATGCGCACGGCCACTCCGCCAATGATCAGCATCGGGAGGAAAATGGACTGCCCGAGGGCCTGTACGGCCGGCACCGTATCCGCCAGCATGGCGATAACCAGACCCAACCCGAGAAAGGCGAAGGACACGAACGTGAAAGCGACCCACAGCCCGGCGATGTGATCGGGAAACGGCATGCCAAGAAGCATGGCCGGCGCAACCTGAAGCGCCGCGGCGGTAAGCAGCACCAGATATCGGGCCGCCACGGTCGTCAGCACGAGGCGCAAGGTGGAAACGGGCGTCGCCCGGTACCGGCGCCAGACCCCACGCTCCCGCTCGCCCACCATGGACGTCGGCAGGCCGAAGCAGGCTCCGCCAAGCGCCGTCACGGTAAGCAGTTCTCCCATGTGGTTGACCAGCGGGACTGGTTCGTGCCGGTAGAGCACCAGAAAAGCCGCCAGAAAAATGAGCGGGAAAAGATAGCCGTAAATCAGGGCCATCCGGTTCCGGTAATAGAGCCGCAATTCGATCAGAAAAGCGTACGTCATGCCGGCGGCCCTCCATGCGGTTCGTTCGGCGCGTCGCCTTCCTCCCGCGTCAACTCGATAAGCACCTCCTCCAGCGTCGCCCGCTGGACATGCAACTCGACGATCCCGACGCCCGCCGTTTCCATCTGTTTCGTCAGTTCGGCGAGGGTCCGGGACACATGCTCCGCCCGAAACCGGACCGTACGACCCGCCTGTTCCAGATCGCGCACCCCCTCGATGTCCGCGAAGGTCTCCGTCGGCAGCGGGTCGGACGTTTCGAGGTGGACCGAGGGCGCTGCGCTCAGGCGGCTTGTCAGATCGCGGGGGGCGCCTTGCGCAACGAGCCCGCCGCGCCGCATGATCGCCACGCGGTCGCACAGGGTTTCTGCTTCCTCCATGTAATGCGTGGTGAGCAACACGGTCCGCCCCTCCGCTTTCATGTCCAGAATGCGCTTGTGCAGGTCGCGGCGCGAAGACGGGTCCAGGCCCGTCGTCGGTTCGTCCAGCAACACCACTGCGGGCCGGTTAACGAACGCCAGCGCCAGCGCCAGCCGCCGGCGCTGCCCTCCCGACAAGGCATGGAAGGGCGCGTCGGCCCGATCCTCCAGCGCAAATCGCTGCAAGAGGGCGTCGGGCGCTTCCGCCTCGCGGTAAAACGAACCAAAGAGCCGGAGCGCTTCCCGGGGCGTGATCTTGTCCTGCAAGGCGTTCGTCTGAAGCGCCGCGCCAATGCGCTGCTGCATATCGCGCGGACGCCGCCGGGCATCGATCCCGCCTATCCGTACGCTCCCCCGGTCCGGCTGTCGCAGTCCCAGCATACACTCGACCGTGGTGGTTTTTCCCGCGCCGTTCGGGCCCAGCAGGCCAAAAATCTCGCCCGCCGCCACATCGAACGTCACCCCGCAGGCGGCTTGCACGCCGCCGTACGCTTTCCAGAGATCATGCACGTGGACCTGGGCGGACATTGTCGTAAAGTCGAAAAGCGGCGAAAACGGGGAGGGCAATGAAACAATGTCTCGCTTACCTTCGCTCCCGCCGGGATGTTCTCAAGGATATGCTGATTAAATCTGCTTCGATCAGCGCTTCGCGTTCGTGTGTGCAGGACATTGTGCAGGCGTCGTTGAAATCAGCGGTAAACGTTAAGGATTCTGGGTATGGCGAACGTGAAGCGCGCTGGCTGTGTCATTCCTCATTATGCGGGGCCTGCCGCATTGCTTCGTCATTCCTTGCCAGCGCGCTCCTCGCAGCCTCTGAACTTTGCAGATTTAATCAGAGTGTCCTCGAAAAAGACGCGGCGAGCCGGATTCCCCCGCCGCGAATTGATAATGTGCCGCTTCGTTCGTATTAAGGGATACTCTGATTATAACCGCTTCCCCTGCGCTCATTCCATGCGTTTTCCGCTTTTCTTGCGTCGCCCGGTCGCGCTGCTTGCGCTGGCCGCCGCCATTCCCGCCCTGTTTGCGAGGGCCCAGGCCCCGGACGATCCCCCGGCCCTCCGCCGCGCTCCGAATATCGTGTTCATTCTGGCCGACGATCTCGGCTACGGCGACCTGAGCGTCTACGGACAGAAACGCTTCGCCACGCCCCGGCTGGACCGCATGGCCGAAGAAGGCGCCTTATTCACCGCATTTTATGCGGGGAATACGGTGTGCGCCCCTTCGCGCTGGTCGCTCATGACCGGCGCGCACATGGGGAGCGCCCTCGTGCGGGGAAATGCGGGCGCCTCGTTGCGGGAAGAGGACCGGACCCTGCCCAAAGCCCTGAAACAGGCCGGGTACGCCACGGGCATGTTCGGCAAGTGGGGCCTGGCCGAAGACAACGAATCCGGCTTGCCGCACCGCCAGGGCTTCGACGCCTTCCTCGGGTATTTGCGGCATGTCCATGCGCATTCCTACTACACGGATCATCTGTTCGAAATACAGGACGGCGAAACGGTGCGCATCGACGTGGATACGACGCAGTACACCCACGCTCTTTTCGTGGAAGCAGCGCTTGATTTTATCGAGGCGAACCGGGAAGAGCCCTTCTTTCTGTACCTGCCGTTCGCCCTCGTGCATGCGGAATTGCTCGTCCCGGAAGAGGATATCGCTCCGTTCCGGGACGAAAACGGGCGCAGCCGCATGGCGCCGGATCCGCCCTTTCCGTGCTGCGGAGTCATCGGGACGTACCGGGGCCAGCCCACGCCGCACGCCGCGCACGCCGCCATGGTCACCCGCCTCGACCGGGACATCGGGCGCATTCTGGACCGGGTCGAGGAACTGGGGCTGGGCGAGGATACCATCGTGCTCTTCACCAGCGACAACGGCCCGCACGGCGAAGGCGGGGCGGACCCCGGCTATTTCGAATCCAACGGCCCCCTCCGGGGCATCAAGCGGGACCTGTACGAAGGCGGCATCCGCGTCCCGATGCTCGCATGGGGGCCGGGCTACGTACCGTCCGGGGGAGTCAGCGACCACCCCTGGGCCATGTGGGATATCTTCCCCACGCTTGCCGCCTTCGCCGGGGCGGATACTCCGCCCATGGACGGCCTGTCCATGACGGGCCTGCTCACGGACGCCGGTCCGGTCCCCATGCATCGCGCGCTCTACTGGGAGCACCGCAACAACATGGAGGCGAGATACTCCCAGGCCGTGCGGCAGGGCGACTGGAAACTGCTTCGCGTCTGGACTCCGGAGCGCCATGTGACCGAACTGTACGATCTGAGCCGCGACATCGGGGAATATCACGATCTCTCCGAAAGATATCCGGACGTGGTGCAGCGCCTCGAGGCATTGATCGAGGAGGTTCGAACGGAACCGGAGATGGAGGTATTCAAAAATCCCTACGAATGATCCCGAATGCGGCGCGCGGAACGCTTTGCCGCCATGCGGCGAATTGTAACGGACGCAAGAACGCGGCGTCTGAACCGATACGAGACACGACATGATCCTGCTCCCGACAATCATGAAGCACAAGATACCGGCCCTCTTGCCGGTCATGCTATGCCTGCCGGCGTTGTTCACGCATGCAGACGCCCTCGGACAAGCGCCGGACGCCCCCCCGAACATCATCGTGCTGTTTGCCGACGACATGGGATACGGAGACCTGAGCAGTTACGGGAATCCGACCATACGTACGCCGCAGCTTGACCGCATGGCCGACGAAGGAATCCGCCTGACCTCCTTCTATGTGACCGCGGCGGTCTGTACGCCGTCCCGGGGCGGCTTGCTCACGGGCCGCTACCCGATCCGCCACCTCCCGCATAATCTCGGGCCGGATTCGAAAAACGGGCTGCCACTCGACGAAACGCTGATAGGGGAGCCGCTGCAGGAACATGGCTACCGGACCATGATGATCGGGAAATGGCATCTCGGACACGCGGAGGACGCCTACATGCCTGTCTCGCGGGGGTTCGACGGGTATTACGGCCTGCGCTACAGCAACGACATGATCCGCCCGTGGGTGCAGACCGACGTACCGCTGTACATGTTCAGGGACCTGGAGCCGATTCGCGAACCCCTGAACCAGGACACGCTGACCGTTACGTACACGAAAGAAGCCGTCCGCTTCATCGAGGAGGCCGGGGCGGAGCCTTTCTTCCTGTATCTGGCGTACGGGATGCCGCATGTGCCCGTCTACGCGGCGCCGCACCGGGACGGGCGGTCCCGCAAGGGGCGGTACGGAGACGTCATCGAAACGATCGACTGGAGCGTGGGAGAAATTCTGGCTACGCTCAAGGCCCAGGGACTGGACAAGCGCACGCTTGTGATCTTCACCAGCGACAACGGGCCGTGGCAGGCCATGCCGGATCGCATGTTCCAGACCGACATGATGCCGCTGCACGAGCCCGTCAAGCCGTGGCACAGCGGATCGGCGGGGCCCTTGCGCGGATACAAGGGCACCACGTTCGAGGGCGGCTTCCGGGTGCCGTTCATTGCCCGCTGGCCGGGGCGGATTCCGGCAGGGCGCGTCTCCGCCGACATGCTGGCCACGCTGGATGTGTTCCCGACCCTGCTGGAGGCAGCGGGCCTTGCGGCGCCGGATAATCTCGACGGAACCAGCGCGCTTCCCTTCCTGACGACGCGGGCCGCCTCGTCTCCGAGAGACGTCTTCTATTATTATCTGGGGGACCGGATCGAAGCGGTGCGGGAAGGCCCCTGGAAACTGCGGATTGCCCCTGCGCCCGATGGAGCGCAAGGGGAACCGGCCCTGTATCATCTGGACGAGGATCCCGAGGAGAAGTACGACCGGGCGGATATGTATCCGGACCTGGCAGCCCGCTTGCAGGCCGCCATGGAGGCGTTCGATGCGGAAGCGAGGCGGTGATTTGCTTCAACCGGAGGATGGCATCCTATTCAGAGGTATTCTGTCCCGTAGTTCGCCTTACGCGATAATGGCCTTGGTCTCTTCAACGAGATCAGAGTGCGATCATCTCTCGCACATCTCTATGCCATGTACGATCAGGACCTGGCAATACGGAGCGGTACGAATCAATGACTTTTTCCGCATTCGGGAATTGCCCGTTTCCTCCCGTTGGGTAGGGAGGCAAATTTTCAATACAGTGTGCCGCCTTCTCTTTAAAACGACAGCGATTTGGCAGTGTTGATTATGAATCCGCGACCAGCCAGCAGGTAGTGGCCAATATTGAATGCTGCCCTTTCCCCTCACTCGTCGCGCTGGCCGCACCTCCGCAACTCCCACATATAACACAGGCAATTCCAAGGGATACAAGACAGCATATTATGATAAAGCAACCCTGAGGCGGCTTTTCGTTCACGGCTTCTATTCTTTGTTTTTGCTTAGGCCGCACACTGTCTATCCTCATGCCATTTGCGGGTTTGTTTTAGTCTTTGGAATGATCTTATATCGACAGTGGAAACTCTGCTTCCAACTCGATTTTAGTGTCTTGATTTTCGCGTTCATAGAAAGCGATTGTCTCCATGTATTCTCTGGCCTCGACATCCATGGCAAAGGAGGCATTGGGATCCAATTCCCTGATTGCCGCCGCAACTTCTTCAAGACTGACACGGAAAAATTCCTTACGCATGTTTACCGCATTGACACGGCGGGCATGAAAGCGCTTGTGTAACTCCGTCTCCATTGCAGGTGCATCTTCTGTGTAGATCATTGCATGGGTATCAAATATGAAAGGCACAGAGGCGTCACCCAATTCCTTAATTCGATCATCTGGGTTTACTCGGCGTGTCATACCGATCTTGACAACATTTTCGCCGAACGATCCTATGTTGGAAACTACATATACATGACCAATACGTGTTTGCTCTGCCATTGACTTTGCGCGTTCGGTCTTGGCATGTGCGTCTTCAAGGTCGCGCTCTAGTTGCGCAACGCGCTCCTGTAATTCAGCGTTTTGGGCATCTTTTTCGGCATCGGCACGAGCTTTTTCTAGCAGTTTGCGCTTGGCCTCTTCCTCTCGTGCAGCTTGTTTCGCCTCCTCGATGAGCTTTTTTTCCTCGCGTTCCAATCTGGCTTGTTCACGCCGGCGTTCTTTCTCTTCCTGCTGACGTTCCCTGTATTCATGCGTCAGGCGCAATTCCCTTATTTTCAGATCGACATAATCATCCTCGATGAAGATAGTATTGCTCTTGTTCATTTTGTCTATTTGCTCAGCAGCCCGGCGAATACGCTTTTCCATAGCAACAGCATTATTCCATCGCGTATTCGCTATGGCAACATCGCATTCCCCATTGAATGCACGCAGTGTCAGTCGAATGTTTCTATTGGTCATTGTCCTTCCCTTGGCAACACTACCCTCGACCTGCCATTGGGTGGTACATATTACGGCAGTTTTGTCTTTGACCATGGCCTTCTGCTCAGCACGAACCCACTTTATCTCGTCCTTGTATTCCTCCGGGTCGGAAAAATCAAAATGGGGCTCATAAACACCCATTTCGATGAATGCCATTTTGTCTTCGTACAGAGCAACCTCCCCTTTGAGTTTGTCGAATATCTGTCGTTTATTGGTGTACTCCTCCCGGAGCACCTCCGTCTCCTTGATAGCCGAATCTCGCTCGCTTGTACGCTTTTGGATCTCAGCATCGAGTTCGATGATTGGTTCATACTTCCTGCGAACAGAACGCAGTGCCTTGTGTGTCCGGAACAGTATGATTAGCAGCGCCACAGCAACGATAGACACCAGAAAAACAACAACTTCAATAGTCATATGGACTTCTATCATAAAGTGATGGTTTGATAATGCTTGTCCGGAAAACGGATCGGGATGCGGTCCTCTGTCCTTGCCAGAACCACCAGAGACATCCTGAAGGCAGCCATGGGCCATGCAGTACATCTCCTTGAGGCCAAACCACCCAAAGCACGGTTGGTTCCAAAGCAAGAAGAATACTCCTCGCTATCCTTATCCACCCCTCACAACTCCACCCCAAACCCCACGACAACCCGCGAACCCGAAAATTCTTCCGAATCCCCGAGGCGGCGGGTAATGTCCAGGCGGAGCGGCGTACCGCCGATCCGGGTCAGGGAAACGCCGACCTCGTGGACGGAATTGTCTCCGCAATATCCAGGGGGAATGCAGGAAAATCCTTCGTGACCGGGCGCGTCAGGCTGTCCCCATACCCGCCCGTGTGCGCCGAACAGCGCGATCCCCATGCGCAGGCGGACAAGCGGCCACAGCCGGACCCATTCGAACGGGAGCGTCGTGAATTCGTGGCGCCAGAAGACGGCGGCGTACTGCGCCCCTTGCAACGGCCGTCCGTGCAGGGAACGGAAGGCATGACGCCGGTTCAGGCGGAGGCCGCCGAAAAGTTCGAGGCCGGTATCGAGCATCGCGGTCCGCTGCGGCGGAAGATCGCCGAAGGACGTACGCGCCTGCAGGCGGATATGCAGGCCCGCAGGCGTCGGGCGGCGCCTGTGCAGCGTGGGCTGCGTCAGGTCGATATGGCCTCCCAGCAAGGTAAACGCCGCGGCGCCCGCAAGCCGCTGCGGCGAACCGTGTTCGACGCGCAGCGCGGCGGACCGGATGGTCCGGTTTGCGCGAACGGGCAAGGCAAGCGCGGCGTACGCAGACCGGAACGTACCGTCCCGAATCGCCGGATTGTCCCGAAAGGCCTGCGCGTACGGCCAGGAATGGGTTGCCTGCCGCGCTATCGATTCCGCCTTTTCCTGCTCGACACCGGCAGCGAAATGCAGTCCCCGCCATGTCGCTTCCATGCCGGCGCCGTACCGGGTCCGCCGGAAATAATCGAAGTAATCCTCTCCGCCGAGCGCCGCTTGCACCGAAGCGAGCGCCTCGCTGTGGCCGGACCCCACGCCCTGCGAGGCAACATCCCGGTCGTACGAAACGCGAAGAAGACCGCGGGCGCCGAGCGGCCTCGCCAGCGAAACATATCGCCGGATCTGCTCGAGTCCGGTCGCCTGACCGAGACGCCACGACATGAGAATCCCGGAAAACAGGTCCAGTTCGTTCCCGACGCTGCTCAACAGGCCGTCCACCCGGTTGTACCGGAATTTGAAGCGGTATCCCATGACCACGGGCCATTGCAGTCGGTCAGGAATCTCCGGATCCAGAAACCCGATAAAACGCCCCGCGCGCCGTTCGGCGGGAAACGCCTCGCTCAGCGTCAGGTTGGCGGCGCGAAGGTCGGCGATCGCATCCAGTTCGCGGGCCGTCATCGGCATCAATATCTGCCCGTATCGAAAATGCGGATCGTTCCATACCGTGGTCGCCGATTCAAATTGCTCCTCCGGTACGTTGGTCTGGCGCCACGTTAGCAGGGTGCGCCGGTTGAATCTCACCGTACGCAAA
Organism: uncultured Rhodothermales bacterium; assembly: GCA_964608315.1. GTDB lineage: Bacteria > Bacteroidota > Rhodothermia > Rhodothermales > VXPQ01 > VXPQ01. The sequence continues at coordinate 231,549 of CAZSNF010000002.1, read as the reverse complement.
CTTCGCATATTGACAGCGGCGCGGAGGGTCCCCTCCATATCAAGATTGACAGGGGCCCAGAACCCGCCGTCTACTTCCCGGAAGTGCTGCGCGTACCGGACATTCCAGCCGGACGTGGGAGCGGGAAAAACGACGTGCCGCGCCGGGAAAAGCCGGGCTTCCAGCATGACGAACTCCTCGTCCATCACGGAAATCTGCCCTATAAACGCAGCCTCTTCCTCGCCGATGGGGGAAACGTTCAGATCGTAAATCGTGCGGTCGCCGAGCGTGCGCTCCGCAGCCACCCGGAAGACATAGTGCTCCAGGGCGTCGGGGTGGGTGGGCCCGATCATCCGTTGCCCCTGAATGGTCGCGAAATCCTCGTACAGGTTCGGCACGTCGTGCGGAGCGGGCAGGGGGAGTTCCTCGTCCCATGCGCCGGTTCGGCTCACGGCGCTCACCCTGACGCGATGGGTGCGAGGGGCGGGGCCCGTTTGGCCTGCGTCGCCGTAAATCCACAGCAGGTCGAAGGCGGTATCGCCGAGATGGACGATGCGGTCGTCGCGCTCAAGCGTCATGCGCGTCTGGCCCGCCACGCCAAGCGAAGTAATCTCCGCGAACATGCGCTGCTTGCGGCGAATCACCTGCTGCATCAGGCCGGACGCGAAGCCCTCGCCCGATACCAGCGCCTCCTCCAGCGGAATAACGATAGGGGTCAGCCGGATGACAAGCGATTCCGATTCTTCCGGGGATACCGGGAACGCGCGGGGAGCATACCCGAGGTGCTGGACGATGATCGCTTCGGGAAGCGCAGGCAATTCGAGGACGAAACGTCCCTCCGCATTCGTAATGGCGCCCTGCGCCATGTCTTCCGTGAACACGTGCGCGCCGGACAGCAAGGCGCCGGTTTCCTCGTCCGACACCGTTCCCCCGATGCGCACCTGCGCGGCGGCGGGCCAGGCGGCGCCGATCGAGAGCAGGAAGATATAGGGGACGTATCGGAGCAAGGCGGACAAGGGAGGGATTTTCGTCCCGGACGGATCGCCCGAGAGCCGGGCGGCGGAAAAGCGCAAGGCCGACAAGCGTACCCCGCCAAACAGGATATAACAGGATACGATGATTAACGGATATTCTGTTTAACGAAAAACCGGCGTGGTTCGTATCATGGACCGCAACGTCCTCGCAGTCTTCCGAAGGGCGCGTCACGTACGTAACGAGATTGCAACGATGCAATCATGACATCCTTTGCAGGCGGACGCGACGCGCCAGCGAAGCGGTTTTTATCAGAGGTTCCTTAGCTACTTCCCGGCGGATATCGACCGCCGATTCGATGAATCGCAGGAATTTTCTTTGCAATCTGGCTGCGGTCGCCGGGGCCGGAACGCTGGGCGCGCCGCATGCCCTGCTCGCAGGTCCGCATCCCCCGGCCCGCGAACGACGCGCCGATGTGGCGATCATTGGCGGAGGCGCGGGCGGCGTCGCGGCCGCGCTGGGGGCCTTGCGCAGCGGATGCCGGGTCGTCCTGACTGAAGAAACGGACTGGATCGGCGGGCAATTGACCCAGCAGGCGGTCCCCCCGGACGAGCATCCCTGGATCGAACAGTTCGGCGCGCCTGCTTCTTACCTCGATTTCCGGCGGCGGGTGCGCGCCTTTTACCGCGGAAACTATCCGCTTGCCAAAGGCGCCTCAGACCCGTTCAATCCGGGGAACTGCGGCGTTTCGCGCATCTGCCACGAACCGCGCGTCGCGCTGGCCGTGCTGGAAGAAATGCTGGCCCCGTACGCAAGCAGCGGGCGCCTCGCCGTATTGCTGGAGCATACGTGCGTGGCGGCGAGCGTGACGGGCGACCGCATCGAATCCGTGCGGGTGCGCGACGAACGCACGGGAAACGAAACCGAATTGACCGCCCCCTTCTTTATCGACGCCACGGAACTCGGGGATGTGCTCCCGCTGGCCGGGGTCGAGTACGTTACCGGCGCGGAATCGATGGGCGAGACCGGCGAGCCGCATGCCCCCGCCGAGCCGCAACCGCAGAACATGCAGGCGGCCACCTGGTGCTTCGCCATGGAGCATGCGGACGGAGAAAACCACGTCATCGAACGGCCCGCCGGGTACGCATTCTGGCGCGACTACGTGCCCGACCTCGCGCCCCCCTGGCCCGGTCCCTTGCTGAGTTTCACCTACAGCCATCCGATCACGCTCGAACCGCGTACGCTGCCGTTCGACCCGCGGACGGACGACGGGGGATGGTGGACGTACCGCCGCCTCATCGACCCGACCAACTTCGCGCCGGGAACGTATCCGGGCGGGGTCACTCTGGTGAACTGGCCGCAGAACGATTACCTCCTCGGCAATTTCGCAGACGCAGACCCCGAGGAAAAAGCCCGACATCTCGACGGGGCAATGGGTCTGAGTCGGTCCCTGTTCTACTGGTTGCAAACGGAAGCCCCCCGACCCGACGGGGGCGAGGGCTGGCCCGGACTGCGGCTGCGCGGCGATCTGACGGGTACCCGGCACGGACTGGCGAAACGCCCCTACATTCGGGAGGCCCGGCGCATCCGGGCCGAATTTACCGTGCTCGAACAGCATGTGGGCCTGGAGGCGCGCATGGCGGAAACGGACTTGCCGCAAGGAGAAGTCACCGCCGCTGCTTTCCCGGACTCCGTAGGCGTCGGCAGTTATCGCATCGACCTGCATCCGTCCACCGGCGGGGATAATTACATCGACGTCGGGTCTCTGCCCTTTGAAATTCCTCTGGGGGCCCTGCTTCCCGTGCGCATGGAGAACCTGCTGCCCGCCGCAAAGAACATCGGTACGACGCACATTACGAACGGGTGCTACCGCCTGCATCCCGTGGAGTGGAATATCGGGGAAGCCGCGGGCCAGCTGGCGGCATTCTGCAAGCACGGGGATTATGCGCCCCGGCAAGTGCGCGCCGCCCCGCGATTGCTGGAAGATTTCCAGCAATCCCTGAGGCGGCAGGGCGTGGAGATTCGCTGGCCGGACCCGGCGAGGCGGGCAAGGTAGCACGGACTGCCTGGCGCCCTGAATATATAATCCTACAGAATTTATAAATTATCAAGAACAGGATCTAAGACCGATACAAATCCCAAATTCCCCGGATAACGCTTTTGGAATTCCAACCTGCCATTTGAGTTGATGCTTTTGCCACCACAGAAGATATGCGCTGTTGTCCCCATGGATGCACTGCAAGGATTGGTTTCTCTTTGTCTATAGAGGCATTGATTTTTTTCTGTATCCACTTGCTATAATGCGCGTACATTCCCGTGGGAATAATCACTATATGACTTCTTTCTATTTTTCTCAAAATCGCTTCCATAAGATCGGAATCCTTTCCTGAGCTGTGTATTGGATTATTTTGGGGAACCGAATAATCCAAAAAGTTAATTGAAGCCTGACCAACGCTCCAATTTCTCTCGAATATCCAACTCCTCAAGATTTGGTAATGCCCCGAATAGGCCCATGAATGACTGATAAATATATGTATTTGATAGGTACTCATAGGGCAATACAAGTTTTGATGAGCATGATGACGCCGATTAAAAAAATGCACACCTGAAGAAACCCAAAAATCCAAGGCGTGATGGATTCGGTTTTCGTGAAAGGTATGTATTTATCAGGATCCGTACCCTCACCCAGAAATACCCACTCCAATTCGAAAATTCGACCGGGTAGCTGTTGTTCAAGGGCATGTATTACAGCAAATTTTCCCTTACTCAACTGCTGAAATGAGGTGATTAGCTTACGCCAAACGAAACACAAAAGCACTCCGCCAATACCCAAGCCAATAAGTGCGCCGTACCCCAGAGTACTGGGCTCGCCATTGCGCAAGAGTAAACCGGCCGCCGTAAGAACAATAGAGTTTACTGAGAGAAAAAATGTGTTCACATTTTGACGGCGCGAAATCAATGATTCGGATGTTTCCACAAATAGTTTATATTGCGCCAGCAGCGCTGATGCGTCGGAATCAGAAAGTTCCTTCTTGATGAAACCTTCTACATCGACTGGTTTACTATTTTTGTTCATTCAATGCACCTATTATCGTGTTAATGTCCCAAGGCATCGGCGCAACGCCGATCTCTGATAGTGCATCGGGTATTCGCACCGTATCGGGTTGTAAATATACCGCCATAACTCGTTTGCCAAGGCCGACACTCTTCCGTATTTCCCAATTTACTGGCTCGCTTTGCCAGGTAGTGGTCCCCACCAGGCAGATTGTTACATTTGAATCTCGAATCAGACGCTCAGCTTGAATCTTCCATGCACCCTCGACGGGTTCTTTGATGGAATAATCCCGAAACATCAGGTCTGAGCGGCTATTCCTTGCCTGGCCTCGGAATAAATCAACCAAAGCCTTATGCTTCATTGAGAAACTGAGAAAAACATTGGGCGGCATGGGTGATGCTTCAATTTAATCAGAGATTAACGAGGCAAGGTTGACATCGCTGTGTTTCCGCTATGCCTTTGGCCATGTAAGCTATTTGCTCCAGGGTGTCGAATGTCCGTATGTCGTGGCGGCCTGTGAAGTCCGCCACGTAACGGCGGTGCAGGCGTTTCGCGCACTGAACTGATGACGTACGCCGCTCATGGCCCGTTTCAGAATGGCCCGGAAGGACTTCATCCCGATCCCGTTCGGGTGCGTTTATTGTATACATACTGGGCGACGGAATGTTTCACCGTATCGTGATGGAATACGAATCTCAAGCCTCGGTACGCCCAAGAGCTTTGTATCTGTACATGACGTTACCATTCTCATTTTATTTAACCATTTGTAAAATAATAAGTAAGGACAAAAATGTTAATCTTTCTCTGTAGATCCTTTCAGCAAGAACGCCATCACAAACGCCAGAAGGAACGAAATCCCCACCCCGATGAGCAGCGCGGTCACGTACATCACGACCGATTGAAAGGCGACATTGGTCGCCAGCGCGCTCTGGGCCTCCATCGTAGCCTGAAATTCCTGAAACCGCTCCGCCGTCATGGAGGCGCGAGCTGATTCCAACTGGTGGTCCATGTACTTCTGCGTGAAATCGGGATCGATGACTTTCACGTAGAGAAGATTCCAGGCGGCGAAGGCAAGGGCCGGAAGCTCGGTGACGACGATACCGACCAGCCAGGCTTTCCCGAAGGAAATGCCGCCGCCGGACATTTTGTCCCGGTATTCCCTGACGCCGAGATAGATGGGGATGGCAAGGGCAACCACGATCGTCGAGTATCCGATGGCCTCGCCGACCGCATAATCCTCCGGTCCTGGAATGCCCATCGCGAGCAGCATAAGCAGGTTGACGCCGATCAGGATGGCGGCGCCGATCCCGCCGTAGTACAGGAACATGCGGGTCATGATTTTCTACGGGTTTTGCGAGAAAAGCGTACGGAAGGGCAACTGCTGAAAGGTACGGCGGATTGCAACCATAAAACACGGGAATCCATGGATCGGATAACCGGGAAACGATGCCGCCGCCTCGAGTACGGTCATGTATATCCTCAAATATCCTGCAAGAGCCGGGCGGCGGCCACGGCATGAATGCGTTTTGCGAGCGGAAAGCTCTTTTCGCCGGCATGAATCACATCAAGCCGCTTCAGCTTCAGATCGTCGAGCGCCGAGCGCATGGAACGCGTCGCGGCAGGAGCCGCCGTACGCTTGATTTCAAAACCGCGCAACCCGGATCCGTCCTGCACTACGAGGTCTATTTCCGCGCCGGAATGCGTTCCCCAGAAATAACATTGCCGATCTTCGACCGCGAGTATGCGAATCAGGTTTTCGAGCATGAACCCTTCCCATGATGCGCCTATTTTGGGATGCCGCTCCAGTTCCAGACGCGTGGTTACGTTGAGAAAACAATGCAGGAGTCCGGAATCGCGCAGATAAATTTTCGGGGATTTGACTTGTCGTTTCCCCAGATTTGCGCTCCAGGGCTTCAAACTGCGCACCATGAAAGTCGCCTCCAGAATGTCCAGGTACCGTCGTACGGCGTGATGCGACACGCCGAAAGCCCGCCCCAACTCCGAACCATTCCATACCTGGGCGTGATAATGGGCAAGCATGGACCAAAAGCGATCCAGAAGCGCACTGGAAACCGCAACGCCGAATCGAGGAATGTCCTGCCCCAGAAAAGTCTGTAAAAAGTCCTTGCGCCAGCGATAGCTTTCCTGGTGGCTGTCCGCCGTAAAAGAACGCGGGAAGCCGCCTCGAAGCCATAGAAGATCGGACTCGTCTTCGGCGACCTCGGACAGGAAAAGCCCGGAAAGTTCATAGTAAGCAATGCGGCCTGCAAGGCTCTCGGAAGTCTGGCGAAGCAAACGGGGCGATGCGCTGCCCAGCGCCAGAAAACGAGCCGGGTTGGGCGACCGATCGGATAATACCCGAAGCGTCGGAAAGATTTCGGGCCGGTGCTGAATTTCGTCCAGGACCACCAATCCGCGCAAGGAAGAAAGCGCAAGCAGCGGATCGGCGAGGCGCGCTACGTCAGCGGAGGATTCGAGATCGAAGAGATGCGTCGGCCCGGTTTGCAGGCGGGCAAGTTCCCGGGCCAGGGTCGTTTTGCCTACCTGCCGCGCCCCAAGCAAGGCCACCACCGGATTCCGGGCAAGGAGGCCTTGCAGGGCTTTTATATGTGCGGTACGGCGGATCATGACCGCAAGGATACGAAAGAACCCTGAAAATTGGAAGTCGCCCGTCCAATTTTCAAGGATATTTCGTATCTTTTATTTTCCAGACCGTTTCCGAACGCGAACTTTCATACGATCCGTACCCATCATGCCCGATCTCCCCGAATTGTCGCAGACCGGCGACCTGGACCCCGAGGCGTTCCGCCGCGCAGGATACGCCGTGACGGACTGGATCGTCGAGTATCTTGCGCATCCGGAGCGCTTCCCCGTGCAGCCCGACGTCGAGCCGGGCGCGCTGCTCGAAAAGTTGCCGGAGGAGGCGCCCCTCCATCCGTCGTTGCAGGAGGATATCCTCGCCGATTTCGAGCATACGATTCTGCCCCACGCGGTGCACTGGAATCACCCCGGCTTCATGGCGTACTTCTCCGCCGGGGGGTCTTGTCCGGGGATTCTGGCGGAAACCCTGATCGCCGCGCTGAACAACATCGGCCTGCTGTGGAGTTCGTCGCCCGCCCTGACCGAACTGGAGGACAGAACCTTGCAGTGGCTTGGCAGGCTTCTTGGATTGCCCGCGTCCTGGTTCGGCATGATTCATGGAACGGCCTCTGCGGCCAGCTTGCACGCCATGATCGCCGCCCGCGAACAGGCCGCCTCTGTCGCCGAAAAAGCCGGATCGTCGCTGGATCTGAACCGCCTTGTCATCTATGCGTCGGAACATGCGCACTCGTCCGTCGAGAAAACCACGGCGGCGCTTGGCGTCGGGCGCGAAGCCTGTCGCAAGATCGAGGCGGACGAGCGGTACGCCATGAAACCCGCCGCGCTCCGGGAAGCGATCGCCTCGGACCGGCGGAACGGTTTCATTCCCATCGCGGTCGTGGCGACGGCAGGAACCACGGGCTGCGCGTCGGTGGATCCCGTGCCCGCCCTTGCCGATATCGCCGCCGAACATGCGCTCTGGCTGCATGTCGATGCGGCCTACGCGGGCGCATCCGCCATGCTGCCGGAGATGCGCCGTCACTTTGCAGGATGCGAGCGGGCCGATTCGTTTGTGGTCAATCCCCACAAATGGATGTTCGCGCCCATGGACCTGACGGCGTTCTATACGGCCCGCCCGGACTATCTGCGCAAGGCCCTTTCGCTGGTGCCGGAGTACCTTCGGGGCCGCGAATACGCCCGTACGGTCAATTATATGGAGTACGCCGTCCCGTTGGGCAGGCGGTTTCGGGCTCTGAAACTCTGGTACGTATTTCGCTCGCTGGGCGCCGAACGCATCGCCGCCGCCTTGCGCGAGCACATACGTCTTGCCCGCTGGCTTGCCGATCAGGCAGACGCCTCCCCGGACTTCGAGCGCATGGCGCCAACGCATTTCTCGCTCGTCTGTCTGCGGTTTCGACCGCCGGGAGCCAGCGAAGAAGAAACCGACGCAGCCAATGAGCGCCTTCTGCGCGCCGTCAACGCCACCGGCGAGTTTTTCCTTTCCCACGCCAAACTGCGAGGACGGTACGTAATCCGGGTGGCCATAGGAAATTTGCGCACGACGGAGGCGCATGTTCGCCGTCTTTGGGAACGTATGCAGGAACTGGCGCATGCAGGCGCGAAGCGCGCGAACGGGCGTTAAGAATGCGCACTGCGCCTGCCGTATGCGGGTTTACGGCCTGAAAAGCGGGTCTGAAGTCAGGAGGCGTTGGCGGAAAAAAAGAGATCTATGCAAAAATTGCATAGGAGACAGGGCTATTATGCAAAAAACGCATAGGCAATGATTTTGCGAGGCTGTCCGGAAAGCGGCGGAGCTCCAGAGCGACGTTCTCAGAACCATACGCCCGGAATCTGGTATGACTTGCGCATTCGTGTAGGGCCTGTTAACCCTATGCAGCGGCGCTCTGCGGGGCCTATTTTTCCGCCAGGCCAGGCGCCGCGAGCGCAGTGTGGCCCAGCCACATAAGCGAGCGGCGCCTGGCCTGGCGGGAAAAGAGGCCCCGCCCTTCGGGTTCCGCCGGTCACGGCGTTACTCTTCGTTGCTCGTCGCTCATTTGGAACCACCAAACTTCACTCCTCGCGCCTTGATTGACGCCGTGCCTGACGGAACAGAGCGCCGCTGCATAGTGTTAACAGGCCCTGATTTCATCCACGCACAACCGATTTTCCGAATCATGAAAACGACTCGTTTCCTGACCGCCGCCTTTCTGGCGGTCGCATTCCTGCTGGCGGGCGCAGCCCTGCCGACCCGTGACGTCGCCGAGATTATCACCTTTCGCCCGGACAAGACCCACTCCAACGTGGGGTTCAAGGTTCGCCATCTCGGGATTTCCAACGTGCGCGGCGCATTCGGCGAGTACGACGCCACCGTGCAACTCGATCCGGAAGACCTGAGCACCCTCTTGATCGAGGCGACGATTCAGACGAGCAGTATCGATACCGGGAACGAACGCCGGGACAATCACCTCCGCTCGGACGATTTCTTCAACGCCGAGGAGTTTCCGGAACTGCGATTCATGAGCAAGGAGGTGCAAAATATCGACGGCGCCGAATTCGAGATCGTCGGCGACCTGACCATTCGGGACGTTACGAAGGAGATCGTGGTGAAGGCTGAATTTCTGGGAATGGGGGCTGGTCGAAACGGGCGCAAGGCCGGTTTCGAGGCGCGCGTCGAGATTAATCGTTTCGACTACAACCTGAAATTCGATGCGCTGACGGAAACCGGCGGCCTGGTCGTGGCGAGCGACGTGGAGATCGTCCTGGACATGGAACTGGACGAGCAAACAGAAGGGTAATTTCTCTGGAAATACCCTGTCGTTTCGGGCGGTGGTTGCCGGCGCGCAAGGCGGATTTGCCCGAAAAAGGCGAAAATCGGGGTCGGGGCTTGCTTTTGTAGATACTTTCTGTTACTAATACTATAAGTACGGTATCTCTTAACAAAGCCTTCGAAACGATGCTGAACGTGCTCCATTCTCCCTCCGTCCGCGGCGCTACCCATGTGGTCGCGCGCATTCTTATCGGCCTGTTGTTCATGCAGCACGGCGCCCAGAAGCTCTTCGGCATGTTTGGCGGCATGGGCGAGTCCGGCGGTACGGCGGAATTGTTTTCGCTCATGGGCCTCGCCGGCGTACTGGAATTCTTCGGCGGCCTGCTTGTCGTCGTGGGGCTTTTGACTACCCCGATCGCCGCTGTCCTTGCGCTGATGATGCTTGTGGCCTATTTCATGGCTCATGCCCCGCAAGGCGGCCTGCCAATCCAGAACGGCGGAGAACTGGCCCTGCTGTATATGGCCGCGTTCGCATTCCTCTCGGTATCCGGCTCCGGCCCGGCCAGCCTGGACAAGAAGTTGAGCAGCTGATACGGCGGGCAGCGCAAGCAACCGCTCCCTCACCCTCCAAACTCCACATCCAGCACGGAAGCGTCGGGAGACGCGGCGCTTCGGACGCCTGTGAAGGTCTGCATGGCGCCGTCCGGGTCGCCGACGCGCAGCGTGTAGGAGCCTGCGGCGAACACCCTCGGCGAGAAGGTCGCCCCGGCGATGCGCAGCGTATAGACGATCTCGCCGGACGCTTCGTCGATCACCTGTACGACCGGGTCCTCCATCCCGCGCACCTGTATCTGCGGGAGCCAGGCCGCGGCCTCCCGGTCGTAATTGTCCATCTGCCCGATGGTAATGGGCCACCCGGGATACGGGGCGCCGTCTTCCGGATCCACATGGCGGGGCCAATTGGCTATGCGCAGGGTGCGGTCTTCCCGATTCAGCCGTACGATCCCGTAGCCGGGCGCCCTGTCGTACAGATTGGCTGGCTCCATGCCCGTCCGATACGGATTCGATACCGCAAGCACGGTCATGTGATTGCCGAATCCGTCCAGAAAGTCGCCTGTGTTCTTCGGGGCGCCTTCCGGGCGGTTGGCGCCGGGCATGGGAGGATACCACCGCCGGGGATAAAAATTGGCCACGGAGGGTACGCACAGCGCATAGCCTGCATCGCCCCAGGCGTCCACGCCGTACCGGATCGTGCTTCCGAGATGCTGATCTCCCGCAAGATGAAACGCGAACCCCTTGCGTATGGCCCGGATCGCGGCGTCGCGCCCATGCTTCGGCCAGCCATTGGAGTCCATGTCCTGCACGATGCGGTCATAGGGCGCATACTCGCTTGCGTCGAAGATTTCGAGCCGGGGCACCACCACATCGCTCGGGGCCGCCTGCGGCAGGGTCGCCACATTGGCGAAAATCGTCTGGGACATGAGAAATTTCATCCATACGCCGTGTGACCAGTCCGCCGCCCAATGCTCCAGAAAATCAAGTTGCCGCTGGCCCAGGAGATCGGCGGTCGGCGCATGCAGCGCTTCGGAGGGATTCGTCGGCTGGTTTTCCGCCCATCCGTTTTCGATGTCGAGGTAAGCAGGCAACGTCACCTTCGGCGAATCCTTCCACTTGCGGTCCTCGATGATCCCGAAACTGACGCCGCCGTACGCCAGATCGGTGTAATAGACGCCGATGCCCTGTTCCACGGGCGTCGGATCGAACGGAGGCGGGAGATGGGCCGTCTGCGTCCGCTGCACGGCGTTTACCCAGGACGCCGGCATAACGTATCCGCCCGTATCCTGTCGCTCTTTCTTCGTGGCGCCGGGCCCGGTGGCCTTGCCTCCTGCGCCCCATACGTTGCCGTGATACACGTCATGGTCATCCGGAATGGCGACCGTCGGAATGTCTTTCGTAAGTTCGCCGTATTCCCAGCCGAAGAGATACCACTTGCGCAGGTAATCAAGCATCGCGGCGTCGAGCGGTCCTTCCACATAGCCGTATCCGCCTATGCTTTCGTAGATATTGTCCCCGGTGAAAAGCAGGATGTCCGGGTCGTGCCACGCGACGCGCCGCACCAGATCGGCATGGGGAAATCCAAGGTCGTTGTTTCCCGTGAAGCCCGCCACGACCATCTCTTCCTGGTCCACCGGATCGCGCCGCACCGTACCTTCGAAAATGTGTTCGACCGGGCGTCCCGCAGCGCTCGTTAAATCGTACGCGAGGCGGTATGGCGCGTCCAGCGAGTCGGGCCAGTCGGCGACGGCGAAGGTCGCCGTGCGCGCCATGGGGTCGATCGGGGCTCGTCCAACTTCCTCCCATTGCCCTTCCTTGCGCACGGTCAGGCGAACCTCCTGCGCCTCGTCCTCCGAGAGCGGCGGCATTTGGGCCGTCATGTAGAGGTTGCCCTTGCTCAGGGTGTGCATGGCGAACAGAACGGGGCCGAACGCGCGCTCGGGATGCGCCCGTACGCGCGTACCGTTCGCCTGCCAGTCTTCGAACCAGAAGCTCGGATGATTCGTCTCTTCGCGGGACAGCCCGGCGTCGTTGAAATTCACCGTCAGCGCCAATCCCCCGGTCAACGCATCGGAGTCCACGGGCGTCTCCAGCGATTCGAGGACCTCCCCGTCCAGATTTTCCAGCCGCAGCCGGAGGGCGTATCGCCCATTCTCTCGCTCCATCGCCCGCATATCCAGAAATACCCCCTCTTCGGGGATGACGCCCTCCGGAAACGGAGAAACCGAAGGGGCCTGCTCCGAAACGACGACGACGTCGCCGATGTACAAATGGCCCGCCGCGGTTACGCCCACGTCCAGCCCGGCGCCCCGCAGCGCAGTGTCCCGATAATCGTGGAACGCGCCGCGCGCGCCAATGCGGAAACCCGCCCGGCCCGAATCCGGCAGCGGAACGTCGGATGCAATCGCTCCGAGGCGAACCCGCAAATGCACGTCCCCGCCTTCCTCGGCCACATCCCGGACAAGCAACGCCACGTTCCGGTTTGCGCGCCGGGTCAGGCATTCCATGCGTCCTTCCCGGATGCGCCAGTCCTGAAGCGGATTCGACCAGTATTCCGGGCCGATCCACGTACGTTCCACCAGGGGGTGCGATGCATGAAACGGCGCCCGGTTCGTCGGGCTGCAACCGGCCCATATCAGGGCGATCGCCCCGTACGCAGTCAGAAAAATCCGTCGGGATGTATTCACGGGTACAGGGAGGTTCGTTTTTCGATGCGCGATGGGGGAATAAATAAAGGATACTGAAGAGTGACAGGCAGGTAGACTGATCAGTCTACCTTTTTCTCCACTCAATGGACGACGGGCGGTGAGCCGCCTGCATGATACTGTCGAGGCGCGCCGCCACATCGGGATGCTGCGCGGCCAAGTCAGTCGTTTCCGAAAGGTCTGTATCGAGATCGTACGCCTCTATAGCGTCATGCCCTGGCGTACGTACCCCTTTCCACGAACCCATCCGCACGGCCTGCGCCATGCCGTCCTCATGGAATTCCCAGTACAGATACTCGTGTTCGCGCTGTTCCTCGGGACGGCCCAGCAAGGTCGGCGTCATGTCGATTCCGTCGATGTCTTTTGGAGGAGCAACCCCGGCGAGGGACGCGAAAGTCGGCAAGACGTCGGTAAAATGACCCATGTGATCCGTGACGGTCGCCGCTTCCACGCGACCCGGCCACCAGGCAATGGCGGGTACGCGGATACCGCCCTCGTACAAATCCCGCTTGATCCCGCGAAGCGGCCCGTTCGAGTCGAAATATTCCGGATCGCGGCCTCCTTCGCGATGCGGACCGTTGTCGCTCGTAAAGAAAACAAGCGTGTTTTCGGCGACGCCGCGTTCTTCGAGGCGATCCAGCAAACGGCCTATGTCGGCGTCCATCCGAGTAACCATGGCCGCCATGCCTTTCTCTGCGTTCGGCCAGTCCATCTCTTCGTATTGCCCGTAGTCGGGGACTTCCATGCCGCGAGGGCCCGCCTCGTTGTTGGCGTGAGGAATCGTCAACGCGAAATAGAGCATGAAAGGCCCTTCCTGATTCCGATCAATGAAGGCCAGCGCCGAATCCGCAAACAGATCGTGGCTGTAGGTAATTTTTTCGATGGCTTCGCCTGCGCCGTCTCCCCGGCGCGGTTCGGGCATCCTGTTGCCGGCCACCGATACGCTGTCCTCGTTATGAAAAAGGAATTCGGTGTAATAATTATGGGCGTGCCGCTGCCCGAGGTAGCCGAAAAAATAATCGAACCCCTGCCGGTTCGGGTGTCCCGGGGTGTCGGGACCGCCCAGCCCCCACTTGCCCACCAGCCCGGTCCGGTACCCGGCTCCCTTGAGCACCTCGGCGAAGGTCACGACCGAATCGGGGATGGGCTCCTGCCCGTAGGGGAGTATTTCCCTGTTGCCCCGGATGTACGTATGCCCCGTGTGCCGTCCGTCCATGAGTACGCTGCGCGACGGGGCGCACACGGTCGAACCGGAATAGAACTGCGTGAACCGGAGTCCTTCCGACGCCATGCGATCCAGCCGGGGCGTAGCGATGCTGGCTTGTCCGTACGCGCCCAGGTCTGCGTAGCCGAGATCGTCGGCCAGAATAAACACCAGGTTCGGCGGCGCTTCGCCTGAGGGGCCATCGTTTCCGCGATCCGCCTCGCCGCATCCGGCCAGGCCCCATGTCGTCAGGCCCAGCGCAAGCAGCAGGGCCGCGCTCCATCCTTTTCCTCGAAACAGTTCGTATCGCATGGTCAAAGCGTATCCTTTATTCGTATTCCTGTTTGAGCAACCACGGATCCGACGTGCGCACTTCAAAATCCCACAGCATCTCCCGGTAGGCAGCCAGCGTCTCGGCGTACGCTGGAAGATACGCCAGATTTTCCGATTCCCATGGATCGTTGCGCATATCGTACAATTCAAACTCGGGACGATGGATGTAATCTTCTACGGAACGCACCCCGTAGCGGGCGCCCGGTCCCTGCCGGTGCGCCTGCTGCCAGGTGGCCGCCGCCCACAAATCCGTGGCGAAAGGAAAGGGGAGATCGTGCGCCACATTCCAGATGAGTTTGTATTCCCGATCCCGCACCGCGCGCATCGGATAATACATTTGAATTTCGTGGAACGTGTGCGAGGCGTACACGCGATCGAACCCGGTCCCGTCGCCGGTTTGCAGTACTCCCAGAAAAGACCGTCCGTGCAAGCCGTGCTCGTCCGGCAAATGCTTGCGGATGCCTTCCGACTGCACCTGTTGCGAATACGTGGGCTCGGCGACCCCTGCGAAGTCCAGTATCGTCGGAGCAATATCCACCCAGCTCACCATGGCGTCGGCGATCGCGCCGCGCTGCGCTGCGTCGGGATGTCGCGCGATCAACGGGGAGCGCAATCCGGGCTCGTACACGGTCGTTTTGGCGCCCGGCATGGCGACGCCATGGTCTGACAGGTACAAAATGAGCGTATCGTCGTAGCGGCCCGCCTCCTTCAGCGCTTGCATTAGATACCCGAATCCCTGGTCGATGCGCGATACGGACTGGTAATACTGCGCCAGTTCGGCGCGCGCGGCGGGCGTATCGGGAAGGTAGGGCGGCGCGGTTATTTCCTCTGGATCGTAGATAACCGGATCGACGCCGGGATAACCCGCCGGGCGGTTGCCGAAACGATCCGGCGCCAGCGGATCGCCCGATGTCTTGCCCCCGCCCCGGTGGGGGTCGCTGGTGGCGATATAGAAAAAGAAGGGCCGTTCGCTTTCCGCTTCGAGGAACGGGCGGGCGCGGTCCACCATCGTCACTACGTCGCGGGTATCTCCGGGGATCGTTTCCCCGAAACGAAAGACAGCCTCTGGCGCCACATGGTATTTTCCGGCGCGGGCCGTGCGGTAGCCCGCTTCTTCCAGCAAGACGGGCAGGGACCGGATATTGTCGAACGCCATGAAGTGATGAAAATCGTGGACATGGCCGTATTGCCCGTTGCGGTGGTTGTGCAGCCCGGTAAGCAACACGGAACGGCTGGCGCTGCAACTGGCCGTCGTCGCGAACGCATACGTAAACAGCATCCCCTCGGCGGCGAACGCATCGAGATGGGGCGTTTGAACGACCGGATTCCCGTACGCGCCCGTGTCCTGTCCATGGTCGTCGGCGACGAAAAGGACAATGTTGCGGGCTGGCGAGGCGGGCATGGCCTCGCGGGCGTCGCGCATCGAACAACCTGAGGCGAGCACAGCGAATCCGACCAGGCAGGCTGCCCCAGGCCCGCCGATCTTCAAGGCCGCATGGTCCATGTTTTGCACCGTTTTCATGGCAGGGTTTTTTATCGATTGACCGAATCGCACCAGAAATAATATCGCAAGAAGATACTATTATTGCCTGATAGCCGGCGTTGCAGAGGCGACATTAATCCCAAAAATTATGGGAACAACAATCGAATTTCACCGGTTGCCCTATGGCGAGGAATTAACCGAATAAAATAATTAACGTCTGTGCGAAGGAACATGTCGAGGAGCGCAACGACAATCGATCTCTTCAGGAAGCAACCGATGGATACGAGGGCCGGTCAGGCCGGCGCGTACGATGCAGCCACGTTGCAAGAGGTACTGCAATCCGATCTGGGATTTCACGGGACCAGCGGCAAATACGCAACGCATGGCTGGCACCCGTTTCCGGCGAAGTTTCCGCCGCAGTTGCCACATGTATTCATAGAGACCTTGTCCGTCCCCGGCGAAACGGTATTCGATCCTATGCTGGGATCGGGCACCACGCTGGTCGAAGCCCAAAGGCTGGGTCGCCGGGCTATCGGGTGTGACATCGATCCGTTGGCTCGAATGATCTCGGCAGCCAAACTGACGCCGGTGAATCCAATGGACGCCCTGATCGCCGGACGCGAGATTCTCGAAGAAGCGCAACGTATCTACAGGCTGGACCTGAAAGACCTGGAAGCGGACCGTGTTCGGCGGTTCGATCCTAAAACGCTGTCTTTTGTGGACTACTGGTTCCCCATGCAGCAACAACTGGAACTATTGTCCCTGCTGAAATGCATAGAGACAGTGACCGGGCATTCGATGCGGCAATTTTTCCAGGTTGTTTTCTCCTCGACGATTATCGCCAAGTCCGGCGGCGTTTCACTGGCCCGCGATCTCGCGCATACGCGGCCCCACCGGGTCATGGACAAAAACCCGAATTCCGCATTCGTGGAATTCGAAAAACGATTGAAGAACAACCTTCGCTCCTACGCCGGCGACGGCAATGGGCCCGGCAGCTATCCAAACCCCGCGGAAACCTGGAGCAAGCACAAGGAAAACGGGGATCCCGACGACAAATCCATCGCCCGCTCCGACAGACCGGAAGTTTTTGAAGCGGCAGCAGACAACACCGGATTGCCGGCGGAGAGCGTCGATCTGATCGTGACATCGCCGCCCTACGCCAACAATGCCATCGACTATATGCGCGCGCACAAGTTCTCGCTGGTCTGGCTGGGTTGGAAAATCGACGACCTGACCAATATCCGAAAACAGTATCTCGGCCATGACGCCCTGGGCGAAAAATCCTGCGCGTCGTTGCCGGAACAATGCGAATCGACACTGGCTGTGCTGAGACAGGTCGATAGGAGAAAAGCGGCGGTGCTGCGCCGGTACTTTGGCGAAATGGGCGCCGTTATCCGGGAAATGCATCGGGTACTGAAACAAGGAAAGGCGGCTATCATCGTCGTCGGCACATCTATCCTGCGCGGCGTAGATGTAGAAACGCACAAGGGACTCGCCGCCATAGGAAAAAATACCGGTTTCGACCTGGCGGGTATCGGCATCCGGCATCTTGATCGCGACAAACGCATGATGCCCGCTCGTTGGGGAAAAACCAGACAATCGCAGATTGAAGAACGTATGCACGAAGAATATGTAATCGGGTTGATCAAACCATGGACCCCGAAGAATGGGCGCCTGATGGCGTGGCACCACAGTACACTTAAAACCGCCTGAATAACTGCCCGGTTTTGCGGGACATTTCTCCATATGCCGACCACGCAGCAACTTCGGTCCAGACTGGTAAAAAAGCTCGAGGAGTTGTTCCAGTTGAACCATCCCGATCTCGACTTCGGGTTCTACCGCATCATGCACGCAAAGGCCGGGCAGGTGACACGCTTTCTCGAAGATGACCTGCTCGCCTTCATCGCCGACTCTTTTGGCCAGATTGACGACAGCCGCAAGGCCCGGCTTGAGGCCGAATATGAGAAAGAACTTGAGACTGCCAGGGAATACGGAGCCGCTGACCCGGAAAGCGTTCGAAAGGTGAAAGAAGCCCGCGCACGCTACGAGACCGCACAAGACACGGCCAGCGCCGAAGGCGAGATCTACGATCATCTCTACCGCTTCTTCGAGCGGTATTACGACAATGGCGACTTCATCTCGCGTCGTTACTACACCCGTGAAACGCCCGGCAAAGCCGCACCATTCGCCGTGCCCTACAACGGCGAAGAAGTGAAGCTGCATTGGGCGAACGCAGACCAGTACTACATCAAAACGGCGGAGCACTTTCGCAACTTTACCGTCGATCTACGGCAGGCCAAGGAGATTCAGGAACATTCCAAAGCGGATAAACTCGGACTTGAGATCGGCGACACCCCTCCCCGCCTCATTCATTTCCGCATTGTGGACGCCACCGAAGGCGAGCACGGCAACATCAGGGCATCAGAGGCCACCAAGCGCTACTTCGTCATCCACAAAGACGAACCTGTTGCTTTGACCGGAGAAGGCGAGCTGGTCATCCAATTCGAGTACCGGCCCGACCCCGATAAGTCGGGACAGGAAAAAACTTGGCGCGCCAAACGGAACGCCGAAGCCGTCGAAGTCGTCCTTGCCGCTCTCGACGACCTTGCCGCGGAGGACGAATACAAGTTTTTCTTGACCGTTCCCGCGCCCACGGAGAAGGACAAAGATCGCCCCCTGCTGGCGAAGTACATCAATCAGTACACAGCCCGCAATACGATGGACTACTTCATCCACAAAAACCTGGGCGCATTTCTCCGACGCGAGCTGGACTTCTACATCAAGAACGAGGTTATGCGCCTGGACGACATCTCGACCGCCGAAGCTCCGGCGGTCGAGACATACCTTTCCAAACTGAAGGTGCTTCGCACCATTGCGCACAAGCTGATCGACTTTCTGGCCCAAATAGAAGACTTCCAGAAGCGGCTTTGGCTCAAAAAGAAGTTTGTCGTCGAAACAAACTACTGCATCACACTCGACCGCATCCCGGAGGAGTTCTACCCGGAAATCACTGCCAACGATGCCCAGCGGGAAGAATGGGTGCGGTTGTTCGCCATTGATGAGATTGAGGCGAGTACTGTTAGTGTTGGTTACTCAGAACCCCTGACAGCTGATTTCTTACGGGCTAACCAGAACCTTGTTGTTGACACGGCGTTTTTTGGCGACGCATTCCGTCACGCCGTCCTCGCATCTCTCGACGATGTTCAGGAGAGTACCGATGGGCTCCTCGTTCACTCCGAGAACTTCCAAGGCCTCTCACTTCTTGCGGCCTCTAAGCAACAACAAGTACAGTCACTGTACATTGATCCTCCCTATAACGCAGCCGCTACTGAGATTATCTACAAGAACGAGTACAAGCATTCTTCTTGGTGTTCATTCATTTTTGACCGGTTGGCGACATGTCGACACCTTCTCACAAATCCCGGCATAATTTGTGTCACGATAGACGATTACGAAGTGTGCAATCTAAAACCTCTGATGGATTTGGCTTTCGGCCCCGATGCGTATCTCGCGACCGTCCCAATTCGAAACAACCCTTCCGGCCGTTCGACCGTGTCGGGGTTTTCGGTCAATCACGAGTACGCTCTCTTTTATGCACTCGACCCCAACCGGTGCACCGTTGGCCGATTGCCGCATTCTGCTGAACAACGTCAGCGCTATGACTTGACAGATGAAGACGGTCGCCAGTTTGAATGGGAGAATTTCCGAAAGAACAGTGCGGGGTCGTTCCGCCGGGACCGACCCCGGCAGTACTTCCCCATCTACTATCGTGCTGACTCCAACGCTATCCGCATACCCAAAATGATCTGGAATCAGGACGCGAAGGAGTGGTCTGAGTCAGAATCTCCTACTGACGGTGAGCAAGTAATTTGGCCCACAGACGCGCAGGGCAGGCCGCGTGTGTGGCGTTTTGGTAAGGAGCGAACGGAACGCGAACTCTTCGAGATCAAGGCGGAAGTGCGGGGCAAGACAGTTGAGATATACAAAAGGAAGTACATTCATCATGAAGGCTCGCTTCCCCGTACTTGGTGGGACAAGCCCGATTACTCAGCACGTGACCACGGAACCCGTGTCCTTAACAATCTATTCGGAATCGCAAAGGATTTCGACTTTCCCAAAGCAGTTGGTGCCGTTGCAGACTGTCTAAAGGCGGCATCGCTCTGCGAGGACAGCGAAGCCTTGGACTTCTTCGCGGGCTCGGGCACAACGGGCCATGCTGTCATTGCCATGAATAGGAAAGACCATGGTGAACGCAAGTATACGCTTGTTGAAATGGGGAACTACTTCGACACAATTCTGCGTCCGCGCATTGAGAAGGTTGTCTACGCTGAAGATTGGGCAAACGGCAAGCCCCTTGACCGCTCAAAAGGAGTCAGTCACTTCTTCAAATACATTCGTTTGGAATCCTACGAGGATTGCCTGAACAACCTTGTTTTCTGTGACGACGAGGGACGCAACAGAGCGCTTGCAAGAAATACCTCCCTCCGTCAAGACTACACACTGCACTACATGCTTGATGTCGAGACACGCGGCAGTCAGAGCCTTTTGAACATTGATGCCTTCGCCGATCCGACTGCGTACACACTCCGGATCAAGAAGTCCGATAGCGACCAGTATGTCACTCGAAACGTTGATCTCATCGAAACATTCAACTACCTGATCGGCTTGCGCGTGACCCACATCGCCGCGCCGCAGACCTTCAACGCCACCTTCAAACGCGAAACCGACCCTGAACTTCCCGAGGACACGCAGACTCGCCTTGTTGTGGACGGTCGCCTTACCCAGGACGAAGACGGTCCGTGGTGGTTTCGGAAGGTCGAGGGCTGGATGCCCGCAGATCCGAACAATCCGAACAACGGGGAACGGCGAAACGTCCTCATCGTTTGGCGGAAGTTGACCGGCAAGATCGAGGAAGACAACCTGATGCTCGACGAATGGTTTCAACAAAACCGAAACAGCGCCGGGTGCTTTGAATTTGACGTGATCTACGTCAACGGCAGCAACAACCTGCCAATTCTCAAACAAAAAGGCGACGACTGGAAAGTCCGCCTCATCGAGGAAGATTTCATGCGTCTGATGTGGGACGTGGAGGAAGTTTGATATGGGCGGACAACTGGACAAATTAACCATAAAAGGCTTCAAATCAATCCGAGAACTGGATGGGTTTGAGCTTAAGAACCTGAATGTACTTGTCGGAGCCAACGGCGCAGGAAAGACCAATCTACTTTCTTTCTTCCGAATGCTCAGATCATTGATCGATGGCAATCTCAATGATTATGTTCGCGACAGCGGTGGCATTAGTGACCTTCTTCACAACGGGCGGAAAGTCACGGACAAGATGTATTTCGAGACATACTTTGAACCTCGTGGCTACCGATTTACTCTCAAACCTGGCACAGGAGAGGATTTTGCTCTTTTCGATGAGGCCAGATATTACGCACACGGGAGTAGCGGCTGGTGGGAACTGGGAACAAGCAACGACAACCAGTCACTTCTGGTTAAAGAGGTAAAGGGGAACTTGCCCGATAGCCAGTACAGCAGGCCCGTATATGATACTGTCCGATCCTGGGTTGTGTATCACTTTCACGACACAAGTCCTACGGCCGGTATGCGCCACGCTGAGATTGTCGAAGACAATGAGGTCCTTCGACCTGATGCGTCCAATATCGCGCCATTTCTGGCTCATCTGCGTGAAGAAGAAAAGTATGTCTACAATGAAATTGTCAACGCATGTAGACTGGTCACGCCCTTTCTGGATGACTTCCTGTTGAAGCCACAGAAATTCGGTCCGAAGACGAAGGTGGCCCTGTCTTGGAAGACCAAGGGGTCAGACTATCCGATGCAAGCGTACCACCTTTCCGATGGGAGCATTCGGTTCATTTGCCTGGCGACCGCGCTCCTTCAACCTGACCCGCCTCCGTCTCTCATTATTGACGAGCCTGAATTGGGCATGCACCCGGAGGCCATACGTATTTTGGGAGAATTGATCAATAGTGCCGCAAAGGAAACCCAGTTGATAGTTGCTACGCAGTCACCGCTATTGCTTGACCAATTTGCTGTTGAGGACGTGATTGTTGTCAATCGGAAGGAGGGTCAATCGACGTTTGAACGGCTGAACGAGGAGGATTTCACGGTGTGGCTCGAAGACTACTCAGTAGGAGAACTATGGGCTAAGAACGTAATCGCGGGAGGAACCAGCCATGAGTAGCTTCGCGGCCGTTACCGTCATTGTGGAAGGACCAACGGAGCAGCGCTTCATCAAGGATATCCTTGCTCCGTACCTTGGCGCAAAGAACGTCTTCATGACGCCAATCATTCTATCGAAGTCGGGACAGAAGGGCGGCGATGTGCGCTTCGTGCGCGCCAGGAATGACATTGCCCGGCACTTGAAGCAGCGAAGAGACGCTTACGTTTCGCTTCTGGTTGATTACTACGGCATTGGTCGCGATTGGCCTGGCCTTGATGCCGTCCGACCGGGAGCATCCCCAAGCGAGATTGCTACTGCTATTTGCACCGCAACTCAGGTCGCTATTGACACCGAACTCGCGGACCACCGCTCAGACGTGCGTTTCGTACCGCATATCGCAGTCCACGAGTTCGAGGCGCTGCTTTTCAGTGAGCCCGCTACCCTAGCGAGGGCCATTCAGACAGACCGGCAAAGCATAGAAGCAATCATTCAGGAATGCGGGGAACCTGAGGCAATCGACAATTCGCAACATACGGCCCCATCCAAGCGCATTGAAAAGCTCTACCGCCGATTCAAGAAGACAAGTACCGGCATCGCTATTGCAAAGGAAATAGGGATTGGCCAGATGCGTTCGGCGTGTCCCGTGTTCAACGACTGGCTTGACCGCTTGGAATCGCTTGCGGTTGGTAACTGATGGCAGCCCCGAAAAGAGAACAGTGAAAATCGCACATATAACCATACACAACTTTCGGAGCATCAGGCATTGCGAACTGGCGTGCCGCGACATACTCGTTCTACTCGGCCAGAACAACCACGGAAAGTCGAATGTCATCGGTGCCCTGGATTTCGCGCTCAATTCGTCGACAAAGCCGGGTGCAAATGATCTATTTGCGTTCGCAGAGCCTGATGAAAAAGCGATGTGGGTGGAAGTCACCTTCGACAGGCTAACGGAGCAGGAAAGTACCACCTGGAAAAAGTATGTTAGAGCTGACGGCACCTTCCGCTTTCGGAAAACAGCCAGGTATGACGATGAAGGCAAGATTGTTGTCGCATACAACGGCTATGTGTCGGAACCCGAGGAAGATTGGCTGCAAGCCGACAACGCAAGCAAGTACGCGAAGCGCGATACGGTTGCCAAAACACCATTGAGTACCTATGTCCCGGAATCGGGGCGACTATCCAAAGCCCATATTGAAGCAGCTCAGCGGCAATACATTGAAGAGCACTGCGCAGACTTGACTTTTCCCGAAACCCTTGAAGAAGGTCCCTTGCTCGGCCAGAGAAATGTCGCGGCTGGTGTCCTGCCGGAATTCTTCCTTGTTCCCGCTGTCCGGGGTTTGAGCGAGGAGTCGAAAGTCAAGGGCACAGCACTTTTCGGAAAACTCCTGACTTTTGCAGTCACAGAGATGGCCTCCGCTGACCCGCGCTTCCGAACCATTCAGGAACAACTCGGCACGTTGATTGGTGCTCTGAACGCGGGGCCAGACAGCGAAGACCGCCCCCAGCAACTTGCCGACCTTGAGTCTTCCATTGAGCAAGAGCTAACTGAATGGGATGTGCGTGTGTCTGTGGAAGTTACGCCGCCGGACATCTCTAAAATTTTCGAGTTGGGGACGGATATTCATCTCGACGACGGCCTCAAGACCCTGGCCGAGCGCAAAGGACATGGTCTACAGCGCGCCGTGATCTTTGGCCTCATGAAAGCATGGGCAAAAGCCATGCGCCGGGCCGCTGATGGGACGGGAGGCACCACAGCTCGCAAAGCATCTGAATCGGTCGTCTTCGCAATAGAAGAACCGGAACTCTTCTTGCACCCGCATGCACAACGTGCTTTGGACACGGCCCTTCGAGTACTGGCAGGTAGTGACAACAATCAGGTTCTCGTTTGCAGCCATTCCACCCACTTCGTGAACCTGGATGATTACCGAGGCATTGCCCTGATTCGAAAAACCTCGGCCGAGGACGGTACCACGGTAGTGCAATGCACCAAGGACTTATTCGAAGGCGAAAACGTTCATGATCGCAAACGCCGGTTCCGTATGGCCGCATGGGTCAATCCGGATCGCGGCGAGATGCTCTTTGCTCGCCGCGTAGCATTCGTTGAAGGGGAGACCGAAAAATCGGTTTTCCCCTACCTTGCCAAAAAGACAGGTTGCTACTCGGAGGATGTTTCCGTGATCGACTGCGGTTCGAAGCACAACATCCCACTCTACGTGGCCATAGCCAAGGCGTTTCATCTCAACTACATCGTGGTGCATGACGAAGACCCGTTGCCCGATCCGATTCCTGAAGGCTGGGATGCAGATAAGACGCAAGGGAAAAGACGCACCTATCAACTGAATTCTACCATTCAAGAGATCGTGGGCGAGACGGGCTCAGTCGCGGTCTTGAAGCCATATTTCGAGGACTGTGCTGGGATATCCCGAAATCAAGCCGACAGAAAAGGAAAAGCTCTCGCCGCCCTAGACCACTTTGATTCAGTCGAGCCCGAAGCCATCCCACAGTGCCTCGCTGATGCGGTTCGACTGGTTTACAGAGACGCATAGGAAATGGCTGCCCGGCGAAGTAGAGGCCCAAAGCGACACAAGTTCAGTAACAAGCTACTGCTCAATCAGTGGCTTGTGAGTCTGTTCGGGATTGATCCGCTTCGCGAGCACAAGCAGAACGGCCACATTGTTCGACCATTCCATATCCTGTCCGAACCGATCAAATATCCCCGGTTGGAAGGCTTGACGCACAACAACCTGCACAACTTCTACCATGCCCTGGTGGAAAGCAATCTCTTCTGGAACAACTGCCGGCTCTCGCGGGAGCAGATTCTTGTTTACGAAGAGAATATTGCCCGTCACACACGGACGATCAACGTGCGACGCGACCGCCCGGTCGTGTGGAAGTACTTCCAATGGCTCACGCTGGTCTTTGCCGAAATCTACCTCGACCGGTACTTCAGCGACCACGCCAGCCTGAGGAATGATCTAAACGACTTTGTGCAGCGATTCAACCGCCGTTGGACGGATTACGCCCCTGTTCCGGAGTACAGCGAAGACGATCTCAACAAATTATGTCTACAGAACGCGACCGGCAGCGGCAAGACGCTGTTGATGCATGTCAACCTGCTTCAATACCGCCACTACGCACGCCGCGCCGGTTACGATAAGCAGCTTTCCCGCGTGATTCTGCTCACGCCAAACGAGCGACTTAGCGTTCAGCATGTGGACGAGTTCCGCTTGAGCGGGATTGAGGCCGAATCCTACTTGCACACGCGCGGCGGCTTGTTTGACGTGACCCGTGGACTTGACCGGGTGGACGTGCTCGAAATCACAAAGCTGGCTGACGAGGAAGGGCCGAACACGATTGCCACACGCAGCCTGGGCGACCAAAACCTGTTGCTGGTCGATGAAGGACACCGGGGCATGAGCGGGGCGCAAGAGGGCGCGTGGTTCGCCAAGCGGTCGATGCTCTGCGAAAAGGGCTTCACATTCGAGTATTCCGCCACTTTTGAACAGGCCGTGGTCGCGGCCAAGCGGGAGGATTTCGAGAACAGTTACGCCCGCAGCGTCCTTTTCGACTACTCGTATCGCTGGTTCTACGAGGACGGCTTCGGAAAGGACTACCAGATTCTCAACCTGCCGGAGTCTTTTGAAGAAACAAAGGCTATCTACCTGACAGCCTGTCTTCTCAAGTACTACCAGCAGCTTCGCCTCTACCAGGAGCAAAAGCCCAAATACGAGTCTTTCCATATCGAAAAGCCGTTGTGGGTGTTTGTTGGCAGCACTGTCACAAAGGCGAAGGGCGCTAAAGACGAGAAAGCCGTAGCGGCCGACGTTGCACTCATCATTGAGTTCATTGCCGCCTTCCTGGCGAATCCTAAAGCAGCACAGCGACGCATTGGCGAACTCCTGACTGGGAATGGACAGGATACGGGCCTTCTCGACCATGAAGGAAACGACATCTTCGCTGGAGCCTTTGCCTACCTTGCCAAACAAATGATCGCCGGCGAGAATACAACCGACATCTACCGCGACATCCTGCGCCGTCTATTCAACAACGCCGACGGTGGCCAACTCACCCTCGAACGTATCAAGGGAGAATCGGGCGAAGTGGCGCTGAAAGCCGGGACGGTCGAGGAACCCTTCGGGCTTATCAATGTGGGCGACGCCAAGGGCCTCTGCGAACATGTGGAAGAAGTCGTCGGTGCAAGCGGGATCCCGCTATCCGTTGAAGACAGCGACTTCACCGAGGCAATGTTCGCCGGTATCCGCGAATCCGGTTCTCCGGTGAACCTGCTGATCGGATCGAAGAAGTTTGTCGAAGGCTGGGACTGCTGGCGCGTCAGCACGATGGGGCTTATGCATGTTGGCCGCGGCGAGGGTGCACAGATCATTCAGCTCTTTGGTCGCGGAGTTCGCCTCAAAGGCTACGGATGGTGCCTGAAACGTAGCGGACATGCGCACGCTCTCGAACGCCCTCCTTTCATCGAGGAACTGGAAACACTGAACGTCTTCGGTATCAAAGCCGATTTCATGGAGAAGTTCAGAGAGTTTCTCAAAGAGGAAGGCCTTCCTGGAAACGAACGTCGTCGAATTTTCACCATCCCGCTGAACGTAACCTGCGACGTGGGCAAGCGCCTTCGTGTTCTGCGGCCGAAGCGCAAGACAGCCGACGGCAAGGAATACGACTTCAAGAGGGATGCCGCCGTTCCCTGCGTGGGAGACGTGCCCAAGTACATCACCCACAACACGGTCGTCGCCGACTGGTATCCGCGCATTCAAGCGGTTTCATCACGGGAGATGACGAGCATCGCCCGAAAAGACCAGCGCCCACTTGAAGAGCGCCATCTGGCGTTTCTCGATTTCGACGCGCTCTTTTTCGAAGCCGAACGCTTCAAGCAGGAGCGCGCCTGGCATAACCTCAATATTACGAAGGACGGCATCCGCAATCTGCTTTCCGATTCCAGCTGGTACACGCTCTACCTGCCGTCGAGCCGCCTCGAACCGATGGACTTCGCCGGTGTGGCCTTGCTTCAGCAAGTGGCGACCGAGTTGCTGAAGCGGTACTGCGACTGTCTCTACAACTACTGCAAGCGCGAATACATCGAACCCAGGCTCGAACTACGGGAACTCACGCCCGCTGATCCCAACTTCCCGGAAGAAGACGAATACCAGTTGATCGTGGATGGCGACGAGAATCAGCTCATTCAGGCCATCCAACAGATCAAGAGAGACCTTGAAACCCGGAAAAACGACATCCTGCGCATCGGCGACCTCAACGCCTGCAACCTCGGACGCCATCTTTACCAACCGCTCTTTCACGTCCGCCGGGGTGGCAGAATCACCATTCTGCCAGTCGCGCTCAACGAGAGTGAATTCCAGTTCGTATCCGACCTGAAGAAATGGTGCGATGAGAACCCCCAAGCCATGGCCGAAGGAGGAACCGAGCTTTTTCTGCTGCGCAACATGAGCCGTGGCAAAGGCGTTGGCTTCTTCGAAGCCGGGAACTTCCACCCCGATTTCATCCTGTGGCTTCTTGATGCGGGCAAACAGTACATCACGTTCGTCGAACCTCATGGCCTGCTCCACGAAGGACCCGAAAGCGACAAGGTGCTTTTCCATCGCCGCATCAAAGACGTAGAGAAGCGCATCGCTGACCCGGATGTCATTCTGAACAGCGCAATCCTGTCATGGACACGGTATCCTCAGCTACCTTGGGGACTCAGCCGCGAGGAGTTTGAAGCTAGGCATGTCCTGTTCATGACAGAAGAAAGAGACCGCTACGTGCCAAAGCTACTCGCTCTTGCGAGGTCATGAATGCAGTGCGAGACAACCTGTCGATCCAGAGCAACTTGAGAAGAATCCGCCAATTGCAGGCGTGCCCTGCCAATTTGCAGAGGCGCTGCTGCACAACTGGCCGCGAAAGAACAAGATCAAATCCACTCGCGCAGAAAAATCGCGTCAACCTTGGTATATAACCCCCTTCGATCTCGCCACCTGATCTTCCTTGCTACCTGCTTGCGCCTTGTGCATTAACGCAGCGGGAAGTATCATTTTGTTTCGCACCAGATCCCGAAACGTAGCGGGCGATTCCGCAAACACCCGAACCTGCATCCATTATGACAAAGTTCTTGCATATTACCGGGCGAGCGGGCTTCCTGCTATTCGCGGCCCTGACCGTGTCCGCCTGCGCACAAGCGCAGACCCCCCGGTCCGAGGCGCCCGACCCGATTTCCGTCCTCACGGCCGGAGGGGGCGCCTCTCACGATTTCGACCGGTGGTTCCATGAAGAAGATGCGGGCGTGCTTGAAGAAGCCGGTATCCATGCGGCCTATACCGACGCGCCGGGGCACATACTCCCCGCCCTCGATACGCTCGACGTACTCCGCATCGTGACGAACCAGCCGATGACCGACCCGGAATTGCACGAGGGCGTGTTTTATTTCGTCGGGGCGGGCAAAGGGCTCGTGATCGGACATCCGGGAGCATGGTATAACTGGTTGAACTGGCCGGAATACAACCGGGAACTCGTGGGCGGAGGCGCCCGGAGCCACCGGCAATACGGCGCCTTCACGGTGCAAGTCATCGAACCCGACCATCCGGTGATGGCGGGCGTACCGGCTGAATTCACCATTGAAGACGAATTGTACCGCTCCGAACGAGACCCCGAGGGCTCGTCCATCCATGTGCTCGCCGAAGCGGAAGAAGTCGAAACCGGCGAAACCTACCCGATCGTGTGGACCGTCCACCATACGAACGGGCGGATCGTCGTCAACACGCTGGGCCATGACGGCGCAGCGCACCAGCACCCTGCGTACGCCCGTATCCTTCGCAACAGCGTGGAATGGGCCGCCCGCCGCACCCCGTAGCGCTCCCGCACACCGTATTGCTTTCCATCCAACGCACACTCCCTGCCATGCGTCGTTTCGCTCCCCTTGCCGGCGTTCTTCTTCTCATCGTCGTTTTCTGCTCGACCGCCTCCGCCTCGCCAGCGTTCCGACCGGACGACAAGGCTACCGTGTCCGTCCTGTTCCTCGGCGACCATGGGCATCACCAACCCGCAGCCCGCGCCCAACAAATCATCTCGTCGCTGTATGCAATGGGCGTGGACATCTTCTACACGGACGAAGTCGAGGCCATCCGCCTCGAGAACCTGCGGCAATTCGACGCGGTGGTGTTCTACGCCAATTATATGGAAATGACGGACGCACAGGAACAGGCGCTCCTCGACTATGTCGCGGAGGGCGGCGGATTCGTGCCCCTGCATTGCGCCTCGGCCATGTTCGGCAATTCGGAGGCCTACATCGCGCTCGTCGGCGCGGCCTTCGACAGCCACGGTATCGGCGTGGTGCGTACGGAACGCACGGATCCGACACATCCCGCCATTCTCGGCGTGCCGGAATTCGAAAGCTGGGACGAAACGTACATCCACAAGCATCACAACCCCGACCGCACCGTGCTCGAAGTGCGCCGCGAGGGAGATCATGTCGAACCCTGGACATGGGTGCGGACGCACGGCGAAGGACGGGTGTTCTACACGGCCTGGGGGCACGACGAACGGACCTGGTCGCAACCGGGATTCCAGCAACTGATTGCGCGGGGCATAAAGTGGGCCGCCGGAGACTGGGCGCTCGACATCGTACCCAGATCGACGCCGTACGAATACGTCGACGCCGTACTGCCTTCCCTCGAATACAACTCGAACCCGGAAAACGAGCGCAAACTGCGCCCCATGCAGTTGCCCCTGGACATCGAAACGTCCATGTCCCGCATGGTGACGCCGCCGGGATTCGAAATCGAGCTCTTTGCGGCGGAGCCCGACATCGTCAAGCCCATCTATATGGCATGGGACGAACGCGGAAGACTGTGGATTGCAGAAACCATCGATTATCCGAACCAACTCCACGAAGAGGTCGGGCAAGGCAACGACCGCATTACGATTCTTGAAGATACCGACGGGGACGGGCGGGCCGACTCGTTCAACGTGTTCGCCGAGAACCTGAGCATCCCGACCGGATTCGCCTTTGCGAACGGCGGCGTCGTGGTGGTGCAGGCCCCGTATACCTTCTTCCTGAAAGACGCCGACGGAGACGACAAGGCCGATGTGCAGGAGGTCCTTTTCGAAGGCTGGGGAACGTTCGACACCCACGCGGGGCCCAACAACATCCGGATGGGCTTCGACAACTGGATATGGGGCGTCCTGGGCTATTCGGGCTTCGACGGAACGGTCGGCGGCGAATCCCACCAATTCCCGATGGGCTTCTTCCGGTTCAAACCGGACGGGTCCAAACTTGAATTCGTGCGGATGACGAACAACAACACCTGGGGGTTCGGCTTCAGCGAGGAGGGCATTGCGTTCGCCTCGACGGCCAACAACAATCCCAGCGTGTACATGCCCGTCCCGAACCGGTATTACGAGGCGGTGCGCGGCTGGACCCCCGCGCGGCTCGGCACGATCGCCGAAGACCGCCGCGTACATCCCGTAACGACCCGCACCCGTCAGGGAGACTGGAAAGGGAATTATACCGCCGCATCCGGGCACGCCCTGTACACGGCGCGCGATTTCCCCGAGGAATACTGGAATCGCATCGCATTCGTCGCCGGGCCGACCGTCCGCACGCTGGGACGATTCGCTATGGAACCCGACGGCAGCGACTACAAGGCGCTCAACAAGTGGAACATGTTCGCCAGCGACGACGAGTGGACCATTCCCATCCTTGCCGAGGTGGGCCCCGACGGGGCGCTGTGGATGGTCGACTGGTACAACTACATCCCGCAGCATAACCTCGGCCCGTTCCGGGAAGGTTGGGAGCACGGCAAAAACAATGCGTACGTGACCGATCTGCGGGACCGCGAGCACGGCCGCATCTACCGCATCGTGCACAAGGATGCGGATCCGGGCGATTCCATGGACCTCTCCGGCGCTTCGCCGCAGGAACTCGTCGCCGCACTCCGGCGCGACAACATGTTCTGGCGGCAAACGGCCCAGCGGCTCCTTGTGGAGCGGGGCGAACGGGATGTGGCGATGGACCTTTACGGCCTCGCGCGCGATACGTCCATGGACGCCCTTGACCTCAATCCGGGCGCATTGCATGCCTTGTGGACGCTGCACGGCCTGGGCATGCTGGATAGCCCCGACGGCGAAGCTTTCGGAGTGGCCGCAGAAGCGCTGAACCATCCCTCTGCAGCCGTGCGTCGAACCGCCGCGAAAGTTCTGCCGCCGACCGACGCATCGCGCAACGCCCTGATGGCGAGCAACGTACTGGAAGATGAGGACGCGCGCGTGCGGCTTGCTGCCTTGCTCGCCCTCGCGGATACTCCCCCCTCCGACGAAACGGGGGCGGCCGTGTTCGCCATGCTCACCGCGCCCGAAAACGCTCAGGACGCCTGGATTCCGCACGCCGCCACGGCTGCGGGAGCGCAACACGCGCGGGGATTCCTGCGGGCCGCAAACAACGCGGACGCCATGACGGGAGCCGTCAAGGAAGCCGTCGGTCATGTCGCGTTCCACCGGATGAGCGGAATCCTGGCCGGGGACATCACGACAATGGGCATGACCGGAGGCGCAGAGGAAAAAGCGGGCGCTTCGCGGGGAGGCCAGCGCCCGGACCGGGACGGGGTCATTACGATCGCTTCCACAGGAGATGAGATGGCCTTCGACACCCGGTTCATCGAAGCCGTGGCCGGCGAACTTGTCACCATCCGGTTCGTGAACAACGCCACCTCGCCGGCCATGACGCATAACGTGGTAGTGCTCGAACATTGGGAATACGTCAACCCGGTGGGCATGGCGGCCCTCGCCGCGGCGGAGCACGACTATATCTCGCCAGAACACGAGGAAAAAATCATTGCCTGGACCCCCACGGCGGGGCCCGGAGAAACCGTGGAGGTAACGTTCACCATGCCGCCGCCCGGCGACTACCCGTTCATCTGCACCTATGCAGGCCACTATGTAGCGATGCAGGGCGTGCTGGTTTCGCTGGATCCGGAGAAAGAACCGGAAGGAGATAGCTGACGAAAACCATGCCCGACGACCGAACCCTGCGTTTCGTCACCGCTGCGGAAGCGGAGGTGGAAGAAGCCCCCTGGGGGCCTCATCACTGGCTGTGCCGCCCCAGACTGACCGAGGCCGAAGACCTTCTCATGGTGCGGGTGCATATGCCGCCCGGGGACGCACACCAGTTTCATCGCCATCCGGCGCTCGAAGAAATCATCTACGTGATTTCCGGCACGGCGGAGCAATGGGTGGAGGAAGAAAAGCGCCTGCTCGGCCCCGGCGACATGGCGCACATTCCGAAGAATGTCGTGCACGCCACCTGGAATGCGGGCGACGAACCGCTCGTTTTTCTCGCGATTCTGTCCCCGGCGACCTTCGAAGGGCCCGCCACCGTGGATATGCATGAGGAAGAACCCTGGCGTTCCCTCAAAACGCCCATCGATTATTCCCCGTCGAACTGATCTCTCGCGGCGGCCATGTCCCGAACCATCCTGCTCATCGGCACGCTCGACACGAAAGGCGCGGAATACGAGTACGTGCGCGATCTCATCCGGGATCGGGGTTTCGGAACGCTGACGATGGATGCGGGCGTGCTTGGCGAACCCGGTTTCGTCCCGGATATTTCGGCGGACGAGGTAGCGGTTGCCGGGGGCGGTTCTCTGGCGGCGCTGCGGGAACGAGCAGATCGGGGAGAAGCCGTCGATGTCATGATTCGGGGCGTCTGCCGCCTCACGCCGGAACTGTACGAGGCGGGCCGGTTCCACGGGGCGCTGGCGCTTGGCGGGGGAGGCGGCACGAATATCGCCGCGGCGGCGATGCAGACCCTGCCCGTCGGCGTTCCGAAGCTGATGGTTTCGACGGTCGTTTCGGGGGATGTAAGCCCTTACGTGGGCATAAAGGACGTAACGCTGATGTATTCGGCAGTCGATATCGCGGGCCTGAACCCGTTGTCGCGCCGCATTCTCGCCAATGCCGCCGGCGCCATTTGCGGCATGGTCGGACAGGACGCGCCTGCGGCGAAAGACCGCCCCATCGTGGCGGCCTCCATGTTCGGCGTGACGACCCCCTGCGTGAACAACATTCGCGAGCGCATGGAAAAAGCCGGGTACGAGATGCTCGTCTTTCACGCCACCGGCTCCGGAGGACGCTCCATGGAAGGATTGATCGCCGACGGCTATGTGGCGGGCGTAGCGGATATGACCACCACGGAATGGTGCGACGAGGTGGTGGGCGGCGTGCTCTCCGCCGGTCCGGATCGCCTCACGGCGGCGGGCAAGGCGGGCATTCCCCAGGTCGTCTCGTGCGGAGCGCTCGATATGGTGAATTTCCGGGCCATGCATACCGTGCCCGAACCTTTTCGCGAACGCAACCTGTACCGGCACAACCCCAACGTAACGCTGATGCGCACGACCGCCGAAGAATGCCGGGAAATCGGGCGGCGCATCGCGGAAAACCTGAACAAAACGACGGGCCCGACGGTGCTCATGCTTCCGCTCAAGGGGGTCAGTATGCTCGACCGGGAAGGCGAACCGTTCCATGATCCGGAAGCGGATGCGGCTCTGTTCGACGCGCTGCGCCGGCACGTACGCCCTCCCGTCGAACTCGTGGAACTGGACCTCCACATCAACGACACGGCCTTCGCCGACGCGGTCTTCGAACGGCTGATCGCCCTGATGACATAAGGATGCTCTGATCAATTCTACTTCGATCAGCGCTTCACGTTCTCCTGTAAAGGTTGTCATGCTTGCATCGTTGAAATCAGCAGGAAACACCGTAAATTCAATGCGTTTTGGTCGTGAAGCGCCCTTCGGGAGGCTGCGAGGGGCACGCTGGCTGTGTCATTCCTCATTATGTGGGGCCTACCACATTGCTTCGTCATTCCTTGCCAGCGCACCCCTCGCAAGCCTCTGAACTTTGCAGAATTAATCAGAGCATCCTTAGGAATACTCTGATCAAAACCACACACCCATGCCATTCATTCCATACGAGGAATGCCTGCAACGCCTTCGTAATCAGGTAGCAACAGGCAAACCGATCATAGGCGCCGGCGCCGGAACCGGCATTTCCGCCAAGTTCGCCGAGCGAGGCGGCGTCGATCTCATCATCATCTATAATTCCGGACGCTACCGCATGGCGGGACGGGGCAGCGCGGCGGGCCTGATGGCCTACGGCGACGCGAACGCCATCGTCATGGACATGGCCGGCGAGGTCCTGCCGGTCGTCCAGGACACCCCGGTACTGGCGGGCGTATGCGGCACCGATCCCTTCCGGCTGATGCCCGTCTTCCTGAAACAACTCAAGGAAATGGGGTTCGACGGGGTTCAGAACTTCCCCACCGTGGGGGTGATCGACGGGAATTTCCGGCAGATTCTGGAGGAGACGGGCATGAGTTTCGACCTCGAAATCGAGATGATCCGGCAGGCGCGCGAACTCGACATGCTCACCTGCCCGTACGCCTTCGACGAAGGCCAGGCTACCGCCCTGACCGAGGCCGGCGCGGATATCGTCGTGGCGCACATGAACACCACGGTGAAGGGATCCATCGGGGTGAATCCCGATACGGCGCCGACGCTCGCGGAATCCGCAAAACGCGTGCAGGCCATTCACGACGCGGCGAAGGCCGTCAATCCCGACATCCTCGTGTTATGCCACGGCGGCCCCATCGCCGAACCGGACGACGTGCAGTACATCTTCGACCACACGGAAGGCGTCGTGGGGTTCTTCGGCGCCTCCAGCGTGGAGCGGCTCGCCACCGAACCGGCCATCGAGGCGCAGGCGAGACGGTTCAAGGAGTTGGGAATATAGAAGGGATATAAAGGGGCATGGGGTGCGTCAGCCCCTTTCTACAATCTTTCGCTCCCGGTCGAGGTCCCGGTTGTAGGCTTCTTCCGTGTTAAACTTCTCTGGATAGCGCGCCCGCAGTTTCGCAATATTGATGCGCTGCACTTCTTCCTGATCGACGCCGAGCGCATCCCGAATCACGGCCATATACCATTCGAGATCGCCCAATTCCTCGACCAGGTTGGGCTTGTCGAGCGTCCCTCCGTAGTAGAGCGCGCGTTTTATGGCGTCCAGCAACTCGCCCGCCTCGGTAGCGAGGCCGATGGCCCCGTGCAGCAATTCGGGCGATACGGCGCCTTCGTCGCTGCCGTTGCCTATGTGAAACTGCCGGGACAAGGTGCGCAGGGCGTCGGACTGATAGTTGGACGAGGAATGGGACGACATAACGGTATTTGTGCAGGATGAAACCGGAATGGGCGGCAGATCGGGCAGGCGCGGCGAATGAAGCAGGAAATCGGGGCGCTTAAGGATACTCTGATTAAATGTGCAAAGTTCAGAGGTTTGCGAGGGGTGGGCTGGCAAGGAATGACGAAGCAGCATGGCAGGCCCCATGTAATG
Organism: uncultured Rhodothermales bacterium; assembly: GCA_964608315.1. Lineage (GTDB taxonomy): Bacteria > Bacteroidota > Rhodothermia > Rhodothermales > VXPQ01 > VXPQ01. Next base: position 196,343 of record CAZSNF010000002.1, on the reverse strand, counting down.
AGGAATGACACAGCCAGCGCACCCCTCGCGGCCTCCCGAAGGGCGCTTCACGTCCGCCATGCCCCGAATCCGCAGCGTTTCCCGCTGACTTCAACGACGCCAGCACAATGTCCTGTACGCACGAACGTGAAGCGCTGATCGAAGCAGATTTAATCAGAGTGTCCTTAACGTACGCCGAGCAGAAGGTCGGTGAGCAACTGGTCGATTTTTTCGTAGGCCAAGCCCCGGGAAGCCAGTTGAGCCCGGTCAAAGGAATGTTCCCGGAGCGCTTCCGCCGCCTGCCGGGAATAGCCCCCCGCATACGACGGAAATTCTGCAGAGGCTTGCTGCGCTTCGGCAAGCAATGCCTGAATGGCCTCGTCTTCCGCGAACGCCTGCGCCTTCTCCTTCAGGATCAGGTAACTCCTCATGCACCCGCGCGCGAAATCCCTGACCCCTTCGGCGTCTTCGGTGCGATAGGCGTGCGCGTCGAAATGGCGCGGGCCGTCGTAGCCGACCTCCTCCAGCAGTTTCACGAGGAAAAACGCAGGTTTGAGGTTGTGCGCGGCGAACCGGAAATCCTGGTCGTAGCGGCCCGGATTCTGATCGTTCAGGTCGATATGGAAAAGCTTGCCCGCATCCCACGCCTGCGCTACGGCGTGCGTAAAGTTCAGTCCGGCCATATGTTCGTGGGCCACTTCGGGATTTACGCCCACCATATCGGGACGATCCAGCGTACCGATGAATCCCAGCATGGAGCCCACCGTGGGAAAATAGATGTCGCCGCGCGGCTCGTTCGGCTTGGGCTCCAGCGCGAAGCGCAGGTCGTACCCCTGATCCACCGCATATTCGCACAGGAAATTCAGGGCCTCCCGCATCCAGGCCAGGGCGTCCACGGGGTTCTTCGTGGCGTCGGATTCGGTCCCTTCGCGGCCTCCCCAGAAAACATACGTCGCGGCCCCGCATTCCACGCCGAGGTCCATGGCGCGCATCGTCTTGTGGATGGCGTACGCCCGGACCGCCGGGTCGTTGGCGGTAAAAGCGCCGTCCCGGAAGGCGGGATCCGTGAACAGGTTCGTGGTAGCCATAGGGACTTTCAGGCCCCGTTCGGCGAGCGCTTCCTTGAAGGATCGTACGATCTCGTCCCGTTCCCGGGCCGTCGCGTCGATGGGCACCAGGTCGTTGTCGTGAAAATTGACCCCGTAGGCGCCCACATCGGCCAGCATGTGAACGATTTCAACGGGGGAGAACGGGGCGCGGACCGGCTCCCCGAACGGATCCCGGCCCACGTTTCCGACGGTCCAGAGACCGAACGTGAACTTGTCTTCGGGTTGCGGGCGATACGAATCGGACATGGACAACGCACCAGGGAAGGTTTCGACGGCAAGGATTGTTCAAGCCTGTAAGGTACGAAGGAACGCTCGATAAGGCGCTCTTAAATTATTTAGGTCCGTAAAATTTCGTCCTTAATTATTTAACCGACGCCTTTTTGGGGTACCGCTCAGGCACTGGAAATGATGGCCCTGCGCTCCGCACGGAACAAGGAAGCCGCATGATTCCTTAAAAGCCACGGAAAATTCATCCGATCAATACGAAACACTTCCGGAATTCGCAACATGAGCACGCTTGCAACGCTGGACTGGATCATCATCGCCGCCTATTTCATGGTGATATTAGGCCTGGCCTGGTGGGTGATCCGACAAAAAACGGACACCTCGACGGATTATTTCCTCGCAGGCCGCCACCTTGGATGGTTTGTCGTGGGCGCCTCCATTTTCGCTTCGAATATCGGTTCGGAGCACCTTGTCGGGCTGGCCGGTTCCGGGGCCACCGACGGCGTAGCGCTGGCGCACTACGAATTGCACGCCTGGTGCCTGCTCGTGCTGGGGTGGGTGATGGCGCCTTTCTACATGCGGTCGAAAGTGTTCACGATGCCGGAGTTTCTCGAACGGCGTTTTTCTCCCGCCTCGCGTACGCTCCTGTCCGTAATCTCCCTCGTAGCCTACGTGCTGACCAAGATCGCCGTGGGCATTTTTGCGGGCGGCGTGGTGTTCAGCGTACTGTTGCCGGAGATAAGTTTTATGGGGATGAACAGTTTCTGGCTGGGCTCCATTCTGGTCATCCTCTTCACGGGGGCCTACAGCGTACTGGGAGGGTTGCGCGCCGTGGCGTACACGGAAGCGCTGCAAACCGTTATTCTGGTGCTGGGCTCGTTTCTGGTGCTCGTCTTCGGGTTGCAGGCTATCGGGGGATGGGGCGAACTGCGGGCCATCGTCGGATCCGAAATGTTCAATCTGTGGAAGCCGCTGGTGCCCGAAGGAATCAACGCCACCTGGGCGCCGATTCGGGACGGAAATGCGATGGCGTGGTATTTCAATAATCAATATCCCTGGCTGGGGATGCTTTTCTGTGCGCCGATCATTGGCCTGTGGTACTGGACCACCGACCAATACATCGTACAGCGCGTACTGGGCGCTCCCAACGAAACCGAAGCGCGGCGCGGCTCCATCGCCGCAGCCATTCTGAAGCTGCTTCCGGTCTTTATTTTCATCATTCCCGGAATCATCGCCTTTGCGCTGGCGAAGTCCGGCGAGGTTCAGTCCATTCGCGACGCGATGTTCAACGCCGAGGGCGAACTGGTCACGGAAAACGCCCAGGCTGCGCTGCCCCTGCTTGTGGCGCACATTTTGCCCGTGGGGATTCGGGGAATCGTGGTGGCCGGCCTGCTGGCGGCGCTGATGAGTTCCCTCGCAGGCGTCTTCAACGCCTCGTCCACGCTTTTCACCATGGATTTCTACAGCCGACTGCGTCCCGGCGCGTCGGAGCGGCGCCTGGTATGGATGGGCCGCATCGCCACGGGGGCGATGGTCGTGATCGGCCTGGCGTGGATTCCGGTCATTCAGGGGGGACGCGGCCTGTACGACTATTTGCAGGGCGTGCAAGCCTATCTGGGGCCGCCTATTTTCGTGGTCTTTTTCCTGGGCATTTTCAACAAGCGCCTGAACAAGGAGGGATGCCTCGCCGCCCTGCTCGTCGGGTTCGCGCTTGGCGTGTTCCGGCTGGCGGTGGATACGCCCGTCGCCCTGATGGACGATTTTGGCTACGCCGAGGGTTCGTTCCTGTGGATCGTCAACAACATCTTCTTCCAGTACTATAGCCTTTTGATCTTCCTCGTTTGCGTTCTGGTGATGGTCGGGGTCAGTTACCTGACGCAACCTCCGGCGTACGAACAGATCAGCGGGCTCACCTTCGGTACGCTTACGGAAGAGCACCGGTCCACTTCGCGGTCCAGCTGGGACTGGAAAGACGTGCTGTTCACGGCGCTCGTGCTGGTCCTGATCCTGACGGCGTACCTGTACTTTGCCGGTTGACGGGAGGGGCTTGACGACCGGGCAGGCTTCAACGGGGGGCTATCGTCCGTTACGGGCGCGGCAGGGTATCCCGTTGCCGGGCGAATCGGGCGGCAGCGTTCCTCTGTTGTATCGCAGGAGCCGCGATATTGTCGGGGCGCGGGATTGACCTTTGCGGAGATTGTCCTGCCAGACTATCCCTTGATCGCGCTATTCCTCCAGTCCGATTTCCGCCAGCGCCGGGCCCTCACTCAAAACGCCCGACACAGTGCATTACAGGGATACGCTACTACTCCAATCCAATCTCCGCCAGCGCCGGCAGGTGATCGGAGGGGAAGCGGCCATTGGCGGTCTTGTCCGGCAGGATGCGGTGGGCGTATACGCGCACGCCGGCGCCGACGAACACGTAGTCTATGCGCGCGCCGGGCGCAATGGCCTCGAAACCGTTCCAGGTGGACATCGGCCCCTCGTGGGGCTGTTCCGAAGCGTACAGGGCGTCGGAAAACGCATCCGTGAGCACGGCGTATGGCGCACTGTTTTCCCGGGCATTGAAATCCCCCGTAAGCACGACGGGCAGGCTTCCGGTTCCCTCGTCATCCTGTTCCTCCGACCGGGCGGTCGCCAGCGCTCCAAGGCGTTCTGTGATCAGTTCCGCGCTGCGGGTTCGGGCCTCGGCGCCCCGGTGATCGAAATGCGTGTTGGCCGTTAGAAACGCTTCGCCGGTCTGCCGATCACGGAATACCGCCCAGGTGGCGATGCGCTCCAGCGCCGCGTCCCAGGATCGGCTTCCGGGAATATCCGGCGTTTCAGACAGCCAGAATGCGCCCCACCGCAAGGTGTCCAGGCGGTCGCGCCGGTAGAAAATCGGGGCGAATTCCCCCTGCTCCATGCCGTCCTCGCGGCCCACGCCCAGCCAGGCGTATTCGGGCAGTAGCGCTTGCAGATCGTCGATCTGCCCCTTTAGCGCCTCCTGCAAGCCCGCGACGTCCACTCCCCGGTCCCGGATCAGGTTCGCCACCGCCTCCTTGCGATGGGGCCAGGCGTCCGGCCCGTCTTCCGGGTTGTCGTACCGGATATTGAACGACAGGACGCGCAGCGTATCGCTTGCGTTTTCTTCCGGTCCTTCGGGTGTTATTCCGGCGTCCGCGCTGCACGCCGCAAGCGCAAGGCCCGGCAAGGTCAGCAGGCTTGTCAACAGGAAAAAGACGGGAGGGGTCATGGCGGGATGGGGCATGGTTTGGCGGTGCGGTGCGGGAAATGGCGGAGGACAGGGGCCGTGGACAAGAGCCGCAGCCCGCTTGCAATGTACCGAATTCCGGGCGCGGGCGCATACGAGGATGTGGAGAAACGAGCACGGGGCGTCGCAATTTTCTGGATGAATACCGCACCAGCAAGTTTCGCGCGTGCGTCACGGTCGGCATGATGACCACTGGCTACGATTGCCTGGACCTGCTGAAACGCGGTTTATTCCGCCCCGTCTTTTCCCCGTCGATTTCATCCAGATCAAGGGAAGCGGCGCCCGCAAGCACAACTTCCTCGACCTGTTTCGCGACGAGAGCCGAAAAGTCGGCGTAGCTCCCGACGCGCTTCCGGGAAACATCCAAACGGCTGATCGGTTTTTCATTCACGAATTTTACCTGAAAAACCGTGAATGACACCCATTTCACAGGGTCCATTCACGCATATTTGCCCATTTGCCGTGAATACGATGCGATAACGATATGGCGATTGCCCGGCCCATAAAAAACCGCATTCAGGACCTGAAGCGGGCGTACGATACTTTGCGCCGGGGCAAGGAATCGTTGCTTGCCATGATCGACGAAGTGGAGATTCCCGAGACCGTGTACAACTCGAACGCGATCGAGAATTCAACCCTTACGCTTGAGGAAACAGAACGAATCCTGCTGGAGCAGATGCTGTCCCGCAACGTGTCTGTACGGGAAATCTTCAAGGCGAAGAATCTGGCTCGCGTCATGGAATACAAACGCGTCAAAGCCGGGAACAGCGAGCTGAATAAAGACCTGATACTCCGTTTGCATCGAATGCTCATCGGCGGCATTGACGACAGCATCGCCGGACGTTTTCGTCAGCCGGGGGAATATGTTCGCGTGGGGATGCACATTGCGCCCGCGCCTGAACGCGTGGAACACATGATGGACGATCTGCTTACCGAATATTCCAGCGATCTCGGCTCCTACTTCCTTGACAAGATTGCGCGGTTTCATCTCGATTTCGAGACCATCCATCCTTTTTGCGACGGCAACGGTCGCCTGGGGCGCGTACTCATAAATTTTCAACTCATCCAGCTCGGCCTGCCGCGCCTTATTCTTCGCAATGCGGATAAAGAACGGTACTATGAGGCATTCAGGGAATACGGAAATCGCCAGGCGACCAAGACGATGGAAGGTATGCTGGCGTTGGCGCTCACAGAATCCCTGCACAAAAGGCTGAGTTATTTGCGAGGAGAGGTCATTGTCCGGCTGTCGGATTACATCAGGCGGCATGGGTTTTCGGCGCCTGCGGTCACCAACGCCGCCCGTCGCCAGACCATTCCCGCGTTTCGCGAGAAGGGCGTGTGGAAGATCGGAGCCGAATTCGTTTACGGGACCTGATATGCTGGACGCCGCCACCAAACGCCGCATCGACACCGCCCGCGACATTCTCGTGGGCAAGGTGCCCGATCCCAAAAGTCAGGTCGAACAGATCACCATCGCGTTGATCTGCAATCTCGTCGCTGCCAATTGGGAGTTGGCCCAGCGGATGGAGGGGAAGATTGAGGTGCCGATTGGAAGGGTATGGAGTGAACAATTGTAATAGAGGATAGAGGTGGTTCGGTCAGTGCGTGTCCCTGTCGCTGAGTCGTTCCACGGTGTACTAGCCTAAAGGAGAGGGCGCAGAGAATTTTGCCATAATGAAAGAGATCGACCGATCTGCATGGAGCGTTCGACGGGCGGCTCCCGCCCCATAAAGAGCAGGCTCAGGTCGAGGGGGGCATACGGTGGCCAGAAGCCGTGTTGCGCGTCTTATGCGGCTGATGGGCTTACGGGTGAGACGGTGGCCGAGGCCAAAAAGGGAATCGGCGACTACCTGCGCTACTTCAACGAAGAACGCCCCACCAGAGCCTTGACAGCCTTACGCCCGATGACGTATACTACAGATGAGAGTCACTGACGAAGGCGGCGTAATCCACCGCAACCCTGCACCTAAAACGGCTTGCGAAATTTCGGGAACAAAATGTAAGCTTTGATAGTATAAGTACCCATATTCGTGGTTTCTTAGATAAGAATTGGGATCGAAAATGGTCTCTGTATCTGGACACTGCGAATATTTTGCGAAAAATAACAACAACAGCAGCCATTGGCAGATCAGCATGCAGACCACTATTCAAATTGACGGGCAGGAAAAACCAATTCTTGCGGGGCTTGTTTCCGTAGACGACCTCTACGAAATCGCTGATTGCAGCGAGGAACGAATTTTCCTGGGCCGTGAAGACGGCATAGATATTCCCCTCCTATTAGGAGAATATCTCCTCATTCGGGGAGGAGAGCGATTGGTAGTCGGACAGAGTCCTATTGAGGATAATCCGCCGTTGCGCAATGAAGTGAAGCCAGAGTTCAACGGGTCGCGCAATCTCGCTCTTACCAAGGCGAAAATTACGGGTAAAGCCCTCAAAGAGCGCGATGACAAGTTTCCACAGGGTCGTCTATTTGCTGACATTGAAGACGGCGTGGATGTGGAAATTTCGGATGATATGACGATTGTCGTCCAAGATGCGGATTCGTATTTTGTCATTCCTCCTGCCTCTGACGATGCCATTGACCTTGAGGAATGTGGCAAGAATGATCGCCGTCCGCCCAAAGGGCACAAATATCGCATTCGCATTGACGGTAGCAAGTACAATGTGGATTCCGCAGAAATTACCGGGGCGGGTATTTTGGCGCTTGTCGGAAAGCGGGACGATGAATGGTCTCTCAATCAGAAATTGCACGGTGGTAAAAGAGAAAGGATTGAGGCCAACGACTTGGTTGAGTTATCCCGCCCCGGCGTTGAACGCTTTGAAACCGTCCGGCGACAGGCACAGCAAGGCCATGATTAATCCCTACGAATTACCACCGGAGGATATCCAATATTTGGATAAAAATTATCCATCCAAGTGGAAAAAAATTGCTGAGGGTAACGGCAAGTACGGCCTATGCATTAACGATTTTTCCGTTCCCACAGGCTACACGATAGAAGAGTCCACGCTGATGGTGCTCATTCCAAGCGGATATCCTGGATCAATGTTGGATATGTTTTATTTTTATCCTCCGCTTGCAAAATCAAATGGCTCATCAATAGACGCTTTGAGTCCAGAAACTCATTTTGGTCAGACTTGGCAGCGTTGGTCGCGTCATTACCAATGGCAGCCGGGAATTGATTCTATCGTCACGCATATTGAGTACATAAAAAATCAGCTAAACATCGAAGTCGGATGATGACAACGGCCATCCTTACTATGACCGCGAATCAATGTGAGGCGGTTTTCAATCACCTTTTCCCAGGGGATGGACTGGAAGCTGCCGCCGTTTTGTTGTGTAATCAGGGGAGAGGGAAACTGCATCGTCGCCTCATCGTCTCAGATATTTTGTATCCGCCGCATCATCTGTCGGAGAGAAAGGAAGATTTTATTTCTTGGCCTTTTGGTGACTGCTTTTCGCCAAACAAAATATGTGATATAGACCGGGAAGGATTGTCTATCGTCACTATTCACTCCCATCCTAACGGGTGTGGTGGATTTTCAGAAATCGACAATCATAACGACCGGGAATTATTTTCTTCTGTATGCAATTGGTTTGACGACGGACGACTAAATGGATCTGCCATTATGTTGTCGAATGGCCAGATCGAGGCTCGTACGGTGGACGCACATGGAACATTCTGCGATATGCCAACTGTTTCTGTAGTCGGCGACAATATTCATATCTGGAAGTTTCTTAAATCCCAAGGACAAACAGCCTACCAAGATAAGCTCGCGCAAACTTTGGGCAAGGGAACATTGGACTTGTTGCGTACTATGCGGGTAGGGATTGTCGGTTGCTCAGGCACGGGCAGCATAATCATTGAACTACTTGTTCGTAATTGCGTGGGCGAGTTGGTGATCGTGGACAATGATATAGTAGAAGAAAAAAATATGAATCGTATCATCAACAGCACCATAGATGATGCTCATAACCAGCAGCCCAAGGTATTGGCGATTGAACAGGCTATTCAGAAGATCGGTATGGAAACCAAAGTGGATGCTTACCAAGGGCTGACGGATTCACCGGATGTTGTCAACGCCTTGGTAGATTGCGACGTGATCTTTGGCTGCGTGGATTCCGCCTTTGGACGGTACCACCTTGATTGCCTGGCAAGCGCTTACCTGATTCCCTATTTTGACGTAGGAGTGCATCTTGAGACTGACGGTAAAGGTGGTATCACCGCTGCCGATGCCGTGTCGCATTATATGCATCCAGAAGGAGAAAGTCTGCTGTCGCGTGGCGCGTACACTATGGAACAGGTGACGGCCGAAGATTGGCAGCGAAAAGACCCTGCTCACTACCAACAGCAGCGTGTTGCCGGCTATTTAGCCGCCGTTGGTGAGGAACAACCGGCAGTGATGTCTGTTAACATGCAGGCGGCGTGCTTGGCGTTTAATGACTTCATGGCCCGTATTCACGCCTACCGATTTGACCCCAATGCCGAATTTTCGACTCAACGGTTTCGCCTGGTGCATGGATGCTATGAACACACTGTGGATGAAGGAGACCCCCACTTATTAATGAGACGGTACATGGGAACAGGAGACGGAAGCTTACTCGTAAAAAATAACACCAGCCATGCTTAGATTCATTTTCAATATATGGGCGCGTTTTCGTCCCTACAACACTGAGTGGGTGGAGGACTTGCCCGACGATCCTCAAGAAAATACGATCTACATCATTGGAGGACGGAAACATCCGTTTTATGCCGCGATTGTATGTCCTCGCAAGGCATGTCGACGAGTTGTCCACTTGGATGTATCATCCCAGGTGGACAAGCGATGGCGTATAAGAGAACATGAGGACGGGCAAATTTCGCTTGTACCCTCAGTTCATGTAACCGGATTACCTTGCCGTTGTCATTATTGGCTAAGGAAAGGTCGTATCGTATGGAGCGAAAGCCCCCCCCTTATTGTACCGGAGGTGAACAGACATGATCAATAAAGTTGTTGTCAAGAATTTTAAAAAATTTGAGCATCTGGAGTTCGAACTTCCAGATCATCTTGTAGTTGCTGGTCCAAATAACTCCGGCAAGACGACACTTCTCCAGGCTATCGCCTCTTGGTCGGAGTTCGCCTCTCAATGGTCGAACAATAAGCATGATCTAGCACGCGAAGAAGATGGAAATTATCCAAGCAGCAATCTTAATATTTTAAGATTTAACTCGGTGCCCTTAGCAGATTTCAATCACTTGTGGCAAGGCAAAAATATTGAAGAGCCTGCCTCTTTATGGCTATATACAGAAAAATGGAAAATCGGCTTTGAGGTTCTCTATAAAGGACAGGAATTAGCCGACATTCGTCCGGCGAAAGATGTAAACGAAAGCGATCTAGACCAATACCGTGACGATCCTCTCACAGCAATATATGTTCCTCCCCTCTCAGGGATAGACATTAAAGAGCCAATCTATGGAGGATCTGTAGAGATTCCAGCGAAACTCGCCCGTGCACAAGCTGGCAGCATATTGCGCAATCTGTTACTTGCAATTAGTCAGGATAGTCAAAAATGGCAGGCCCTACAGGAAGTTATCTATTCTTTTTTTGGATACGAATTGTTAATTCCGAGCGAGGGCACAGAAGGAATATTCGCCGGTTATAGACATTCAGAAGAAGATGTTTTTTACAATCTGAATAGTGCGGCAAGTGGTTTCCTGCAGATATTACTAGTTTACGCTGTTTTGCTACACAAAAAAGCATCGGTTGTGCTTATCGACGAGCCGGACGCGCATCTTCATATCTTGTTACAGGACAAAATGTACCGAAATTTGCGCGAACATGCTCGCCAGAACAAATCTCAATTAATTATTGCTACGCATTCGGAACGACTTATAAATGTTGCTACCGAAGACGATCTCCGCCTGCTAGGCAGTAAATTGCATAAGATCGAGCATAAAAGAAATTTATCACACACCCTCTATCTGGAAAATGTAGACATTTTGCTTGCGAAAACCGAACCGGGAATATTATATGTTGAAGGCTCCACAGATATCCCCATATTGAAGGAGTGGGCGCGCATTGGAGGGCATCCCATTTTGCCATTTTTGGAAAAGCCTTTTGTGTCGGAAACTGCCCAACATGAATGGCCTGCGGTAAAACATTTTTCTGCTATTCGGTTGCTCGTACCCGACTTTTGTGGCGTGGAGTTGTGTGACGGCGATGGAAAAGACCATAGTGAGACACCTGCTCTTCCTAAAGGCATGACGCGCCTGCACTGGAATAGGTACGAAATCGAAAGCTATTTAATTCATCCTCAATCTATAGTTCGTTTCGTAGAGTGTATCGGAGGAGAACAGATGGCCGAGAAGGTAGTGGCATATATGGATAAGCATTTGCCTCCGGCACTTCACGAGAATCCTTTTGAATTATCTGATTACCTTCAGGGAACCAAAGCAAAAAGTGTTCTTGCCAATATATTTAATACGGCAGGATTAGATATCAAAGAAAGCGAGTATTATCAAATTGCGGCACAGATGACAAAAGAGGAGATTAACCCAGAAGTGGTCGAAAAATTGAACGCCATTGCCGAACATTTCTCTATCGAATTAACTACCCCACCGCTTGCGATGGAGTAGTTTGTTTCGACGTATTTGAGCAGGGGCTATTTTTTTATTGAGATTTCCACCCGTAGAAGACGAAACGGGGCGTTTTTCGCACATTCCTCCACAATCCCTCAAAGCGTACACCCATCACTCCCGATCCTCTTCCATGAGATCGGACAGAGAGGCCGAATCGCTCAGGTCTACGCCGGGCATGAGTCCAGTTCCGGGAAACGTCGGCACATCCACACCCGCGCCTCCCGCCATCCTTTCCTCAATCCGCTTCCGGATATCCGCCGCGACCTCAAGGACCTCCACAGGTGCGCGAGCCGTTTCGCCCGCATACTGGAGGAGAGCGACGATCAAGGGCCTCAACGCAATGGCTTTTATAGTATCGCTCGACAATATCTCGACAAGATGATGCGGCGGGACGCCAGCCGCAATCAAGTCAGGCGCCATTTTTTGCATCTCGTTCGTCATTGTCGCCTCGCCAGGCACGAACAACACATACATGGATCGAAAGATTTCCATGGCGACCTCCAGAGAGCCCGACGCCATCAGAAGTGGGGTACGCATCCATATTGCCCGCAGCGCGCAGCCTATCTTTGATAAATCGCTCAGTGCACCGGATCGCCGCGTAAACTCCTCGCGCGTGCGCAGCGCTTCTTCCGCATGCCCCATTTCCAGTTGCCTTATGCCTTTATCGAACAGCGCGCAAACAACCGGCATCCGGAGGTCTTCTGCATCACTGGCGCCAAAACGCTCAATAATTTCGTTGCAGGCCGCAATCGCCGCTGTAAAATCGCCAAGTTGGAGGTGGGCGTCCGCCTTCTCGAACAAGGTCCAGGCAACCGAGGCCTGGATATCAAGTGATTCGCTGTCTCCAAAACGGACGATTATTTCGTCATAGACGACCAGCGCCGACGTAAAATCGCCAAGCTGTCCTTGAAAAATCCCCTTTTGGCGCAAGGCCCAGACTATTTGATCCTGCAATTCTGGCTCATCACTATCGCCAAAGCGTTCGATCACTTCGTCATAGGCCGCCAGCGCCTGCGCATCATCTCCGAATGAATGTCCGAATATATATCCCTTATCGGACAACGATCCGGCGACCAGCGCCTGGATTATCGGTATATCGCTACAGCCAAAGCGCTCGATCACTTCATCGTAAACCGCAAGCGCCGCATCAAAATCGTTAAGTTCCAGGTGTACATCTCCCTTTTGAGACAAGGCCCAGGAAGCCAGATACTGGCATTCCGGCGCTTCGCAGTCGCCAAGGCTCTTGATTACTTCTTCGTACGTCGCAATCGCCGATGCAAAATCCTCGAGTTCCCTTTGGACATCCCCCTTGCCGGACAAGGCCCAGGCGACTTGCGCCTGAATATCGGGGTCGTCGCTGGAGTCAAACTGAACGATCAACTCGTCATAGATCATAATCGCCGATGCCCAATCGCCGGCTTCCTTGTGCGCTTCCGCCTTTTGGAACATCGCGGCAATTTCTTCGAGCAATCGTTCGATACATTCATTGCCATCCGTCGTATCTGGAACGGATTTATAAGCTACTTGTGGTTCCGCAACGCCAGGGAACAGCTGGGCAATATCCGGCGCTTCGGCAATCGCCCGTTCAATACCCGTCCGAATACCTGGAAACCGCTTCGCTTCCGCAATCAGCCTGTCTAACCTCTCGGCCATTTCCTTTGGGCTGTAAAACACAGCCATAAAATGGATCAGACTGCTCACTACAGCCGCCTCGTCCCGTTCGCGGCGCAGTTTATAGTAGATGCTGTAAAGGCGTTCCGCAGCAACGTAAAGCCGCTTCTTTCCAATCCTCTCCACAGTGACCATTCCCCGGTCGACAAGACGGCCAAGCAAGGCCGATACGGTTCGAACGTCCATGCGGGCCCGCTCCGCGATTTCTCCCGTGCTGGACGGGCGCCAAAGGTCGACCGCCGCGAGATATACCCGGCGTTCGGTCTTGGCCAGCGCCTCCAGGTGACCACGGAAATATTCGGTGTGGTCGTCGATCAATTGCACCACTTCTTCCAGCAGCTGACTCAGGGACCGGCTCCGCGCAAAACCGCCGACGATGACCAGAAGGCGAGGACTGCCCCCGGTCAGAATTTCAAGCGGCCTGATATCCCGCCCGCTCACGTCCTCTCCGCTGATCACTTTCCACAAGCGACGGCATTCTTCCGTATCCAGCGGTTCGAGGTCAATGGTTCGGGACAACTCCAGGAACGGCTGCTCCACATCGTCCGCCCCTCCTGATCGGCTCGTAGCGGTGGCGAGCAGCACGATCTGCGATTCCGATTGCAGCGTCCCGCCAAGTTGCCGGCTAAAATCGTCGTTTACGTTTTCATAAAGGTCCTGTATGTTTTCGACCATGAGGACAAGTTTTTTGCCCAAACGGTCCGCAGCCTCCAGAACTGTGGCGCGGGCGTGATCGACAAGCGCTTCCTCGTTCCACCGCTTGACCAGGTCGGCATGCGCCTCCTGCAGTTCCTGTGCAAGGCCGGAATCGTGCTCAGCGCTTTCCCGCGCAAGGTAGAACAAGGTTTCAAGCCAGAAGTCCTCAAGATTGAATATCTCGTGACTTTCCTCCATGAACCGAACCGGCAAAAAGTGCTCGGAGAGTTCCGTGTCGGTGTTCAACGCCGCCGCAACCCGGGCCAGCAGCATGGTCTTGCCCTGACCGCGAGGCGCAACGACCAGGACAGGCTGGTAAAAAAACGCCTTGATGTTCCTTCGGAGAATATCGAGCACGACGCCGAGCTCGCGCTGCCTGACCACGAATTGCCTGATGATCTCCTCATCGGACTGGAACGTCCCGGGATTGAATGCGCGGATGGTGCGCCTGCGTGATTCATTCATTGCATGTGTCCTTAATCAGAGTGTCCCCTATGTTATAGCGCATCGCAGCAGCGCTTTTGCAGGAGACCATGGCAGTCACGGATACGCATCCGCGCCATGGGCGACGCTTGGCTGCCATCGAAAAATCTTCGCCGCTTACCCAGCGGCCGGTTGACGATCTCATGGCGATCATCTTCGTTCAACAAAACGGTTGAACGCAATATAATACTCAACAATCTTGTTGTCAACATATTTGTTGAATTTTTTCAGATAGTGTAAATTTCGCTACCCCGGACCACCTTCACAACCCCCTTTCCCTGTGGGATACGTCCCATCCAGACAAAAATTCGCAGACGCCGCCCGGCCTAATCCAGACCGCACATCTCTCCCTGTGGGATACGCCCCATCCGGCCAAAAATTCGCGGACGCCGCCCGGCCTAATCCAGACCGCACATCTCTCCTTGCGGGATACGCCCCACCTGGACAAAAATCACCGCCTCTCGCCTAATCTCTCAGGATTGCTCTGCCCCGCACCGTCAACCGATACTTCTGATTCTTCGCCGTGGGCGATTCGGGACGGGTCATTTCCACCAGCCCTGCGGACATGGCCGGATGGAGGTAGTTTTTGCGAAAGGCAGGGCGATGCGATAGTCCCATCATCCCCATAAGCTCGGCAGCGGATTTCGGGCCTGCCCGCAAGGCGGCGATCAACTGCGCTACTTGGTCGCTTACCTGGTCGCTTACTTGGTCGCCCGCCCCGGAAACCCGGAGGGCCTCCAGAAGATCGCTCTCGCTGGCGGGATTCCATCGCCCGTATTGATCATAGGCTTTAATCGCGTTGCGGGCCTCCTGAGTATCTCTCAGCGGGGCGGCAACGGGCTTGCCGTCGAGGATCATGGAGATTTCTTCCTCGCTGAGGGTATTGCCTTCTATGGCCAACGTGCCGCGAATCGTACGGATGCGATTGGCCCGCCGCAGCCGCGCATCCCGCGAGACGCCCGCCGCCTCCGCTCGCCCGATCGCTTCGCCGATGCGTTCAACGAGGGAAAGAATGTCCGCTGTGATCTCGTATGGCGGCTTTTCGATCACAGGCGATAGAACGCAATCAGGTCCTGGCTATCCGGCGCCCGGGCCCCGAGTTGGCGCAACATCGTCGTGACCTGCCCGCGGTGATAGGCAGCATGGTTGACCACATGCTGCACAGACTGCCAGAAAACGGACCGGGTCTGCTGGCCATCGAGTTCGGCGTAGCGAAACACATGGCCGAGGCCGTCCGGGCCGACCTCATCAACGACGCGCCGCACTTCGCGCTCCTCCTCGATCCAGCGCGCGCGAATATCCTGTACGGCCTCGAAATCCTTCGGATCGAAAAACGGCGGCAGCGGCTCCCCCTCCCAGCGCAAGCGCCATACCCATTCGGAAAACACGATGTGAAGCAACGTGTCCCGAATAGAGGGAAAACTGTTCCCCATATCCTTACGGAAGCGGTCGGGGGCGATCTCCTCCACCGCATCGAGCAGCCGGTCCCGGGCCCAATAGTGATAGTCCAGCAGGGCAAGAAGGGCTTCAAGCGTCATATCTGTTCACCGTATTGTAGCGAAGAGCGTGAGTCCGGTTTTCTGAAAAAGCGGCAGGTGGAGGGCAGGGCGCTGGCTCAAGTCAGATCGAAACGATCAAGATTCATCACCTTGCTCCACGCAGCGACAAAGTCGCGCACGAATGCCTCTTGCGCATCGTCGCATGCGTAGACTTCCGCGATGGCGCGGAGCTGGGAGTTCGAACCGAAGACAAGATCGACGGCGGTCCCTGTCCACTTGCGTTCGCCCGTTTCGCGATCGTATCCCTCGAACGTGCCCTCGGACGCAGAGGATGTCCGCCACGCCGTACCCATGTCGAGCAGGTTGACGAAGAAATCATTGGTCAACGTTTCGGGCCGCCTGGTGAAGACGCCTTGTTCGGACTGCCCGTAATTCGCGTTCAGGACGCGCAAGCCGCCGACGAGCGCCGTCATCTCGGGAGCAGTCAGGGTCAACAACTGCGCCCGGTCCACCAGCAACTCTTCGGCGGAGCGGTCGTGTCCGTTCCCGAGGTAGTTGCGGAACCCGTCTGCAGTCGGTTCCAGCACGGCGAACGAGTTCGCGTCCGTTTGTTCCTGCGTTGCATCGGTGCGCCCTGGCGCGAAAGGAACCTGCACGTCGCGCCCGGCTTTCTTCGCCGCCAGTTCAACGGCTGCGCATCCGCCCAGAACGATCGCGTCTGCGAGCGAAACCTTCTTCCCGTCGGACTGCGCGTTGTTGAAATGCTCCCGGATATTCTCCAGAACTTCCAGCACGGCCTCCAGCTGAGCCGGCTGGTTCGCTTCCCAGTCCTTCTGCGGCGCGAGGCGAATGCGCGCCCCGTTCGCTCCGCCGCGCTTGTCGCTGCCGCGGAATGTCGAGGCGGACGCCCAGGCGGTCGAGACCAGTTGGGAAATGGACAGTCCCGATTCGAGGATGCTGCGCTTGAGCGCGGCGATGTCCTGCGCATCGATCAACGCATGATCGACGGCAGGCACCGGGTCTTGCCACAAAAGCTGCTCGTCGGGAACCTCCGGACCGAGGTACCGCGCGATCGGGCCCATGTCGCGGTGCGTCAGCTTGTACCACGCTCTGGCGAAAGCGTCCGCGAAGGCGTCCGGATTCTCGAAGAAACGCCTCGAAATCGGTTCATAGATCGGGTCCATCCTCAGTGCGAGGTCCGTCGTCAGCATGACGGGGGTATGCTTTTTCGACGGATCGTGGGCGTCCGGCACCGTGTTCGCGCCGCCGGAATCTGCCGGAATCCATTGATGGGCCCCCGCGGGGCTGCTGGTCAATTCCCACTCGTAGCCGAACAGCGTCTCGAAGAAGCTGTTGTCCCAGGTCACCGGGGTGGGCGTCCAGGCGCCCTCCAGCCCGCTCGTAATCGCGTCGCCCGCCTTGCCGTCGCCGAAGGCGTTCTTCCAGCCGAGGCCCTGCTCCACAATAGCGGCGCCCTCGGGCTCGGGACCGACGTACTGGTCTTCGCTGGCGGCGCCGTGGGTCTTGCCGAAGGTGTGCCCCCCGGCGATGAGGGCCACCGTCTCCTCGTCGTTCATCGCCATCCGGCTGAACGTCTCTCGAATATCCCTGCCTGCGGCGACCGGATCCGGCTCGCCGTTCGGGCCCTGCGGATTCACGTAGATGAGGCCCATCTGAACCGCGCCCAAAGGATTTGCGAGCTCCCTGTCTCCGCTGTAGCGCTCGTCGCCCAGCCACTCGGTCTCGGGCCCCCAGTAGATGTCCTCCTCGGGCTCCCAGACGTCCTCGCGCCCGCCGCCGAAACCGAACGTCTTTAGTCCCATCGACTCCAGAGCGCAGTTGCCCGCAAGGATCATCAGGTCGGCCCACGAAATCTTCCGGCCATACTTCTGCTTGATCGGCCAGAGCAACCGGCGCGCCTTGTCGAGATTCGCGTTGTCGGGCCAACTGTTGAGGGGCGCGAAGCGTTGCGTACCGGAGGCGCCGCCGCCCCGGCCGTCGTGGATGCGGTACGTGCCCGCGCTGTGCCAGGCCATCCGGATGAACAGCGGTCCGTAATGGCCGTAGTCGGCGGGCCACCACTCCTGCGACGTCGTCATTACCGCCTCGATGTCTTTCTTCACGGCGTCCAGGTCCAATGTCTCGAACTCCTCGGCGTAGTTGAACTGCTCGCCCATGGGATCGGACAACGGGGAGTTTTGGTGGAGCATCTTCAGGTTCAGCTGATTCGGCCACCAACGGTGGTTCGCCATCGCGCCCGTTGCGGTGTTTCGGTGACCCTGGACCGGACACTTGCCATTGGTCGCCATCTTGTCTTCTGCTGTGTCGTACATGCTTTGTAACCTTTTCTGTTGTTGTCTTGCCCGGCCCGCGAACCTGTAGCGGCAGCCAAGTGGCAGCCGGGCGGTAGCCCAATATCCGGTTTTTCGCGGGTTTAAGCCGGATATTGCGTCAGGCTTGCTTTTTGGCGAGCGATTTTCGTTCGAAGAATACGCTGCGGGCATTTGGTTGTCAAGACGCTGCGGAGGCGTTCCGCATGCGCGTTGTCCGGCGGTCGACCCGGCGGCGAATCGGCGCGAAAAGATCGCCGGGCCGACCGCAATTCCCCGCATAATGGCGCGAAATAATGGCGCCAGGCGCAATTTTCCCAATAATTGCATCAAATAATGGCGTCGCGCGCAATTTTGGTTATCGCGCCTCGACAGGCAACCGGGGCGGAACGCTCGCCCTGTCAAATATTATGGCGTCGCGCGCAATTTTGGTTATCATTGCGCGGATTCGCCGCCAGTTGCATCGCCGGTTTCGCCGCAAATTCCGAATTTTTTTGCTCGCGCAGGTTATGCGGCCTCTTTTGGCGTGTCTATACACGCATGAAAACGCTCCTTTGCCTCCTTGCAACCCTGTGCGCGCTTGCCGCCGCAACCCCCGCCGCCGGACAACTGGTGGCCGACACGACATTTTCCTGGCGGGGATATCGTACGGTTTCGACCTCCCGGGTGCGAATATACCGTTCGGCGCCCCGGGCGGCGCGTCCCATGACGGTAGTCCTTGACGAACTCGCCGAAAACCGGGGCAGCTCCACGCTCGACGACGCCCCGCATCTGGTCGAAATACTGTCGCGAAGTTTTCCCGTCCGACCGGATTCGACTTTTTGGGTTTTCCGATGGGGAGCGTTCAGTTTCGATGGAGCAGCTCCTGCAAAAAAGGAGATTTACCTTCGCGCCACGTTCCGCCGCAACAAAAGCGGGGCGCTGGGAACGCCCTCCTGGCGCCTGATCGACCGGGCTGCCGTAAGCGAATACACGGACCGGGCCTATAGGTAATGTCCGGCGGGATTTTCCATCAAGGATGCTCTGATTAAATCTGCAAAGTTCAGAGGCTGCGAGAGGTGCGCTGGCAAGGAATGACGAAGCAATGTGGCAGGTTCCACATAATGAGGAATGACACAGCCAGAGTGCATCTCGCAGCCTCCCGGAGGGCGCTTCATGTCCGCCATGCACCGAACCCGAAGCGTTTACCGCTGATTTCAACGACGCCATCGCAATGTCCCGTACCCACGAACGTGAAGCGCTGAGCGAAGCGGATTTGATCAGAGCATCCTTAAACATTATGTCTTCATTGCGGTCGATTTCCATGGAACAGAATCGGCTGCAGGGTATGGTAGAATTTGGCGGAAAGCGCCCATGCCTGCCATATCTGCAAAAAACGCACTGTTTTTTGTCTTCTCTTGCGTTGCGGCTAAACTTTTTACGGGCTTGTCCGTATTTTTGTCGTCGTTGGGTCGTAGCGAATGCACTTGCTCTGACGGGTGCTCGTCGTCGCCGGGTCTTTGGAGCCGAGATGGAGGATGGAGTTGCAGCTAGAAGAGCAGCAAGCATGGAACATGTCATGAATGAGAAGTGCCAAGGCTTGAACCGGGAGGGTCTCGCCATGAAGGGTTTCGTGCGCGCTGAGATAGCCGAGCTCCGTGCCGAGGTTCGGTTAGGAATAGATGGCTTTCGTGCCGAGACAGGGGGCATCTGTGCGGATATGGCGGCTATGGAGACGTGCCTGACGGAGAAGGTCATGGGTTTGCGGCGGTGGCTGGTTCGCATGGGGGCTACGATGTTTCTTGCACTGATGGGATGAGAATTTTTATAGAAAACAAGGATAGCGAAGACATCTTGCAAACCGCCTTGTAAACATGAACATTTTAATCGACACAAATATTTTGATACCACTGGAAGATACCGGCCGGATGCTTGATCCGTCTCTGGCCAAAATGCGTAAATTGTCCGAGCAAAATGGCCATGTTTTGTATATTCATCCTGTCCAGAGAGAAGATATTCATCGAGATCGCGATGAAAATAGACGAAGGATTGTTCTTTCCCGATTAGATCAGTATCAGTCCATTCCTGCTCCACCGTCCCTGTCCGAAAAGGATATACAAGACTATGGTTGGTCGCAAAATAATGAGCGGGATCGGGTTGATAATCTTCTGCTTCACGCTTTGTGTCGAGGCGCGATTCATCTCTTTGTCACCGATGATAAAAAAATTCACACGAAGGCGAAAGCGGTTCAAATTCAAGAAAAGGTTCATCGTGCTGATCAATTTTTGAGATTTTTGGAATCACAATCAGAAAATGAAGAATCTATTCCGCCTTTGGGTATTCAAGATAACCATCTCCATGAGTTTGATGTTCAACAGGAATTTTTTAATTCATTGAGAGATGATTATCCTCAGTTTAACGAATGGTATTTGTGTAAAGCGAATGAACTTCGCAAAGCCTGGAATGTCAATGATAAAGAAATTTTGCACGCCATTTGCATCTATAAAGAAGAATTTTCTCCGACAATCACGGATGACGAATATTCATTAGATGGCGTGGCTTTGAAATTATGCACCTTTAAGGTAGGTGAAAAAATGCGAGGTCGCAAGCTTGGAGAAAGGCTTCTGTTTTCTGCATTTAAATATGCTTCTTCTCTTAGCACTCCGATTTCGTATGTATATTTACATATTCATGGTCAAGAACATGAAAAATTGGTTTCACTTTGTGAAGATTATGGTTTTGAATATGTTGGAAAATATGAAGGTCGTGATGATACTTATGTAAAAAAAATGCTAAAACCAACGCTAAAAACAGATAACATATCTCCTTTGGATTATGCAATAAAATATTATCCGCATTACCTGAATAGTGAAGACATAAATAAATTTATTGTGCCTATTCGTCCAGAATATCATGATGATCTGTTTCCTGACATTAGCCTTTATTTCGCCGCGGGTTTATTCAGAAATGATCCTAATCAGTATAATTCACAATCAAATACAATTAAAAAAGCTTATATATGTCATTCTAATATAACACAAATTAAACCAGGTGATCTTTTGTTTTTTTATAGAACACATGATCGAAAAAGTGTTGAATGTGTGGGAATTGTTGAACAAGCTGAGCATGAATTCGATGTTGACAAAGTATTATCATTGGTATCCAAGCGTACAGTTTATTCCAAAGAAAAAATAGAAAAATGGCTTCAAAGAGAGACTTTGGTAATTTTGTTTCGTTTTATTCGTAATTTTCCGGCAGTTAACCGTAATGTTCTCATGGCGGCTGGTATTGAAGGATCGATTCAGAGTATCCGAAAAATTTCACATGAACAATATCTACATTGCTTTATCCAAAATCACATCGGGTGAGGTTTCAAATGAAAAATGCAATATTGATTTCTGTCCATCCAGAGCATGTTACCAACATTCTCTCTGGTAAAAAAAGATTCGAATATCGAAAAATTATGCCTGCCCGAGAAATTTCACATCTTGTATTATATTCTACAACTCCTGTAAAGATGATTGTAGCGGCAACTGAAGTTATTCATTGTATGGCAGGTTCTCCGTCACAGGTTTGGCGTCAAACATCTTATGGATCTGGCATAACTCATGATTTTTTTCTTGATTATTTTTTCGGATGTGAAAAAGCTGGTTATTTTGCATTAGGAAATGTCTACAAATTATCTAATCCAGTAAAAATTAATCAACTATTAAGTTGTAAAGTACCACCTCAATCTTTTTGTTACCTTGATTCGCACGACACAAATAAAATTCTTAACATGGCATCCTCCGTTCCTGTCTTTACGACTTTACCATAGATAATTGCAAGAACAAGAGCCTCTGTGCTCCCATATTTGTTCACTTTCCCAACCCCAGCCACTTCCCCCTTACCCGCTCCGGCGAGAACGTATTTTCGAAGCGCTGCCGGTCTCGGATGGACATATCGATCCAGCGAGCCGGGTTGGGTGCATCGAAACAAGGCGGCATGGGATTTCTATCCGCTCAGCGGATGTTAGCGTGGTCCGTTGAGGTAGAGGGAATCCCTTACGTTCAAAGACGCAACGTCAACGCTGCAAGGCGGAAATGCTGTCGAGCAGTTCCCGGAAGTCGGGATCGTCGTTGATTTCGATGTGCTGACAGGAGGGGGCAGGATGCTGTTGCGACGCTGCGTAACGCCGCATTTCTTCCATCTTTTTTTTCTGGTCCCCCGCATCGTGAGGCTTGCAGGGGCGATCGAGCGATGCGGCTTGTATCGCCCTTTCGATTTCCCTGGTGCGTTGGTTGTCCAATGGAATGATTTTGCCGAATCCGCATTCCCGGCTGAGTTGCGCGGGCAGCACGGCGTCATAGGGAAGCGGGGAGCCTGCTTTCTCAACAAGCAAGTCGAACGTTTCGGCAAGCCGCTTCCCTATGTTCGACCAGCAGATGAAATCCGGCCACCCCGTATCGGCCAGCGAAAAGTCGACGACAAGCAGGCGAAGGAATTCGGGTGAGGACGTTCCGCACTGGCGCTTTTGCAGCTTGTCCAGCAGTTTACGCCCCCATTGGCTCCGGGCCGTGTCTTCCGGCGTAGTATCCATCTCGAAAAACAATCGGGTATCGGACGATTGTCCGGGGGGAAGAAAGCTGACCAGGCGCCAGTCCGCATTTTCACACTTGTGTTCAAGCGTTACGGACAATAGAAGCGATTCGATGGGCCCCGGAAATGTAAGATGATCTCCCGCTTTCGCCTTCATTATCCATTTTTCTGCTTCCGTATTCAAATTATCGAGCCACTGCTGGACATCCCTCTCGTGGCGTATATCGTAGGCGAAGAAGGGGTTCCGCGGATGGTAGTTTTCGTTTTTGTGTTCGAGCCGAAGCGCTACCTTGAAGCCCGCATCGACTTCAAGGTACTTGAATATCATTGGGAGATATCGCCCGACTAACTGGTAGCCGAAGAAATCCGCAGGGCAATAGACCTCTATGCGTACATGGGACCCGCCGCCGGTCAGGTCGATGTCGTAGCGTTTTGTTCTGGATCGATCAGAAACTGCCTGCGCGTTTACCGTGCCCGCTGCGTCCTGAAGATGTACAAGCAAGTCGAATTCCGACAACGCTCGATGGAATCCTAATAAATCGGTCTGCTTGAGAACGCGCTTGCCGATACTCCCGGACGCGGGGAGATTGTCGTCTATGAAGGCCAGAAGCGCTTCGATATGTTCGTAATGCGTGTTGCCAAGCAGGCGGATAATTTCCAGTTCGCTCCGATCGGATGTCGGCAACTCGCTGCCGATCCGTTCCGCAATACGCGGGAAACGCTGCAATGCGGACTGGACCTCGCTCGTAATCGGATAACGAATGACCATGCCTTATTTTCCGGTTTCCGTTGCCGCTGTCCGGGCTTGTTCCATGCGGCGACGGGAACGGCGTCCGCTTGCGTGAGTGGGCCCTTTGGACATGCGCTGGTTCTTTGCGGTCTCCGGGAGCGAATATCCTACGGCAAGTGTCGGCCACCGCATGTCGTTCAGGCGCTCCCGCAGATTGTCTGCCTTTCTGGTTATATCCGGGTGCTGTTCCCGGTATGCATCGGCGACGTTCTTAAGCGCAGCCAGAAGAATAACCAGTTCCTCTTCCGTGGCCACCTTCAGGTATCCGGCTGCCAGTGCAGG
Organism: uncultured Rhodothermales bacterium; assembly: GCA_964608315.1. Taxonomy (GTDB): domain Bacteria; phylum Bacteroidota; class Rhodothermia; order Rhodothermales; family VXPQ01; genus VXPQ01. Next base: position 172,852 of record CAZSNF010000002.1, on the reverse strand, counting down.
ATCTTTCCGGAACTCTCCCCGGAGCCATTCGAAGTGGTCTACGCCCATGTTGCTCATGATTCCGAGATGTTATGGTTTGGTTGCCCTGCGTCTCGATTTCCAGTCCCTGAGTCGTTGCTGCGCCCTGGGGATGTCGGTGCGCTGTGTTTTCTTGTCGCCGCCGCACAGTAGAAGGATGACTGTTTTCCCCGTTTTGGCGAAGTATACCCGATATCCGGGACCATAATGAATGCGCCGTCCATGCATAAAAACAGTTCCCCTATAGACACGGAAACCCGGCAAGTATAGGATACTCTGATTAAATCTGCAAAGGTCAGAGGCTGTGAGAGGCGCTCTGGCAAGGAATGACGAAGCAATGTGGCAGGCCCCACATAATGAGGAATGACACAGCCAGAGTGCCTCTCGCAGTCTTCCGAAGGGCGCTTCACGTCCGCCATGTCCCGAATCCGCAGCGTTTACCGCTGATTTCAACGACACCAGCACAATATCCTGTACGCACGAACGTGAAGCGCTGATCGAAGTAGATTTAATCAGAGTGTCCTATAACCTCAGAGGTCTTATTCGATCACCCCCAGCCACTTCCCCCTTACCCGCTCTGGCGAGAACGTGTTTTCGAAGCGCTGCCGGGCCTGGATGGACATATCGATCCAGCGGGTCGGGTTGCAGAGTTCCTCAAGGGCTTCGGCAATGGCTTCGGGATTGCGGGGCGGGACCAGATAGCCTTCTTGCCCGTTTGCCACCATGTCCGGAATGGCCCGGTAGGGGGTGGATACGACGGGCGTACCTGCGTTGAGGGCTTCGATGATCGCCAGGGGTTGCGCTTCGTTTCGGTACCAGGTCGGCAGCACGAGAACATCCGCGTTCCGGTGCAACGCCCGCATCGCCTGGCGGTCGGATACGGCTCCGTGATGGAACACGATATGCTCCAGGTTATGCGATGCAACCCGGGCCAGAAAAGCCTCCCGGTCCGCCGGTTTCATCCAGCCCCCCGCAAAATGCGCCTCGACAGGCGCGGAACGAACTGCGAGCATGCGAATGGCCTCCAGCGTGTCGAGATAACCCTTGGAAGGCATCATATGCCCCACGAACAAAACGTTCAGTTTGTCTCGCGCTGTCCGTTCCCGGCGTTTGGCTTCGACCTCCTGTCGGGGCAAGACCGTTGCATCGTCAATAGTGTTTGGAATGACCACACGTTTTTCTTCGGGAATCGCCGCCGCGCACTGATTCGAAAGACCCCGCGAAAGGAATACGAACCTGTCTACACGATCCACCAGGCGGCGGGCGGTCGCCGACATTATGCCTGATTCGAACAGGGAATGAAAGTTGCCCCAATGTACTACGGCAACAATCCGTTGATCTCGCCGGATGGCGGGCAGGGTGACCAGCATGTCCCGAAAGTGGCCCGCCAGATCGGGAGAAACCGAAGGCCACAGAATCGTTGCTTGCGGATACCGTTTTAGCGTCTTCCTGAGTTGAGGGCGTATCCGCAGAAAATGCGCCAGCCGCTTTGCTTTGGATGTGGCCTCGACAGGGGGTTCTATATTCAGACGGCGTATGTCTGTCTCCCCACTCAGGAAGTCTGCAAGTCGCTTGGTAGCGAGGCTGCCCCCGTCAAAGGGGGGAGGAAACCGTCCGATAACCAGAGTAGACACGGGCAATGTTTATTTCGCCGGAAGTGGGGGACCAATGGGTGTGTCGGTATTTCTCGGGCTGTTTCTACGGTCACGTGTAAACAGCACGTCGGCTTGCGTGGCGTTATATGCCGAGGTGATTATCTGATTGAACACGCCGCGTATGCGGTAGCCCTTTGCGTTCAGCTCGCGGAATACATCGCTGAAAAGGGATTGCCCATCGTACAGTTCGACAAACGAAGCTTCCACGTAAATATGATCCATGTGGTCCAGCAAGCATTCTGCGGACCGGATAACATGTTGTTCCGCGCCCTGTACATCGATTTTCAGCAATACCGGGGCGGTCAAATCCTCCGGATTCACTACCTCGTCAAGGCGGGCGGTCTTAACGGTTATTTCGTGAGATAATGCGCTACCGAAAGCCGTTTTTTGTCCCGGTCCCGGGCGAAACAGGGACGAAGAGTCGCCGCGATCGGCCACGTAGAAGGTGCGTTCGCCCGCACTGGTATCCAGCGCCAGGCGGTGCAATGTGGTGAGCCTGTCAGCATTGAAAAGCCGTTCGTAGCGATCCGCCGCTTCCGGGAGCGGCTCGAATGCAATGATCCGGGTTTTTGGGAATAGCTTGCGCACTACCAGCGAAAATTGCCCCTTGTTGGCGCCCACATCGATCAGTGTGTGCGGCGCGAGGTGTTTTACCATGGCATAATGCTCTATGCCGCCAGCCACGCCATGCCGCACCAGTGCCGGGATAAAACCCGGACGCCGGCACAATCCACCCAATTTTTTCCAACGTTTCATCATGGGTGTGCTCGCTCGGATAAGGGGGAGAGGTGATTCCGGTTGGCTGGACAGCATTTTTGGACTTTTAAGGATACTCTGATTAAATGTGCAAAGTTCAGAGGCTGCGAGAGGCGCGCTGGCAAGGAATGACACAGTTAGGGTGCCTCTCGCAGCCTCCCGAAGGGCGCTTCACGTCCGCCATGCCCCGAATCCGCAGCGTTTACCGCTGATTTCAACGACGCAGGCACAGTGTCCTGTACCCACGAAACGTGAAGCGCTGATCGAAGCAGATTTAATCAGCGTGTCCTTAAGATACAGAATTGCGATCTTGTTCCGATCCAGGCAACCCATATGGAGGCATTCCATGTCCAAACGCGTCCGCAGAACCCACAGTCCCGAATTCAAGGCGAAGGTAGCCCTTGCCGCCATTGGCGGCGACGGTACGATAGCCGAGATCGCCGCCCGCTTCGACGTGCATCCGAACCTGGTGCGGTCCTGGAAGAAGCAGGTCGTCGCCAACATGGAGGAGCCATTCAGGCGAAGCCGCTCCGACGAGCAAGAGGAGCAGGTCAAGGCGCTCCGGGCGCAGGTAAAGCAACTTTCGCTGGAGACGGATTTTTTATCGAAGGCGCTCGGTCACGACCTGTAGCCGAGCGCAGGTCCCGGATAAATCGCGCCCACTCCTTGCCTGTGATTCGGCAGTGCGCGCTCCTGGCTTTGAGCCGTTCCACGGCGTATTATCGGCCTAAGGGGGAGCGCGAGTAGAGTTCTGGTCGTGGGGCTGCGGGGTGGGTGTGAAGACGCTCGCCTTAAAATATTAAGTCGCTATTTTCGATGCCTAATAAAATAAGGCTGCCTCAATTCCTGCAATCTATCGCCGACAAGCCCGCGGGAGGATGTTTCCAGTCTCCCGCATTGGCCTCCGGCGCTGCATGACGTTGCAAAAACCCGCTAATGTCGTCGATTTCGAGGAACGAAACCGAAGCCTGCGGCTGCCCATGGACATGGAAAATCTGCCTGGAACATAGCTCCTCGTCATTTGGTCAAACGCACGCATTATGCAGATTCGGAAACTGTTATCCGAAATAATCCGTGTCGTTTTATGAATGGAAATGATCGAAATTTTGCTTTGGGGTCTGGAAGGAGCGGTCGCGACGATTATGCCGCGAAATTCAGGAACAATGCTTCGTATCAGGCAGAGTGGTTACGCCGCGGCGCTATACAGAAGGTCGATTCTATCGAAACGCTTATGACCCGGCAGAAGATCATTCCTGACTCTGTTCTGGAATTGGGCTGTGGCTCTGGCGCGGTCATTGGAGAAATTTCGAGACGAGGCTTGGCTGCCAATTGCTATGGCGTGGATTTTTCGGAGGACGCCATTAACCTTGCGAGATACTTGTACCCCGGAATTCACGCCAAGTCGGCTGATGTTACAAAGGATCCCAATCCTTTTGACGAAGACGCTTTCGATGTGATTGTGGCAAGCCATCTAATTGAGCACTTGGAAGAGCCACACGCTTTTTTGCAAGCAATTAGACAGATTAATTTCAAATATTTGATTGCGGAAGTTCCTTTGGAAAATCTATTTTTCGGGAAGTTGAAATCTGTTTTTAAAGACAGAAGCAATAATAGTGCAGGACATGTTCAATTTTTCACGTCGAAAAATTTCAAAAAACTTATTAATCAAGAAAAATACAAAATTATAGATGAATATCTTTACGCGCCTATTTTCAATAAGGATACATTAAAATTTGCTTATGGAAAAGAAAATAAAATCAAGCAAATTCAAAAATTATTAACAGAAAAATGGTTGCCTGTTTTGAGCGCCCCCGTTTGGGTTCGAATATATCATGCTCACTATGCCGTCATTTGCAAAAAATGATTAAAAATCATGAAATAATTACAGATAAATTTTTGTTTTGAAATGAAATAAAAAATTACAAATGTTCTTTCCGGGTAGCGCAATTACCCGTTTAGAGATAGATATGATTTGGATTGCTTGGACAGGTTTCGAAGTTTAAGGCGCTGGGCCGATTTTTTTTCCGATCCATCTCGCGGAGCATCCCTGTCCCACTCCAGCGCAAGATGCGTACGCCTCAGTGGCAGGATCGTTGTCAAGACATAACCTCGCGGAATCCTGTGTCAAATTTTTTGGCGGCAGGCGATGAATTTTCGGGATCATACACCGGATATATTCGTATATTTGAAACGTGGCCCCAAAGAAAGAGTACCTTTGAGGCAGCAATGGGTTAAAGCATCTTGCAATCTTCTCATGTTAGCCCCGCAATTCTTATGCACTATGTACATCGTGGATACCGAGCTGTCCGACGGATGCTGTTGAAAGCTGTCAGGCGTATTTGGTTCAGAACGAAAGGAATTCGATATATTGCTCCCGATTTCATATTCTTTTATACGCCAGAGGCGCAAAAACGTCTCACCGTAATTGATGTCGGTTGCGGCTCCGTCGCCGAATTTTCTACAAATATGATTGAGCGTTACGATGCAAAATGTATTGCTGTCGATCCGACATTAAAGCACAGGCCTGCATTGTCCGATCTTGCTAAAAAATATGAAGATCGTTTCATACACGTCCCATTTGCAATATGTGCAAGTAACGGCACCTTAACATTTTTTCAATCCAATGTCAATGAAAGCGGATCGATTATGACAGATCATGCTAATGTAGTGCGTGACGAGGGAACTTCTTATGAGGTAAGGGGCATTACGCCAATATCCTTGCTTAATTATCTTGAACTTGATTCTGTGGATATATTAAAATTAGACATTGAAGGAGCCGAATATGAACTTTTACAAAACCTTCAAAAAAATGAACTCCTTCCTTTTGAACAAATATTTGTTGAATTTCATCATCATGCAGTGCAACGCTATACAGAGATGGATACTCAAAATATTGTAGATAATATATGCAGATTTGGTTTTGAAAATTATTCTCTGGACAATCATAATTATTTATTTCGTCGGATTGTATAATCGAGAAAACTTATCTTCGTATGCTTCCAAGTAATGCATAACGAATAATATATAATATATTTTGCGAAATAAACGCCGTACTGCCATTGGCACAGCCGGGTATACAGCTACATTCATATAAAATATTTCTGACAGTGATTATTGTAATATAAATTTTTTTATTAGGTTAGGGAGTTTCCTTCCTGTGATGTCCTTGTTTTGATGTTACGCGGTGCTCGACGCTAATTTTTTCCGTGTAACTTCTTGGGCAAGATGCATACGCCCATAATACACGGAAAAGATTGCCGTAAGCAATACTTCGGTAAGAATCGTCGCAATAGCGGCGCCGTGAATTCCCTGCGCCGGGATCATGAATGCGTTCAATGCTATGTTAAACAGAACAGCGAATCCAAGCGCAATGGCAACGAGGCGTTGCCGATCCATGCAGATCAGCGCCGAATACAGAAGGGTCTTGCCGCATATGAACGGGAAGGTCCAGGCAAGCACGCGCAAGGCGTCAGCAGCAGGAGCATAGGCGGGGTCAGGATCCAGTAGCCGGATCACCGTGCCAGACAGGGCGGTAAGTACAAGACTGACAAGTATGCTAATGCCGACGAGGCCCAGCAAGCCGTTTCTCAGCAGGCGCTTGAAATCAGAATACGCTCCATCATTCTGCAGCCGGGCGAGTCGGGGATAAATAGCAGCTAAGCCTACGATAGTCGGTAGTATGTGCAACGCCTCCAGAATACGGTAGGCGGCCCCGTACTGTCCGGTGGGGATTGTTCCGAGTATGGCCTCGATCATCACCATGTCCACGCGATAATACATCACCGTGAACAAGCCGGCCAGGCCGAACGGAATCATGATTTTGAGTGATCGCTTGAGGAAATCGCTGTTCACGAAAGATCTGCGTATCTTTGCGAATTGCTTGTCGATTCGCAGGATGTTGACGCCGGTGGTCACCGTCATGCCCAGCGCCATGCCAGCGAGCGTCCACGCTGCCGAGCGAGTGGCGAACAGTAGAAACAGACCGCCCCCAATGACCAGCGCCTTTTCCACGATCAGCATGACGGCTTCCTGACGCAAATTTTCGAATGCCTGGTACATGCTGCGGCAGTAGTTCGTGAGGTTCAGCGTCAGGGCATACATGCCCGCGAAGCACACGGCCAGCAGTGCATTACCGCGGTAATCAAGCAACATCGCAACAGACATAGCGCCTCCCCAGGCGAAAAGCGAATTAACTACCCTCAATGTCATGAAGTTGGAAAAATAGAAAGACGCCTTATCCAGCGCCCGCGATACTTCCCGCACGGTGTACGGCGCCATCCCTAGATCGACGAATCCCGCGGCAATCATAGTTAGCGACAATGCCGCCGTCAGGACGCCAAATTCCTGTACGCCGAGAATCCGCATGCACGCCGCCGTAATGAACAGAAACCATAGCGGCTTCACGATGGCGTTGGCAATGCTCAACCAGGATATGTTTGCCAACAAGCCGGATCGAAGGTGTCTTTTTCCGACATTGCCGGCTGTGTATTCAGGCGGCATGAGGCTTGGGCTGGGCAAGTTGGGCCGTGTTGTGGGCTGATGCAGCGGCAAGGCCGGCCAAAGCCCCGATGAACAGGGTCTTGTCGCCGGTAGCGAACGGGTTCTCCGTGTTTCCGACGAGGCTTTCCGCAATCAGACACGCCATGACGAAAATGGCCACTATACGGTCCAGTCGCGCACTGGCGGGTATGCGCAGTATTCGAATGGTTCGTGCAATGGTTCCGATATAGAATGTGCCGAGAAGTCCAAGTCCTATGAGGCCGTGGCGGTACCATATGCCCACCGGGCCGTTATGAATGAACGAGGTTTCATGGGTCCACTCATAGACGAGACTGTAATACTTCAACGGAACTCCAAAGCCGTATCCCATGACGGGATTCATACTGATGTATTCCAGTGCGGCGCGCGCCTCAAAGAAACGGTTGATCAGGGAAAGATCCTCGACGGTGGCAGTCTGCAAGGACAGGAAGCGTTGTGTAAGTCCGGCGATAATGAGCGAAAAGAAATTGTCGAAAACGAGTGTCCCCATTGCGAGGAACATTATTCCCCCGAAGGCGCCGATGGATACGATCCAGAACTTCTTTTTGCGATTAACACACAAGAAGATAACAGCAATGCCCAGCATGTACGATACCCAAAGGGCTCGGCTTTGTCCGATCACGATAGCCGCGGACAGAATCGTAAAAATTCCCGCAATAGCCGTCGCATGGAGCTTTTTCCGACTGTACAACAAAATAGTCAACGCAATAAGACCGCCCATCAAGAGCACATGTTCGTTCGTAACGACGCGTCCCGTGGCGATTTGCCATAGAAATTCGGCGTTGTTTATATCAGTTTGGTAAAACCAGAAATTTCTCAGCGCAATAAAGAGCGTTACGAAACCCAAGCTCATCAAAATAGGCTTTTGAGGGAGCAAATCGGCGCGACGGATACAAATTTCCTTGATTGGAAAGTAGAAGGCCAACATCGTAATGGCCAGCCATTCGCTGATAGCGAATTGTATGTTTCCGCCAAGCAAGGGGGTAAGTCCGAGAGACAGCGTAACGTAGATCAGAAAGAGAAAAAGCGCCCAGTCGATGGGTGTTTTCAGGACATGGTCTCGATAAAAGAAAAGACGACTTGTAAACCAGTGCGTTAGATAGCCAAAGTACAGTAGCCCGTACAAAATCTCCTGTATTTGAAATCCGGCTTCGTAGTTGGCCGAAACAACGAAACCGGCCAGCACGGCGCACAGCAGAGCAATTTCGTTGCGCGCCAGGACTCCGAAGACAAGGGCGGCGAGGGATGCTCCAGCCAGTGCGACTAAAAGGAGGGTCGAAAGCCAGGCGCCCAATAGAATAAGGAGAAGGCCGAATGTCAGTCCTGCGTAGAGCAGCGGCCGTGTCCATGCGAACAGGCGCTCAGGCGTGAGTGCGTCAAGAGAAAGGGACAGTTTCTCGCTGGTCATTACCCCGAAGTGCGCGCTTGGAGCCTTCGCAGAAGGTATCCGTAGTTTCTTTCCCACCAGTCATATGCGAGCACATACGCTACGACCAGCAGAAAGGCGGATAACGTCGCGAGGATGCAGATAATCGACCGTTTCGGTTTTGCTTTGCGCGTTGGCGGGATCGCCTCGTCCAGAACCTGTACGGCCAGCGCCTCCCGGTCTTCCTGAAAACGCGCCTGTTCGTATAACGGCGCCAGTACTTCGAGAACACCGCGCTGAATCATGGTTTCCAGTTCCAGTTCGAGATAGGTGCGTACAACCGCAGGCACTTCTTCCTGCGCTACGGGGAGCATTTGTTCTTTACCAGCCAATGCCTGCTGGTATTTCTGATCGGCGGCAAGGGCGAGTTCCCGTATGGTCTGGACCTGCGCATTATTCTCGCCGTATTGCGATCGAAGCGCTTCATATTGAATTTCTGCTTCCAGTGCGCCTCTGCGGAGCGTACCCACTTGCTCAAAAAAACTTTCTGTTTGGGAGGTCAGATCGTAAACGCCGTGTTCTTCCTGAAATTTTTGTGCGGCGTACAGTACGGAATCCATGGCGGTCCGGGCTTCCTCGTAGCGTTTTTCCAGAGAACGGCGATAATCGAACGCTCCCTCGCTGGAAAGCCCTACGCTCATTTCATTAAGACGACGCACCAGAAAATTAGCCATATCGGCAGCGCGCTGTCGGTCCTGATCCAGAACAGAGATGGATAGAAAATAGTACTCCATGTCCACTTCGAAGGATACATTGTCCTCCAGGATCGCACGGGCTTCTTCCAGCGGATATTCCTTATCCTCTGTTTTGTACGCTGTGATAAGGTCGAAAGAATCCACAGTGGCTTCCATCATGGAGCGGCTGGTAAGGATAGCCAGATAGCGCGTATAATCTCCCGCAGGACCGCCGCCTAAAAGAGCTGCCGCTCCTGCAGGCAATCCCCCTAACAGGCCGGCAGCCAATGAACTATCGCTCCCTTCCGGAATGAGTACGCGAGCGGCGGCGCGGTACCAGTTGGCGAGGAGCAGGCTGATCACTACAGACGCCACGCCTGCAAAGACCGTAACCCCAATCACTACTCTCCGCCGTCGGTACAACGTACCCAGCACGGCCCAGAGTGCGTCTTCCGCCCGTTCGCGGCGCGCCCGCTCGTCGTATCCCGCGGGCGGATCCTTCTCGTCTGGCGGGAGCAAGGTTTCGGAGGTCATTACTATTATTGCTGTTGCTGGATCAGCAAGTACGTGGTGATGAATCCCGTGATGGTTCCAACCGTCGCCAGGATGGTCTGGACGGTGAATGATCGTTTTTCCAGGCTCATCCGCTCATCATCCAAGCCAAGGCGCTCGCCATCGTTCAGGAGCTGTTGCAATCCTTCCGTGTCCGCCAGCATGGTTCTCCGATTCACGAAGATGCGGTCTCCCGATTCGACGGTTGCTTCGGAAGCCGCCACAAAGCGATTGGTCCCGGCCTTGATGACATAGGAACTTCCGGCGTTTTCTCCCGGCCCGCTTGCTGCGCGCAAATATTCCTCCGTCGACATACCGGGCCGGTGCGGAACATATCCCGGTCGATTCACCTGCCCGAAAACGAAAACCTGGTTGTTGTCGCGCGGCACATACACTTTGTCGCCATCCTGAAGAAGAATCGGGGCGGCTCTTTCGCCGAGCGCCGCGGTCAAATCGATCGGTACGCTGCTCTGCATCTGCAGGTCATGCTTCAGGTAGGCATTGCCGAAGAAGTCCATATCCGCCAGACGAGTGGATTGCAGCAGGGCCAGCGTGTCCGCCGGAACCGCATCGGGCAAGCCCGCAAGCACGCCGAATCGGGCGTCGTACTCCGGTTCGGGCATGGGCAGGGGAGGCCGCCTGAGATGCGCCGCCCGCGCCAGCGCTTCCGGCCGCAGCCCTCCCGCAAGGGTTACGAGGCCCTGAAGGGTCGTTTCGCCGGAGCGAATGGGATACGCGCCGGGGTATTGCACCCATCCGTCGATTTCGGCTACGCCGCGCGCCATGTCCTCGACCAGCACATGCACATGGTCTCTCGCGAGCACGGGTACGTTTTCGCCGCCGTACAGCGCGGCTATATCGTATATGTTGGCTTCCGCAGAGCCGTCGTCAAGTACGCGGGCGAGCCGAACCTGTTGCGCATAACCGGGCGTTTCCTGTCCGGTGGCCAGGGCAAGCAGGTCCGCAAGCGTATCGTCGGGCCGGTGGTCGTATATCCCCGGGAAGGCCACGTTCCCCGATATGAAGACCGAACCGTAATCGGGATCGAACGCAGGCACGGACACCACGTCCCCGTCCCGCAGGTACGGGTTATGTTCCGTGCTGCCGGTGGCGTGGTATCGCAACAGGTCCACCGTTTCCTGCGTTCCGTCCGTATGCGTCAGCAGGACATTTCGCAAGGCGGGGCCAAACCGCATATTTCCGGTCGGCGCTCGCGTCGTGTCCGCATACGCCAGGCTCAGTACGCCCGCCACGCGCCCCACGGGCGTCGCCAGATAGCGTCCAGGGAAGGGCACGGCCCCCGATACATGCACGTAGAATCGCCTCGGTTGCGCCAGCGCGATTTCCACGCGCACGTTTCGGAAAGATTCCTGTAACGCATCTTTCGCCCGGCTGCGCGCTTCGCGCAGGGAGTATCCGCCCACCTGCACGGCGGCGGCCTCCGGCAAGATCAAAAAACCGTCCGCGGACACGGCGGTCGGCGCCATGAGGGGCTGCGGGCCGCCTACGGATATTTCGAAGAGATCCCCCGGACCCACGATATATTGATCTGCGTCCACCGTTCCCTCCAGGGGAATCATGCCCTCCGCGCCCTGAAAGCGGGTCAGCTGGTTCTGGAGCGGATTCGTTTCCGGGCCGCTGGTCGCCGGAGACGCCGCATTGCCCAACGGGGAATCGAACTGGGCTTGCGCAGCCTTGGGCGCGAGCAAACAGATTGCGAGGAGCGCCCACGCCGAAACGCTCCGGATAAAGAGGCGCCTGTGCAACGAAAAAAACAAGATTCGGCCTGTCATGCCGTCTGCAGGGATGCCGAAAAGCGCGGGCCGCGCGCTCGGAGCATTCGGATTATGGAAGTACGAGAGAATTCTGTAACGATATGCGGGCAGGCTCGACCGGGACAGGTGAAAGTGCGACGGCAGAAATATACAAATGCGTATCTTGGTAAAATACGTCTTTTTTCGGGAATTTCAAGGGGTATTGCAAAGGTAATTCAACCGACGGCGAAGGGCCGGGTTCCCCGGACTTTAATGCGATTCATCCTTCCGGCGCCATGACGCTTCGCAAGTCTGCCCCCGCCAAGATCAATCTCGGATTGCAGGTGCTTCGCAAGCGCCGCGACGGCTATCGCGACATCGAAACCGTCTTTTTGCGGATCGGCTGGGCCGACGAAGTGTCTGTGCAGCCGCCCGCCCGCCGCGAGGGAGCCGAAGCGGCGCTTTTCGCCGGACCGCTGCATGTGGTTCCGGTGGAAGACGCGACGCCCGCCGATCATTTACTCCAGGTTCCGCCGGGCCCCGACAATCTGGTCTGGCGCGCCGCCCGCCGTCTTGACCCGGACAAGGGAGCGGTTGTCGAGTTGCGCAAGACTATTCCCGTGGGCGCCGGGCTGGGAGGCGGGTCGAGCGACGCCGCAACGGCCCTGCATTTGCTCAACGAATTGTGGGGATTGGCCCGCCCCCGGGAGGAGCTGGTCCGCATCGCGGCCTCCGTCGGCGCGGATGCGGCGTTCTTCGCGGCGGGCGATGCGGCGGCGTTCGGCGCAGGGCGCGGCGATGCGCTGACGCCGCTTCTCGAACGCGGCGTCCCGTACGTTTTTCCGTATATCCTTGTGGCGGCGGCGCCGCCCGTACAGGTCTCGACCGCCGCGGCGTATGCGCTGGTCGAGCCGAACGATCAGAATCGCCCGGATGTGCGCGAGGCGTTGTTGTCCGCCGATCCCGACCGCTGGCGCGCAGAACTGACGAACGATTTCGAGCGCGTCATATTGCCCCGTTACCCTCGAATCGCTGCGGCGAAGGCCGCCCTTGAAGAGGCGGGCGCTGCGTATGCGTCCCTGTCTGGTTCGGGCGCGGCGGTGTACGGCGCGTTCGAGGACGAAACGCAAGCCGCCGAAGCGGAAGAGCGCCTTCGCCGATCCGGTTGTCGAACCTGGCGGGGACGAGCGGGCGGCGAATAGCCTTTCCCGAACGCCGCTCGTTCAAGGCGTTCCGCCTTCGTCGTCAGACATGTGGCGAACTGTCGCCGCAAGACCAACCTTTTCATTGCCGCCCGCCGCTACCAATCGACGCTGCGCTCGCCGGCGTTTACTTCTCTTTCCTCTCCGCTGGGCGCGTCGTACGTCCATCCCGCCTCTTCCGGACTGGGGAACGGTTCCCTGCTGATTTCTATTTCTTCAGAATCGACAAGGCCCCGGAAGTAGGACCCCACCAGAAACAGCGCGTTGTGCGCGCCCTGTCCCCACCAGAACGAACGAAAGGTCACCCGCCGGTCGTTGAAGCCCACCCATGCGCCGGTCACCAGGTCGGGGTGCATCATGCCGAACCAGCCGTCCGCATGGTTCTGCGTGGTTCCCGTCTTGCCCGCCAGGTCGTATTCGTACAGTTCGTATTGCCCGCGGATGCGCCGCCCCGTCCCGTCGGTGATCACGCGGCGCATCATATTTACGACGGCGTACGCGGTCTGTTGGGAGAGCGCCTCCCGCGGCGAGTCGGTATGCTCGTACAATATATTCCCATAGCGATCCTCGATCCGCGTAACAAGAACCGGTTCGCGATGCAATCCGCCGCTCGCCAGCGTACCGAACGCCGTAGCCAGTTCAAGCAACGTGATGTCGCTGGTGCCGAGCGCCAGCGCCGGGACCGCATCCAGTTCGCTTCGTATGCCCATCCGCTGCGCATATTTCGCAACCTCCTCCGGATTCACCAGCTCGGTGATCACGCGGGCCGTAATGGTGTTTTTCGACTGCGCCAATCCTTCGGCCAGGCTCATCATTTGTCCCGACGCCCGATCGTCTGCATTTTGCGGGCGCCATTGCACCTTTGTGACCGGGTCCACATAGGAGAACGCGCTATCCGGAAGTTGATGCCAGGGAGCCCATCCGTTGTCGATCGCCGCCGTGTAGACGAACGGCTTGAAGGTCGAGCCGGGCTGCCTCGCCGCCTTGTTGACATGATCGTACCACTCGGTTTTCAGGTTGCGTCCGCCTACCCACGCCTTGACGTACCCGTTATGAGGGTCAATGGATACGAGCCCCGCCTGAAGCCGCGTCCTCGCTGTTTTGAGCGAATCCATGAAGGCGGCGTTTTCGAGGAGCCGGGCTACGGCGTCCTCCGGCGATGTATCGCTCTGGCGGAGAAGCGAGCGGTAGCGCTCCGTGCTCCGAACGAAGGACCGGAGCGTTGCGGGATTGTTGCGCCAGTACCGGGCCCAGGGTTCGTAGTCGGTTTGCTCCAGATATGGTTCGAGCGTCTGCCAGAACCTGCCTCCGTAACTCCATTCGTAATCCACGACGGCCTGAAGGCCCTCCATGTTTTCGTCTACGGCCCGTTGCGCGATTTCCTGCATCCGCGAATCAAGCGGCGTGTGGACGCGCAAACCGTCCTGGTACAGATTATGCCCGTTTTCCGCGGCCCATTCCCGCATCCACAGCCGCACCTGCTCGGCGAAGTAGGGCGCCAGGGCGGCGGTCACTTCCGAGGACGGGTTGTAGTCGGTGCGGACCGAATCGGCCTGGCGTTCGTCGTAAAATTCCTGCGAAACGAAACCCTGGCTCGCCATTTGGCTCAGGACTACGTTCCGTCTGCGGCGCGCATTTTCGGGATTGCGGTAGGGGTTGTAATACGTATTCGCTTTCAGCATCCCGATCAGCGTAGCGCCCTCAAGCGCGGATAACTCCTTCGCCGGTTTGCTGAAATAGGTGCGGGCCGCCGCCTCGATTCCGTAGGCATTGTTGCTGAAAGGCACCGTGTTGAGATACATTTCGATGATTTCCCGCTTGGTGTAGCGGCGTTCCAGCAGCACCGCCGTGATCATTTCCTTGAGTTTGCGGGAAACGGATACCTCGAACCCGATATCCTGATTGTACAGGTTGCGGGCCAACTGTTGCGTAATGGTCGAGGCGCCGCGCAGTTCGCCTTTCCGAATCACGTCTACGGCGGCGGCGGCCATGCCGCGCGGATCGATGCCCCAATGATTATGGAATCGCCGGTCCTCCGTAGCGACGAGCGCGTTGACGGCGTGGGGCGAAATATCGTCGTAACTGGTCCAGGAGCGATTCTGGAAGGCATAGCGCGCAAGTTCCTTTCCGTCGGTGGTGTAGGCGACCGTGGCCAGTTGCAAATCAGGATTGTCCAGTTGCCGAAAATCCGGCAATTCATCCGAGAGCAGCAACGCCCATCCCCCCAGGAAGATGGCGAAGGCCATGAAGCCGCCCCCGATCAGAAAAAGCGGGAACGCTGCCTGCGCCCGATCCTCGTTGCGAAAAAGGCGGCGTAACCCTCGCTTTTCGCCGGCGCGAGATCGGTCAGACCCGCCTCGCCGCGCGGAAGGGTCGCTGAAATAGCGTTCCAGTTCTTCTTTGGAGTATCGCGAGTCCGACATGGGCGTCAGAAAGGGCCGCAAAGGAGGAAAAACATATTGAATGCCGGTTTTCGGGCGTTCGTTCCGAAGGAAAACGCAACTTTACCGGCGTTTGTCGTTAAGACAGGGACAAGGATTGTCATTGTACGCGCATCGGACGATGTATCAGCATTCTTACCGCCCCCCTACGCAATTTTCGATGTTTCCGCCCGTCATCAAGAATCTGCTGATTCTGAACGGGCTGGTGTTTCTCGCCGGGATGACTCCGTTTCTGGGGCAGGCGCTTATGCAGTGGTTTGCGCTGTGGCCGCTCGGCGCGTCGAGGCTTGCCACAGGTTTCGCCGGGTTCTTGCCGTGGCAGCTCGTTACGTACTCCTTTTTGCACGGCGGCTTCACGCACCTGTTGTTCAATATGTTCGCGCTGTGGCTTTTTGGCGTACAGATCGAAAACACCTGGGGCAGTCGCCGGTTCGCCCTGTTTTATTTCGTTTGCGTCGTCGGGGCCGCGCTGATTCAGCTGATCGTGGCTTCGTCCAGCGGCGGTTTCTATCCGACGGTGGGCGCGTCGGGCGGCGTATTCGGCATCCTGCTCGCTTTCGGCATGATGTTTCCGAACCAGCCCATCTACCTTTATTTTCTGTTTCCCATCAAGGCGAAATGGTTCGTGATCCTGTACGGCTTGCTTGAATTGTGGGCCGCCGCGTCGGGGACCCAGCCCGGCGTAGCCAATTTCGCCCACCTTGGCGGGATGTTGTTCGGCTTCCTGCTGATACAGTACTGGCGGGGCAAGCTCCCGTTGCGGCCCGGCCGAACGATGTATTGATGAAACGGATTGTTCGCACCCTGTTCGCGGCGGTTAACCTCTTGACCGCCCTGCTTTTTCTCGCCGGGTATCTTGCGTACTACGCGCCTTTCGGCGCATTCTGGTGGTTCGAGCTGGTCGCTGTGTTTCTGCCGTATATGGCGCTGGCTCTTGCGGGCATGACGGTATTTACGGCGTTGACCGGACATCGCCGCATGCTTGTGCTCAATGGCGTGCTGCTGGCGCTTTTTCTGTTGCGCGCAAACCCGTTCGACCGCCTCGGTTCCGCCCCGGACGCGCCGGATGCTTCGAGCGATACGCTGACGCTGCTTACCCTGAACGCGCCTGCCGTCTGGTCCGCCGCCACATCGGAGCGCCCCGAGCGCATGGCCCGCCTCGTCGCGGGAAGCCGCCCGGACGTCATCGGGTTGCAGGAGGCGTCTGTCGCCTGGTACGACCAGGAGCCCCTTGTCCGGTCCGACGCCTACGTATCAATCTTGCTCGACTCGCTGGGCTTTTCGTCCGCGCGCCCGGAAAACGCTGCGTGGACGCAACAGCCTGTGTTCAGCAAGCCCCGGATAATGCAGGTAACCCGCCTGCCCCTGTATTCGGAGGGGCGTCGTGCGTCGCATGTGATCCGGGCCCGCATACGATGGCAAGGGGGAGATTTTATAGTATATAATGCGCACCTGCGCACGTTTGGGGAAAAGAAGCCCTGGGAGGACATACGCTCGTTCACATTCGGCGTCGGGAATATCATGCGCTATTTCAGGCAGTACCGGGCGGCGTATCGGATTCGCGCCCGGGAAACGGAGCGCATCGCGGCGCTGCTCGAGGAGGAAACCTTGCCCGTCATTCTGTGCGGAGACATGAACAGCACCCCGAACAACCGGGTGTACCGTACGTTGTCTTCCCGGATGCGCGACGCGTTTGCGGAGGCGGGGGCGGGATGGGGAATGACCTATCATGCCAGATTGCCCGCGGTGCGGATAGATTATGTGTTCGTGAGCGAAGAGTGGGAGGTGGTTTCCGCCCGGGTGCCCGAAGCGCGCCTTTCCGACCATCTGCCCCTTCTGGTCACTCTGCGCTTGCCCCGGGACTAACTGCGAGGGCTTGATCAAAGTATGCCTAAAGGCAAGGCGATCAAGAAGGGTCTGTGGTTGCGCCTTTGAGCGAAACATCGGGCCCCCAATCCCCTTGCCAGCCCATCGTTTGCGCACCCTTATGTATTCGCGAAAAGGCGCAACCACAGACCCGTTCCGTCCGCCCCTCGCAGCCTCTGAACTTTGCACATTTAATCAGAGTATCCTTTATTGGGTCCTGAGGGATTTGCAGGCGCCTTCGGGCCGTGCAACACAACGCCTTGCTCTTTCGTAAAAATAAAGGATATACTCTTTTTTCAATTTTCGACGAGCGATCATGGAGCGATTTCGCAGGGCGTCGCGGCCCGTAAAAGTGGGTCCGGTGCAAATTGGCGGCGACGCGCCGATTTCGGTGCAGTCGATGACCACCTCCAAAACGCATGACGTGGAAACGTCTCTCGACGAAATTCGCCAGCTGGCCGAGGCGGGCGCCGATATCGTGCGCGTGGCCGTGCCGCGCCCGGAAGACGCGGATGCGCTGGCGGATATCGTGCAGGGCGCGTCCGTGC
The DNA here is from genome assembly GCA_964608315.1 of uncultured Rhodothermales bacterium. Classification (GTDB taxonomy): domain Bacteria; phylum Bacteroidota; class Rhodothermia; order Rhodothermales; family VXPQ01; genus VXPQ01. Next base: position 155,421 of record CAZSNF010000002.1, on the reverse strand, counting down.
CGATCGTAGCCGACATACATTTCAATTACCAGTATGCCCTGAAAGCCATCGAATCGAAGGTGGCCAAGGTGCGCATCAATCCCGGCAACATAGGCAAGGAAGAATGGGAGCGGGAAGTGCTGCTTGCCGCAAAGGAGGCGGGCATACCCATTCGCATCGGGGTCAATTCCGGGTCGCTGGAGAAGGACCTGCTGGACAAGTATGGCTATCCGCAGCCCGAAGCCCTTTTCGAAAGCGCCATGCGGCATGTAGAGATATGCCAGCGCCACGGGTTCGAGGACCTTGTTATTTCGGTCAAGCACTCGGACGTGTTTTTTATGATTCGGTCCTATCGGTTGCTGGCGGAAAAAACTGATTTTCCGTTGCATCTCGGGGTCACGGAGTCGGGCGCCTTCGATAGCGGCTCGGTAAAGAGTTCGATAGGGATCGGGGCGCTTCTGGCCGACGGGATCGGGGATACGATCCGCGTTTCGCTGGCGACGCCCTCCGTGCGGGAAGTCGAGGTGGGCCACCGCATTCTGAAGTCGCTTCGGCTGGGCCGTCCAGGCGTCAACGTGATCGCTTGTCCCACGTGCGGCCGCATGGAAGGCGATTTGTTTTCCATCGTGGAGAAAGTGGAGGCGGCGGTCAAGGAAGCCCGTTTCGAGAAGGACCTCAACGTGGCGCTGATGGGTTGTGCGGTGAACGGACCCGGCGAAGCGGCGGGCGCGGACCTGGGGATTTCGCTTGGCCGCGGACGGGCGCACCTTTTCAAGCGAGGCAAAGTGGTGGGCACCGTGCCGTCCGAAAACATCGTGGAAGCGGTCATGGAAGCCATTGACGCCTGGGAGGAAGACGCCGATGACGCTACCCCGTAGGTTCGGGCGCTTTCGCCCCGACGGGAATTTCTGGACCGTCCCGAACGCGCTGAGCGTGACGCGGGCGCTTTTGGCGGTTCCTGTCGCCTTTCTGATCCTCGTTGACGGTTCGCTCCGCTGGATGTTTGCGTTGCTTGCCGTTATCATTGCGAGCGACTGGCTTGACGGGCGGATTGCGCGCTGGTCGGGCAACGTTTCGGCATGGGGGAAAGTGCTGGACCCGCTGGCCGACAAGGTTGCCGGGGCGGTCATTGCGATGTCGCTGACGCTGCGAGGCCTGTTGCCTGTGTGGTTTCTGGCGGCGCTGATTGTGCGCGATGCGCTCATTTTGCTGGGGTCGGGCGTCCTCGCGCATCGTACGGGAAGCGTGGAAATGAGCGCATGGCTGGGCAAGGCGGCCACGGGGGCCGTGGCGGTTACGGTGTTTGCGGCGCTGCTGCGGGCCGACGAACCAGTGATGCGATTCTGTTTGTTTGCGACCGCGGCGTTGCTGATCGGCTCTTTTGTGGAGTACGGAGTCAGGTACGCCCGGTTGACGAAGCGCGAAAAGACCTCGACCTGATCAGCGTATCCTGTATCGGATTTGCAATTATTGCGCGTCTCGCACATGGGTTTTCTGAATCGTTTCAAAACGGGCGAAGCGCCGTCTCCGGATCTGGACAAGGGCCTGGACAAAGGTTTGGACAGGAGTTTGGACAAGACCCGAACCGGATTTCTCGGCAAAATTCGCCGGGCCGTACGCGGGAAGAAGACCGTGGACGACGAGACGCTGGATGCGCTGGAAGAAGCGCTGATCGCCAGCGATACGGGCGTTGCGGCGACGCTCCGGATCATTGACCGCATCAGGGAACGGGTAGCCGAAGAGCGCTACGTGTCGTCGGAGGAACTGCACGGCCTGATTCGGGACGAGATTGCTTCGCTGCTACTGGATAATGCCCCGGAACGGCCCGCCGGGTTCGACGCGCCCTTGCCGAATCGTCCGCATGTAATCATGGTCGTGGGCGTGAACGGGGTGGGCAAAACCACCACGATCGGGAAGATGGCGCACCGGTACAGGAATGCGGGCAAATCCGTTTTGCTGGGCGCGGGCGATACGTTTCGCGCCGCCGCTGCAGAGCAGTTATCGATCTGGGCCGAACGCGCCGATGCGTTGCTTGTTCGTCAGGCTCAGGGGAGCGATCCGGCCTCTGTGGCGTACGATGCGGTCGCCTCGGCCAGGGCGCGGAATACGGATTTGGCGATCGTGGACACGGCGGGCCGCCTGCATACGCGCGGGGGCCTGATGGACGAACTGGCGAAGATTCGTCGGGCGATGGCCAAGTGCGTCGCCGGAGCGCCTCACGAGGTGTTGCTTGTGCTGGATGCTTCTACGGGACAGAACGCCTTGCGTCAGGCAGAAGAATTCGCCCGAAGCGTCGAGGTGACGGGCATTGCGATCACCAAGCTGGACGGCACGGCCAAGGGCGGCGTCGTCATCGGTATTTCCAGCGATTTCCGGATTCCCGTCAAATACATAGGCGTTGGAGAGCGCATCGAAGATCTGGAGTTGTTTGATCGGCGGACGTTTGTGGACGCGCTGTTCGGGTAAGGTCCGAAACTACTCCGAATCTGCTCGCCGGGGTTTTTCATGCAGGATATGCGGATTGTTTTTATGGGTACGCCGGATTTCGCCGCGCCGTCGTTGCGGCGGCTCGCCGAGGCGGGATATGTTCCGGTTGCCGTCGCGACGGGGCCGGACAAACCCCGCGGGCGCGGGCGCCGCATGTTTCCGACGCCTGTGAAACAGGAGGCCGAAAGACTGGGTATCCGCCCGATTTTGCAGCCGAAGTCGCTTCGCGATCCGGCTTTTGCGGAATTGGTGCGTCGGCTGGCGCCGGACTTGATTGTGGTGGTCGCGTTTCGCATTCTACCCCCGGAGGTGTTCGGGATCGCTCGCAAGGGAGCCTTCAACCTGCACGGCTCGTTGCTTCCGAAGTACCGGGGGGCGGCCCCCATCCGCCGCGCAGTTATGGCGGGGGAGACCGAAACAGGCGTGAGCACGTTTTTCCTGAAAGAAGCCGTGGATACGGGAAACGTCATTTTGCAAAAAACCATGCCGATCGGCCCGGACGAAACCGCGGGCGAAGTGCACGACCGGATGATGGCGCTTGGCGCCGAGGCGGTCGTGGAAACGGTGCGCCGCATCCATTGCGGACAAGCGCAAGCGCATCCCCAGAACGACGAAGAGGCTACGCCGGCCCCGCGGATTCGCAAGGAGGACGCGCGCATTGCATGGCGTCGGCCCGCGTACGAGGTGCACAACCAGATACGGGGATTGTCCCCGCGTCCCGGCGCCTGGACCCGCGACGGCGAAAGCATGGTGAAAATGTACCGGACGCGCCTTGCCGATGGGGGCGGGGCGCAGGGTGCGCCGGGTCAGGTGCTGCAGGCTTCGGATCGGCTCGTCGTGGCGTGCGGCGAAGGGGCCGTGGAGGCGCTGGAGTTGCAAGCGGAAGGCCGTCGGCGGCTTCCGGCCATGGATTTTCTCCGGGGGCGCGCGCTGCCCGCGGGCCATTTGTTCGAATAGACAGGATATCCTTATGTCGTCCGACTCCATTCGCGGTCGCGCCGGTGCGTCGCCTCTGCTGACTTCCGTGGTGCGGGGGCCGCATGACATCCCCGAACGTTCGTTCGAAGAGCCGTCTCGCCTTATGGAGCGCGCCCGAACTGCGCTCGAAAAACATTTCGGCGCGGAGAAAAGCATCCCCGGAGTCGGTTTTGCCCATGGAAGCATGGGGTTGCTTGCAGAGCACACGCATTATTTCAACGGCTTTGCGCTGTTTTTTTCCTTGCCGTCCGGCACGGCGGTGGCTCTGCGCGTTGCGCCGGGCGTCGCGTCCCGCCTTGCCTTCGGCCACGACGACCGAGTCTGGACGCAGGGCCCGGATTGCCCGCTTCCCGATACGGTTCCTGCGCCGGTGCGGGTTGTTTTCGAAACGTTTCGTCGCCTGGTTCCCGAAACGGCGTATGCGGATATCACGGTGGCGAACGCCGTGCCTTCCTCCTGCGCAGACGCCTATGTGGCTACCCTTGCCGTGGCGACGGCGCGGGCTTGCGAGCAGGCCTTTGCGCCCGCCGAAGCGCGCCGGCGCGTGTGCGGCGAGGCGCATGCAGCGGTTGAGGCGAGCTTGGGCCGTCCTTTCAGCCCCGCGTTTCTTGTCGCGGCGGAGCAGGGGCGTCCCGAACAGTATTCCTTTGTAGACGCCGACACGCTCGAATGCATGTTGCTTGACGCGCCTTCGGAGGATACCCTTGCGTTCGGGTTGGTGGAAACAGAAGGCCGTACGTTCTTCGAGCCCGGCGCCGCGCCGGGAAAACGAAAAATGGCAGACGAAGCCGCGGCCGTTCTGCGCAAAAAGGAGTTCGCTGAGGTAACGTCGCTGCGGGATCTCGAACACCGCGATTTACAGGCGGCGACCGATATCCTTCCTTTCCGGTTGCGGCCTGTCCTGCGCTGGCTGGTGAAAGAGAACCAGCGCGTTCCGAAACTGACAGGAGCGGTGCAACGTAAAGACTGGCAGTTTTTTGGCGCGCTATTGCTCATGTCCGACGCCGTGACGCGCAAGGACTGGGGCGGCACAACGAATGTTTCGGAAAAGATCGTAGACACAGTGGACGCCATGACGCTCGACGGCATGTACGGAGCGTATTCCATACATCGGGGGCGCGCGGCGATTGTGGCGGGGCAGCCCTTTGTCGTCCCCCGTTGCCTGCATCGCGTACAAGCCGGAATCCGGGAAAAATTCGACATGGATGCGCGCGCCATGCTCTTGTGACCGCCTGCAAAAACCACTGTGGATTCGGTGCGTTGGAGATGTGGCGCGCCTCTCGCAGCCTCTGAACTTTCCGGATTTAATCAGAGTATCCCTTAATTCATCCGTTTTTCTGTCCAGTGGAAACCGTATCGAACTTTGACATGGTCCGGGTCAGCGAGCGCATTCGCGACGAAAGCGCGTTCGTAGACTCGTTGTTGAACGAAGTAGGCCGGGTCGTCGTGGGGCAGCAATCCATGATCGAGCGCCTGTTGATCGGGTTGCTTGGCGATGGACACGTGTTGCTTGAAGGCGTACCGGGTCTCGCCAAAACCCTCACGATCAGTTCGCTTGCCCGCGCCATCGGGACCAGGTTCCAGCGCATCCAGTTCACGCCGGATTTGCTTCCCGCCGATTTGCTGGGTACGCTTGTATACAACCAGAAAGAGGGGTCCTTTTCAATCAAAAAGGGACCTGTTTTCGCCAATGTCATTCTGGCCGACGAGATCAACCGGTCTCCGGCCAAGGTCCAGAGTGCGTTGCTTGAAAGCATGCAGGAGCGGCAGGTCACGATCGGCGAGACCACGTTTCCGCTCGAAGAACCGTTTCTGGTGCTGGCTACGCAAAACCCGATCGAGCAGGAAGGGACCTATCCGCTCCCGGAGGCGCAGGTGGATCGATTCATGCTGAAGATTCGGGTGGATTACCCGACCCGCGACGAGGAACTGGAAATCATGCGTCGCATGGCCCGCACCGGCCAGAAAGAAGAGGCCCGGGAGGTGGTCGGACCGAAAGATATTCTTTCGGCGCGCGCCGTGTTGAACGAGCTCTATATGGACGAGCGCGTCGAGAAGTACATGGTGGACCTTGTGATGGCGTCGCGGCGTCCGGCAGAGTATCGCCTGTCCGGTATTGCGCCGCTCATCGAATTCGGGGCGTCTCCGCGCGCAACCATCAACCTGAATCTTGCAGCGCGCGCGCATGCTTTTTTGCAGCGGCGGGCCTATGTTACCCCGGAGGATGTCCGCATGCTGGCTCCGGACGTGATGCGGCACCGCATTGCGGCGTCGTACGAAGCCGAGGCGGAAGAAGTGACCAGCGACGACCTGGTGCAGCAGATACTTGAAACCGTAGAAGTTCCGTAGCGATTCTGCAAGCGCATACCCCGATGCGCCCCGGCGCAGGGCGGTTGCGTACGCTATGCCGTCCGAACCTGTTGAGGATACTCTGATTAAATCTACTTAGATCAGCGCTTCACGTTCGTGCGTACAGGACATTGTGCCGGCGTCGTTGAAATCAGCGGTAAACGCTGCGGATTCGGTGCATGGCGGACGTGAAGCGCCCTTCGGGAGGCTGCGAGGGGTGCGCTGGCTGTGTCATTCCTCATTACATGGAGCCTGCCATGCTGCTTCGTCATTCCTTGCCAGCCCACCCCTCGCAAGCCTCTGAACTTTGCACATTTAATCAGAGTATCCTTCATCGAACCCGGCCCAACGCCATGTCCGACGCGACGAAAGCCTTCAAGAAACAATCCATCTCCGTGGCCTTCATGGTGGAAAAATTACGGGCGATGGCCAACGTCGATATCGAGTCCGTAAACGATGTTTCCGCCGAGGATCGACTGGTTACCGAGGTGGATTTGCATCGTCCGGGCCTGGTGCTGGCCGGATACACTGATTTGTTCACCCATCAGCGCGTACAGATTCTGGGAAATACGGAAAACAAGTTTTTGCGGCATCAGCCGGCGGATGTTCGGCGGAAGGCGTTCGAAACCCTTGTTTCCTTTCCGGTTCCGTGCATTGTGCTCACCGTCAACAATACGCTGGACGATGAAATGGCGGCCATGGCGACCCGTCGGGGCGTACCCGTTTTCCGGACGTCCCTGCAATCCATCGACTTCATGGCGATTCTGCGGGATTTTCTGAACGACCAGTTTGCGTTGCAGCAAACGATTCACGGCTCCCTGGTGGCGGTATACGGCATAGGGCTGCTTCTGGTCGGGAAATCCGGTATCGGCAAGAGCGAAGTGGCGCTGGACCTGGTGGAGCGAGGGCACCGCCTGGTGGCCGACGATGTCGTTGTCGTCACGCGCAAGGACGAGCACGTATTGATGGGCGCCGGCACCGAATTGGCCCAGCACTTTATGGAAGTCAGGGGACTGGGCCTGGTCGATATTCGCGCCATGTTCGGGATACGGGCCATTCGTTTTCGCAAGCGCGTCGAGATTGTGGTGCACATGGAGCTATGGGATCCCGAAGAAGAATACACTCGCCTCGGCATGGTGAGCGATACCTACCGCGCGCTGGGCGTCGATTTGCCCATGGTGAAGATTCCGGTTACGCCGGGAAAAAACATTACGGTGATCTGCGAAGTGATCGCTATGAATCACCTTCTTCGCAACGCGGGGTACGACCCTGCCGAGGTGTTTGCAAAGCGGCTCGGCGATCGCATTCGCGCCAAAGGCTCCGACCACCCCGCTCGAGCGGTCGAGCGCTTCGAGCGGGATTACGAATAGCGCTGCTTCGTCCGTTGCAGCCTCTGGTCTTTGTGGACTTAATCAGAATATCCTTGACAAATTACCGGAATATCGTTATATTAAGGATACTCTGGCTAAATCTGCAAAGTTCAGAGGCTGCGAGAGGCACTCTGGCAAAGAATGACGAAGCAATGTGGCAGGCCCCACATAATGAGGAATGACACAGCCAGAGCGCCTCTCGCAGCCTCCCGAAGGGCGCTTCACGTTCGCCATGCACCGAATCCGCAACGTTTACCGCTATTTCAACGACGCCGGCACAATGTCCTGTATGCAGGAACGTGAAGCGCTGATCGAAGTAGAATTAATCAGAGGTTCCTTAACTCTTTAATAGCCGAACTTTCCCTTTTCTGACGCGGAGGGCGAAGGCGTTGCGGCATGCCCGTCGCGCCCGCCGAATCAGGAGCAAGACCCATAACGCACGTTCACGCAACCGCGTATCCGTATGTTTAAGAAACGTTACTACTTCGATTCCAGATCCTTCGCGTATGTGGAGGAAAAATGGATTGGACGGACGGCGGCGTATGCGTTGGGATTGGGGGTCTTGCTGGCTTTTATGCTGTTGTGGGTCGTTGACCGGGTGGGCGAAACGCCCGAGGAAGTAGCCCTGAAAACCGAGAACGCGATCTTGCAGGAAGAGATTGCGGAGTTTGGCGATCGGCTGAATACGTACTCGGATCAGCTGGATGCGCTTGAGGAATCGGATCAGCAGCTGTACCGCACGGTGTTCGGCGTAGAGCCGGTTTCCGAGGACATTCGCCGCCTGGGCGTGGGTGGTTCCGATCCGTACGGGGAATTCGATCGGCTCGGGCCGCCTACGGATATGCTGTTGCGGGAAACGTCGCAACAGCTGGATCGACTTGAAAGCCGCATCCATTTCCAGAGCGCCAGTTTGCGGGATTTGCTGACGCTTGCAGACGAGCAAATGGATCGGCACGATCAGACGCCGGCGATTCTTCCGGTTTCCGGCCCTGTCGTGTCCGGGTTCGGCATGCGAAAAGATCCCATTCTCGGCGTTCTGAAAATGCATTACGGGGTGGATATTCCCGTGCGAGAGGGTACTCCGGTGGTTGCGTCCGCTGCCGGTCAGGTGCTCCGGAGGGGGTACAATGACAGTTACGGCAACTATGTGGTTATTTCGCATCCGGCCTCGGAGACCGAAACGCTGTACGCGCACCTTTCCAGAATAGACGATTCGGTTCGTCGCGGAAGCAGCGTCAAGCGGGGCGAGCGCATTGGCTTGAGCGGAAACACGGGCCGTTCGGTGGGCCCCCACGTGCATTTCGAGGTTCGGGCCGCGGGCGGAAGCGCCATAAACCCGGTTTTATATATGTCCCCCTCCATGACCCCTGCGGAGTACGAAAAATTAAAGGCGGATTCGGAACGGACGACGCGGGCGTTCGATTATTGATCGGGTGGCCTCGCAGGGGGCGCCTGGCGTTTTTTTGCGGTTGGCGGGCGGCGGATTCCCGTAATTTCACGCATATCTTTGGGGTAATGGCATTTATTCCTTGCTTTTATCCTTTGGGGAAATTATAGTGCCTGCTCCCACAAGACCGGCTGCGTGTGCGCCGGTTGTATCGCCCCCCTCAACAAATGCGCACCCGATGTACTGGAGTCTTGAACTGGCGTCGTACCTTGAAGATGCACCCTGGCCTGCAACGAAAGGCGAACTCATCGATTATGCAGAGCGTACGGGAGCTCTGCGTGAGGTTATAGAAAATCTCGAAGAGATGGAGGACGATGGCGAGCCGTACGAAAGCATTGACGAAGTTTGGCCGGATTATCCGACGGCGGACGACGATTTTTATTTCGAGGAAGAGTAACCCGTTGCGTTGCGGGCCCTCGCATCGCGTTTTTCTTCCCCGGATCGCCTGGTTGGCCCTCGCGTTCGCGCTGGTCGGCGCGACGGTCGCCCAGGATGCGGGAACGGACGTTTCTTTGGGAATATCCCCCGAAGAGGCGTATACGGATACGCTTGTCGTGCGCCGCGTTGTCTTTGAGGGCGACGCAGTGTTCGCCGAGTCCATGCTGGCCCGCCGGGTGCGAACGAAGCCAAATCGCCGGTTGGCCAAAATTCCGGGGATGACCTGGTGGCTGTGGATGTATCGCCTTGGGGACTCCGGGAAACTCGGAGAACGGTTGAGCAATTCGCTGATGGCCGGCGGCGAGCCGCTTGCCGTGCTCGACATGGTTGTGCTCCAGGCGGACCTGGATCGCCTTCGTCTTTTGTATCGCCAGGAAGGGTTTTTCGCCGCCGAGGTGATTGCCCGGATCGATACGCTCTCGGCGAGGAAAGTGGCGGTCGTTTTCCGCGTGACGCCCGGCGCCCCCACGTACATACGGAATGTGCAGTACGCCGGGGTCAACCATCTGGCGCCCGATCAGCATGCGCGGCTGGCGCGGGACGCCGTACTGCGCATCGAACCTGTTGACCCGGATCGTCCCCTGCGCCTGCGCGCGCGCAGGCAGCGGTATTCCGAGACGATGCTGCATAGCGAAGCGAGGCGCATTCTGACCTTTCTGCGGGACGAGGGCTACGCTTCCGCTACCCGGGATTCTGTCCGCGCCGTGATTCTTTCGGCATCGTCGGACAGCCTGGACGTGTGCTTCGAAATCGGGACCGGGTCGCGTTATCGCTTCGGAGACGTTGCGTTCGACGTAACGGGTCCCGAGCCGGAAGTGGCGGAGCGGTCCGAAATCCGTCCGCTTGAAGCGCCTTCGGATTCCGTCGCCGGCGGGACGGCGTCTTTCCGGTTTCGGAACGAAAAGAAACTGTCGTCCGGCTTGCTTGTCCGCACGCTTCAGTTTGCTCCGGGGGATTGGTATTCGCAATCGAAGGTGCTGGCTACGCGGCGACGGCTCGAAGGCACGGGCGTGTTTTTGTTTACCGACATTGTCCCGGAATCTTCCGTCCCGGGCTTCTCGTCCGCCGCGCCGACCCTGTTGCATCGCATCGCGCTGCGTACGCGCGACCGGCATCAGATTCGTTTCGAGCCGTCCGTGTTGCAGCGCGTGGACCCGTTCAACAATTCGGACAAGGAATTAGGCGCGGGGATTGCCGTCACCTACGAGAACGCCAACCTGCTGGGCCGCGGGGAAACATTCCTCGTCCGAACGTCCGGGTCCATATCGACCGATTTCGACGATTTCAGCAGTTTGACCGCATCGCAGGCGGAGGTCGCCACCTCCCTTACGATGCCGTATCTCATGCGTCCGTTTCGCGGACTGGACGGGGCGCTTCCTCTGTATGACGTCAGAACCCGCCTGTCGCTAAGCCTGCTCAGGGCGCGCCGCGACGATTTCGGACTCATTATCCGGGCGCGCGGCAATGCCCGTTACCGCATCGAACTGGATCATAATGCGACCCTCACGTCTTTGCTGGACGTGCTGGACGTGAGCCTGAGCAATCCCGATACGTTGCGGAATTTCCGAAACGATATTCTGAACAACCTGCTCGATCCGGTTTCGGATCCGGTGCAGCAGGCGCAGATTCTTGAGGATTATACGGTGCCGCAAATCAATACCGCCCTTCGGTATACGTTGCGTTCGACCAATGTGAATCCGCTCCGGCGCGACCGGGGACATAGCATGGAGGGTTCGATAGCTCTGGGCAATTACCTGCCGTATTTGCTGGACCGTTTCGCGTATTCGTCCGGCGATGCAGACGGGTATCTTCCGGGCCTTTTTTCCGGGACCTCGTCCGACAGGCTTTTGTACCGCCGATACGTGCGTTTTGCGAGCGATTTGCGTTTGTACCATGCGATCAACGCTTCTTCTACGCTGGCGCTGAAGTTCATTGGAGGCGTCGCGCATCCCTTCGGCGATGCGGGACTGGTGCCGTTCGGACAGCGCTTCTACATAGGCGGCATATCGAGCGTACGGGGCTGGGACTGGCATGAACTCGGCCCCGGCGGCGCCCGGTTCGAGTCCGTACGAGACTCCGGGGAAGGCGCAAACATTCTGGGCGGGGACATCAAGCTGGAAGCCTCTGTGGAGTTGCGCCAGCGCCTTTTCCGCCTCTTTGGCATGGACTGGATCGGCGTTGTTTTTGCGGACGTAGGGAATGTGTGGTTCGGCCCGCGCAATCCGGGGTTCGGCGGGGACGCGCCCGCGAATCTGGACGGCCGATTTCACGTCGATTCGTTTTATCGCCAGTTAGGCGTCGGGTCCGGGATTGGGCTTCGGCTGGATTTTCGTTATCTGATTATTCGGACCGACGTCGCCATGAAGGCGTACGATCCGCGTCGCCCCGACCTGGGCGTGTTTCCAGACGATTTTCGCGCCTGGAAATGGCACCGCTTGAGTTTGGGGCATGCTTTTTGACGGGTCGGCTTGCGTCCCTGTATTTCTTTCCGATGACGAGGTAATCGCATGGTAGCGCGCGGCGCGCATATCGAAATACCCATTGAAAAATTCGCCGATGGCGGGCGGTCGCTTGCCCGCGTGGACGGGTTCGTGGTTTTCGTGCCCTGGGCAGTGCCGGGGGATCGCATCCGCGCCCGCGTGTACAAGAAGAAAAAGGGCTACGCCGAGGCGGCGATAGAGGAGGTGCTGTCGCCGAGCGCGCTGCGCGTTCCGCCGGCGTGCGCCTATTTCGGGACGTGCGGCGGATGCCGGTGGCAGCATGTGGAATACCAGGCCCAGCTCGACGCCAAGACGGAAAGCGTACGGGACGCCCTCGCGCGCGTCGGCGGGTTTGCGGAGGTTTCGGTTCGTCCGGCCATCGGATCGGAGAAGCGCTATTTCTACCGCAACAAGATGGAGTTTTCGTTCAGCGCGAATCGCTGGCTGACGCGCGCGGAAATCGATTCGGGCGGTCGCTTCGACACCCGTTTTGCCCTGGGCCTGCACGTTCCGGGGCGTTTCGACAAGGTGCTCGACGTGCACGAATGCCATCTCCAATCGACAGCGAGCGCCGAAATGGTGAACCGGATTCGGGATTTTGTTCTGGAAAAGGGCTGGGCGCCCTGGAACATCCGCAAGCATACCGGTTTTTTGCGGCATCTGGCCATCCGGACCGGCGAACGCACGGGCGACGTCATGGTCAATCTGGTGACGAACGGATTCGACGCCGAGCGGATGGGCGAGATGGCCGCCTTCCTTCGGCAGGATTTTCCCGACGTAACCACGTTCGTCAATACGATCCATACGGGGAAAGCGCAAACGGCGTTCGGCGAACGGATCGAAACCGTGTTCGGCCCCGGCGTCATTCGCGACCGGATCGGGCCGCATACGTTCGAGATTGCGGCCAATTCCTTTTTTCAGACCAATACGGCCCAGGCGGAGCGGCTGTACGAGACGGTGCGCGATTTCGCCGAACTGCAACCGGAGGACAGGGCGTACGATTTGTACTGCGGCGCAGGGACCATATCCATCTTTGTGGCGGACGCCGTACGTTGCGTGACGGGCGTCGAGCTCATGGAAGAAGCGGTTCGGAACGCCCGGGCGAATGCTCGGGCGAGCGGCGTGGATAATTGTACTTTTGTGCAAGGCGATATGGCGACCGCGTTCGGTCCCGATTTCGCGGAGCGCAACGGGGCGGCGGACGTGCTGCTCGTCGATCCGCCGCGGGCCGGCCTGCACCCGAAAGTAGTCGAGCAGATCGCCGCATCGGGTCCCGGGCGGTTCGTGTACGCAAGTTGCAATCCGAGGACGCAGGCGCGCGATCTCGGTTTGTTGCGGGACGTCTATCGCATCGAGGCGGTGCAGCCCGTGGATCTGTTTCCGCACACGCCCCACGTCGAGAGCGTGGTCAAACTGCGCAGAAAAACATAACCGTAACCGTTACGGATTGCGTATTCTGTCGTATGGAAAAAGCATTCGTTACCGGCGGCACAGGTTTTATAGGAAGTCATCTCGTCGAGGAACTGCTCCATCGGGGGCTTGGCGAGGTGCGGTGTCTGGTGCGCACTCGTCGCAAGTGGCTGGAGGGCCTCCCGATCCGCGAGGTGCGCGGCGATTTGTTCGACGAAGCGCTTGTCGCCGACGCCGTGCGCGACGTGGACTATGTGTATCATAACGGGGGCGTTACGCGGGCCCGGGAGGATGCGGTTCTTGAGCAGGAAAATGTCGAGGCGACGCTGCGCTTGATGGAGGCGCTTGCCCGCGTGAATCCGGGCGTTCGCCGCGTGGTCGTCACCAGTTCGCTTGCAGTCGTAGGACGCTGCCCCGACTCCGTAGCCACGGAAGAGAGCGCTATGCGGCCCCTCAGCCGGTATGGCGCGAGCAAGGCGCGCATGGAGGAAGCATTGTATGCGTGGCGGGATCGCCTCCCCATCGCCATTGTGCGGCCCTCCACCGTGTACGGGCCGAGGGAAGCCGACCTGTATGCGTTTTTCCGGATCGCGAACATGGGTTTTTGCCCGGTTGTCGGCAATGCCCGCATCCCGGCGATGAGCCTGGTCCACGCCCGCGATCTGGTGCGCGGGATGATCGCTGCGGCGGAGGCGCCGGGCGCGGCGGGCGAAACGTTTTTTCTCGGCGGCGAGGCGTTTTATTCGTGGCGCGATCTCAAGGAGGCCGCGGCGGCGGCGCTGGGCCGAAGCGCCATGACCGTATCCGTGCCGCCGCCTCTGGTCAGCCTGTCGGGCGCCGTAGTGGAAGGGATATTCCGGTTGTGGGGTGCGCTTCCGCCTTTTCACCGGGAAAAGGCGCGGGAAATTCGCTACGCCTGCAAGATGTGCTCCATAGACAAGGCCCGCCGGCTGCTCGACTACCGTCCCGCCCTGTCGTTGAAGGAGGGGGTTGCGGATACGATCAACTGGTATCGCGCGCAGGGGTGGTTGCCGCCTGACAGGAAGCGCGGCGCCCGTACAGAGTATCTTTAAGGATACTCTGATCAAAACCGCTTCGCTCGGCGCGTCGCTTTCGCATGCGCCATAATCCCTTCTGTCGCCGCAGGGAGAACCGATTTCAGGCGGTGTCGTTGACGGTACGGAAGGCCAGCTTCACGCCAATTTGGTCAACGACCCAACATTATGAGCGCGCTCGGATTCAATACGGGATACATCGAGAATCTGTACCACCAATATCTTGAAGATCCGGAAAGCGTTTCCGAGACCTGGCGGGAATTCTTTGCCGACTACACCCCCGACGAGCCGTTTCGGGCGGTTGCTGCGGCCCGGCAGGTTTCGTCGCCGACCCGTGAAGAGGTGGTTGTGGAGCCGACCCCCGAACAGGGGGACGGGGCTGCGCCCGCGCCGGAAGCGCCGGCGGCGCCTGATGCTCCGGCCCGGCCCAGGGCGCCCAAAGATGCGATTCGGGGTTCGCAAGCGAAGATCGTAGAGAACATGGAGGCGAGCCTGGGCATTCCCACGGCCACGTCCATGCGGACCGTTCCGGTCAAATTGATGATCGAGAACCGCTTGCTCATCAATGCTTATCAGCAGCACCAGGGCGGAGAGAAGGTCTCGTTTACCCACCTGATCATGTGGGCGCTTGTCAAGGCGCTGGCCCGATTCCCCAACATGAATACGACCTTTCTGCGCGAAGACGGGGTTTCCCGGCACATTTCCCCGGAACAGGTCAATCTCGGCCTTGCCATCGACATAGAACGAAGAGGTCGCCGGACCTTGCTCGTGCCCAATATCAAGGGGGCGGAACGCATGAGTTTCCCCCAGTTGATGGGCATCTACAACGACATTATTCGGCGCGCGCGGAAAGGCCGCCTCGGCGTTGCAGACTTCGAGGGAACGACCGCCACGCTGACCAATCCAGGCATGATCGGCACCAACATGAGCGTGGCGCGGCTCATGCCGGGCCAGGGCGTGATCATTGGCGCCGGCGCCATCGGCTATCCCCCGGAATACCATTCTTATCCGCCCGAAGCGGTGAGCAAGGCGGGCATTTCTCCGGTGATGAATCTTACCTCGACGTACGATCACCGCATTATTCAGGGCGCCGAAAGCGGCGCGTTTCTGCTGTATGTCGCAGACACTTTGCTCGGCAAGCACGAATTCTACCAGCAGATTTTCGAGCAGCTGAACATACCCTATCAGCCGTACGAACTTTCGATGGATACGACTCCGCAGATCGGCGGAGGCGGCCCTGAGGACCGCGTCGATATGGTGCACAAGCAAGGGCGCGTTCTGCAATTTATCCGGGAGCATCGGGTGCGCGGGCACTTGCAGGCGGACATCAACCCGCTGGGCTACAACTGGATGTATCATCCCGAGCTGGACCCTTTCTGGTACGAATTGACGATCTGGGATCTGGACCGGGAGTTTCTGACGGGGGGGCTGGGCGGCCAGGATGCGTTGCCGCTTCGCGATATCGTGGAGATCGTGCGGAATACCTATTGCCGCAAGATCGGCATCGAGTATATGCACATATCGAGCCCCACCGAAAAGCGGTGGCTGCAGGACCGGCTCGAGCCCACCGGACGCGAGGAGCCGGTAAGCCCCGACGCCAAGCGGCGCATTCTTCAGAAGCTGAATGCGGCGGAGGCGTTCGAGCGATTCCTGCATACGAAATACATAGGTCACAAGCGGTTTTCGCTGGAGGGCGCCGAGTCGGTCATTCCGATGATCGACGCCATGTTGTCCGAGGCGGCGGACCATGATGTGCAGGAGGTGGTGATCGGAATGGCGCACCGGGGCCGCCTGAACATTCTTGCGAACATCCTGGACAAACCCTACGAAGCGATCTTCTCCGAATTCGAGGGGAACATCGATCCTTCCACGACGCAGGGTTCGGGCGACGTGAAGTACCATGTGGGGGCGCAAGGGGAGCATGCCTCGCCCGCAGGCGCAACCGTGAAACTCTTGCTGGCCTCCAATCCAAGCCATCTGGAGGCGGTCAATCCGATCGTCGAAGGGATGGTGCGCGCCCGGCAGGACCTTCTCCAGTACGGCGAGGCGGGCTTGCTCGAAGCGGAATCTCGCGACGTGGTCATTCCGCTGCTGATTCACGGGGATGCGGCCTTTGCCGGACAAGGCGTGGTCACCGAAACGCTCAATCTGAGCCAGCTGGCGGGATACAAGACCGGCGGGACGATTCATATCGTGATCAACAATCAGATCGGCTTTACGACGTCCCCCGCCGACGCCCGCAGTTCGACGTATGCGACGGATGCGGCCCGCACCATACAGGCCCCCATTTTTCATGTGAACGGGGACGATCCGGAGGCGTGCGTACGCGTGGTGAAGCTTGCGCTCGAATACCGCAACGCCTTCAACAAGGATGTGGTCATCGACATGTTGTGTTATCGCGTGCGCGGACACAACGAGGGCGACGAGCCGACCTACACCCAGCCGTTGCTCTATCGGAAGATCGAGACGAAACGTTCTCCCCGAAAGTTGTATACGGAACTGCTTCTGCGCCGCGGGGAAATGAATCCCGAAGAAGCGGAGGAGATTTTGCGGGACTATCGGGACCGGTTGCAGGACGCCTTTGACCGCACGACCTCCATGGACGCTGCGCGGGCCAAGAATCTCGCCGCCGCGCTGGCCGCGCCCACTCCGCTGTCGCTTGAGGAGCCGGACACCGCGGCGCCGGAAGAGAATCTGCACGCCGTGGCCCACGCCATGGCGGATTTTCCCGACAATGTGCGGGCGCACAAGAAGCTGGTGCGCCAGTTCCAGCGAAACAAGGGGTTGTACCTCGATAAACAGCAAGTCGGCTGGGCGTACGCCGAAGCGCTGGCTTTCGGGTCGTTGCTTCTGGAGGGAACGACGGTTCGGTTAAGCGGCCAGGATTCGTGTCGAGCCACGTTCAGTCAGCGCCATGCGGTGCTTTACGACCAGCAAACGGGGCGGGAATATATCCCGCTGAACAATATCCGGGAGGGCCAGGCCAAACTCCATATTTACGATTCGCTGCTCTCCGAATACGCAGTGCTCGGTTTTGAATATGGCTACTCCGTGGCCGATCCTTCCGCGCTTGTGATCTGGGAAGCGCAGTTCGGGGATTTCGCCAACGGCGCCCAGATCGTGTTCGATCAATTTCTTGCGGCGGCGGAGGCGAAATGGGCGCAGGAGAGTAGCCTTGTCGCCTTGCTTCCGCATGGATGGGAAGGGCAGGGTCCCGAACACTCGTCCGCGCGCCTTGAGCGTTTTTTGCAGATGTGCGCCGAGGAGAACATGATCGTATGCAACATTACGACCCCGGCCAATTATTTCCATGCGCTCAGGCGGCAGGCGCGCTGGTCCGACCGCAAACCGCTCATCGTGATGGCTCCGAAAAGTTTGCTTCGCCATCCGCTTTTCGTTTCTCCTGCGTCCGAACTGGTCGAGGGGCGGTTTCGGAAGGTTATTCCGTCTGACGCCGACCCGCATTCCGTGCGGCGGCATGTATTGTGCACCGGCAAGGTGTACTACGACCTGATCCAGGCGCTTCGGAAGAAGGAGGATACGTCCATCGCCATTACCCGGATCGAGCAGCATTATCCGTTTCCCGAAGAAGAGGTCCTGGCCGAACTGGTGCGTTACGGAGACGCCGGCGAGGTATGCTGGGTGCAGGAAGAACCCGCCAACATGGGCGCATGGACGTACATGCAGTCCCGCCTCGACGCCTTGCTCGCCAAGGTAAGCCGGGTGGGACACGGGCGAACGGCCTATGTCGGACGTCCGGGCAGCGCAAGCCCGGCGACGGGCAGCGCGGAAATGCACAAAGCCGAAACCGAACATATCCTTGGCGCGGTGCTGGGAAGATCCCGCCTGCCTGCCTGGGAACCGTTTCGGTAAACGCCTGAAACCCGCGCGCTGGACGGGTTTATAGGCCCTAGTGTCTTCTGGAATGTTTTCTGGACATGCGATGCGATTTCTCGCGGGCGAGCCGCCGCTCTTCGGAAGGCTTCGTGAAAGCCATATTCGCGCGATAGATGCGCAGTACGCGGCTTCGATTCACGGCCCGCTTGAAACGGCGCAGGGTGCGATCAATGGATTCGCTGTCTCTGACTTTGACTCCTACGGACAAAATGATTCTCCTTGCGTGTCGGATGACGGATAGACGGGTTGGCCGGGAGGCGGGCGAACCTGTCGGATGGATTGACCGTTTTCAACGGTAGCTTAATAGAACTATCGTTGCATACGATTTGTTCCTGAATAATGACGCTTCTTCTTTCCACAAGGAATCCGGGCAAGGTTGCGGAAATGCGTCTGCTCCTGTCGGACTTGCCGATCGCCCTGCGCCCGGTTTCTGAAATGGCCGGGGCGCCGCTGGTCGAGGAGGACGCCGACACGCTCGAAGGCAATGCGCGCAAGAAAGCAGAAACGCTGCATGCCTTTGGCGGATTGCCCGCCCTTGCGGACGATACCGGGCTGGAAGTGGATGCGCTGGGCGGTTTGCCCGGCGTACGTTCGGCCCGCTTCGCTGGTCCGTCCGCGGACGATGCGGCGAACCGCCGGAAACTGCTTGCCGACATGCAAGGCGTTCGGAATCGTTCGGCCCGGTTTCGCACCGTGATTGCTCTGGCGGACGAAACGGGCACGCGCTTTTTTGAAGGCGTTTGCCAAGGTGCGATCATTGACGAAGAGCGGGGGAGCAAGGGATTCGGGTATGATCGTATTTTTGCGCCGGACGGCGGCGACCGTACGTTTGCGGAGCTGGATGCGGAGGACAAGAACGCCATAAGCCACCGGGGCGCAGCGCTTCGGCAGTTGGCAGGGTATCTTCGGAACCGGTTTTGATCAGCGTATCCTGCATAGTGTTAACAGGCCCTAAACGACATGGTTGCATTGATTCAACGGGTAAAGGAGGCCTCGGTCGAGGTCGAGGGGAAGGAAGTCGGGCGCACAGGCCCCGGCATGCTCATTCTTTTTGGCGCGCATCGCACGGATACGGAAGCGGAACTGGACTGGCTGGCTGGAAAGTGCTCCCGCCTGCGCATTTTTCCCGACGAAGAGGGCAAAATGAATCGTTCGATCATCGAAACCGGCGGGGAGGCGCTGGTCGTGTCGCAATTCACCTTGTACGGGGACGTTCGGCGAGGAAACCGGCCTTCCTTCGTGGATGCGGCGCCTCCCGAACAGGCCGAAGCGCTATACGACGCCTTCGTCGAGCGGCTGTCCGCGCAACTTGCTTCTCCGGTCCAGACCGGCGTGTTCGGAGCCATGATGGAAGTGCGCCTGTCGAACGACGGCCCGGTGACGCTCTGGGTGGAACGGCGGCATGGGGGCGCATAAATCATAATCCCGCCTCCTTTTCCCTATATTTCCCTTGCCGCCGGGTTCTTGCGTTCTCCGGGCCGCTTTTCGTCCGTTATTGATTTCGCTTCCCTTTCGCCCCCATGCCAGACGATGCTTCTTCCCTGACCCACCTGCATCCCGAAGGCGGCGTACGCATGACGGACGTGGGCGCAAAGCCCGAATCGGCCCGCCTTGCGACGGCGGCGGGGCGGGTGCGTTTGGGCGAGGAAGCGTTTCGCGCCGTGCTTTCCGGCGCCGTAAGCAAAGGCAATGTGCTGTGCACGGCGCAACTGGCCGGCGTCCAAGCGGCCAAGCGCACCGCCGAACTCATTCCCCTGTGCCACAATATAGCGCTGGCGGGCGTCGAGGTGACGTTCGACGCGCGCGAAGAAGATTTTTCGATAGACGTGCGCGCCCGCGTCCGGACCGTCGGGCAGACGGGCGTCGAGATGGAAGCTCTGACCGCCGTGTCCGTGGCGTGCCTTGCCCTGTACGACATGTGCAAGGGGATTTCGAAAGATATTCTCATTTCGGATATCCGGTTGCTGGCCAAGGAAGGCGGCGCAAGCGGACGGTACGAACGCGCGCCGGATTCGGACTCGCCGTAACCATCCGGCGGTTTTGTCGTATACTCCCGTACGGCTGTTTGCGTCCTTTGTTTTTTCACGAGATTCCGCCTTTCGCATGGAAAGCCTTTTCACCACGCTCGGCTTGCTGATTATCGCGCTGATCGTTCTTTTTTTCGTTTTTCTGCTGTATTTTGTGCCGCTCGGTCTGTGGGTGACGGCCTACTTCTCGGGAGTCCGCCTCAAACTGTTTCGCGACCTGGTCGGGATGCGGCTGCGGAAGGTGCCGCCCGTCCGGATCGTCAAGCCGTTGATTACCGCGCACAAGGCAGGCATCTACGTGGATACGCCGCAACTCGAAGCGCATTATCTGGCGCAGGGGAATGTGCAAAAGGTGGTGAATGCGCTGATTTCGGCGGACAAGGCCAGCATTGATCTCGCCTTCGAGCGCGCAACGGCCATCGACCTCGCGGGACGGGACGTATTCGAGGCCGTGCAGGTATCCGTGAATCCCAAAGTCATTGAAACGCCCGCCGTGTCCGCCGTCGCCAAGGACGGCATTCAGGTGCGCGCGATCGCCCGCGTAACAGTGCGGGCCAATATCGAGCGCCTGGTGGGCGGGGCCGGCGAAGAAACGATCATTGCGCGCGTGGGCGAGGGGATCGTGTCCACGATCGGCTCCTCCGAAACGCATGCGCTGGTTCTGGAAAATCCCGATTCGATCTCCAAGGTGGTGTTGTCCAAGGGTCTTGATTCCGGCACGGCGTTCGAAATTCTTTCCATTGATATCGCCGACGTCGACGTGGGCGAGAATATCGGCGCCAAGTTGCAGACCGATCAGGCGGAGGCCGACCTGCAAGTGGCCCGTGCGAAAGCCGAAGAACGCCGCGCCTCGGCGGTGGCCCGCGAGCAGGAAATGCGCGCCGCCGTGCAGGAACAGCGCGCCAAGGTGGTTTCCGCCGAAGCGGAGGTGCCCAAGGCGCTGGCGGATGCGCTGCGCAACGGCAATATCGGCGCCATGGATTTCTATTCGCTGCGCAATGTCGAGGCGGACACGCGCATGCGGGATTCCATCGGGCGGGAAGACGGCGGCGACAAGAAGAAGTAGCTGCGCCGGACAGGTCATACCCTGCCCCTTGACCGGATCGACGCGATGATTACCCGTACGGTGGCTTTTTGCTCGCTGGGGGCGCTGAATGTTGCGCAGGAACTGGCGGGGGCCATTCTCCGGGATATAGCGGGGGCGGACCCCGATCTTGTGGCGGAGGAAACGCTGTGCCTTGCGTCGGTCGTTACGTTGCGGGCGGCGCAGGCGGGGCTTCGGGAATGGCCAGAGGGAGCGGATGCCGCAGCGCCTGCCTTGTCGTCGTTGCCGTTCGCATACCGGCGCTACCTCACGGGCCTCGAAATGCTTGATCGCAACGCTCCGTCTCTTGCCGATCCGGCTGCGATGGACGCGGTGGACGCCCGGTTGCGGCGCAAGCAGCAATTCTACGAAGGGCAATTTCCCGAAGCCGTGTTTCCCGGAGAAGAGGCCCTCGTAAACGGGATGGAATTCTGGATGGGCCGCATCAGCCCGCCCAAATTGCCTGAGACCCCGTCCGAAAGGCTGCGCAAGATGGGGCTTGTTCCGGCGCTGGGCGCGCATCTCCGGGTAGTGGGAGCGTATTGTCGGAGCGCCGCGTTGTCGGAGAAGGACGGGACGGACGGCGCGGCGGGGAGCGCGTAGCCTGTCCCTTGCTGTTTTCCGCCGCCGATCCTGTCAGGGGTCGAGTTTCGAGAGGCGGACCAGTTCGATCCGGTTGACTTCGGCTTTCAGGACGTCGAACCGGTAGCCGTCGAAGGCGAAATGTTCGTGCGGCGCGGGAATGGAGCCGATCCGGTCCAGCAAATAGCCCGCCAGCGTCTCGTAGTCCCCTTCGGGCAGCGCAATCCCGAATCGATCCGCCAACTCGTCGATTTCCGCCCGCCCCGCAGCGATGTACCGGTTCTCGCCCACTTGCCGGAGGACTTCCTGTTCGGTGTCGAATTCGTCCTGGATGTCGCCGAAAAGTTCCTCCAGCAAGTCCTCGCGCGTGACCAGGCCCGCCGTGCCGCCGTATTCGTCGATGACGATGGCCACGGACGTATTGGTTTCGAGAAATTCCTGCAGCAAATCTTTCGATCGCTTGGCCGCCGGGACGAATTGCACCGGGCGCATGATTTCCTGTATGGCTTTGGGGCCGCGGAACAGGTCGTACGCAAAAACCATCCCCACGATATGGTCGATATTGTTCTGGTAGACGGGCAATTTGGAGTGTCCCGTTTCAATGAAGCGGCGCAGCAACGCATCGACCGGGGTATGCTCTTCGACGGCCTCTATTTCCGTTCGCGGCGCCATCGACTCTTTCACGCGAAGGGCGTTCATCGCAAAAACGTTCGAAAGCATCTCGGTTTCTTCTTCGTCGAGATCAAGTTCGCCGCTTTCCCGGCTTTCCTCGATGATGGCCTGGAAGTCGCGGCGCATGAACCCGACGAACGTATCCGTCTCGACGCGGAACAGGCGCATGAGCAGCGTAGCGGCCCCGGCGGCCGTTTTGACGAGCGGGAGCAACAGGTAATACGATGCGCGCAGGGGGATGGCCAGCAGAAAAACCGCCCGGTTTGCGGCCTCTCGCATGATGGATTTCGGGAGAATCTCGCCGAATACGAGCACGAGGATGCTGGCCGCCAGCGTTTGCGTAACCAGTACGGCCAGTTCGACGCCTGAACTTCCCAGCCCCGAGGCGTCCCAGAGGCGGTGGAGCGGAGGGTCCAGGTAAAATGCGGTGATCGTGGAAAAGACGATGAGCGAAATGTTGTTGCCGACCAGCGTGGTGGTCAGGAATGCGGAGGGGTTCCGGATGAAGTCGCTTACGATGCGGCCCACGACGCCGCGCCGTCGCGCAAGCACCTCTACGCGCAAGCGGTTCGCAACCACGAAAGCGATCTCGGAACCCGAGAAAAACGCGCTCAGAGCGAGCATCAGAACAATGATCGCGATCGCGAACGTCATTCGCGTCAGGTTCTTGTGCGCGAGACGCCGGAATGGAGCGCGTCGCCAGCCTCCTCTTCCGGCTGGAAGCTGTCCATATCGTCCAGCAGGTTCGCGGTCGGGGCGAAGATGTCCTCGATTTCAGAGATGGCGGCTTCTGTTTCGCCTACTTCCTGCAGAAGCGTGTCGAGCTGGAACGTGATTTCCTCCGGGTTGCGAAGCGTCAGCGATTGTTCGTGAATATACTTGACGACGTCTTCGATCGTCTCGATTTGCGCGTCGAGGACTTCCAGTTGCTCCACGCCTTTCTTGAAACGCTGCAAGCGCTGTTCAAGCACCCGGAGGCGGCGTTTCTTGATGGCCCG
Source organism: uncultured Rhodothermales bacterium (assembly GCA_964608315.1). Taxonomy (GTDB): domain Bacteria; phylum Bacteroidota; class Rhodothermia; order Rhodothermales; family VXPQ01; genus VXPQ01. The sequence goes on along the minus strand of CAZSNF010000002.1, from coordinate 132,168 downwards.
CACCTTTTCGGAATCGTCCAGCATGTCGGTGCGAAGGTGCGCAATGGACTGGACCACTTCCCGTTCCCGGCTACTGTGCGTCGAAAGTTCGTATCGCTGCTTTTGGTACAGCATGTTCAGGTACGAATTCAGCAGCCCGTCGATCTTCCTGAGATGGCTTTCCAGCAAGCCCTGGGTGGCGTAGCTCAGCTTGCGGTAATGGGCGGAAATCTCTTTTTCGAGTTTCCGAAGGCGCACGTATCGCCGCTGACTGGATTTGGTCAACAGCCGAAACATTTCCTTGGTGGAGGGCGGTTTGGCGTGTTCGGCGGCGCGGCGAGCCCGGACGCTTCGGCGAAATCGCTTGTTGCGGGGCATGGCGCCCAGATAGATGAGCTCGGCCGCAAAACTCATGATCAGCGCGGTATCGAAAACCGTTCCCCCCGCATCGCTCAGAAAAAACGCCGTGAGCATGGCTGCTATCAGGAATCCGAGATTGACCGGATTCAGGAAAGCCTCTTTCGTGTAATTTATTTCCTGATAGTTCACGTCATGCTCCTCCGTCTTCGCCTGCGGCAAGGCAGGGTTCCGTATCCGATCCGCGCAGGATGGCGGCCCGATGGCCTACGCTCCGCCGGTGCGTTGTTTTCCGATGGTTTTCGCTGATTTTATTGCTTCCTCGTCGGGCGTTTCCGGCGCGCTGTCCCCGCCGGTTTCTGCGACGCCCATTTCCGCCTTGAGTTGCTTGACGATTTCCGAAGCGCGAATTTCTTCGGCGTCCTCCTCGATTCTGAGTGCATCCTGGTCTGCGGAATCAAGCGCCATTTCCAGGCGGGCTTCGCTGTGGGCCGTGTTTTCCTGCAGGCGCTGGAGCATTTCGTCATGGGTATGGTCGATGCCCGTCACCTCGAATTGCTCCAGCGTGTCGGCGATTTTAGACTGCCATTGCGCCCGCTCGTGCTCCCGCAGGGCATGTTTCGCTTCCTGTATCTTGCGATCTTTTTCTCGCATGAAGGCTTTTTTGACCTGGAGCGCCTTTTCGTAGGCCGCCGAGGCGTGTACGAGTTGCTCCCGGGTGCTTGCGGCGGACTCCCGGGCTTTTTCGAGCTGCAACGCATAGCGCTGCGCGATGTCGTCGCGTCCTGCCTGAATGGCGGCTTTTGCCTTGCTCACTAGTCCGGCGACTTCGTTTTCCGCCCGCTTCAGGTGCTTTTGCAGCAGGATCACATTCGCCTTGACGCTGGCGATGTTCTCGTTCATTTTCGGCACTTGATCGTTCAATTCCCGAATATTCTGCTCCAGAATGAGGCGGGGATTTTCCATTGCCGAAATGGCTCCCCCGAAAATTGATTTGATGAAACGGGTGAACCGGGACCAGACAGACATGATGCGCAGGGTTTGCTTATTGGGGGGAGCGTACGCTAAAAGATAATGAATTCCTTAAGGATACTCTGATTAAATCTGCAAAGTTCAGAGGCTTGCGAGAGGCGCTCTGGCAAGGAATGACGAAGCAATGTGGCAGGCCCCGCATAATGAGGAATGACACAGCCAGAGCGCCTCTCGCAGCCTCCCGAAGGGCGCTTCACGTCCGCCATGCCCCGAACTCCAAGCGTTTACCGCTGATTTCAACGACGCCATCACAATGTCCTGTACGCGCGAACGTGAAGCGCTGATCGAAGCAGATTTAATCAGAGTGTCCTTAAGGATGTACGAAAAGGGTTCGGGAAGGATTCGCCGGCCTTGACGCCGCCGCGCAGGCCGGGCCGGGCGTCGCATACGTTGCCCTGCGCAAGGCAGGAGGCGGCGCATGGCGGGGATGCGCCCGGTCGGTCAGGCGGGACGGGCGTATGTCGTCTTTCGGGTTGCGGCTACTGCCCTGTCCGCGTACAATGGAATAACGCAACGGGAGCAAGACGGCGGAAACAGGCAGGGAGCAGGGAATGCGCCCGCCGCCGGACGCTCAGGCGTTTTCGCCCTCTTCGGCTTCTGCCTTGACGCCATAACGCCGCCGGAATTTCTCGACGCGTCCTGCGGTGTCCACGTATTGCCGCCGACCCGTGTAGAAGGGATGATTCGTCGAATCGACCTCGGATTTGTGCAGGTCGCTCGCCATGGTCGAGCGCGTTTCGAAGGTGTCGCCGTTGGCCAGCTGGACCGTGAGCTTCTTGTACGTCGGGTGTATGTCTTTTTTCATCGCAAACGCCGGAAAAATCTTGTAGAGGCAGTACGCGCCGGGCCTTGAGGCCGCCCGGGTAATCGCAGGTATCGCGGATAATCGAAAAAACAGCAGATGGTCAACGCGCGACGGTCAGGCCGGTTCCGCTGCGGGTTCGTTGCGTCATCGGGCGGCGGTTTTTTCAGGGCCTGTTAACACTATGCAGCAATGCTCTGTTCCGTCAGGCACGGCGTCAATCAAGGCGCGAGGAGTGAAGTTTGGTGATTCCAGATGAGCGACGAGCAACGAAGAGTAACGCCGTGACCGGCGGAACCCGAAGGGCGGGGCCTCTTTTCCCGCCATGCGGCGTTGCCGCTCGCTTATGTGGCTGGGCCACACTGCGCTCGCGGCGCCTGGCCTAACAGGAAAACAGGCCCCGCAGAGCGCCGCTGCATAGTGTTAACAGGCACTGGCGTTCAGCAGGGCTTCGATCTGTTCGATTTCGTCGCGCAGGCGGGCGGCTTTTTCGAAGTCCAGCGCCTCGGCGGCTTGCCGCATTTGCTTGCGCATCTGGTTCGTCAGGTCGCGTTTCTGATCGTCGTCGAGATGTTTTACGACCGGGTCCGCGACGCTCCCGATCTGTTCCGGGCCGCTATAGTAGCGTTCCGGCTGCACTTCGTAGGTCGCCCGTTCTTCGGCGATGATCGTTCCCTTGCGAATCTCGTCATGCGATTTGTAGATGGTTTCCGGCGTGATCTGGCGCTGCTCGTTCCAGGCGAGCTGGATTTTTCGGCGACGCCCGGTTTCGTCCATCATCTTCTGCATGGAGCCCGTAATCGTGTCGGCGTACATCACAATGGCGCCGTTTGCGTTGCGGGCCGCGCGCCCTGCGGTCTGAATCAGGGAGCGTTCGCTGCGCAGGAAGCCCTCCTTGTCCGCATCGATGATGGCCACGAGCGAAACTTCGGGCAGGTCGAGTCCCTCCCGGAGCAGGTTCACGCCCACCAGTACGTCGAATGCGCCAAGGCGCAGATCGCGCAAAATCTCCACGCGCTCCAGCGCATCGATGTCTGAATGCATGTAGCGCACGGCCACCCCGTACGAGGCCAGATATTCGCTGAGGTCCTCGGCCATGCGCTTCGTGAGGGTGGTTACGAGGGTTCGTTCCCTTGCTTGCGTCCGTTTGCGAATTTCTTCGAGCAGGTCGTCGATCTGGTTTTCCGAGGGCCGAACGTCCACTTCGGGGTCGGGAATGCCGGTGGGCCGGATGATTTGCTCCACGAATACGCCGCCGCTTTTTTCCATTTCGTAATCGCTCGGCGTCGCGCTGGCGTAAATGACTTGCGGGCTTTCCGCCTCGAATTCCTCGAATGTCATGGGCCGGTTGTCCAGAGCGGAAGGGAGCCGGAAGCCATGCTCCACGAGGACGAGTTTCCGGGCCCGGTCGCCGTTGTACATGGCCCGTATCTGCGGGATGGTCACGTGGCTCTCGTCGATGACGAGGAGCATATCGTCCGGGAAATAATCGAACAGGCAGTACGGACGCTGGCCCGGGGCGCGTCCCGACAGGTGCCGCGAATAGTTTTCGATCCCGGAGCAGTATCCGACTTCCTTCATCATTTCGATGTCGAACCGGGTGCGTTGTTCGAGCCGCTGTGCTTCAAGGAGCCGCCCCTCGTTGCGCAGTATGCTCAGGCGCCATCGCAATTCGTCCTCGATCCCGGCGACGATCCCGTCCATTTTTTCTTTCGGGGTGACGAAGAGTTTGGCCGGGTATATGGTCAGGTAGTTTTCTTCCCGCAGCGTTAGCCCGGTTCGGGCCTCGAACCAGGTGATTTTTTCCACTTCGTCTCCCCAGAACTCGATCCGACAGGCGGTCTCTTCCGAATAAGCAGGCCAGATTTCCACCACATCGCCGCGCACCCGGAAGGCGCCCGGCGAAAATTCCACGTCGTTTCGCGCATAGTAGATATGAACGAGGCGGCGCAGGAGGTCGTTGCGAGGCGCGTCCTCTCCCCGCTTGACCTGGACGATTTCCGAGCAGTATTCCTCGGGCGAGCCGAGGCCGTAGATGCAGGACACGCTGGCTACGACGATCACGTCGCTTCGCCCCGATACGAGCGAACTGGTGGCGCGCAGGCGCAGGCGGTCGATCCGGTCGTTGATCGACATGTCTTTTTCGATGTACGTGTCCGTCGGTACGATGTAGGCTTCGGGCTGGTAGTAGTCGTAATAGGAGATGAAGAATTCGACGGCGTTTTCCGGGAAGAAGGATTTGAGTTCCGCGTACAGTTGCGCGGCGAGCGTTTTGTTGTGGCTCATGATCAGGGTGGGCCGTTCGACGCGCTGGATTACATGGGCCATGGAGAACGTTTTACCCGTGCCCGTGGCGCCCAGCAGGACCTGGGCTTCGTCGCCGCGCAGTACCCCTTCCGTGAGTTCGTCGATGGCCCGGGGCTGGTCGCCCGTAGGCTGAAAGGGGGACGTTAAGCGAAATGCGGAGCCGGTTTGCGCGATATTCTGCATAAATGTTCGCCGTTTTGCGTAAGTTACGCCCCATAACATACGCACAGGTTGCGGAGATGTGCGCGGCGGCGGAATTTTCGTTCCGCATGTTGCGCCGCCTTTTGTTTCATCGCGCCATGCAAGGGCGCCCCGAAAACTCTTTTCGACATGAGCATCAGCGTTCAGGATCAGTACCAGGCGTCCATTGTCCGGATCAAGGGCAAATTTCTCGGCAGCGTGCACGGCTCCGAGCTCAAGGACACGCTGGATCAACTCAAGGAATCCGGTAAGGTCAACGTGGTCATCGACCTGGGAGAAACGGAGTTCATGGATTCTTCCGGCATCGGCGTACTGATCGGCGGATTGACGACCATGCGCAAGGCGGGGGGCGAAGTGCGCCTGGCCAATATGGAAAAGCGCATTCGCAATCTGTTTATGATGACCCGTTTGCTTGGCCCGGTTTTTACCGCCTACGATTCGGTATCGGCCGCCGCCGAGAGTTTTCGCAACGATCCGCCTGCGGCGGCGGAATAGCGCATTGGCCATGCCGTATTTCGTGCGTTCCCGGGCAGCGGCCGCCTTGTGCGCCGGCCTGTTGTTTTTTGCCTTCCGGATCGATGCGGCGGCGCAGACCTGGTCGCCGGAGGCCCCCATTCCCCCGGATTCCTCGGTGAAGGTCGGTCAGCTGGATAATGGGCTGCGCTACTTCGTGCAGGAGAACGACAGGCCGGAGAATCGCGCGGAATTGCGCCTGGTCGTGGATGCGGGCTCCATCGTCGAGGAGGAGGACCAGCGCGGGCTGGCCCATTTCGTGGAGCACATGGCGTTCAACGGAACCGAGCATTTCGAAAAACAGGAGCTGGTCGATTATCTGGAGTCGATCGGCATGCAGTTCGGGCCCGATCTCAACGCCTATACGAGTTTCGACGAAACGGTCTATATGCTGCAAGTACCCCTTGACGATTCCGAAGTCCTTGCAACCGCATTCCGGATACTCAGAGACTGGGCGGGGGGCATACTTTTTGAAAGCGAGGAAGTCGAGAAGGAACGGGGCGTGGTGATCGAGGAGTGGCGTCTCCGGCGCGGCGCCTCGGCGCGGATGCAGGACAAGCAGCTCCCGATCATGCTGCACGGTTCGCTCTATGCGGAGCGCCTGCCGATAGGGGAGCCGGAGATTATCGAAAATGCCCCGGCAGAGACGCTGCGGCGTTTCTATAACGACTGGTACCGGCCGGACCTGATGGGCGTCGTGGCGGTGGGGGATTTCAATGCGGACGAAATCGAGGCTACGATACGCGATACGTTCGGAGATTTGACCGGGCCGGACAATCCCCGTCCCCGGACGTTCGCCGACATGCCTTTGGATCATCCCCCGCTCGTGGCGATCGCTATGGACGAGGAGGCGCAAATGTCCCAGGCGGGCGTCCTGTACAAGCAGCCGCGCGCGTCGCACGGAACCGTCGCGGACTTCCGGCGGGGGCTTGTTCAGAGTCTGTATTCGGGGATGCTGAACGCCCGCTTGCAGGAACTGACCCGGCAGGCCGATCCGCCGTTTTTGTTCGCGGTTTCCGGGCAAGGCGGTTTCGTGCGGGTCATCGACGCCTACCAGCTCATTGCGATCGTTTCGGAGGGAGGCATCGAGACGGGCCTTCGCGCGCTGCTTACCGAGACGGAGCGGGTGGTGCGACACGGGTTTACGGTCACCGAGTTCGAACGCCAGAAGACCGATTTGCTGCGGGGCTACGAACAGCGCCTTGCGGAGCGCGAGAATCAGGAATCGGGCCCGCTGGCCAGCGGATACGTGCAAGTCTTCCTGCATGACTATCCGTATCCGGATATTGAAACGGAGGTGGAGCTGGTCCATGCCCTTTTGCCCGGAATTACGCTGGAGGAAACGAATGTATTCGCCGGACAATGGCTGGCTGAAGAGGGGCGCGTGGTGTTGGCGAGCGGTCCCGAGAAGGAAGGCGTTGAGACGCCCGGAGAGAACGATCTGACCGCGCTGTTCGAGGCGGTCGCCGCCGCGGACGTCGAACCGTACGACGATGCGGTGGTCGATGCGCCGCTTGTGCCGACGCCGCCGGAGGGTTCTCCGGTCGTGGCCGAAGAGACCGTGGAGGAGGTGGACATTACGATCTGGACGCTGGAGAATGGCGTACGCGTATTCCTGAAGCCCACCGATTTCAAGGACGACGAAGTACAGTTCTCGGCAACCAGTCCGGGCGGTTCGTCTCTGGGGTCCGACGAACATTATATAAGCACAAACCGGGCTGCCGCCTTTGTGATTCGCTCCGGCGTGGGCGCATTCGACGACACGGCGCTGGAAAAGAAATTGTCCGGTAAAATAGTGGGCGTTTCGCCGGGGCTGGGTTCGTTGAGCGAGGGAATCAGCGGGTTTGCATCGCCCGAAGACCTGGAAACGGCGTTCCAGCTGACGTATTTGTACTTCACGGCGCCGCGCAAGGACGAAATGGCGTTCGAGGCGTACAAGGCGCTCATGGACGGGGTGCTGGCGAATCGGGAGGCCAATCCGAATGCGGCGTTCTCGGATACGATTCGGGCCACGATGACGCAAGGGCATCCGCGGGCGTCGAAGCCGTTTACCCGGGACCTCCTTGAGGAACTCGATCTGGATCGGGCCTTCGCCTTTTATCAGGATCGTTTTGCGGACGCCAGCGATTTCACCTTCTATTTTGCGGGCGCGTTCGACCTGGGGGGCATTCGTCCGCTGGTGGAACAGTATCTTGGGGCGTTGCCGAACCTTGGGCGCGAGGAAACCTGGCGCGATCTGGGCGTGGATCCGCCGTCTGGCGTGATTGAAAAGGCCGTGTACAAGGGTATGGAGCCGCAAAGCCGGACGCAGATCGTTTTTGCGGGCGAAGGCGCGTATTCCCCCGAAGAATCGATTGCGCTTGGCGCCCTGGCCAGCATACTGGAAATTCGGCTCCGCGAATTGTTGCGCGAGGATTTGGGCGGGACGTACGGCGTGGGCGTGGGGAGTTCGCTGACGTACTGGCCGGACGAGGAGTATGCCGTCACAATCAACTTCGGCTCGGCGCCGGAGCGGGCTGAGGAACTGTCGGCCGTGGTTTTTGAGGAGATCGAGCGGATAAAGACCGACGGTCCCGACATGGAAACCGTGGACAAGGTGCGCGAATCGCAGCGGCGCGCAAAGGAGACGAACCTGCGCGAAAACGGTTACTGGCTTGGCCGGATGGAAGGCATGGATCAGCAGGGGCGCGACCTGAGGACGATTCCTTCCTATGATCTGATCGATGGGTGGACGCCGCAGCAGGCGCAGGAAGCCGCGAACCGGTATTTGCGCGAGGACCAGTACGCAAGATTCGTGTTGTACCCGGAGGAGCCGGTCGAGCCTGCGGAAGTGGATCACTGAGGCTGGACGGAACAGCGTTTTTTCGGAACTGCGTATTGCTTTCAGGGTTGGCCTCGTCCGTTGGCGCATGAAGTAAAGGATACGCTGATTAATTCTGCTTTGATCAGCGCTTCACGTTCACACGCACAGAACGTTATGACTGCGTCGTTGAAATCAGTGGTAAACGCTCTGGATTCAGGGTATGGCGGACGTGAAGCGCCCTTCCGGAGGCTGCGAGGAACGTTCTGGCTGCGTCATTCCTCATTACGTGGGGCCTGCCACGCTGCTTCGTCATTCCTTGCCAGAGCGCCCCTCGCAGCCCCTGAACTTTGCAGATTTAATCAGAATATCCTAAATCATTGTGAGGAAATCGCCATGCCTAATCAGGTTACCGCCGTGCCGGCGGCTTCCTCCGGGGAAGCCGAGGCCTGGTTCGCCAGAAGATTCGCCCTGGAAACGGATTGCTGGGACGTGCACGACGCGCTCTCTCGCTCCGCAACGGATTTCGTAGTGCTTGACGTGCGTACGCCCGAACTGTACCGGGCAGGCCATGTCCCCGGGGCGCTTTCCCTTCCCCATGGAAAAATCACCAGGCGCATAATGCAGGAGTGGCCCGCCGACACCCTCTTTGTGGTGTATTGCGCCGGGCCGCATTGCAACGGAGCGAGTCGGGCGGCGCTCCGCCTTGCTCGTATGGGGCGCCCGGTCAAGGAGATGGTCGGAGGCGTAACCGGATGGGCCGACGAGGGTTTTGCTTTTGCCAAGGGGGAGGAGCCGGGCCAGGTCGCGCCAAAGCCTGAAGCGGCGGCCCCTTGAGAAGCCGCCGGGCTTTTTGCGCATTCTACAAGGACGCGCATGTATTTTCGCATTGATCGCACCATGCGGCGGGCGCCGGCCCCCGAATCCCGGCTTTAGTCCAAAGCGTTAACCAATTTGTCCCGTGCTGATTCGTTCTCTTGCCTCGAATTACCTGAAAAGCATTCGCCGGTCCCGCTTCGGGGAGATGAAGCTGGCGGTAAAGGTTCTTACCGTCCTGTTCGTATGGACGCCGCTTTATCTGTACGCGATGGCGGGAGGGTTATTCAGCGGCTTGCTGTTCGAGGAGGTATTCTTCGATGTGGACATGGCGGCGATCGCCAGCCGGTTCGCCTTGTATTTTCTCATTGCATGGAGCGGCCTCGATATTCTTTTCCGACCCCGGATACCCCTTTCGCTGTTCCCGTATCTTTCAACCCCCATCGGTCGGGGGAAGATCGCGCTTTTTTATCAGGCGATAAGCGTTTTCGGACAGTTTAATTTATTGCCGTTTTTGTTCATTTTATTTTTCTGGGTCAGCAATTTTCTTTGGGCGGGCGTTCCCTTTGGCTGGGCCTGGATGCTGTTGTTTCTGACGTTATCCACAGGTTTCCATTTTCTGGTGAATCTGTTGCGGATGTCGCTTGCGCGGCGTTATCTGCCTATTGTTTGTATGCTTCTTGTCGTCGTAGCGCTGGCGGCGCTGGAGTGGCGATACGATATTGCGACCTTGTCCGGCCTTTCCATGGCGCTGTTCGGGGCCATGCTGGAGGGCGCTTTGTGGCCGCTGGTCGCTGCGCTCGTTGCGAGCGGGGCGGCGCTGTACGTATCCACCGGACAGGTGGCCCGGTCGCTGTACGTAGACGACAGGATTCTGTCCCGCCCGCGCGCAAAAACGGTCGGCAAGGGACTGAGGCATTCGTTCGCCGACGGGATGCTGGCTTTTGAGTGGAAGTTGATCTGGCGGAACAGGCGTCCCCGGATGCTGCTGTTCTTTATTATCTATTTTGTTTTATTCAGCGCCTATGTGTTTATGCCATCGGATGGTTCAGAGACGCTGTCCAAGATAAATATTCTATTAGGTTTGACGATGCCCGTGATAGGGAGCTTGCAATTTGCCGCCAGCGCTTTTAATTTTCGGAGTACGTTCTATGATGGCATGGCGTCGAGACCTATTTCGATAAGTTCAACATTGTCCACCGTTTTTAATATTACAAACATACAATTTGCGGGTGCTTTTGGACTTTTATCCATTTTTATCCTTGCGCTGCAAAAATTCTGGATACTGCCTTTTGTCGTATATATGTTATTGTATGGATTGGGATTAAAATATCTCGTTCCATACACATATATTCTGGAGGCTCGGAGGTTTGAGTTGAACGGTAATGTTTTTGGCGGCGTTCCGGCTCAGTATTATAAAAATTGGTGGGCTTCGGCCTTGTATACTCTGCCGGCTATATTTCTTCCTGCGTTGCTCGTGTTGCTCTTGCCGGGCAGGCATTGGGGCGGCATGGCTATCGCAGTCGTGGGGTTGGCGGGGCTTCTTTGGCGACGCAAGTGGATCGACGGGGCCGTAAAAAGGCTGGAGCGGAAGCGCTATGTGCTCATGGAGGAGTTCAGGAAGGGCTGACAGCAAACCTGGCAACGGCTTTCCCGTTCTACGTCCCCGGTCGGAATCCCCCGTAGTCTTCTTTATCGAACCGCGCTCATGCAGATTACCCTGAAAGATCTTATAAAAAAATACGGCGATCTCGTGGCCGTAGACGTACCGCACCTGGAGATACCCACCGGTCAGGTGGTGGGCCTTGTGGGGAACAACGGGGCGGGCAAGACCACGCTGCTCCGCCTTGTGCTGGACCTCGTGCAGGCCACGAAGGGGCATGTGCTGCTCGGCGGCGAGCGGGTGGACAAGACGACCGACTGGAAGTCGTACACCGGTTCGTATCTCGACGAAGGCTTCCTGATCGATTTCCTGAATGCGGAGGAGTATTTCAGTTTCGTCGGCAAGGCGTACGGGCTGTCCTTGCAGGAAATCGAGGAGGCGGAAAGCCGGTACGCGAAGCTGTTTACGGAAGAAGTGCTGGGTACGGGCAAGCTGATCCGCGATCTCTCGGCGGGCAACAGAAAGAAGGTCGGGTTGCTGGCGGCGCTTATGGTGAAGCCCGCTGTGCTTGTGCTGGACGAACCTTTCGCCAACCTGGACCCCACGTCGCAATTCGTCCTGCAGCAGATACTGGCCGAGATGTCGAAGGAAACGAACGCGACCATTTTCGTCTCCAGCCACGATCTGGGGCATGTCACGGACGCTTGCGAGCGCATCCTGCTGATGAATCAGGGGCGGATCGAGCGGGACGAGCTTATTTCGGAAGAGACGCTGAAGGAACTGGAACGATTCTTCGCCCGGTCGGTGACTGTGTAAGGCTTGAGGAGCGCCATGGAGACCCCGGATATGACCGTATCTCTTGTACAAAAGAAGCAAAGTGCTGCGCACCCGCAAACTGCTCGCGGATTGTGGCGGGCCTTTTCTTCCACGCTCGCTGGATCCGGCTGATTACGCACATCCTGCAACGGAGACGGTACGAATTGCTGGAGGGGTTTCGGGGTAGTTGATGCAAGGCACCCTGCGTTCAAACTGCGTACGCCTGAATGGGCCGGGCAAGCATGTCTTCTTTTATCGACGAGGGATTGCTACACGGCCTTGAGGTGGAGGAGATGCGGGAAGTGGACGGGGAGGAAGAAAACGAATAGGCGGTAGCGAACCCGCATTGGGCTGCTGGCGGTCATGGAATGCAACAAGATCCGCTAAACCGTACGGTTGGCGGGGCGTTTTCACGACCACATTGCGTCGACCGGGACCGCCCACAAGTTGCTATCGAAAGGCGCAATTCGATTGCCCCGATAAAGGACTATTCCACAGACAAAATCATCCTGCGCTTGCTGCCGCAATATTTTTAATCCTTTGAAGTGGTTTTCCGTTACGGCGTCCCGGTTTTTAACCTCGATGGCCGCCAGTTTTCCATTCGGGCTTTCCAGTACGAAGTCCACTTCTTTCCCGTCGCTTGTTCTGAAGTGATGCAACTCCGCGATACCTCCCGCCGCAGATAGTTGCTTGACAAGTTCCGTAGCGACGAAGTTTTCCAGAACTTGTCCGAACCTGTGCGGATCGCGGATTTCAGACTGCGCGAGATCGATTCGCTGCAAATGACAGAGCAGCGAGGCGTCGACAAGGTAGTTTTTCGGCGATTTGACCAAACGCTTGCCGATATTCCGAAACCAGGGTTTTACGTCCATCGTCAGGAACATCATTTGCAGGAGAACACGGTAACTTTTGGACGTTACGGCGTTCAGCCCGATCATTCTTGCAATATCGGCTTCATTGACCAGTCCACCCGTCCGCCCTGCGAGCGTCTTGAGCAGGTTCGGCAATATCCCCAGCTTCGCAATATCCGCGATCTGCCGCACATCTCTTTGCAGTATCGTGGTTATGTAGCTCTCGAACCATTGTCGCCGGGCGGCTTCGTCCTGCGTCGAAATTTCGGGAAAGGTGGCGCTCTGGATAGCATCCGCCAGGGTTCCGTTTTTTTGTATCGCGTCGGGACGGAAACGATTCTCCATAAGACAGGGCAGGAAGCTGCCCGATCCTCGGAAAACCTCCAGCGCGGACAACGGGTAAAGCGTCAGGACGCTCATGCGGCCCACCAGCGCATCGGCCAATCCGGGCAGCGCCAGGATATTAGAGGACCCGGTCAGCAGATACCGGCCGTTTGCAGATTGTTTGTTTTTCAGGCCCGAAGGGTGGCGACGGCGCGGCGGCGGAGTTTCCGGCGCGTACCGTCTGCTTGCGGCTTGTTTATCCTTCAGGCGGGCCTCGTCGACTATCGTTTTGAGTGCGCGGAACAATTCAGGCGCCCTTTGTACTTCGTCGAGGACCAGAGGGGCTTTCCAGGCGCGCAGAAAACTTTCGGGATTGGCGTGCGCCGCGCCCAGCATGGTGGCCTCGTCGAACGTCACGTAGTCCGCGGGCCATTCGTTAGCGGCAAGCCTCAACGCCAGCGTGCTTTTTCCCGCTTGCCGGGGACCGGCCACGTATACGACCGGGAAAACCCGCAAAGCTTCCAGAATAGCCTTTGTCAGACTTCGTTCGATCATCGCGTTCGCGATTCGGTGCGCGCGGCGTGTGCGAATATGAAGGATACCCGGATCAAAACCGCTTCATGTTCGTGCGCGAAGCGTCTCTTTCTCGGCCTCCGGACTTCGCGGATTTAATCAGAGTATCCTAAAAATATAATTTATATTTTATAAAAGCAAAATTTATTTTTTGCAAGATTTTGGGATGTGACAGGTGGTTCGAGGCACCCTCGACACACTCTGTTCTCTTTATGCGTACGGGGTGACGCACACCGGCGCCAACCCGGTCGTTTTTCTTATTATGGAGGGTATCTATTCCCCATGATCCAGCTCCACGACATATCGCTCCGCTTCGGCGATCAGGCGCTCTTCGACCGGTTGTCCTGGGGCATTCCTCCCGGAGAACGGATCGGCCTGATCGGGAAGAACGGGGCGGGAAAAACCACGATGCTCCGGCTCATCGAGGGGCATATCGAGGCGGACGAGGGGCGGCTTGCCATTGGCGCGAGCACGTCCATCGGATATCTCGAACAGGATGTGCAGACCCTCGATTCCGAGGCGTCCATCCTTGACGAGGCGTTGAAGGGGTTTTCGGACCTCCGGGAACTTCAGACAGAGGAGGCGCGGCTTGTCGCCGAACTGGATGCGTTGCACGAACACGAGGGAGCGGATTACGCCGATAAACTCCACGCGCTGGACCGCGTCCATGCGGCGCTGGCCATGCACGAGGCGCATCTGGCCCGTCCCCGGGCGGAAGTCGTTCTGGCCGGCCTCGGGTTCGCCGCCGACGATCTGGAACGCCCCGTAAAATCCTTCTCCGGCGGGTGGCGCATGCGGGCCATGCTGGCCCGGCTGCTGCTCCGGCAACCGGACTATCTGCTTCTCGACGAGCCGACCAATCACCTCGACATCGAAAGCATCGACTGGCTGGAGAACCATCTGAAAAGCTACGAGGGGACCGTGGTCATCGTCTCCCACGACCGCTATTTCCTGGATCGGATGGTGACCGCCATTGCGGAGCTTACGCACGGGCGCATCCATTCCTACGCCGGCAACTACAGTTTTTATCTCCAGGAACGCATCCAGCGGCGCGCCCTGCAACAAGCCGCTCACGAGAACCAGCAACGGGAGATCGCCGCCACCGAACGGTTCATCGAGCGATTCCGGTACAAGGCGACCAAGGCGAAGCAGGTGCAAAGCCGCGTGAAAATGCTCGAACGCCTGGAGCGCATTCCTCCTGCTCCGTCGGAGGAGGCGGCCGTGCGCATCCGTTTTCCGGAGCCTCCAAGGTCCGGTCGGGTCGTCCTCGAACTGAGCGCGTTTTCCAAAACTTACTGCACCGACGACGGCGACATTCGCGTTTTCGAAGGCGCCGGGCCGCTCACGGTCGAGCGCGGGGACAAGATCGCGCTGATCGGGAAGAACGGGGCGGGGAAGTCCACCCTGGCCCGCATCCTCGACGGGACCGAGCCGTTCGAGGGCGAGCGTTCTCCGGGCTACCGGGTGGAGCACGCCTTTTTTGCGCAGCATCAGGCCGATATGCTGGAGCCTGCGGACACGATCCTCGAATCCCTGCGCCGCGCCGCCGGGGGCAAAACCGATGGGGAACTCCGCTCCGTGCTGGGCGCTTTTCTTTTTACCGGGGACGATGTGTTCAAGCGCGTCCGCGTGTTGTCCGGCGGAGAAAAGAGCCGCGTTGCGCTGGCGCGCACGTTGCTTCATCCTTCCAATTTTCTGATTCTCGACGAGCCGACCAACCATCTCGACGCGGCGTCGATTCCGGTGCTCATCGAAGCGTTGCGCCAGTACGCAGGCGCCTTCGTCGTCATCAGCCACGACCGGCATTTCCTCGATCAGGTGGTCAACCGCGTCTGGTACGCCAGCGGGGGTGGGGTACGTACGTTTATCGGGAATTATTCCGAAAACCGGGAGCGCATGGGGTTTGGCGCGGCTGGTTCCGGGCCGGAGGGGCAGGCGTCGAACGGGTCGGGTCGAAAGGCGCCCCGCAAGCGCCGGTCCGAAACGGCCGGAAAGGGTTCCGGCGGGCCGCGCTCGAAGGAGCAGAAGCGGCGGGAAGCCGAGCAGCGCAACCGTCTGCACCGGGCCATGAAAAAGGGAGACGCGGTCGATCCCGAGGCGATGACGATCCATCAGTTGCGTACGTATTGCGACCGCCTGGAACGGGATATCGCCGAAAAGGAACGGGCCTTTCAGGAGGTACAGGACCAGATGGCCCAGCCGGACGCCTACAAGAACGGCGCGCTTATCCGTACCCTCCGCACCGAGTACGACCGGATGAAGGAAGACCTGGAGCAGGCGTATGCCGCGTGGGAAGCGGCCAGCGAGCGTATGGCGGTAAGGGAGGGGTAAAAGAAGGTTTTTCCGGTATCGGCACCACCGCGTTGACGGCCAGCCGTATGGGAAAGAGCGCTACCGGTATCGAGATCATGCCCATCGGGAATCTGGCTGCGAGCGCTATCGCCGCTGTTGCCAACGGAGTTTCTTCGGACGCCTCCGCAAAATTGCTGCGCCATATCGAGTCTGGTGAAGCAGACGAAAAGCGCCGTTTCCCGCATGTCCGCATCACGAGGGGAGCTTTTTCGCCGCAGGCCGAGGAAGAGATCGCCAGAGCCCGGACATTCATTGCCGGATTGTCCGATACGTCGCTCGCGACCGTTCTGGAATTCGCTTGCATGACGGTTATCGAGGACGTCAGCTACACCCGAAAGGACGGTCAGTATCTTCGGTGGGATCCTCGTTCCGGCCGAACGAACAGCACCCGGCTTGACAAGGGACCGTTGCCGACGCTCGGATCTGCGCTGAAACGCCGCCTGGATCAGATTATCGCGGATATCCCGGCTGTCAAGCGTACGTACGGCGGTCCGCCGCCGGAGTTGATCGGGGGTTCCTGCCTGACGGAATTGCGCAATCTCGACGAGGGATCGTTCGATACGGTCATCACGTCGCCGCCTTATGCGAACCGGTACGACTATACCCGCACATACGCGCTTGAACTGGCGTTTCTGGGGTACGACGAACAGGCGTTCAAGGCGCTCCGACAGGCTTTGTTGTCTGCGACCGTCGAGAATCGATCCAAGCGCGACGAGCTTGCAAAGATATATGGGGCGTCCGACTCGTTGTCCCGCGTCTTCGGGATGGTGGACGCCAACGCCGTGCTGGCGGAGGTCCTGACTATTCTTCGCGCGCACGCCGACGAACTCGGCAATCGCAACGTGATCGGTCTGCTTCTGCACTATTTCACGGAAATGGGGGTCGTTATTGCGGAACTTGCCCGTGTGGTTGCGCCCGGCGGCCATGTGTTCATGGTCAACGACAACGTGCGTTATCATGGCGAAGAGGCTCCTGTGGATCTGATCCTCTCCGATTTTGCCGAACAGTCGGGTTTTCGTTGCAATACTATTTGGGCTCTGCCCCGGGGAAAGGGAAATTCCAGCCAGCAGATGGGGCGGTTCGGTCGGCAGGAAATCCGCAAATGCGTGTATCACTGGCAGCGAACGTAAATGGACCCGAATAAACTGGCGGCTGCTGGAAATGCCGTATCGCGGCGCCTGAGCGGACTTCATGGCGGGCAGGCAGGCAAAGGAGACATTTTTCAGGGTATCCTGAATGAACCGTGCAGGCGGAATTATGGTTTCGCGAGGCGGGAGCCAACCTCAGGATTTTCCGCATAGCGTCTGGCGCCATATTTCAAACGTCAGCCACCAATTCAGGGCGGAGGCCTGGCTCAGGTCGCCATTATAATACGCTTCTGCGAGCGCTCGCACAGACGCATGGGCGTAGGGGGCGTAGTTTTGCACGTCCGCGCTTCCGGTTATATCCAGGACGTACGGCTTCATCGCATTCAGAAATTGGTGCGGTCGGGGGTCGTTGTACGCCCGCCCCAAACGCTTTTTGAGGGTCGATACGGCGTAGGCGCCGTAAATCCCCAGTCCATAGGGATAGGTGATCGTTCCCTTGACCAGCGGGTGTCTTGCAAGCGATGCGCAGTGACGCTTTATGAGTCGTCGGAAAAGTTTTCCGTTCCGACGTTGCGCCAACGGCGTCCGAAATAGCGCTTTTAACACCGAAGGCTGTGCAAAGGGCATATAACACGCCGCTTGCTCATCCAGATAATTTTGCTCCAGGCCAAATAAATTCGGCAATTGCATGCGTACGCAGAGCAGGTCGATGGCGTTTGCGGGTTCCGTATCGTCTGGAAGCGCGTTCCACTGTTCTTCAATCTGTTCAAGCGCGCCTGTCCGCATGATTTCCCCAACCTCTGTCGCAAATACGTCAGCCCGGTTTACAGACAAATGTTGCATGATCAGCGGCAAAGGTCCTCGAAACGCCCGTCGCGCCAGCAGGCGATTCATGAGTTGCCTGCGGGCTACTCCGCCAAAACCGCCGTCGATAACGCCCAGGCCCATGTCATGCAGCCGGCTATAGTGATTGAGGCTCACCACCGACGATGCAGGGGCAATGACTTGCGTGCGCGCGATGCGTTTGCGGAGGAGCGAAAGACACTCGTCTGTTTTCGGAACGGGGGTTGGAAAAATATGGTGAGGCAGCGTTTGGCTGTGGGCGATGCGCCGCGAAATATCCACGTCGGGATGGTCCGACGGGCCCCAGACATGCACGGCGGCAGGCGCGCGCAGCGCGAGGAGCAACCGCGAATCCATGCCCCCGGACAGGCCCAGACTCCATGCTACCGGACCTTTCCAGCGCAGGGCTCCAGAGAGGGCGGCGGCGAATGCATGACCATCGGGATCGTCGGGGCGGATTTCGCTTTCCCATGGCTGTTCCTGCACCCGGAGGCGTCCATGCTCCATGACCGCGTGACCGCCCGGGCCAAGCCGCACGACGTTTTGCACCTGACTCTCCGTGGTGAGTTGTTTCGGCAGAAGCCAGTGTGCGCCGAACGTTTTGAAGTCGATATCCAGCCCGCCGACGATATTTGCGAGCCAGTCCAGGCGCGTACTGAAAAGCGTACCTCCCTGCCATGCCTTCAGATATATGGTGCGAAGGCCCAGCGGGTCGGTGAAAAGTTCCGCTCGTCCCGAACGCCAACGGAATGCTGCGAAGTGACCGTCCAGATCGCGCAGGTCGGGTTTCGGGGGATTCAGTCGCTCCGCCCAGGCGTCGCGGGTAAGTACGGTTCCGTCCGCCGCCGCCAGCCCCGTGACCAGAAACGAACCGCCATCCGGCAGGGCGCCGCCCGCACAGGTCAGCGCCAATCCGCCCGCCTGGGCATACGCGTCAGGCTCCTGTACGCCGTATAGCGGGGCGTCGTGCGCTTCGGTTACGTCGGCGTCCGGCGCATGGCCAATAAATCCAATCAGCCAACTCATGACGACGGAGTATGGCGTTTGTTATGATGCGGGCTGCGTGGGCGCGGCGGGCGGCCCGCTATGCTATATCTCGTCCCGATCATCTTTTTTGTCCCGGCCTTCCTGCGGCAGGGCGTGGTTTGCCAGAGGCGGCAGGGCGGGATTTGTCTGGAATTTTTATGTTCCGCAGGTCAATATTGCGGTCCTTGAATTCCGCCTTCAGGCCCAGATGCACCAGACCCTCGTCGATAAACCAGTCCATTTCGTCCGGTTCGGTGGAGCGGCGATGCAGTCTCACGGGTACGGCGCCCTGCAGATTCCGCATGCGCTCGTTCGACCACAGCCGCTGATCCAGCGCGACGAACAATCCCTTGTCTTTTTCCGAACGGATCAGGCGTCCGAAACCCTGTCGCAATTTCAGTTTGGTGGTGGGCCGATAATATTTTTCCCAGAATGTATCGCCCATGCATTCTTGCCGGTGTGCAATAAGCGGATCTCCGAGGTTCGGGTTGGGCAGGCGCACCACAACAACCTGGGATAATGTTGGGCCGGGAAAATCGACCCCGGTCCAGAATCGATCCACTCCGAAGAGCACACTGTGCTCCGTGGTGCGGAATGCATTGATTTCCGCAAGGCTGCTTCCGTCCTGTAACAGAGGATCGATACCGTATCGCTCCAGAACGGGTCGTACCTGTTCGTAGACGTCGCGCATTTCTTCCGTACTGGTGAAGAGGGCCAGCGTGCGCCCGTTCAGCGCCACAGCGAGACGGGCAAGAGCGCCTGCGGCTTCCTTACGCCACCTGCTTTTTCGTTGTGCAGGGCCGCTGGACCAATAGGGTGGAATGGAATTGGTTACAAACCCCTTCACATTATTGGCGTAATCGAAAGGCGAGGCAATGCGCTCCGACGTATGCGCATCGAACGGAACGCCCAGGTTGTCGGAAAACAGATCGAGGCGGTTGTCCACGAACAATGTCGCCGAAGTGAAGAGGGTGGTCGCATAGCGCTTGCAGCATGTTTCTTTCAGGACCGCCGAGATGTCGTAGGGGATTTTTTGCAGCGTCCATCCCTCGCCGCGGAAGGCGCAGATATGTACGAAATTTTCCGAAGGATAATCGTTTGCGATTTCCGACGCCTTGAAGTTCAGTTCCTTTGCAAACCGGACATATTTTACGATACGCGCTTTTTCGCGTTGCATTCGCTTGTTTCCGGCGTCTTCGTATAATTCGCTGTTCAGAAGGGCGTCCCAGCATGTAGCAATATGATCGAAGCGGGCGGCCAGCGAGGACAGGTGCGTTTGGAAATGCTTTCCGGTCGCCGGGTGCATCGTGGCCCATCGCCGGGTTTCCCCGTCAGGATAGTCCCTGGACGTTTCTCCGATACTGTTCAGGAGAACGTGTATTTCCTCGCAATCTGATCGAATGGATTGCACGTTCGAAAGAGCCTGTTCGAGCGTGTCGTTATTGGCGATTAGCTTTCCGGTCGCCTGCAGCGATTTCACAAAACGATCTTCCAGAATTTGCGCGAATCCGCGGCGGCGTTCCGAGCCTGCAATCCGTTGCAAAAACCTGCGCCGGATACGGTAGGTGGACAGCGTCATGGTAGCGGCGTTGCGCAAGTTGTCCGGAAATTGATCCGCCTCGTCGATCAGGCACACTTGCGCCGGTTCCTGTATCTGGCTGTCCATGAGAGGCAGTTTATAGTGGTTCGTAACCACGATGTCCGCCTCCCGGGCTTTTTTCAGGTGCCGGGGGTAAATACAGGATGCGCCCATGCGGCACAGGTCGGACGTGCAGGCCACGGATGCATTTGATTCGTCGAGAAAATCGTCCAGATCGGGGAATCGTTTCCGGAAAAAGGCCCAGTGGATATTTTCTGTTCCCCCCCGATTGCGCACGATTGCCAGGAACAGAAACAGCCAGGCCAGGCGCTTCTCTGTCAGGCCGTCGCGGATTGCGTTTGCAGGACGTTTCCGCCGCGATCGAGGTGTTTTCCCGGTTTTTCGATCCGAGGCTATCGGCCCATACGCTTCCTCGAACAGATCGACCACAGCAGTTATGCACAAAAAGTTGTTTTTACCCTTGAGCGGCGCTGCTTTGAAATCCTGATAAAGCGATCCCGTACGGGCAAGGCGGGGCCATTCCGTTTCAAGAAGGTGGTCCTGTAAATTCTTCGTGGCTGTGGCGACAATGATTTTGCCGACTTTGCAGCCGTGTGTCTTTTGGGTGCGGCCCTGTCGAATACATTCGAAGGCCGGTATCAGATATCCCAACGTTTTCCCTGTGCCTGTTCCGGCCTCGATGGCGTACATGCCTCCTTTATTGATCGCGTCGGCGCAGAAGCGGGCGAAGGTCTGTTGTTCGTTCCGGGGTCTGAAGTCTTCTGTCTCTGCGATCAGCCGAGTGAAGGCCTCGTCCACATGTTCAAGGCTGACTATGGGCGGGGGTACTGTTTCGCCTGAAGAGCGCTCTGCGTCGACCTTGAAGGGTGACGGCATCCGCCCATTGCCCCGGTGCGTCTCGCTCCCGTTAAGGAGTGCGATGTCAGGCGGTTCCGGCATGCGCTGACTTGTTTCCGTTGCAGGGGGCGCCGAAGCTGTGTGTGCTTCCCGGGTCAGGAGACCATTCCACGAATCCGTATCGGGGATGGTATCGGGCGTCTTGTCCCCATAGGGTTTGGCGAACAGATCGTCGCTCCAATGAATTCGGTGCGCTATGCCGGCTATCTCTAATACCGCGCGAAAATCTTCGAACCTGCCGGAGGATTTGCTTTGCGACGCCATGGCCTGATCAAGCAGGCTGTATACGAGCGCGTATCCCGGTTTTGCCTGCGATTCGGAGCGAATCGCATCGATAATGTCTTGCAACAGCAGGCCAAGGCTACGTACGAGGAGCGGCAACCGGGGATCGGAGCGGTTCCATTCTGTTTCGGGAATGGATTGCCGGATCAGCGTTTCGTCGTCCGGGAGATCGCGGTCGGGAAGAAAAAACCGGGCTATCTCCCGGAAATCGATGCAGATGGGGGTTTTGCGCCCGGCTCGACCGTTTTCTGTTTGGTTCCGGGCGGTATGGAGTACGGTACGCCGGAACCAGTCCCGTTGCGGGTTCCGGTCGTACAGGAAGAGCACATCCAGATCGGCGAAGAAGGGAGCGATGTCCGGTTTTGCTTTTTCCCAGGATGGTTTTCCTTTTCGGAGTTCCTTGCCGACCCGGCTTTGTTCATAGAGTCGCCGTGTGAGATTACGCCCGGGGTCGAGAATCCAGTCTTTGGCGACAGGTGTGGCGCGGTCGGAATAGCGCATTCCCGCCACATGGAATATCCGGTCGCGATCAGGATCGTTTCCCGTAGCGAAGAGGCCCCCGACGCCAATCTTCATAATCTTGTCCGGCAAGGTCCTTATGCGGCCGCTGCGTACAGGGGAAAGTCCATGGCGGCGAAAGCCCATGCTTCATCGCTTTGATTGCTCCGAATAATATAACCGTCCCTGCATTTCTTGCAAATCGTTATGAATTGTACAATATGAATCGTACAAATGCTATGTACCCGTCGCGCAACCGCAGCCCCTGCGCTCGTTCCGCTCCCCATCATTCCCGGCGAATCTGTGCCCGCATACCGCCTCGCCCCAATCCGATACCGTCCCGCCTCACTCCAAATACCGCCCCGCCCCACTCCAGATATCCCCGCCTCAATACGCATTCTTGTTCACGAACCCGGCCCAGAGCGTCATGATCATAATCTTGACGTCCAGGGCGAGGGACCAGTTTCGGATATAGTAGAGATCGTATTCGATGCGCTTTTCAATAGACGTGTCCCCTCGCCAGCCATTGACCTGCGCCCAGCCCGTAATGCCCGCCTTGACCTTGTGCCGCAGCATGTAACGGGGCACGCGCCCCCGGAACTGCTCGATGAACACCGGGCGTTCGGGCCGCGGCCCCACCACGGACATATCCCCCTTGAGCACATTGATGAATTGCGGCAATTCGTCGAGCGAGGTGCGCCGCATGAGCGCGCCGATCCGGGTGGCTCGCTTTTCGCCCGCCTTCGCCCACACGGCGCCGGTGGCGGCTTCGGCGTCCACGGGCATGGACCGGAATTTCAGCATATCGAACGTGCGCCCGTTCAGCCCCATGCGGCTTTGCCGATAGAACACCGGCCCGGGCGAAGATAATTTCACCCCGATGGCCAGCAAGAGCAGGAGCGGGGAAAGCAGGACCAGCGCCGCCGCGGCGAAGGCCATGTCCACGATGCGCTTCGTGATGCGGGCGAACTCCAGCGGGGCCTCGTCGAGCAGGTGGATAATGGGCAATCCTCCCACGCTGGTTACCCGGCTGTTCACAATGTCGAAATGAAACAGGTCCGGCACGATACAGACATGCGCCAGCCGGGTGGACAATTCGTTCACGATCGGTTCGATCCGGTGCAGCGCGGTGAGCGGAAGGGCGATGTAGACGTAATCAATAGGGCGGTTTTCCTGCTGAAAACGATCCACGACCGCCACTGCTTCCGATATTTCGCCCAGCACGTCTTCCTGATCTCTTTTCCGATCGTCGAGGAAACCCGCAATTTCGAAACCGATCCAGGGATACCGCCGCAACGCTTCTTCCAGTTTGCGCCCGGCGTCGCCCGCGCCCAGAATGAGAACGCGCCGCAGGTACATTCCCCGTTTCCGCGCGCGCCGGAGCAGCATATACATGGCGAGGCGGGCGAGCACCATCAGCATCGGAGTAACGGCGCCGAAAAGCATCATGTGCAGGCGCGAGAAATACAGTTCGCGATAGAAGGACAGCGATGCGGTGATCACGATAAGGCCAATGACGACTGCCTTGGCGACGCTCAGCGCGAGATGCGTCATGCGTTGCAGTCGGTCCGGGGCGTACAGACCGGCGAACCAGAACGCCGCCATGGAAACGATGAGCACCCACGGCAGAAAGGCGAGATACCTTGAAAGGGGGAGCCACTCGGGCGGGGGGATGAACCCGGTCCACGCAAGAACTTCGAAACGAATGAACCAGGCGAGAATCCACCCGATGACGATCAGGGCCAGATCGACGGCGAACAGGATGCGCTGAAACAGCCGGCTTTGCTCTTGTAACATAGAGACGCTGCGTCGTTATGTTGCAGGATCGTCTGGTTAAATCCGCCTCCCGAAGGGCGCTTCACGTACGCGAAGCGCTGAGGAAGCGGTTTTGATCAGACTATTCCTGTAGATGCTTGTGCCGTAGCGCTTATCGCATGAAAAGGGATTCGGGCCGGTTCGGAAAAATGGAGTTGAAGCAAGCGCCCGAAGGATGGGCGCAGTTTGTTCTCTTTAAAGGATATTCCGATCAAATGGTTCTTTCGGCGGAATGTTTCTGTTCCCGGCCAACGTCATGTCCGGCGGCGAGGCGGGCCAGCGCCAGCGAACCTGCCACGCCGGCATTGTCCCCAAGTCCCGGGGGCACGATGAACGTTTCAGGATGCTCAAGGATTTCCGGGCTTTGCAGGTAGCCGGCGAGAAGGCGTTGTACGCCCCGCCGGATGCGCGGAAACAAATGGCGCTGATGCATGACGCCTCCGCCGAGGATAATGCGCTGCGGGGAAAGGATGCACGTAATATTCGCCAGCGCGGCGGAGAGATAATGCACTGTACAGGTCCATATTTCGTGGTCGGGGGGCAGATGGTGCGGCGGACCGCCTGCGCGGGCGCGCAGCGCGGGGCCGGAGACCATGCCTTCCAGGCAATCGCCATGAAAGGGGCACGCGCCTTCGAAATCGTCGCCTTCGGCGCGCGGCAGCCTCATATGTCCCATCTCCGGATGCAGCAGGCCGTGTATTCGCGTACCGCCGACCAGGGCTCCGCCGCCCACTCCCGTGCCGATGGTCAGGTATACGAACGTGTGCAAGCCCTGCGCTGCGCCGAGCGCGCCCTCTCCGAGCGCGGCGGCGTTCGTGTCCGTATCGAAGCCGACAGGCGTCCCCAGCGCGCGCCCAAGGCGCCCTGCAAAATCTGTGTGGCGCCATCCTTCCTTGGGCGTGGTGGTGATATACCCCCAGGTTGGCGAGCCGGGGCGGGGGTCTACCGGTCCGAAGGACCCGACGCCCAATGCGGCCAATGCGCCGTTTTCTGACCGGGATCGAAAAAAATCGATAGTCCGGTCGAGCGTTTCGGCGGGCGTGGTCGTGGGGAATTCGACACGTTCGAGCAACGTCAGCGAAGCGTCCCCGATCGCGCACACGAATTTCGTGCCGCCGGCTTCGACGCCGCCGTATCGCACGGGCGCCTCGCGAGCCAAAATGTTTGCAGATCGATTCATGTGGCGTATTACAATGTATGTACAATGTCAGTACAAGGTAGCTACAACGTCTGTACAACGTATTACAAAAGGCCGTTTTCTGTCTGGCGCAACAGGCGGGGCGGCGCCCTCCTACGCCATGCGCAGTTGCAGGGAAATATCCAGCGCTTCGACGGAATGCGTCAGGGCGCCGCAGGAAATATACCGTACGCCCGTTTCGGCGATGGCCCGGACCGTGTCGAGAGTTACGTTGCCGGAC
The DNA here is from genome assembly GCA_964608315.1 of uncultured Rhodothermales bacterium. GTDB lineage: Bacteria > Bacteroidota > Rhodothermia > Rhodothermales > VXPQ01 > VXPQ01. The sequence goes on along the minus strand of CAZSNF010000002.1, from coordinate 107,375 downwards.
ACTTCGACGGGAATCTGTCCGGCAACGAGGGTCATGGCTTCCTGGAGACGGGATACGTCCGGCTTTCCGTCGGCAGACAGGTCTACCATATTGTCCAGCAGAATACGGTCGCCGCACCCGGCATCGAGTATTTTCGCGCTTAGCGCTTCCCGCACCTCGTCGAGGGTGCGGGCTTCGATCTCGATGGGTATCGACAGGGCGCGCGTCCGCCGATACCGCTCCGCCGCCCGCAGCGCTTCCGCCACGCCCCCCGCGGCGGCAATATGGTTATCCTTTATGAGGAACATATCGTCGAGGCCCAGGCGATGGTTTGCGCCGTCGCCCAGTCGGACAGCCCATTTATCGAGCCGCCGCAGGCCCGGCGCCGTCTTGCGCGTATCCATGATCTGCGCGGGGAGCCCCTGGACGGCGTCTGCGAAGCGGCGCGTAAGCGTGGCGACGCCGCTCATGCGCTGCATCAGGTTCAGGGCCAGGCGCTCGGCCGCAAGCAGCCCCTGCGCGGGTCCGGACGCCGTCCCGAACATTGCGCCTGCGCGAACGAATTCGCCCTCGTTGCATGTCCAGGAGCATCGGATGCGGCTGTCAGCCGCCGAGAAAACATATTCGGCCGCGACCAGGCCCGCCAGTACGCCGTCCGCCTTGGCCAGGAAGCGCCCTTCGGCTTGCAGCGCGCCATCGACGACGGCTTTCGTGGTTATGTCCCCGGCGCCCACGTCCTCCGCAAGCGCGTCCCGGACGAATCTCCGCAACGCCTCCTCGGAGATATAGTCGGGTAAATCGTTCATTGCGGATGGCGCGCCGGATGGAATGCGGTCATGGTTCAGCCTGAACGCTCCCCATGCGTTCGAACTTTTCGATGCGTTTTTCGATCAGTTCTTCCGGGGCCGTCCCGTCTATTTCCGCCAGCGTTTCTGCAATCGCCATGCCCACGCTGCGAATAGCGGCGGACGGGTTTCGGTGCGCGCCTCCTTCCGGTTCCCGAATGATCCGGTCAATGACGCCGAACTCGACCAGGTCGGGCGCCGTAAGTTTAAGGGATTGCGCCGCATCTTCCTTGTAATCCCATGATCGCCACAGGATCTGCGAGCAACTTTCGGGAGAAATCACGGAGTACCAGGCATTTTCGAGCATCAGGATGCGGTCGCCTATGCCAATGCCGAGCGCGCCGCCCGAGGCTCCTTCGCCGATAACCACAACCACGACGGGCACGGGAAGGCGAGCCATCTCAAGCAGATTTTTGGCGATGGCTTCCGCCTGACCCCGCTCTTCCGCCTCCAGGCCGGGGTATGCGCCTGGCGTGTCGAGCAGCGTAACGACCGGCCGCTTGAATTTGGCGGCGAGCCGCATGAGTCGCAAAGCCTTGCGGTATCCTTCCGGGTTCGGCATGCCGAAACGCCGGAATTTCCGGCTTTTCATGTCGCGCCCTTTCTGGTGCCCTATGATCATGACGGGGCGATTCGCGCCGCCGTATTCGGCGCCGCGGAATTTCGCAAATCCTCCCACGATGGCGGGGTCGTCTCCGTACAGGCGGTCGCCGTGCAATTCCACGAAGTCTTCCGTCATGCCTTCGATGTAGTCCAGCGTGTACGGCCGCAGCGGGTGCCGCGCGATTTGCACGCGCTGCCACCGCGTCAGATTGCGATAGATGGATGCGCGGAGTTCGTCCGCGCGGGCTTCCAGCGCAGCGATCTCCCGGGACAGATCGCCTTTCGCGTCCCCGGCGTCGAACGCCCTCATTTCGTCGAGCTTTTGTTCGAGCTCCACGAGGGGTTTTTCAAAATCGAGGAGGTGTTGAGAAGATGACGTCATGGAGCGAGGCGTTCGTGTATTCCGTTGGCGTCTCTGAACGACCGGACGATAATATCCCAATCGAGGGACCAGGTCCGGTTTCTGACATAGAACCAGTATGCTGCGTCAAGTTCGTCTGCGGCGTCCGGGGGAAGACTGACAGCGTCCACTACGGCGAACACGCCGGGTCGGAGGCGCCATTCCGGGGGCGGGCGGTATTCGGCGGTTTCGTCGTAGCCAATCAGGGCGCGTCGTCCGAACAGAATATCGGGAAAATTTCTCGTTTTATGCGCAAGGCGCGCCGGAAGCGAACTGTGTCCGGCGAGGCGGGCGGCCGCCGTCAGGGCGGGATGCAGGACCAGGCCCGCGGCTGCAACGCCTTTTTCCAGCAATCTTCGTATGACCGACGGGCGGGCTCGCACGAATGCGCCCTCCGTTTCTACGAGATTGACCATCGAAAGATCGTCCACCGATGTTCTTCCGATGACATGGTCTCGTCCGTCGGCCAGGATACGGAGGTGTACGTTCAGGTCGTGCAGTTCCTGGATGTATCGGAAAATAGCCCGGTTCGAAAGCGCGGCGGAAGCAAAAACGACGTCGTGGAGCTTCCCGAGGCGGACCAGATCGCGCAATTGCCCGGTCCTGCCAAGCCATGGCGGGTTCGCGTTTTCCGCGGAATGCTCCAGGTGGCTCCAGGAAGCTGGTTCCGCGGGATCGCGGACAACGAGCGCGTCCGGAGCGCTTCCGTTGCGTACAGGCGCTTCCTCGTCCGGCGTAATGAATCCTTCGAGGGAAAAGGGCGGTTTCGGGTGCCGGGCCAGCATATGGCGCAGGCGTATGGCTTCGTCCCGCCGTCCTACGAGGATGGCGCGGCGCCCATGTATTGGTTCGGCGCTCCGTCGCCGGCGAATCCACCGGACGATCCAGCAGGTTAGGACGGCTACGGGCCAGGTGACCAGTACGACCAGGCGCGAAAAGGCAATGGTTTTTACGAAAAAGGAGAGCGCGGATACGAGGAGAAAGCCCGTCAGGACGCCTCCGGGAACGGAGCGGAAAGCATGTTTGCGCCGGTATCCGCCGAGGGCGGCGACGCCGGCTACGGATCCGAGGCCATAGGTCATCGCCACGACGGAAAAGAAAAGCGGCGCCACGCGCGTATCGAGCAGGGACGCATAGCCCGTTCCCAGAAACGCTGCGACGGCGTACACCAGGCAAAAATCCAGCAGGGGCCAGGCAGCGAGGCGGCCGAACTTCGCCGCCACGGACATCCCGGCCCGGAGCACGATCCCGCATCGCAGCAGCAGGGCGAGCAATTTCGAGTACCGGCTTTCGAAATGCTTTTCCGTAAACCGGAGCATGGCCCCGTAAAAAAGGCGCACGTAGCGCAATTCGCTTTTTCGGGTGCTCTGGCCCTTGTAATGGATGATTTCTGTTTCCGGGGTATAGCAGATTTTCCAGCGCGCCTGCTGGATGCGGTAACACAAGTCGATATCTTCCCCGTACATGAAGAATTCCTCGTCGAAGAGGCCGGCCTCGTCGAGCGCGGCCCGCCGAAGCATCATGCACGACCCGCTCAGGGCGTCTACTTCGGCGGTTTCGTTTTCGGGCAGATGGGTCATGTTGTAGCGCCCGAACACGGGGCTGCGCGGAAAGAGCGCCGACAACCCGGTCATGCGGAAAAAGGCGACGCGGGGCGTGGGGAAAGCGCGGCGGCTTTCGAGGGCGAACGTTCCGTCCGGGTGGAGTATCTTGCATCCCGCCGCGCCGGCGTCGGGGCGCTCGTCCAGGAATCGGACCAGGGTGACCAGTGTGTTTTCCTGCACGATCGTGTCCGGGTTCAGCGCCAGCACATAGCGCCCGCGCGCCTTGCGGATCGCCTGATTGTTCGCAACGCTGAATCCTTCGTTGCTTGCATTGGCCATCAGGTGCACGTCTGGGAAGTGGGCGCGCACCATCGCCGGACTGCCGTCCACGGAGTTATTATCGACCACGAACACCTCCATGCGAAGGTCGCCCTGCGCGCGAAACACAGAGCGGAGCGTTTGTTCGAGGAACTCCCGCACGTTATAATTGACGATTACGACCGACAGGTCGATTGCGCCGGCGCGGCGATCGTCTGTTGCGGCGGGCGAAGGGGCTGTTTCCATGGACGAGCAGGCAGCTGCGTGTTTCCGGCGCAGCGTTTTGTGCGCAATTTATCCTAAATTCAATCGAAAAGCGTCGAGCCGGTTCAATTTAACAGTACCTTATACGCTGTACGCTGGCCGGTTTGTCCGCGCGCTCGGGTTTCGCCCGATTCACACAGTTTGCATTCATCCGCATGCCTCAGCTTTTCCCCAAAGGCGCCAACGCATTGCCGATCCTTTCCCTGATCGGCGCGCTTGCAGCAGGGGTAGTCCTGGTCGGCTTTGTCTGGTACTACTTTTCCCCGGAGTATACGGACGTGGGCTATGCGCCTGAACAGCCTGTGCCCTATAGCCACCGGCTGCATGCAGGCGAACTGGGACTGGATTGCCGGTATTGCCATACGAATGTCGAGCGGTTCGCCGAGGCGAATCTGCCTCCCACCGAAACGTGCATGAACTGTCATGAGCAGGTGCAGACGCAAGCGTTGTCCCTCCAGCCGGTGCGCAAAAGTTGGGCGGAAGATACGCCGGTGGAATGGATCAAGGTCAGTTTTTTGCCGGATTACGTGCATTTCAGCCATGCGGCCCATGTCAATAATGGCGTGGGATGCGAGACTTGCCACGGCCGGGTAGACCTGATGGACGTCGTATCCCAGGTGGAGCCGTTGTCGATGGGGTGGTGCCTTGATTGCCATCGCAGCCCGGAAGAGCAGTTGCGCCCGGACGAGGCGGCGACCGTCATGGGGTATGAACATCCGGCGGATTTCATGGAACGCAATGCGGAGCGCATAACGCGGGAAGGCATTCAGCCCCCCCTGAATTGCTCCGCTTGTCATTATTAGCATCGGATCAGACGCGAGATCGACATGATCGACCTTCCTGTCCTGAAAAATGCAGCGACGCCGTCGCCGCGCGAGCGGTTCTGGCGCAGTTCCGCCGATCTCCGGGGGGAGCTGGGCGACCTGCATGACGGGGAGTTCATTCCGGGCGCCAGCGATCGTCCGGGAAGTTCGTCCCGCAGGGATTTTCTGCGCGTCATGGGCGCTTCCATGGCGATGGCCGGCCTGGCGGCTTGCCGTCGCCCCGTTGAACAGGTGCTTCCGTATACGCGCCAGCCGGAGGAAATCGTTCCGGGAGAACCCCTTTACTACGCTACGGGCATGCCGTACCGGGGGGTGCTTCGTCCGGTGCTTGTCCGAAGCCACGAAGGGCGTCCCGTCAAGATAGAAGGGAATCCCGAACATCCCATGTCCCGGGGAGCGTCCGGGGCGTTCGAGCAGGCTTCCATTCTGAATCTGTACGACCCGGATCGCTCGCAGCGCGTGTTGCGCGGGGGCGTCGGCGCGGAATGGCGGGAATTCGTGCAGTTTACGCAGGGGCTTGACGGCGCCGCCCGGATCGGGGTGGTGGCCCCGCCCACTTCCTCGCCCACGATTCGGGCGCTTCGCGCTCGCCTTGCAGCGCGTTTTCCGGCCTTGCAATGGGTTACGTATGCGCCCGAGGGGGCGGATATGTCCCGGATGGCGCTGCGAACCGGGGCGGGCGGCGTAGCGCGGCCCGTATACCGGTTCTCCGGGGCGAAAGTCATCGTCAGTCTCGACAGCGATTTTCTGGGCCCGACCGAGATCAATTTGCTGTCCAATGCGGCGGAGTACGCGCAGAACAGACGGATGGCGTCTCCGGAAGACGCCCCCGGCAGGTTGTATGTCGTAGAGAGCGCCTATTCGCTTACCGGAGGCATGGCCGATCATCGCAAGCGGTTGCGTTCCAGCGATATTCCTGCTTTTGCGCAAGCGATGGCCGCCCGGCTTGGCGCAGGCGAATCTCCGGGGGGAAATGTCATGGAGGATGCGTTTCTGGAGACCATGGTCCGCGACATGCAGGCGGCGGGTCCCCGCGCCGTAGTGGTGGCGGGCGATACCCAGCCCGCGGAAGTCCATGCGCTGGCGGCAGCCGTCAACGAGGCGCTCGGCGCCGCGGGCAGTACGGTTTCCTATCTGGCTGCGGACGAAGATGCGGAATCGTCGCAGGCCGAGCGCTTCGCTGCGCTGGCCAGCGATATGCACGCAGGAGAGATCGACCTGCTGCTCTTGCTTGGGGTCAATCCCGCGTACGGCGCGCCGCCCGAATTTGATTTCGTCGGGGGGATGGAACGCGTCGCCCGGACGGTGCACCTTGGATTGCATCTCGACGAAACCGGACAGGCGGCGGAGTGGCATATTCCGCAGACCCATTACCTTGAAGCCTGGGGCGACGGTCGCGCATACGACGGTACGCTCTCGGTTGTACAGCCGCTTATCGCCCCCTTGTACGAGGCGGCGAAATCCGATGTGGAGGTGCTTGGCCTGCTTGCCGACGGCGCGGATACGCCCGGATACGACCTGGTGCGGGCGCAATGGTCGGCCTACTTGCCCGGCGACATGGGGGAGGCGTGGCGCAAGGCGTTGCACGACGGATTCTTGCCGGACAGCGGCTACCCGGAGGCGACGCCGGCGCCGGGGACGCCTGTCTTGTCCGTTTCTGCGCCGGGCCACGAGGAAACAGAAGTGGTTTTGCGCCTCGATCCCACCGTGCTGGACGGTTCGTACGCCAACAATGCCTGGATGATGGAGCTTCCCGACCCGGTCACAAAGATCGTATGGGACAATGTGGCGCTGATTTCTCCGGCCATGGCCGAGCGTCTGGGCGTGTCGGCGAAATACGACAAGGGGCAGTACAAGGTCGATGTGCTGGAAATTTCCGTGGAGGGCCGCAGCGTTCGATTGCCGGCCTGGATTCAGCCGGGCTTGCCGGATTACTCGGTGCATGTGACCATGGGATACGGGCGTCGCATCGCAACGGACCGCCCACCGCGAAAAGCCCGGTTCTTCGACCTGGATCATTATACCGATATTTACGCCGACGGCCCGCTTGCAAACGGCGTCGGGTCGAATGTCGCCGCGCTGCTTGGCGCGGACATGCGTCGCGTACTTGCGGGAGCCGAAGTCCGGAAGACGGGCGACGCCTGGACGATTTCCACGACGCAGGAGCATGGCTACATGGAAGGCCGTCCGCTTTTCCGCAAGGCCACGCTCTCGGAATTCAGGGAGCATCCCACATTTGCGCCGGATGCGGTTCCTCCGCTGCACGGACAGGAAGAGTGGGAGGATTATCCCGCGCTCTGGGAGAAGGAACATCCTTCCGAGCAACCCGCCATCACGGAAAATCCCTACTATGCGAATCAGTGGGGGATGGTCATCGACCTGAATACGTGCACGGGTTGCAATGCTTGCGTGGTTGCATGCAACAGCGAGAACAATGTGCAGATGGTGGGCAAGGAAGAGGTGGGCCGCGGGCGCGAAATGCACTGGTTGCGCATCGACCGTTATTTCGTTTCCGGGGATGGCGCGGATACGGACGAGCCGGCCATGGTCGTGCAGCCGGTGCCCTGCATGCATTGCGAGAATGCTCCGTGCGAGGCGGTATGCCCGGTGGCGGCGACCGTGCATTCCCCGGACGGCACGAACCAGATGATTTACAACCGTTGCATCGGTACGCGGTATTGCTCCAATAATTGCCCCTACAAGGTCCGCCGGTTCAGTTTTTTCAACTGGACGAAGACCTTGCCGGAGACGGTGCAGATGGCGCAAAACCCGAATGTGACGGTTCGTTTCCGGGGCGTCATGGAGAAATGCTCGTATTGCATCCAGCGGATCCGGGGAGCGCAGCATGCCGCGAACCTCGAAGACCGGGCGATTCGGGATGGCGAAGTCAAGACGGCGTGTCAGCAAGCGTGCGGCATGCAGAGCATTGCGTTCGGCGATCTGAACGACCCGAACAGCGCAGTGGCCAAAGCGCGGGCCAATCCGCGGCGATACGAAATGCTGGCCGAACTGTCCGTCAAGCCGCGCACCTCGTACCTGGCGCGCGTAACGAACCCGAACCCGGAACTCGAACCTCAGGGATAACCTCCATTGAACGCAGTGGGTCATTCAACGAGCCATAGCGCCGAGCCGCCGCTGGTTACCGGCAACCTGAGTTTTCACGAACTCACCGAACTGGTGGCCCGCCATGCGGAGAAGAAGCCGCCCCTCGGCTGGTACATAGCCATCGGGATTTCTTCGCTCCTGCTGCTCAACCTGCTGGTCATGATCGCCTATCAGGTGTGGAATGGCGTGGGCGTCTGGGGCAACAATGTCCCGGTCGGATGGGGCTGGCCGATCGTGGATTTCGTGTTCTGGGTCGGCATCGGGCATGCGGGCACACTGATTTCCGCCATTCTGTTTTTGTTCAGGCAGCGCTGGCGCACGTCCATCAACCGGGCCGCGGAGGCCATGACGATCTTCGCCGTGATCTGCGCCCTGCTTTTTCCGACGATTCACGTAGGGCGCATCTGGGTAATCTACTGGACCCTTCCGATCCCGAACCAGATGGACATGTGGCCGCAATTCAAGAGTCCGCTGCTGTGGGACGTTTTTGCGGTGTCGAGTTATTTCATTGTTTCGCTGATGTTCTGGTATGTGGGGCTGATTCCTGACCTGGCCACGCTTCGCGATCGGGCCCGTTCGTTCTTTCGGCAGCGCGTACTGGGCGTATTTTCCATGGGATGGACCGGCTCCAACCGGCACTGGCGCAATTATGAAAAGGCGTACCTGTTGCTGGCGGGCCTCGCCACGCCGCTTGTGCTGTCGGTGCATTCGGTGGTGTCGTTCGACTTCGCCGTATCCATCGTGCCCGGTTGGCACACCACCATTTTCCCGCCCTATTTCGTGGCGGGAGCCATCTTTTCCGGATTCGCCATGGTGGTCACGCTCATGGTCATTGCCCGCAAGGTCTACGGCATCGAGGACCTGATCACGCTCAACCATCTCGAAAAGATGAACATCATCATCCTGCTCACGGGATCGATGGTGGGTTTTGCGTACGTCACGGAATTTTTCATTGCCTGGTATTCGCAGGTCGGGTACGAACAATACGCCTTCATCAACCGCGCCACCGGGCCGTACGCCTGGGCTTACTGGATCATGATGTCGTGCAATCTCCTTGCGCCCCAGGTATTCTGGTTCAAGCGCCTGCGGCGGAACGTACCGCTCATGTTCGCCATTTCCATTCTTGTGAACATCGGCATGTGGTTCGAGCGTTTCGTGATCACAGTGATTTCGCTGCATCGCGATTATCTGCCTTCGAGTTGGGGCTATTTTTCGCCCACCTGGGTGGATGTGATGACTTTTGCGGGATCGTTCGGACTGTTTCTGACCCTGTTTTTGCTGTTCCTGAGGTTTGCTCCGATGGTGGCGCTCTCTGAAGTCAAGGGCGTCGCGCCGCAAGCCGATCCGCACTTTTACGACCAGGAATCGTCATGAAGAAGCTGATTGCGGATATCAAGGCGTCCATGGGCGTCTACGAAAGCGAGCCCGTGTACGGGTTGCTTGCAGAGTTCGCGGACCCCGCCGCGTTGTTGCGCGCCGCAGGGAAAGTGCGCGAGGCGGGCTATCGGCATTTCGACGTGCATTCGCCCTTTCCGATTCATGGCATGGACAAGGCCATGGGGCTGGGCAATTCGCTGGTCGGGTTTTTTACGCTGGGCGGCGGGATTACCGGTTTTGCCCTGGCGTACTGGTTGCAGTGGTGGACGGGCGCCGTAGCGTATCCGTTGAACATCAGCGGCAAGCCGTTTTTCGCCATCGAACCGTCTATCCCCGTCATCTTCGAGCTGACGGTGCTTTTTTCGGCTTTTGGCGCGGTGGCGGGCATGTTTGCGCTGAACGGGCTGCCGCGGCCTCATAATCCGCTTTTTTATTCCCGCAATTTCGCGCGGGCGACCGACGATGCGTTTTTCCTGCACATTGCGGCCTCGGACAAGCGATTCGACCTTGAGGAAACCCGGCGATTGCTGACGGATATTGGCGGGCGCAACATTGAATTACTCACCGAAGAATCATGACGGCGCATGCAACCAGATCGGCCTTGTCGCGCGCCAGGCGCCATGCCCGCGCCATGCTCGCGAAGCGAGCGGGAACGACTCTGGCGCTTGCCGCCTTGCTGCTGGCGTCTTGCCGCGGTTCGACGCATGAACATACGCCGATCCATCCCAACCTGAACATGGATTATCAGGAGCGGTTCGATCCGCAGGAGGCGAACGCCTTCTTTGCGGACGGGCGCTCCATGCGGCCGCCGGTTCCCGGAACGGTGGCGCGCGGATTCTTGCGCGAGGATACGCGGTATCACGAAGGGCGGAACGCCGATGGGAGTTATGTGGAGGCCATGCCTGTTCCGCTGACGCTCGAACTGCTGGAGCGCGGACAAACCCGGTACGACATTTTCTGCACCCCGTGCCATGGCGCCGCCGGCGACGGCGAAGGGATCATTACGACAGGAGATTTCGGGTATACGCCCGCCACGACCTATCACAGCGACCGGTTGCGCGAAGTCACGGACGGCTATCTGTACGACGTCATTGCCAATGGCGTGCGAACCATGCCTGGATACGCGCAGCAAATACCTGTGGCGGATCGGTGGGCTATCGTAGCCTATATCCGGGCGCTTCAGCGCAGTCAGTATGCGCTCGGCAGCGATGTGCCCGCCGCGCTCCTTGACGACATCCGCCGCAGCGCGGCAGCCGGGGACAACGAGTAGATTCGATGGCGACACTGAAAAAGAACCATATTTTCCAGCGTTTCCTGGATCCGTTTGCGGCGACGAGCGCCGATGCGCCGGATGCGTTCCGCTATACGGGGGACTGGCGCTTGTGGGGGGTTCCCTTGCTGGTTGGCGGGATCGGGCTTGCGACGGGGTTGTCGGGCTGGCTGACGGATGCGCATCAGTTTTATTTTTCGTACCTGACGGCGTGGGCGTTCTGCCTGACCATCGCGCTGGGCGCGTTGTTCTTCGTGCTGATACAGCACTTGACGAGGGCGCGGTGGAGCATTGTGGTGCGGCGCATGGCCGAAGCCTTGCTGTGGACGTTTCCGCTGCTGGCCGTGCTGGGCATTCCCGTCCTCTTCGGTTTGCACGATTTGTACCACTGGACGCATGCGGACGCCGTGGCCGCCGACCCGATCCTCGCCGGCAAGACGCCCTACCTGAACGTTCCGTTTTTTCTGGTGCGTCTGGCGATCTACTTCCTGGCGTGGAGCCTGGTCGCATACCATCTGTACCGCAATTCGTTGCTTGAGGACGCGACAGGCGATTCCGGCATTTCGGCTCGCCAGCGAAAGGTGAGCGCCCTCGGACTTGCGGTGGGCGCGGTAACCACCGCCTTTGCGAGTTACGATTTGCTGATGTCGCTGGACCCGCACTGGTTTTCGACCATTTTCGGTGTATACGTGTTTTCGGGCGCCTTCATGTCGATTCACGCCCTGCTTGCATTGTGCGCCATGACGCTTCAGGCTACCGGCCACTTGCGGGGAACCGTCACCACGGAGCACTATCAGGATCTCGGCAAACTGACGTTCGGTTTCGTGGTGTTCTGGGCGTACATCGCGTTCAGCCAGTACATGCTGATCTGGTACGGCAACATTCCGGAAGAAACGCTCTGGTATCGCCATCGCCTCAGCCATGGCTGGGAAGCGCACAGCGCCGTGCTGCTTTTCGGACATTTCATCGTTCCCTTTATTCTTTTGTTGTCCAGGGCGGTCAAGCGGTCCAGGATGTTTCTGGCGTCCATCTGCGTTTGGCTGCTTGCAATGCAGTGGTTCGACATTCATTGGCTGGCGGCGCCGGTGTTGCACTACGAGGCCGCCGCCATTCATTTTCTGGATATTGCGAACTGGCTGGGCCTCTTCGGGATCGTGCTCGCTGCATTCATGTACCGGCTTACCCGGCATAGCCTGATTCCTTTTCGGTCTCCCGGTCTGGAAGACTCGCTCCATTTCGAAAACACCTGACGCAACCAATGTCGCATGCCGCGGACATATCGGAAGGGGCGCAATGGGTCGAGGGAACGGATCGTCCGCACGTCGAGCCAGAGGGCGTCGAAGCCGGGCAGATTCTTGGTTTTGTGATTACGATCTCGATCCTCGTCGTTTTGGCTATCGTTGCGCTTTTTCAGTATACGGATCGTACGGCGCAAGCCGTGTTGACGGAAGCTGCCGGGCAGGGCGTCTATCCCGAACTGGAGGAGGTGCGTTTGCACGCCGCCATGCTCCTGACGCAATACGAAGCGCTCGACGGACCGGAGGAGCGGTATCGCATTCCCATAGAACGAGCCATGCAACGCATGGTCCAGGACGCCCCGGTCTATCCCGAAGGGTTCTATGCCCCGGAGTATATGGCCATGCGCCGCGAGAGATGACGACCCGTCGAAAGCCATATCGAACCGGGGCGCGGGAGATTGCCCGGCGGTTTTTGCCTGCGCTGTCTGCATGGGTCGTATCCGGCGCGGTTGCGCTGGCCGCCGTTGTCTTTGCTCCGGCGTTCGGGCAATCGTCCGCCGCGCCGCCCCCCCACATGGAAGAGATCGGCCTGGACGAGCGGATCGGCGCCGAGCCGCCGCTTGACCTCGTTTTTCGGAACGAAGAGGGGGAAGCGGTAACCCTCGGGCAGTACTTCGACGGCGAACGTCCCGTATTGCTTACGCTGATTTATCACGAGTGTCCCACATTGTGCAATGTGGTGCTGCACGGGCTGACCGAAACGCTCAGGGACATGCCCTGGACGCCCGGCGACGAATTCGAGGCGCTCGCGGTGAGTTTCAACCCGGACGAGACGCCCGCCCTCGCTGCGGAGCGGAAGGCCATGTACCTCGATATGCTGGGCAAGCCTGAAGCTGCGGACGGATGGCATTTCCTTACGGGGGAGGAGGCGTCGATCGCGGCGCTTGCGGAGGCCGTGGGGTTTCGGTATGCCTGGGTAGAGGACACGCAGGAGTACGCCCACCCGTTTGCGCTCATTTATCTGAGCGGGGAGGGAACCGTGCTGCGGTACATGCCGGGCGTACGGTTTGCCCCCTCGGACGTGCGCGCTGCGCTTATCGAGGTATCGGAGGGGCGCGCGGGCTCGCCGCTCAACAGGATTCTTTTGTATTGCATGCAATATGATCGCAGCGCCAACGCGTATGTGCTGCACGCCGCCAATCTGATGAAATTCAGCGGCGTACTTGTCGTCGTCTTGCTCGGGGTATTTTTTGTTGCGTTGCGGCGACGAGAGGCAGAGGCGCAGCGCGCATGGCCCGCCCCAGCATCCGCGACATGAACCCCCGATCGCTTTTTTGCGCTCCCGTGGAGTCGCTCGCAATGCGCCGCATAACCTCGTTCGCCGCAGATAGTCCCGGCCTGGAAAAAAGGAATCGGCAACTATGACCGGATCGTTTTGGCTGCCCGATGGCGCGTCGACCCTTTCGCCCGACATCGACAGCCTGTTCTACTTCGTAACGTGGGCAAGCATTATCCTCTTCGCGGGGGTGGTGGCCGCTATCGCCTTCCTGGCGTATCGCTATCGGCGGCGCGCAGGCGCGGTTCCGGCGCGCGTGAAGCCGAGCAAGGCGGTGGAAATATCGTGGGTGGTTTTGCCCACGATCCTTGTGCTGATCGTGTTCAACTGGGGATTCCGGTTGTTTATCGAGCAGAGCGTGGCGCCCCCGAACGCCTACGAGATTTATGTGCGCGGCGCCATGTGGAAATGGGATTTCGAATATCCGACCGGGACCGTCTCCACCAATGAGCTGCATGTGCCCGTGGATCGCCCCGTACGCCTGATCATGAGCAGCGAGGACGTGCTGCACAGTTTCTTCGTTCCGGCTTTTCGGGTCAAGCAGGATGTGTTGCCGGATCGCTATTCGTCCGTCTGGTTCGAGGCCACGCGCGTGGATACGTTTCAGGTATATTGTACGGAGTATTGCGGTGCGGGACATGCGGTCATGCTGGCTTCGGCGATTACCCATTCCCAGGGGGATTTCGAGGCCTGGCTGGCCTCGGCGGGCGTGGACGAGGATACCCCGCTGCCCGAACTGGGCGCGCAATTGTATCGGCAACAGGCTTGCTTCGGATGCCACAGCCTGGATGGTACGGAGCCTGTTGGTCCGACCTTCGCGGGATTGTACGGAAAGACCGAAACACTCGAAGACGGATCCACCGTGGCGGTGGACGACGACTACCTGCGCGAATCCATCGTCGATCCTGGCGCAAAGATCGTGCAGGGATATGCTAATGTGCCTATGCCCGCCGCGTACACTGGCCTCAGCGACCGGGAACTGTCTGCATTGATCGCCTTTATCCGGGAGCAGGAATAACGGCGCGCAAGGACGCGCATACCGAAGACGCACAGATGGAATCCATGACGGAAGACACAGATCGGAACGAAACGCTGCAAGATCGGGCTGCCGGGGAGCGCAGCGACTACGTTACCCACGCCAAAAGCATCGGGTCGTGGCTGTTTTCCCTGGATCACAAGCGGATCGGCATTCTGTACGCCGTTACGGTGGCGGTCGCCTTTCTGCTCGGGGGCGTTTTTGCGTTGCTGGTGCGCGCCGAACTGCTGTCGCCCGGCGAGGATTTTCTGTCCGCCCAGAGTTACAATCAGTTGTTCTCGCTCCATGGCATCGTCATGGTGTTCGGGTTCATCATTCCCGCCATTCCCGGCTTTCTGGGGAATTTTCTGCTGCCCCTGCATCTCGGCGCAAAAGACGTCGCGTTTCCCCGGCTCAATCTGGCCAGTTATTATCTGTATCTGCTGGGCGTCGCGCTTATTCTCGTAGCGATGGTGGCGGGCAGCGTGGATACGGGATGGACTTTCTATACGCCCTATTCGGCGCGCTCGGGGCCCTCGGTGCTGTTCCTGACCATGGCGGTTTTCATCGCGGGGTTCGCCTCCATTTTCACGGGGATCAATTTCATCGTTACGGTGCACAAGATGCGCGCGCCGGGCATGACATGGAATCGCCTCCCGCTTTTCGTCTGGAGCATCTATTCGACAAGCATCGTACAGGTGCTGGCCACGCCAGTGCTGGGCATCACCGTATTGCTGCTCTTCCTGGAGCGCCTCCTGCATATCGGCATTTTCGATCCCGCCCTTGGCGGCGACCCGATCCTGTTCCAGCATTTTTTCTGGTTCTATTCGCATCCGGCGGTGTACATCATGATTTTGCCGGGTTTCGGGATCGTTTCCGAGTTGATCGCCACGTTTTCGAGGCAGCGCATCTACGGATACATGGCCATTGCATTGTCTTCCGTGGCTATTGCGCTGCTGGGATTCCTCGTTTGGGGGCATCATATGTTCGTGGCCGGACAGTCCGTCGTTTCCTCGGTCATTTTTTCGCTGATCACGTATCTGATCGGGATTCCGTCGGGGATCAAGGTGTTCAACTGGATCGCCACCATGTACAAGGGGTCCATTTCGTTCAAAACCCCGATGCTGTACGCGCTTTCGTTCCTGGTGCTTTTTACGATAGGCGGCGTAACGGGCATTATGGTGGGCGTACTGGCTGTGGACGTGCATCTGCACGACACGTATTACGTCGTGGGACATTTTCACTATGTGATGGTGGGCGGCACGACCATTGCGCTGCTCGGCGGACTGCATTACTGGTGGCCGAAAATCACAGGGCGCTTGTACAACGAGGCGTCCGGCCGCCTCGCTGCGCTCCTGATTTTCGTGGGCCTGAATCTGACCTTTTTCACGCAGCTCGTGATGGGTTCGCGCGGCATGCCCCGTCGCTACAACGATTATCTCCCCGAGTTCACCTTCCTGCACCAACTTTCGACGATCGGTTCGTGGATCATGGGGGCGGGCCTGTTTCTCGTGGCGATTTATTTGCTGGTTTCTCTTTTTCGCGGCAAGAAAGCCGGCGCGAATCCATGGGGCGGCGCCACGCTGGAGTGGACCCATGCGGGCGCGCGCCCCGATCCCCATAATTTCCATCGGACGCCGTTGGTCACGCGGGGTCCCTACGAGTTCGACCGGATTCCCGAACTTGCTGCTGCGCATCGGGACGAGGCCGCGCCCGCCGCCCAACCGGATGTCCATCTGAACCAGGACCGGACGTAACGTCATGGCCGATACGAGCGCGGCAGAACAGGCCGCACAGGAGCGCTCTCTGGCGCATTTGAAACATTACTTCGCGTCGTCCGATCAGCAGTTCGACGCGGCGAAGATGGGAATGTGGCTTTTCCTCATCACGGAGGTCTTGCTTTTCAGCGGGATGTTCGTGGCCTACGCCGTGTATCGCGTCTGGTATCCGGAAGTGTTCGCCGTAGCGTCTACCGAACTGAATCCCTGGCTGGGCGGTCTGAATACGGTGGTGTTATTGGGATCCTCGCTCACGGTTGCGCTGGCGATACGCGCCGCGCAGACCGACAAGCGCCGGGCGCTGGTCGTCAATCTGTTCGCGACGGTGCTGCTCGCCGCCGTATTCATGGTGGTGAAGTACTTCGAGTACACGCACAAATTCCATCTGGGCATTTTCCCCGGCGAACATTTTGCCTACGAAGAGATGGGCCAACGGATCGTTCCCATCTTTTTCAGCATTTATTATGTAATGACCGGCATTCACGGGGTCCATGTGCTGGTCGGCATAGGCGTACTGACCTGGCTGGCCGTACGCGCGATGCGGGGACATTTCCACAGCGGGTACTATACCCCGGTGGAGCTGGCCGGTTTGTACTGGCACCTCGTGGACATCATCTGGATATTTCTTTTTCCATTGCTTTATCTCATTTAGCGGCGAACCGGCGCGGCGGAGCGTCTTGCGAACATGAAAGGGCACCATATCGCTTCACAGAAAACATTGCTGAAGGTATTCGTCGCGCTGGTGGCGCTGACGGCGCTGACGGCGCTGACGGCGCAAATCGACATAGGGGCGTTCAACATACCGCTGGCCCTTGCGATCGCCGGAACAAAGGCATTGCTCGTCGTGCTGTTCTTCATGGCGCTGAAATACGACAAGCCGGTCAATGCCCTGTTTTTTACGCTGGGCGTTCTTTTCGTAGTCGTATTCCTCACATTTACCTTGTTCGACACGGCCTTCCGGGGCGATCTCGGCAATGTGGGGAAAGAAACGATCCACAGTATGGAGGAAGGATCGGAGGAGTAGATCGCTTCCGGAGACTGCCTTGCCGGGATTTCCGGCGGCGAGCGGCGGAGGGGAGGGGTTTGGCGGCGGATCGTCCGGCAAAACGGAAGTAAGCGCGCCGGGCTGGACGGGCGCGGAAGCGGAATCCGTCGAGGCGGACCGCGCCAGGCGCGTTTCCGGTTATCGCCGCACCGCTATACCCTGATGCATCGTTCCGCTCGGGGAAGCGATGCGGACGAAATACAGCCCCGCCGCCAGTTCGCTTGTGTCGAGCGCGGCGTTTCCGGGGAGCGCGATGCGGGTTGCGGGAACAGGAACTTGCCTTCCGCGTATATCGAACACCTCTATTTCGGCCGTTTCGCCAGCATCTCCTGAGACGGCCACCGTGGTTTGTCCGTACGCAGGATTGGGATAGATATCGATCTGAAACGGCGATTCCGGCGTTTCCCTTTCGGTCGAAGCAACGGGGGGCGTATTCGCCGCGCCCGGCGAGCCGTTCATATTCGCCGACGCGCTCCAGCATGCGGGTAAATGATTCTCGCAAGTCGGATCGGTGAGCGCCAGCGTGTAGCCGTTGCCGTCCGCCTCTTCCGGCCACGGATCCTTGTCGTCGTAGGTGAGCGAGTCCGCTATGGCTCCCGAGGCGTCGAAGATGCGCACTAGTTCGCCTCCGCCCGCCAGCCCGAAGTCCGCATCGCCCACGACATTGGAGACGTCGGGATGGATGGCGGCGAAGCGGGCTGTTTCCTGGGCGACGACAAGATATGCGCCGCTTTTCAGGACGGTTCCGGCGGGAAAGGTGAATACATGGTCGTCGTCCTCGTCGGAGTAGGTCCATCCGGACAGGTCCGCATCGGCTGTTCCGGCGTTATGCAATTCTATCCAGTCCCCGCTGTCGTAGTCGTCGTGCGCATTGTAGTTGATCTCGTTGATCACGACGGCGTGGGACGCCCTTGCGCCGCGCGTCGGCTCTGCGACGCGTTGCGGGTTGACCGGATCGCTTGCGGGCGGCGCGGCTTCCGCCGCCGGGCCCGCCGCAAGGAATATTCCGGCGGTCAGCAGGGCGCAGCTTGCGGGTCGAACCATGAGCCGCAGGGAATGCGCCCTGCGCCGCGAGAGGGCTCTGCGAAGGTTTTTGGCGGCGTGGCGGATTGTATCGAAGAGCATGCGAGATATGTTCAATTCGGGAACGGAAAAAACAAGTTCCCCCAATATCGCAAATTCCCGGCAAAAAAATTTTGCACTCTCGCCGTCGGTTGCGTATTCTTTGCCCCGAAGCGCTTTTTACTACGAAAGACCATACACGCGGATGAAGTGGCTTGCGAGGAGGCTGCCCGCCGGGGCCCTCCTGTTTTTGATGCTTGCGGGCATGGCGCTCGTTGCCTTCTGGACGCCCGATGCGTGGGCGCAGGAAGCTGCGGGACAAGTCGAGTACCGAACCTTTCCTGTCGTCGGAAGCCGCGTGGTGGTATGGGTCATTGCCCAGTTGCACCTGATGTTCGGCGCCTTCGTGCTGGCCGTTCCGATGTTCGCGCTCACCATCGAGTTCATCGGGTTTCGCAACGGCGACAAGCGCTACGACGATCTGGCGCACGAATTCACGCGCTTGCTGTCCGTCTCGTTTTCCTTTACGGCGAGCCTTGGCGCCCTCCTCACATTCTTCCTGTTCATTCTGTATCCGCGCTTGATGGAGTACCTGGTCTCCATCTTCGACTGGACTTTCATGCTGTACGCTTGCGTCTTCTTCCTCGAAGCCGTTTTCCTGTACAGTTATTATTACGGATGGGGCAAGATGCCGAAGTGGCTGC
This sequence comes from uncultured Rhodothermales bacterium, assembly GCA_964608315.1. GTDB lineage: Bacteria > Bacteroidota > Rhodothermia > Rhodothermales > VXPQ01 > VXPQ01. Next base: position 88,668 of record CAZSNF010000002.1, on the reverse strand, counting down.
ACCTCTTGCTCGGCCTGGGCCTCAACCTGGTCGGCATCGCCATCATCTTTATCGCCGATTCCTGGCTGACCTTCATGAATTCCCCCAACGGCATCGACGCGGAGGGGAATTTGCTCAGCACCTGGGACGCCATCAACAACTTCACGTGGATGCCCATCAACATCCACAGGCTCATCGCCAACATCTGTTTCGGGGGCTCCATTGCGGCGGCGTACGGAGCCTACAAGTTCCTCGGCGCGAAGACCGACGAGGAGCGGGCGCATTACGACTGGATGGGCTACATGGGCAATTTCATCGCCATTGCGGCGCTGCTGCCGTTGCCCTTCGCAGGGTACTGGCTGGGCCGCGAAATTTACGCCTTCTCCCAGAGTCTGGGCATTGCGCTTATGGGCGGCACCTTTTCCTGGTTGTTCATCATTCAGGCCGTGCTGATCGGCAACCTGTTCCTTGCCGCCAATTATTATCTGTGGCTGAGCATGGAGCGCATCCACGGGGCGGAGCGATACCGCAAGTTCACCAAGTGGCTGCTTGCGTCCATCACCGTCTGTTTCATCGTCTGGGCGACGCCGCACTCGCTGGTCGCCACGGTGGAGGAAGCCCGCGCCATGGGCGGTTCCCATCACCCGATCCTGAATGTGCTGGGCGTGATGTCCGCCAAGAATACCGCCGTCAACGTACTTATTCTCACCACCTACCTGAGCTTTCTGTTCTACCGCCGGGCCAACAAGGAAGCGACCGTTTCCTGGGCGAAAACGGGGAATATCGTGCAATTCGGGATTCTGGCGGCGGTCGTGGGGATCGTTATTTTCCTTGGCGTTTACGGTTACTTCGTTGAAGCTTCCGTGCGGATCGGGTTGTCCATTCCGCAGGTGGGCCTGGTGCTCTTCGCCATGATTTCGATCACGATCATTGATGTGTTCATGTTCAGGAATGCGAAGATTCTGGGGCCGATCGAATGGGGAAAGATTCCCGACCGGGCGCAGTACGCGCTCTTTTTCATTGCGATCACGTTTGCATGGACGATGGGGCTGATGGGCTACGTCCGTTCGGGCATTCGACAGCACTGGCATGTATACGGCGTTATGCGCGACACATCGGTGGATGCATTTACGCCTACGCTGGGCTACGCCGCCAATGTGGTGTCGGTGACGGTGTTGATTTTCTTCGCATTCATTGCGGTCGTATTTTTCCTGTCCAGCCTGTCCGGCAAGAAACAACTCGACGCCGAGGGGGGAGCATCGTCATGATGAATGCAATCAAGATATGCGTCTTCACGATCCTCGTGGCTGCCTTCTATAGCTACGTCAGCCAGATGGTGCCGCAGAAGGTGACGTATCCGCCTGAGGATACGGAGCTCGGAGCTGACATGACCACGGAGGATCTGGTGGTCGCCGGCGAAGAAATCGCTTCGGGCAAGGGAACGTGTCTTACGTGCCATACCGTATCCGGGGAAACCGGGGGGCGTTTCCCCGATCTGGCGAACATCGGGCTGGTGGCCGCCGATCGAAAGGAGGGGTTCAGCGACGTGGAGTATCTGGCCGAGTCGCTCTACGACCCCAACGAATATATCGTCGAAGGCTTTCTGCCCGGCATGACCCCTATTTCCGACCCGCCCATCGATCTGAACGACCAGGAGATTCTTGCAGTGATTGCGTACCTCCAGAGTCTTGGCGGCGCCGCCACGGTTACGCTGGACACGGAGTTGCGCTGGCAGAGCGAAGAGAATGCGGCCGGCGCGACCGCTTCGCAGGCAAGCGCGTCCGCGGCGCCTTCTTCGGAAAATTTGTCCGGGGAGGAACTGTTTACCATGTACGCCTGCGGCACATGCCACAGTCTCGCCGACGCCACGCCCCTGCTGGGTCCCAGTTTGTACAATGTGGGAAACGAGCTTTCGACCGCCGAGATATACGAGGCGATCATGGATCCGGACGCCGTGGTGTCGGAGGAATTCGTGGCGGGTCTGATGACGGCGCAACTGAGCGCCGTCGGATTCTACGACAAGATATCTTCCGGGCAGCTCAAAACGCTGGTTGACTATCTGGCAATGCAAAAGGGAGGATCATGAACATCCTTATCCTGCTTGCGGTGTGCGCGGGGCTCGCAGCGCTGCGCTTCGTACCGAAGATGAACATCCTCGGCTGGCTGGTTGCGTGGTGGGTCGCCACCTTCGTTTTTCTGCGTTGGGGCATCAATCCGCCCTTGCCTACCTCGATTCAGGGGATGTTCCTCGCTATTCTTACGCTTGCGTTGCTGGCGTACATCTCGGCGAATTCGGTGCATTTCCGGTTTGCGCTGGATCGCGCCGTGGCCTTCGCTACGGAGAAGCAGTATACGGTTCCTCTGCTGGCTACCCTCGTTCTGTTGCCTTGCCTCGTGGCGCTCCGGGTGTATTTCGACGTCACGGAAGGGCCTGCGCCTCCACTCAGCAGCCGCACGATTCATCCGCCGCCGCCGGTGAGCATCGAGGTGGCCGGCCACACGATCGACCTGGTCAACGACGACAATCCGTATCGCGCGCTCGAAACGGAAGATCCGGCGGCCTTTGCGGAGCATGTGGCGAACGGGCGCCGCGTGTACTACGAAAATTGCGTGTATTGCCATGGAGACGATATGGCGGGCGATGGTCTTTTCGCCCATGGATACGATCCCATCCCGGCGAATTTCCAGGACGCCACGACGATCGCCATGCTTCAGGAAGGCTATATTTTCTGGCGCATCGCCAAGGGCGGCCCCGGCCTGCCGAGCGAATCCACTCCCTGGCTGTCGGCCATGCCCGCCTGGGAAAATTTTCTCACGGAAGAGGAGATGTGGGATGTGACGCTTTTCCTGTACGATTTCACTGGACACCGACCGCGGGCGCGGGAGGATCATGGCGGGGGCGATGACCATTAGGAATAAAGCCGACATAGCGATTCGCTTTGCTGCTTGCCGGGCAGGACGCGCCGTTATGCGTTTTTCCCGATCAAGTCTCCTGTCGTGCGTTTTGGGGGCGTGTTTGCCTGTCGTATTGCTTCCCCTGACTGCGTCGGCGCAACCCGCCCCCGATCTGGGCAGCGACGAACAACGCGAGGCAGGCCGGTTGTTGTATATGGACAAATGCGCGCAGTGTCACGGGAAAACCGGTCAAGGGGATGGCGTGGCGGCGCCTTTCATGCGTCCGATGCCCCGCGATTTTACCGCGGGCGTATACAAGGTCCGCACCACGCCGAGCGGACAACTGCCCACGGACGAAGACCTTGCGCGGGTGATTCGCGACGGAATGCCATATACGGGCATGCCGTCCTGGCCGCAGCTCAGCGACGACGAAATTCGCAACCTGGTCTATTACATCAAAACCTTCAACGCCGATTTTTCCGGGCCGTACGGGGTGCCGGACATCGTCGAGATTCCGGATCCTCCGTCGTTCAGCGAAGCGTCCGCGGAGCGGGGGCGCGCAGTCTACGAAGAGAACCAGTGCTTCGATTGCCACGGCATGGCCGGGCGAGGGGACGGGCCTTCCGCCCCGACCTTGCAGGAGCAGTGGGGCAATCATATTCGTCCCGCCGACCTTACGAAACGCTGGACCTTTATCGGCGGCGGCGCGCGCGAGGATATCTATCGCACGTTCACCACGGGGCTGGACGGCTCGCCCATGCCATCCTACAGCATTGCCCCGATCGAGGACAGCTGGGCCCTTGTCGATTACGTCTATTCGCTGTCGCAGGACGATCCCGATTATGCGACCGCCGCCGCTGCCCGCTATGCGGCCGATCCCATTGATCCGGCGCAGGGCCGGGCCGCTTTTGGCGAGGGGCGCGGAGCCTATTTCCCCGTCGTGGGGCAAGTGATCGAATCGGGGCGTTCCTTCATGCCGGGCGTGGACGGCGTTGAGGTGAAAGCCCGCTACAATGCGGACGAAATCGCCATTATGCTTGCCTGGCACGACATGTCCGCGGAAACGACGGGCGAAAATGCGCCGGATGTGGCGGTTCCGCCTGTCGAACAGGTCGTTCGGGATACCGTGGCCAGCATCTGGTCCGATGCGGTCGCCATACAGTTTCCCGAGGAGTTGGCGCCGGAAGGCCTGCCGTATTTTCTGTTCGGAGACGCCGGGCAGCCGGTGGATTTATGGTTTGCCGATCTGGCGTCGGGAGCGGGGCGTTCGTATGTCGGGCGAGGCAGCGGCAACCTGACCGCCGGCGAAACCGACCCGTCTGTTCATGCGACGTATGAGGATGGGGAATGGACCGCCGTTTTCACCATGCCGCGCGACGAGCGTTTTGCGGAAGGTACGTTCGTTCCCATCGCATTATCAGTGTGGGATGGTTTCAACGACGAGCGGGGCAATCGCCGGGGCATTACCGGGTGGTACTATATGTACGTCGAGCCTTCGGAGCGCCCTTCGCCCGTGATGCCCATGCTGCGGGCGGGCGGTCTGACCTTCCTGGCGCTGCTCAGCATCGTCGGGTTGATGCGCTTCCGCCGCCGCACGTCCGTTTCCGCCTGATTTTTCGAAGTTTTTTGCGCGAATACTCCATGGATGTCGCCCGCTCCCTGTCCTTCTTGTCTTCGCCCGAAAGGTATCGCCCTTCGCTGGTTTCCTGGAATCTGACCAGAAAATGCAATCTCAAGTGCCCCCATTGCTATATGGAAGGGGGCGTCGCCGAAGAGAACGAATTGACCACGGACGAGTGTCTTGCGCTCATCGACGAGATGGAGGCGCTGGGTACGGAGATGCTCATCCTTACCGGCGGCGAGCCGCTCTTGCGTCGTGACATCTACGAGATTGCGCAGACAGCCTCTGCAAAGGGCATGTGGGTGGTCATGGGCACGAACGGGGTTATGGTCAATGATTTCGTGGCGCGCAAGATGGCGGAATGCGGCGTCAAGGGGGTGGGCATCAGCATCGACTCTATCGATCCCGAGAAGCACAACGCTTTTCGCGGCGGCCCGAACGCCTGGGAGCATTCGGTTCGCGCCCTCGAAATTTGTCGCCGGCATGGCCTCGAAGTGCTCGTACAAACGACCGTCATGGACATGAACCGGGATGAAATTCCGGAACTCATGGCGTTTGCGCGGGAGAAAGGCGCCTGGTCCTTTAATCTGTATTTTCTGGTGCAGACGGGCCGGGGGCAGGAGATGAACGACCTTTCCGCCTCCGCCACGGATACGATGCTGCGGGAAATGGCGAAGGCGCAGGACGAACACCGCCCCATGCTGGTCCGGTCCAAGTGCGCCCCCCAATTCAAGCAGATCGCGTATGACGAAGGGCTGGGCGGGCTGGAGAGCGGAGGGTGCATGGCGGGTACGGAATATTGCCGAATCACGCCGGGCGGGGACGTTACGCCGTGTCCGTACATGACGGTGGTGGCCGGCAATGTCCGCGAGCAGTCCTTTACCCGGATATGGACTTCGTCTTCCGTGCTGACGGATTTGCGGGATACTTCCCGCCTCAAAGGCAAATGCGGCGCGTGCGAGTTCAACGAACTTTGCGGCGGTTGCCGGTGTCGCGCCCAGGCTGCCTTTAAGGATTACCTGGCCGAGGATCCGGCCTGTCTGTACCAGCCGACCGGCAGGACCCTCGAGCGATACGATATCGAGTGGTCTCCCGAAGCGCAAGCGCGGCTGGATCGCATTCCGATTTCCTTCATTCGCAACAAAGTCCGCAAGGGCCTTGAAGCGTATGCCGACCGGCATGGCGTCCGCCGCATCTCCGCCGGCGTCATGCAGGAAGCCCTTGCCGGCATGGACCGGGGGGCGCCGTCTTTTTCGGAGCCGGTCGGGAAACCGCAGGACCCTCAGGCTATTCAAGAAGTCTCTATTCCGGAACGGCTCGCGTAGCTTGCTTTTTATTCATTCACCTTCCCCGTATTCATGGAACAGCTTGACGCAAAAACGCTCACGGAGCAAGTACAGGTAGTCAATGGCGTGGCCCGCCTCAAAAAGGAGGGCGGCGATCAGAATCTGGACGTGATCGAACTGCCGGAGAAATTCATCCGGTGGCAACTCGATTACAAACACAGCATTTACGATGCGATCGAACAGGATCAGTACATTGCGTTCAACGCAGGCCATTTGCCCGTCGTAGCTACATGGGCCGACGATGCGCTCGTGCCGAACCTGGCCAACAAGGGCGTAGGGTTCACTCCCAAGGACGAGCATATCGATTATTACCTCAAACTGGTCGAGGATGCTGTCGCGCAGATCGAGGAATTGCCTCCCCATGCCGTCAACGAGACGCGCGATCTGCGCATCCGGACGGCCCGCGAACTGTATTCCCATCCCGAACATATCGATTTTCGGCGCGTCGGGCTCCTGGAAATTTTCGAGGGATCGACGCTTCGTAACCTGGTCGAAAATCCCTTTGCGTCCGTGCTGTGGACAGGCAACGCCCCGGTGTTCGTCAGTTTTCAGGCAGACTGCGTGGTGGAAATCATTGAACCGGAGGACAAGCGGTACCGCTTCTGCTGGGCGATGCGGCGCCTGTTCGAATACGAGCCCTTCCATGTGGTCCAGACCATTTATCCCTATGCGTACTGCTTCTGGATCTATCGCTGGAAAGACAAGACGCCGAAGCGCCGGTATCCGGGCAAGCGGAGCGACAACACCGTGAACGAGGCGGGCGGCGTGATCGACAAGCAGGCCCTGAACGGACACGGGCAAGGATAATCGGCGCATCTCCAAGGGTTCAGGGTTTACGGATGTTTTCGCGTCTTGTTGCACTCATCTTGTTGCAGCCATGCCTCACATGATCACAGACGCTTGCGCGCAGTGCGGCCTGTGCGTGGATGTATGCCCCATTGGCGCGATTTCGTCCGGAGATCCGATTTACGTAATTAACGACACCTGCTGCGATTTCACGGAATGCGTCGTCGAGTGTCCCGAGGAAGCGATTGTGCCCATTCCCGATCGGGAAGAAACCGATGCTGTATCCAGTACGGAGGTGAAATTATGATCGGCGCGTTGGCGACCCGTTTCGTGCTGAAGGATTTTTTGACGGCGGCAGCCCGCAGCTACGCCGCATCTGTTCCCGGCAAGGCGCTTGCCGGGCGCTTGCTTTTGCTTGGAGAAACCTCGCAAGTCCTGGAGGGCTGGCGTTCGTGGACGGACGCCGTGCGTTTGTACGCCGATGTGGCGCATCGACCCGAATGGGATGCGGCGGCGACGCGCGCCGCGGCGCAGTTCGGCGTGGCGCTCGACCAGGAATTTCCCGGCGACCTGATCCCCTTGCCCGCCGGATTCGAAGAGCGCCATCGGCTTGTTCGGGAGTTGGCGGATTCCGGCTTGACGCTGGGCCATTTCGATCCGTATTCGGTTGCGTTCCGGCATGTGGCCCGGGGCGACGAACCGGATTATCATATCGTGCTGGCCTATATGAAACATGGCTGGATAGACCGGGAAGAGATGGGCGAGCGGCTCACGGCGCTTCTGCCCGAATTTTCCATGGAAACGATTGCGCAGGACCCGGCGGAATTTCGCCGCAAGTACAAGGGCTTGCTTCAAATGGCGGATCGTCTCGACCCCGGCGTCGTGCACCGTCCGTTTTAACGTTGGCGTCCCCCCGGGACATAGCGCCGTCCGATGCGCTGGAAGCGCGCGCCGCCGAGCTGGCTGCAAAGCGTCTGGACTGGAACGAGCTGGATTTCGTGGGCTGGAAGGAATTCCGACGCATGGCGCCCGCCATCGTGCGCATGGAAACAGGGCGGCTGGAGCGGGTCATGGAAGACGTCGAGCCGGGCAGCGACGCCTGGAATGCGCTTGTGCGGGCGCGTTTCGGGATGCATGCGTTCGCCGACGGCCTGGAGGAGGCGAAGCGCGCTTCGCTTGCAAGCCGCGCCGATCATTTGCAGCGGGCGCTGCTCGCCGTTTCGCTTCTTGCGGAAGATTTCGAACCGCTGCGTTATGTTATGTATCGCCTTACGTACATTTACGACCGCCTCAAACTGATCTATTAGCCCGTATGTACAAGACCATATTCGTTCCGGTAGACAACTCGGACCATTCGATGGCGAGCATCGACCTTTCTGTCGAGCTGGCGAAGCGGTTCGACGCCGAGCTGGTGGGCAGCCATGCCTACGCCGCCCGGATGCACGATTATCGCTTCAAGCAGATGGAGTTTACGCTGCCGGAGGAATACCTCGTCGAAGAGGAGATGGAAAAGCAGCGCAAGGTGCACGACACGCTCATCACCATGGGGCTCGAATTGATTTCGGATTCGTACCTGACCGTGATGGACAAGCGCTGCCGCGAGGAAAAATTGCCTTTCCAGCCGAAAATGTACGATGGAAAGAACTGGAAGGTGATCGTAGAGGATATCGAGGAAAGCGACTACGATCTCGTGGTGATGGGGGCGCTTGGCCTTGGCGCCGTTCGGGACAGCGTACTGGGCAGCGTATGTTCGCGGGTCGTGCGGCGGGCGCGCACGGACATGTTGATCGTCAAGAACACGGATTCGTTCGAGCATCAGATGAACGGGCGCGCCGTGGGCGAGGCCGACGGCGGACATATCGTGGTGGGCGTCGACGGCAGCCCCGAATCTTTCGCGGGCCTGAAAACGGCGCTCGAACTGGGCCGGAAACTGGACAAGCGCGTGGAGGCGGTGTCGGTCTACGATCCGTATCTGCACTACGCGATGTTCAACAGCATCGTGAACGTGCTTACCGAAAAGGCCTCGAAAGTATTCCGGTTCAAGGAACAGGAACAACTCCATGAAGAGGTGATCGACACAGGGCTTGCGAAAATCTACCAGTCGCATCTCGAAGTGGCGCATCGCGTGGCCGCCGAAGAGGGCGTGGATCTGAAGATCACGCTGCTGGACGGCAAGGCGTTCGACAAGATTCTTCAGTACGTCCGCCTCGAGAAACCCTGGCTGCTGGTTCTGGGCCGCATCGGGGTGCATAGCGACGAGGACATGGATATCGGCAGCAATACCGAAAATCTGTTGCGGATGGTTCCCTGCAATGTGTTGTTGTCGAGCAAACGGTATACGCCTCCGCTCGACGTGCAGGCCGAGGAGTCCATGATCTGGACGGACGAGGCTACCGCCCTCGTCAACACGGCTCCCGACTTTGCGCGCAACATTGCGCGCACGACGATTCATCGCTGGGCCATGGAGCGGGGCCACTCGGTGATTACGCAAAAGGTCGTCGAGCAGGCCATGGCCACCATTCTCCCGGAATCCGCCATGCGGTCCATGGGCATCATTGCTGAAACCGTGGCCCGCGACAAAATCGCCGCCGACGACGAAGCGACGTACGTATGCAGCCAGTGCGGCTATGCGGCGCGCGGATTCAAGCCCGCTGTGTGCGCGGTCTGCGGGGCCGCCCCCGAGCAGTTCCAGAAAATAGACAAGGAAGCGCTTCGGAAACTGGCGCCGCTGGAAGGCGCCGTCGAAGAGGTCGAAACCTTCGACAAGAAGAAGATCAAGTGGACGCGGGACGCGCGCGAACTGCTGCGAAAAGTCCCGGACGGGTACCAGATGCGCCGCGCCCGGGCGCAGATCGAAAAAAGCGCCCGCGTCAAGGGAATGGATACGATTACTCGCGACATGGTGGCCGCGGTCGTGGGGGATTTGCTTGAGGATACTTCTGCGCTTTCTGCGCCCGGCGCCGGGTTGAAGGAGAATCCGGCGGGCGAAGCCCCGAGCCGCGAAGCGGTTCCGGTCGAATTCATTGAGAAGGATGCGTACAAGTGGACGCCGGAGGCCTGGGCCCGCCTCGAACGGGTCCCCGAAGGCTTCATGCGCGACAAGACGAAGGGGCGGATGGAGACGGCGGCGGACGGGCATAACACCACTATCATCACGCTGGAGATTGCCGAAGAAGGCGTCGAAGTGTCCCGGAAAGCCATGGAAGAAGCCATTCGCAAGCAGCAGGCGGAAAAGACTGCGTCGTGATGAAAATCATGGACGCGCACGGATGAAAACCTGGCGCGACATAGCGACCGACGGGGGTTCTGACGTGGCGGGCCAGGTGGCCGAGCAAGAGAACCGGCTTGCGGACAGCCTCCGCGACGTTCGCCATATCGTGGCCGTCATGAGCGGGAAGGGCGGCGTCGGGAAGAGTACGGTTGCGGTGAATCTCGCCGCGGCGCTGGCTCGCGCGGGCGCACGCATAGGACTCGTGGATGGGGATATCAATGGCCCGTCGCTTGGGCGCATGGCCGGCGTACAGGCGCCGATCGGCCTGTCGCGCAGGGCAGGGACTGTGACGCCCCCGGAAACGATGTGGGGCGTGCGCGTCATGTCCATGGCGCTTTTTCTGCACGACGAGACCACGCCGGTGGCGTGGGAGGCTCCTTCGCAAGCAGGCGGCGCTGCGTGGCGGGGACTCCGCGAGGCGGGCGCGTTGCGGGAGCTTATCGCCGATACCGCATGGGGCGCGCTGGATATGCTTCTGGTAGATTTGCCTCCGGGGTCGGATCGGTTGCCGACGCTGGCCGATGTAGTCCCGCGCGTCGACGCCGCCGTGGCGGTGACGATTCCTTCGGCTGTGTCTCTGGAGGTGGTGGGACGTTCCGTGCGTATGGTCCGGGAATATCTTGACGTGCCCTTGCTGGGGCTGGTCGAAAACATGGCGTCGCACGCCTGTCCGCATTGCGGCGAGTCGGATCCGTTGTATCCGCCGGGTCGTACAGATCAGTTGGCGAATGCGCTGGATGTGCCCGTACTGGCTCGCATCCCCTTCGATCCTGCGCTTGGCGTGGCTGCCGACGATGGAAATGCATACCTTCGGGAATATCCTGATCGTCCGGCGGCGCGCGCCTTCGCCGAACTGGCCGATTCTCTCCAACTTTTGCTCGACGCCTCATGAAATTTCTTTGCGTGGAATGTGACGAGGCCATGCGCCTTGTCGAAACGCGCGGCCCGGACCGCGGCTCCATGACCGTTGTGTTTGGTTGCCCTGCATGCGGCAGTCAAACGGCCATGCTCACCAATTCGAGCGAGACGCAAGTGGTGCGCTCGCTGGGCGTGAAGATTGGCGGACAACCTGTGTCTGCCGAGCCGATGGAGGGGATACGAAATGGCCTGGCGACTTCCTCGGCCAAGCACGCCGCCCCTGCTTCGCAAGGGGGCGCCTCGAAATGCCCGTTTACGGGTATGGTCAACGACGCCTTTGCGCGCAGCGGCATGCCCTGGACGGAGGGCGCCCTCCAGCGCATGGAGAATATTCCTGCTTCCGCCCGCGGGATGGTCATGCAGAGCGTGGAGCGCTATGCCGAAGCGGAGGGACTCGCCGAGGTCACCGAGGCCGTCCTGGACCGGGCGCGCAGCGGCATGGGCATGTAAAAGACACACTGATTAAATTCTTAAAGTTCAGAGGCTGCGAGGGGCGCGCTGGCCCAGTGTGGAACGGGCCTGTGGTGCGCCTTTTCTCGAAACATAAGGGTGCGCAAGGTCATGGGCTGGCAGGGATATTTTTGGGCCCGATGTTTCGTTCAAACGCGCAACCACAGGCCCCTCTCGACCGTCTTGCCTTAATCAGCGTATCCTGAATAGCCATGTTCACGTTTCGCGCCGTCGTTCTATGGATTCATCTGGCGGCGATCATCGTCTGGGTGGGCGGGATGATCGTTGTGCCGTTCGTGGCGGCGCCTGCCGTTCGGCGTTTTGCGGGCGAACAGTTCGCTCCGGACCGCGCCGCCGCGCTTGTCGAAACGCTGGTTCGGCGGTTCCAGCGGTTCAGCAGGGAGCTTTTTTTCGCCATTTTGCTGACCGGCATTTTCAATCTCATCAATGCAGGGTGGCTGACAAACTTCAGCTACCCGTCCGCCTGGCTACAGCTGGTCGGGGCCAAGTTCGTTCTGTTCCTTGTCATGGGCGTCAATCAGGCGTGGTACAGTCTGGCGCTCGTGCCCCAGGGGAAAACGCGGATGGCCTTATGGTCGGCGCTGGTCAATGCGGCGCTCGCGGCGGTGGTCCTGTATCTTGGACTCAAGTTGCGGTTCGGATAATCGCGTCGATTTCTCCGGAGACATCCCCGGATTCCGCAAGTCTCCGTCGGAAGTTTTCCACATTGCCGCCGAGGTCTTCCAGCAGATAGCCTGCGTCCTTCATCAGGCTTCGCCAGCGGTCGTTTATCGGGATGCGCCGCGATGCGATCATGGCGTCCGGCAGCATATCGATGCGCAGTTCGAAGAAACGGTGGAACCGCTCCATGGCGGCCAGTTCCACAGGATCGAAAGCGTCCTTGAAGGTTTCCGCCGCCTCGGGCGCCAGATCGCCCTTCAGCCCATCCATATACCGCTCGCTCGGAACATACACGTCATCGAACCAGGCGCAAGCCAGTTCGTAGGCCAACCTCGGACGTTCAAGGCGCTGCGACAGCGCTTCCTGGGCGTCTTCGCTGGCCAGCAAGCCCAGCAGCGTGGTCATGCGCCGACGGTGGTCGGGGGTTGTTGCTGGCGCAGTATTCATGGACATTTCGACCGGCGTGCACAAGTTCGGACAGGGATCGTTTCGCAAACAATATACGCAGGTCCTCGTTCGTTATGGATGCGGGCGCCTCCCGTAGCGTATCGCGTCAGGATTTTCAGCGCGTACGCAATGCTTCTGCGCCCTGTATTTTCCTGCTTTTTCGTCCTTCTCCATATTTGCCGCACCCTGCGATGCGCGCCTTTTGCAAGAGCATAACCCCATTCCTGTTGCTCGGAGCCGTCCTGTATGCGCAGGCTCCTGCGCCGGCGCAGGCCCAAACGGCGGGAACGATTCATTACCAGCGCACCCTGAAGCCGAACGTCGGGGAGGGGATAGACCTTCCGCCGGAATTGCCGGAGGAGATGCAAGAAATGATTTTGGCTTCGATGTCCGCCGTGGACACCACGGCCTGGCGCCTCCTTTTCACGGAAGAAGCGTCCTTGCTGACGCAGGCGCCCGACTCGGCGGCGCTGAACTCCGCTCGTTCGGCGAATCGTTCCGGGCGCAACATGGTAATACGCACCCGTCGCGCGGGAGAGGAAACCATAACCTATACCGATCTCGAAGCCTGGACGGTAACCGAACAAAGAGACTTGCTGGGCCGCACCTTCCTGATACAAGGGGACCGTCCCGAATATGCGTGGCGCCTGACGGGGCAGCAAAGCGAATATCTGGGCTACGCCTGTCAGCAGGCGGTGACGGAGGTGGACAGCACGACGGTGGAGGCCTGGTTCGCCCCGGAACTTCCTGTTTCGGCAGGTCCTGGCTCATTCGGAGGGTTGCCGGGCGCCATTCTGGTGTTGACCAGCGACGGCGCAGCGCGCACGACCTGGAACGCCACGCATGTTTCGCTGGAGCCGCCCGACGACGCCGAACTCCAGGCCCCGGACAAAGGACGAAAGGTGACGCGAGAGGAATTTGAGGCTATTGAACAGGAGAAACTGGAGGAAATGCAAAACCGGGGCGGCGGGAATTTTCATATCCTAATCGATCGCTGACCCATGCGTTATTTGCAACGGTTCCGATCTGGCGCCCGGCGACCGCGCGCGGGCTGGCGGACTGCGGTTCCCGGCGCGGTTTTTTGCTTGCTTGCCGTGTTTTTTTCGTCAGGGATAGCGACAGCCCAGGTCCAGCGGTTCGAAATCTCTGGCGTGGTCACGGATTCGACCGGCGCGCCGCTTACGTCCGCCACGGTGGTGGCGCTTACCCGCGAGGATTCCGTGCTGACCCGGTTCGCCACGAGCGACCGGGAGGGGGCGTTTATTCTCCGCCGCGTTCCCGAAGGAGCCTATATCCTGCAGGTCACCTTTGTCGGATTCCAGACGCATAGGGAGGATATAGACCTGAGCGGGGGCGACTACGACGCGGGAACCATCGTGCTCGAACCTGCGACCGTCGAACTGGACGAACTGGTCGTCGGCGCCGAGCATATTCCCATTGTCGTCAAGGCCGATACGATCGAATACAATGCGGCTGCTTTCGGAGCGCGTCCCAACGACATGGTGGAAGACTTGCTCCGGCGATTGCCCGGCGTAGAGGTGGAAGACGATGGCACCATTCGGGCGCAAGGCGAGGAGGTGCAGAAAGTGCTGGTCGAAGAGAAGGAATTTTTTGGCGGCGATCCGTCGATCGCCACCAGAAACCTGCCCGCCAACGTGGTTGAAAAAGTGCAGGTGTACGACAAGGCGTCGGACATGGAGGAGTTTACCGGCGTCGAGGACGGCGAAGACGTCAAAACCATCAATCTGGACCTGAAGGAGGAGGCGGAGAAAGGATATTTTGGCCACTTGACCGGAGGCTACGGAAGCGAGCAACGCTACGACGGCAATGTTTCCGTCAACCGGTTCAGTCCGGCGACGCAGGTATCTGTCATCGGGAATGTCAACAATGTCAACCGGCAGAATTTTTCGCTGAACGATATTTTTTCGCTGCTGGGCGGGCTGGATCGCATGGGCGGACGAATTTCCATTCTGGGAGATTTTCTCAACGAGCGAGACGGATTATCCGAAACGGTTTCGGTTGGCGTGAATGTCAACAGGGATTTCGGGGAAAGCACCTCGGCGCACGCCAGCTATTTTCTGTCGAATGTGGATAACCGGCAGGATCGGGCGGCGCAACAGCAGCAGTTGCTGGGCGCTGCGCGGTCTTCTTTCGTCAGCGAGACCGCCGAACGGATCACCGATAATCTGACCCACCGGGTTACCGTCAATGCGTCGCATGAATTCGGAGACGGGCACGACCTGCGGTTGCGAGGCAATTTGTTGGCGGGCGCATCCTCCTTGAGAAATCGTTCGATAACCGTTACGCAGGCCCGCGGCGCGAGCGTCAACGAAGCCCGCACCGATTACCTTTCCGAAAGCGATAATCTGGGGGGCGACGCCTCGCTGACCTGGCGGCGACGGCTGGACGAAAAAGGCCGAAGCCTGGTGTTGGGGTTGTCGGGCCGCCTGAACGACGACGACATGTCCGGCAATCTGCATTCGATCACGGAATTCCTTGAAGAGGGCAATGTGCTTTCGAAGGAGGAAATCAGGCAGTTGCAGGATCGGCCGGGAAATTCGCTCCGCGCAACGCAAACGCTTTCGTACATCGAACCCGTTGGAGAAAGAGGAAAACTGGAAGTCGAGGTCGAACGGCGACATTTGACCGAAGACCGGGACCAGTTTGTATTCGATGTGGCGTCCGGCGTTTCGATGTTCAACGAAGGGCTTTCTTCCGGATACGACCGGACGTCTTCTTATATGCAGGGAGGCGTTAGTTACCAGGCGACCGGAGAATACTTCAAGGCGGGTGCAGGCATTCATTTTCAGCGGTCGTCTCTTGAAGGAAACCTGGCGAACGCGGCGAGCGGCGCGGCTCGTTCGTCCATAGGGAACAAGTATGCGCATGTGCTGCCGCGGGCGCATTTCGATTATGATTTCGGCGAGCGCATGGACTTCAGGGTGGAGTACGAGGCCCGTGCGCGCGAGCCGTCCATTACGCAGCTGCAACCCCTTACGGACAACACGAATCCGCTTCTGGTTCGGGCGGGCAATCCGTCGCTAAAGCCGGAATATCGCCATGGCGTCGATTTGCGATTTTCGTTTTACGATCAGTTCACGTTCGCGAAGGTTTTTACGTTTCTTCGGGGCGAATACGCAGACGACGCCATCGTGCAATCCCGAACTGTGGACGAGCGGCTTCGGCAGGTGATTACGCCGGTCAACAGTCCGGGCGGCTCCTGGAATGTTTCCGGCGGGATTCATTTCGGCATGCCTGTTCGTCCTCTCGGCGTGGAGTTGAATGTGGACAACGATCCGTTCTTCGAACGCAGCCTCGAATACGTTAACGGAGCGGAAAACAGGGCCCGCATCTTGCGCCATACCCTGAACGTCTCGCTGAATAACCGCAACAGGGACCGGTTCGATATACGGACCGGCGCCCGCTATACCTTCAATGCGACGGACTATTCGCTGAACGAGGCGCAGAATCAGCAATACGTCAACCGTACGTACTATGTAGACGCAACCTGGTATCTCACGGAAAAATGGCGCGTGTCGGGCGCGCTGAACTATCGGGTCTATTCCCGGGAAGTGTTCGGGGAGGCCACGAGCGTACCCATTCTGGAGGGGGCAATTGCGCGATCCATGCTGAACGACCGCGCCGACGTCGAGCTGGCGGGATTCGATTTGCTCGGGCGCAACGAGAGCATCCGGTTTTCGAATACGAACACCTATGTCCGGGAAGAACGAATCGCGTCGCTGGGGCGCTACGTCTTGCTGAAATTCTCCTGGCGGCTTTCTCCGGGGGCGGGCGGCGGATTAAAAGGCAAAGGGGGCGAAATCATCATACGAAGCCTGTAGCCGCAGCGCAGTTTTCCGAAGGGCGCGTCACGCTTGCGACGCTCCGGGTCCGCAGCGCCTTTCAACGACGCCGTTATGACGTTCCGCCCGCGCGAAAGCGCTGCGCCGCGCGAAGCGGTTTTGATCAGGGTACGCCCATATCGGGCAGATCCGTCCATTTCGGCTCGCCTTCGGGCTTGAAGTTCTGCGTGGCCACGAAATTCCATCCCTCGTGGAAATTGAGTTTGTATTTTCCGCCCCCGAAGCGTCCGAACAAATATCCCTCCGGATCCCGGAACAGATCCATGCACTCTGCCGCCGGGAGGCGGTCCAGTCCCTTGAAGCGGACCGATCCGCGCCAGGGTTCCTGGACCAGAATCGTTACGGTCGCCGATCCGAGGAGGCGCAGGAAGGCGGCGTCGAGGTCGGACATATCCGGATCCTCTATCCCGCGCCGCTCGAAGCTTTTTCGCACGTAGGGTTCGAAAAGAGGCCAAAGCCACTCCATCTTTTCACGAAAATTTATTTATAGTTATTGGTATACTGTGTCCGGTAAAGTGCGCACCGGTACGCACAGATTGCTTTTCATCAAACGCAAGAACGTACCCCATGAACAAAATTATGTTTTCCATGCTGCCCCTTGCCCTGGTCGCGATGCTTGTTGCGGGCTGCGGGGGCGGCGCCGCCGACGACGCCGGCAGCGACGCTGCGGATGGCGGCGAGGCGCCCGCAGAGGAATATACGCCGGCGGGAAGCGCTGTCGTATCGGGATCCATTCAGTTTACGGGCATGGCCCCTGAGCCGCAGGAACTCAACCTGGACCGCGAATGCATGGCTATCCGCAGCGAGAACGGCATGGATCCTGCGCTCAGCCAGAAGGTCGTCGTCAACGACAACGGTACGCTGCGCTGGGTCTTCGTGTACGTCAAGGACGGGCTTGGAGACATGACGTTTCCCGCCCGCTCCGAGCCGGTGGTGCTGGACCAGGTGGGATGCGCCTATACTCCGCACGTGTTCGGCGTACAGGCCGGGCAGCCCATCCTGATTCGCAACAGCGACGCCCTGCTGCACAACATTCATGCGTTGCCGGAAGCGAACCGCCCGTTCAATTTCGGGATGCCCACGGCGGGACAGGAGCGCGAGGAAACGTTCCGCGTTCCCGAGATCGCGGCCCGCATCAAGTGCGACGTCCATCCCTGGATGGAATCCTGGGCAGGCGTCACGGCGCATCCCTATTTCAGCACATCCGACGAGACGGGCGGCTACTCCATAGGGGATTTGCCCGCCGGAGACTATGTCATCGAGGCCTGGCACGAAGAATACGGCGTACAGGAACAGAGCGTGACCGTGGCCGACGGCGAATCCGTCATGCTCGACTTTACCTTCGGCGACGGAGCAGGGGCCTGACGCCGGCGATTGTCGTGCGCGTCCGGCGCAGCGGGGCGTTTCGCCATGCTGCGCCGGACACGAGCCGCCGCCCATTTTTCCGACGTTTTATCTGAAGAACAAGTCCGAATCGATCATTATGGCTGATCACGCAGCCGTCCCGGAAGGTCACCGCGGGGAAGACGGTCATCACGAGTCTTTCTGGAGAAAGTACATTTTCTCGACCGACCATAAGGTTATCGGGATTCAGTACGGCATTACGTCGCTTCTTTTTCTGCTGTTCGGGTTTTCGCTCGTCATGCTTATGCGATGGCAGCTGGCCTATCCGGGGCAGCCGGTGCCGCTGATCGGCTGGCTTTTTAGCGACGACACGATGCCGGGCGGGGTCATGCTACCCGAGTTCTACAACCAGTTGGGCGCCATGCACGGCACCATCATGGTGTTTCTGGGCATCGTGCCGTTGGCCGTAGGCGCGTTCGGCAACTATGTCGTGCCGCTTCAGATCGGCGCGCCGGACATGGCGTTTCCGAAGCTGAACATGGCCAGCTACTGGGTCTTTTTCGTGGGCGGCGTGATCATGCTGAGCAGTTTCTTCGTGCCCGCCGGCGCCGCCAAGGCCGGGTGGACCTCGTACGCTCCCTTGTCTGTCATCGAGTCGATGGGGCAGACGATGTGGCTGATCAGCATGGTTTTTCTCATCACGTCTTCCCTGCTGGGCGCGGTCAATTTTCTGACGACCATCGTGCAGCTGCGGGCAGAGGGAATGACCTTCATGAGGATGCCGTTCTTCGTGTGGGCGCAGTTTATTACGTCGTTTCTGTTGCTGCTTGCGTTTCCTCCGCTGGAGGCGGCGGCCGTCTTGCAATTGTCGGATCGCTTGCTCGACACCAGTTTCTTCATGCCGTCGGGGCTTGTCGTGAGCGGCGAAGTGGTCGATGTAGCGGGCGGGGGCAGCCCATTGCTTTGGCAGCATCTCTTCTGGTTTCTGGCGCACCCGGAGGTGTACGTGCTGGTGTTGCCGGCCATGGGCATCGTGGCGGAGATCATCGCCAATAACGCGCGCAAGCCGCTCAAGGGCTACAATGTGCTGGTGTATTCCCTTGTTTTCCTCGGCTTCATGTCGTTCATCGTGTGGGCGCACCACATGTTCATTACCGGCATGGGCCAGGTGATGAGCACCTTCTTCCAGACCACCACGATGATCATATCGATCCCGTCGGTGATTATTCTCACGGCGCTTTTTCTGTCGTTGTGGGGCGGCTCCATTCGATTTACGACACCCATGCTCTTTGCGCTGGGCTTCTTGCCCATGTTCGGGATCGGCGGGCTTACGGGCTTGCCGCTCGGACTGGCGGCCACCGATATTCCCCTGCACGACACCTATTACGTGATCGGGCACTTCCATTACGTGGTGGCGCCGGGCACCATTCTCGCGCTCATGGCCGGCATTTACTACTGGTTCCCGAAGATGACCGGGCGGACCATGAACGACACGCTCGGCAAGATTCATTTCTGGGGCACGATCGTCAGCATGAATTTCATTTTCTTTCCCATGCTCATTCAGGGGATGGCAGGCGTTTCGAGGCGGCTGTACGACGGGGGAGAGATTTACGCCCATGCGCAGGACGTGCTCGTCTACAACGAAGTCATGTCGATCGCCTCGTGGGTGCTGTTCGTTTTCCAGATTCCGTTTATCGTGAACCTGCTGATCAGCATGAAGAAGGGGAAACCCGCTACGGATAACCACTGGAACGCCACGACGCTCGAATGGTCCGCCGCGCCGTCGCCGCCGGTCGGACACGGCAACTTCCGCGACCTGCCGGCAGTGTACCGGGACCCGTACGAATACAGCCATCCGGACCATGACGAAGATTACTGGCCGCAGGATGTTCCGCCTGCCGAAACGTCGGAAAATTAGTCCGCCGCCGGAACGTTTCTACCGTATGCAAGCACCCGTTTTGTGAATCCCGACCGCCATGCAAATTCCATTCACCGTTGCGCCTCGGCCCGATACGGGCGTGAATAACGCCAAGATCGGGGTGTGGCTTTTTCTCGCCTCCGAAGTCATGCTCTTTGGCGGGCTGTTCTCGGCGTATATTTTCCTGCGCATCGGGGCGCCCGAATGGCCCGGCGAGATTGGGGGACATATGTACGAACGGGCCTCGGATATTTTGAACATTCCGCTGGCTACGCTCAACACGATGGTGCTTATCGGGTCGAGCGTCACCATGGTGATGTCGTGGGCTTCCCTGGCAATGCAGCGATTCGACCGGTACCGGTTGTACATGGGCGCAACCATTGCCCTCGGATTCGTCTTTCTGATCGTAAAGGCCTTTGAATACGGCGAAAAATTCAGCCACGGATATCTTCCCGCCGAGAACAACTTTCTCGCCATCTACTTCGTGTTGACCGGATTGCACGGGTTGCACGTGATCGGCGGCATTCTCGTCAACATGTATTTCATGTGGCCGGGCGCCCGAATGTGGAAGACCGACCCGAAACGGTTCACGAACCGGATCGAGATCGCCGGGCTTTACTGGCATTTCGTCGATCTCGTGTGGATATTCCTCTTTCCGACCATTTATCTCCTGTAATTCGTCAGGCGCACGGGTTTGGCGGCCGCAAACGCACAGGGCACTACAAGCGACACCGCGATCAATATCATGAGCGATACGGGACATTCCATCGAGGAAATAAAAAAGCACGTTCGCGTGTACATGTTCGTTTTTGCGTCGCTGGCCGTCCTTACGGTGGTCACCGTCGTCGTGGGGTATCTTGAACTGCCCTTCGCCCCTGCGCTCATTGTCGCCTTGCTGATCGCAACCGTCAAGGCAGGGCTCGTGGCGGCCTATTTCATGCACCTTGTTTCGGAGGAGCAAATCGTCCGATGGCTGGTATGGTTGAGCCTGGGACTTTTGCTGGCGATGTTTCTGATCCTGAGCGTGTATTACGTAGATCAGGGGGGCACTGAAATTCCCGGATTCTGACCGTGTCGTTGAAAGCCTTCCATATCGTGTTTATTGTGGCCTCGGCGTTGTTGTCCCTCGGTTTCGGGGCATGGGCGCTGACGGACGGCGGCGGCCTGTCGATTGCGGCCGCTGCGGTTGCATTTTCGCTCGCCGCCGCGCTGGCGGTCTACGGCCGGCGTTTCCTGAAAAAAGTGGCGCGTACGGGGTACATCGCCGGAGGCAGGTTATGATGCGCGTCGTTCGCCGGATCGCCGCCTTGTTTCCGCCGCTTGCGCTGGCGTGCCTGACGCTGTTCCCCCATACGGCGGTTGCTTGCGAGATGTGCTGGGGCGCCGGCGCCGGGGAAAATCCTGTGACGCAGGGCATCGGGATGGCCATGCTGCTCCTGATCGGCGTGACCGGTTTCGTCGGCGGGGGCGTCGGGGCGTTTTTCCTTCGCATGCGCCGCCGCGCCCGGCTGCTTGCCCGGGGAGAAGCAGTCATGACGGAGGGGGGTGCGCTCCGCCCGGTACATGAAAGCGCGCGCGACCGCATTAGCGAAACAGACTTGTAACGCCAATCAATCCGCCTGATTGTTCCCATGCTAAAGTGGCTTGATCTCACAAATTATCTTGGGCTGCCCGAGGCGGCGTCGGCGCACAGCGCGGAAATCGACCACATGATGGGGTTGGTGCACTGGCTGATGCTGATTCTTTTTCTCATCTGGGCGCCGTTCTTCCTCTACACGTTGTACCGGTTCCGGGCGTCCAGAAACCCCAGGGCGGACTACTACGGCGCCAAGTCGCATCTCTCCACCTATCAGGAGGTCGGCGTGGTCGTGGCGGAACTGGTGCTGCTCTTTGCGTTCGCGATACCTACCTGGGCGTCGCTGCGCGCCGAGGGCAACTACCCGTCCGAGGAGGAATCCACGGTTGTGCATGTGATCGCGGAGCAGTTCGCGTGGAATATCCATTATCCGGGGCCCGACGGCGTATTCGGCGAGCGGGATATCCATCTGGTGGACCTGCAAACCAATCCCGTCGGTTTAAAGCCCGACGATCCGGCGGCGGCGGACGACATCGTAACGGTGAACGAGTTGCATGTGCCCGTGGACAAGCCGGTCATCGTACATCTTACGTCCAAGGATGTGATCCACAGTTTCACACTGACTGAAATGCGGGTGAAGCAGGACGCGATTCCAGGGTTGTCCATTCCGTTGTATTTCACGCCCATCCGCACCGGCGACTGGGAAATCGCGTGCGCGCAACTCTGCGGGGTGGGCCATTATCGAATGCGGGGCTACTTTACGGTGCACACGGCGGAGGGGTACGCCGCCTGGCTGGCGGAGCAGTACGAGCGGGCCGGGGCGTAGCGGTCTCCTGTACCTGAAACGCGATCTATTCTGATCAGGGGATAAAAACGAGTGATACAATGTCCGACGAACCCATCGTAGCGAAAGTTCTTACGGAAAAGACGCAAGGCCATGATACCAGGCAGCAATTATTCCTTGATATAGGTGGCCATCTTGGGCGTCCCCTGATTACTTTTTTTACAAGCTTTCACCATCCGGTAGCAATGGATGATCAGGATGTTGAGATGCTTGAAGATGTGCTACAGACGCTAGATCTTGCGAACGGGATTGCTGTGATGATTAGCTCTCCAGGCGGATCAGGCTTGGCTGCCGAGCGAATGATCAATGTTCTGCGATCCTATAGCGGCGCCGGGGAATATTGGGCAATCGTTCCCGGAAAAGCGAAATCTGCTGCCACAATGGTTTGTCTCGGCGCCAGCCGGATATTCATGGGTCCTGTTTCTGAATTAGGACCTGTCGATCCGCAAATCGTTTTCCAGGGGCAGATAGTTCCCGTCCACCATGTTGTTAAGAGCTATAAAGAGCTTTTCAAGGGGGCAGAGAAAACCACGGGGAAAATAGAGCCCTATTTGCAGCAACTTGCAAAATACGATGACAGCATGATAAGACATCTGGAGACGGAAGAGGCCTTGGCAACCGACATAGCCGTCCGATGCCTGCAGAACGGTGGCATGCTATCTGGAAAAAAACCGGAGAAAATCAAAAAAGACATTGAGATATTTTTGCTTCCCCAACATACGAAGGCGCATGCACGACCGATCTATCACAAAGAAGCCCAAAGCTGCGGACTCAACATTGATGTATTAGACACCTCTTCGGGCCACTGGAACCAAATTTACGAACTGTACGTTAGATCCCGCCACCTCCATATCGATATAGCCACCAAGGTGATCGAAACGGACAAGGGGTCTTACTTCGTCTCAGTCCCTCCACATAACAACGTGAGCGCAAATGCCTAAAGTGCACAAAAATAAAAGGCTTACGGAGGCCGAAGAGCACTACGCCCTGATCGAGAAAAGGATCAAACCATTCATTCCACACCCGAAGAAGGCGGGTGGGACGAGGCGCGAGGCTTGGCGTAGCGGTAAGATATTACCTGTCGAGTTGACGGAACGCCGCCAAACCGAATCCTACGTCCTCAGTCGTCACTGATTCTCCGCTTGGAGAGTTGCACAAAATCGGGGGTTGATCCAATTTGGGCTGTCTCATACTGAGGCGGTATCTGATTTGGGTGCACTTCAAAGCTGGCGACGATCTCGGCTATCGTACTGTCGCCGCGAATGGCGGCAAGGGCTACCTTCGCCCTGAAGTCGGGACTGTGGGTTCTGCGGATGCGTTTGGGCATGGAATTACCTCCATAAATGGGTTGGCTGGATCGGAACAAGGTCGCAATCCTGCACCTTAAAAGCCCAAAAACGCTGTCCAATCAACCCGAATCACTTCTCTGCAAAATTCGCAGCATTTCCGATTCCGCCAGATGGCGGGCGGAGGTTACCCTGTTGTTATTCAAGGTCTCGTCTTGAGATGCCGTCATTGATTTTGCAGACGCCGTCTGCAAAATCTCCGGGTAGCATCTGTAGAACTTGCTCAATAACGCCAAACTCCGGCTGGAGCAGCCTCGTATCGCCAGTTTGGTCGCCAGTCTTTTGATCAGCGCTGCTCCATATTCCGCCCTATCCGCGCCATTATGAACAGCAACGTCAGGACATAGTCCTTGTACTGCGAAGCGTCCATGCCGCCGCGCAATTCGTCGCAGCTTTGCCAGAGGGAAGAATAAAGTTGAGACTTCTTCAGGGCCATGCGCGCGTGCTCAGGATTTGCACCCCCTACCGCTGATACCGATGCCGCCGCAATGCCTCCGGCTCCCGCGTTCTGGTCACGATCTCCCCGCAGTCCCGGCATCGAAACACGACTTCCCGAGGCGGGCCGGTCACGCCCACCAGGAAGTACACGGCGCTGAACATGCCGTAGCGAATGTTCGGGAAGACCCGGGGATGCTCCTGCCCATGCCCGCAGGGACAAGCCGCCGCGGGCGCCGGAGCAAACTCGGACGGAAGGAGCGGTTCCGCCTCGGTAGCCTCTTTGCCCAGCGCCTGCGCATGACGGTAGTGCTCTGCATGTGCAGGCCGTTCCACGATGTGCCTGTCTACTGATAACCTCCCGGATCCCCATAGCACGAGCAGGATCAGCAGGAACAAGACGAGCGCCGAGAACTCCAGTGACTGCGTGGCGGCCAGCAGTCCGCCCTGCAAGTGCACGATGAAAACGGCCCCGACAAGGATGGGCAGCTGAGCCAGCGCAGCGACGCGCGTAAAAAGACCGACGGCAATCATAACTCCGCCCACAAGGTGAGACAACGCCACATAGTGGATCAGCACCACGGAGGTAAGCCACGCCGACGACGAAGAGCCTATCAGATCGATAAACGCAGACGAGTTCGAAATAAACAGTACGCCCCGCGCAAACAGCCCGACGCCGAGATAGATTCTGAGCAGTTCGAACGCAATGTTGCCGAGACGTTCCAGCCGCTCCCCGATCGAGCGAAACGGGATGAAACGCCGCGTACTCCAGAAAGCGTCGACGGACCAGCGACCGGCTCCATGCAGAAAAATCGGAATCAGCAAAAACAGCACAAGCGCCGAAAACTCGAAGGACTGGCCCGCAGTAAACAAGCCGCCGCGGAGATGAACCAGCAAAACGGCGCCTGCGAGAATCGGTACTTGCGACAAGGCCGCCAGGCGGGTATACAATCCGATGGCCAGCATGGCCCCGCCCAGCAGATGTACGCCCGTCGCGATATGCATGACGGTGGGCGAAGCAAGAATAGAGGCCTCGCTACCGGCCACCAGCGCAGTAAAAGCATCAGGGCGAATCAAAAAAAACAGACCCCGGACCAGGAGTCCAATCCCGAGATAAATGCGCAGCAAATCAAAGGCGAGATCGCGGTTCGCCTCCAGGCGCTGCGCCAGCGTCATGGACGTAGGCATAACTATTTTTGATAATGTTGATTGGTGGACCGCAACCGCGCCTTGTACTTCTTGAGCCGTCGGCGAAGGATCCGCGTACACTCGTCAAGCGCCTCCTCATGCGTAGCGCCGTCGCTCGTAGCAGCGAGCGTCTGCTGGTACACATGCACAATAACCTCCGCGGATTTGACCTTGTCCGGGTGGCCATTCCCGGAGAATACGATGCGCACCTCTGTGATGCCGTCGTACACCCGCTCCAGTTTCGCCAATCGGGCCTCGGCGTATTCCTTAAGCGCCGGAGACGCATCGAAATGACGGGCCGTAATCTGTGTTTGCATCAGGATACCCCCTGCATTGAATAAAACTTTGCGACGCCGCGCATACGCGCACTTCTTCGTATTACGGAATTGACGGGAAATTATCAATGGATAAGACCATAAAAACGAAAATTCCTGCCCGTCATGCCGGAAAATACCCAGTTGCGCGCAAGTACCGGTCTTCGATCTCGTGCATTCTCGCTTTATCCGCCGGCGTTTTGTCGCGGTAGCCAATCAGGTGCAAGAGGCCGTGGATCGCATAGCGCATGGCTTCCTCCTCTTCGTCCGCCCCGAATTCCCGGCAACGTTCGCGGGCCGTATCGAAATCAATGTAGATTTCTCCGTCCACCGCAGGCGCCTTCGGGCCCGGCTCTTCGGAGCCATAGTCAAAAGCCAGCACGTCCGTAGGCTCCTCGCGGTTCAGGTAGCGCCGGTGCATATCCTGCACGATCTCGCGACCGGCCACCACCAGCGAAAGATGGCGAACCGCAATCCCCTCGGCAGACAGCACATGCGTCAAAACGCGACGAAAACGATCCGCAGGAAGGCCACAGGACGCATGCTGCAACGCTACAGTGAATTCGCCTTCCGGATCGGTTGTATCCCCGGACATCAACGAAGGTCGTCGAAGAGCGTCTCGGTCATCGAAAGCGCAACGCTGCTCATGACGAGTTCGGGGGCCAACAGCGTGAAATCGGCGGAGAGCAGCCGTTCGTCCACGTTCGAATACAGCGAACATCCCGCTTCCCGTTCGATCACGAGTCCATGCGCAACGCCCGCGCGGCGCGCAAAGAAAAGGACTTCGCCCAACTCCTCGCTGGCGATAAATCCCGTGCATCCCTGGAGTTGCAGAAACGAACCGATAGCGTATACGGAAATGAGGTTATTGGCTTGATCTTCCCCTACTGCTCCAGGGAGATCAAGTTCGGGCGTGATTTCCAGCGAGAGCCGCCGTCCGCTTGCCTGATCCAGCAGTTCATAGCGGACCACAGCAGGTTCGCGCCGAGCCGGTACGCCCAGCACGGTAGCGATGCGATCGAAGTCCTTGTCGGAGAATGCGAACGGCATAACAGGAACGCGCCTGCAAAAAACAAACGATCGCCTGAGGAAAAGGGCCCGCGGGCCTTAGTATGGCTCCTCGGGATATTCCTCTGCTTCAGGGGGAGTCTCGTCATCTTCCCAGGAGTAATCGTCATAATTCTCCTGCTCGGCGGGAACGACATTCACGGCGTGCAACCCCTTGGCGCCTTCCTCCAGATCGAACGTAACGCCTTGTTCCTTGGACAAGGTTTTGAACCGTTCTTCTGTCTGGATTGAGGAGTAATGTACAAAAATGTCTGCTCCTCCGTCCGGGTTCACGATAAATCCGTAACCTCTTTTGGCGTCGAACCACTTTACGACGCTCTGGTGCGTACTCATGACAATGTTTTTGAAATTCGGGATGGTTTGGCGGCAAGCGGCTGGCTTATGGCGCGCAATGATTGTGGATCGTTCCGAATTTCGGGCAAAAATCCGGGACATACTAAATATACGACAAAAAATGTATCATGCCAACCCCTTATGCAAATTTTTCATTTTTCTGCAAAAAATGGCGGCGCCGCTGGCGCCTGCCCCTGCCGACAGGCTATTCGGGGCTGGTCTCCCCCTCAAGGGATTCTTCGTATCGCTCGTCCGCTGCCCGATACTCTTCCGCAGACCTCCTGAGCGTGGAGTCCTCGAAAATGTCCGCAAGGCGTCCGCTGAGCGCTGCTGCTGCTTCGTAATCGTTCACCTGGAGATAAATACCCCGGAGTATTTGCAAATACGATCCGGCGCGTTCCAACTCGCGGGGTGTCGTCGCCCGTTCGAGGCGCCTCAGGAGCAGCGGTTCGGCGCCTTTCGCCACGTCAACCGCCTTTTCGACATAACCGGTTTCAAACCAGGCTCGCGCCAGCAACAGGTACGATTGTTCGTCGCCGGGAATCGTATCGAACGGGACCCTGGTCATCAGCGTGTCAAGCAAGGCGGCCGCCTGTTCTCCTTCTCCGACCAAAGCAAGCGACTGGGCGGTGTGGGCGAAAATATTCCGGTAATTATCCACCATTCTCCGGGTCGTTTCGTCGTAATAGACCGTCGGGTCATTCAGATTGCGGAACCGGAACTGCTCCAGAACGCGCGGCGCAACGGACGGTACGACGCGCCCGAACGGCTCGCCATGCCGAACAGGCACGATTTTCAGCGCTTGTCCTTCAAGATGGAAAAAATCCTGCAAGCCGAGTTGGCCGTCCGGGCTGACCGTCACCGCAAAATACACGGGCCGACGCCACCCTTCTTGCGCATTGGTGGCCACAATGTCCAGAGAGGCCTGATCGGCAACGTACAACATGCTGTACTCGTCGTTATAAGGCCGACCTTCCAGCCGCCAGCGCATCGGGTTCATGATCAAACTGGTGTCGGCGACGCCAGGAAGGAACATCTCGGATTCCGGGGCAAACCGATCTGTATTCGCCGGCAGTTCGATCTCCCGCGGCGTCCAGGGCGCCACGCGGATCTGGTCGATCATCTCATCGGACATGGTGAACGAAATCGGCGCCGATTCCCGCGACCATTGATGCTTGAGTTGCCGGATATACCAGGACGTATTGAGCAACGACAAGTTCACGACGCGCACATCCCGGCGCTCGCCCTCGACCTCCTGCAAATACCAGAGCGGAAACGTGTCGTTGTCCCCGTTCGTGAACAGGATGGCTTCTTCCTCCAGCCCGTTCAGCAGATTCCAGGCGTAATCCGGCGCCACGTAATTGCCGGAACGGTCGTGTTCGAACCAGTTTTCCTGCACCATCCAGGCAGGCACGGCAAGAAACAGGATCGCGCCCGCCGCCAGCATGGCGCCGCGAACCTTCGACCGATCCCACCTTTTCTCAAGCATTCCGCGCAAGGAATAAAGCAGGCTGACGGCCCCCAGTCCTATCCAGAAGGAAAAAGCGAAGAAACTGGCGACATAGGCATAGTCCCGCTCACGAGGCTGCAACGGCGTCTGGTTCAGATATACGATAATGCCGACGCCCGTGATGAGAAATAGCGCAAGCACGCTCAATGCCCGCCGCCAGTCCTGGCGGAAGTGAAATCCGGCGCCGAGCAGCCCGAGAATCAGGGGCAACGCATAATACCCGTTGCGGGACGCCCGAGTGGAAGGCGCTGTCGCGAACTGCTCGTTGCTCCCGGCTTCCTCGGCGACAAAACGGATTTCCTCGTCCGGCAAACATAAGTCCTGACCGGAGGCCCGGCGATGATTTTCGCAAATACGCTTGTCGATAAACCCGAACCCGGTGGCGTACGGCGCATTCTGCTCATCGCTTGCCCGACCCACGAATTGCCACAGGAAATAGCGGACGTACATATGGTTAATCTGGTAGTCCCAAAAGAACTGCCAGTCCGAATCGTACTGCGCATACAAGGCATGATGCGACGGTTCCGGCGAATGCCTGCGGGGAAAGAATTTCTCCTGCGAGAAATCAATGTTACGGGTTCGGTTGTCGAACGAATGCCCCTTCAGAAGCGGCAATTGGCCATATTGTTCGCGTTTCAGATAGGAAACGATGGCCTCGGTCGTTTCCGGATCGTTCTCGTCGATCGGCGGATCGGCGGCGCTGCGAATGAAGATCAGGGCATAGGTCGAATACCCTATCAGGACAACCGCAAAACTCAAGGCCGCAAGATTGGCCGGGGCCCACCCTCGTTTGTGCGTATGCCATACGCCGAAAGCGGCGGCGGCGATCACGAACAGCGTAAACAGTACGGGGCTCCCTGTTTGTCCGGCCATGGACGGCAAATACTGAACGACGCCGGGGTATACGATCAGAAAAACGACGACCGAAATACATCCGGTCCAAAGTATGCCGCGCCACCGCTGCGCCATGCCCCAGGAAGGCTTGTCGATTTCTGTAAAATAAACGATCAGGGCAATGAAGAATACGGCCAGCAAATTGAGCAGATGCACCCCGATGGCAAGGCCCACCAGGTAGGAAATGAGCACAAGGTAGCGGTGTGCGTACCGTCCCGTCGGGCGCTGATCTCCGGCGAAGGCCCGCTCTTCCTTGCGGGTCTCCTCGCTCCATTTCATGACCAGCCAGACCACCAGGGCCGTGAAACACATCGAGAGACCGTAGACTTCGGCTTCGACGGCATTGAACCAGAACGAATCTGTGGCGGCGAACGCGATGGCTCCGATGACGCCGCCCGTCAGCGCGGCGATGCGGTGTTCGGGGGAGGGATCCTCGTCGCCGCGCTCCTGAACCTGCCATTCGCGCACGAGCCGGACGATAATCAGGTGCGTAAGCAAAACCGTAACGGCGCTGGCCAGCACAGACACGAAGTTTACGGAAAGCGCCACGTACTCTGTGGGCGCGAACATGGAAAAGAAACGCCCGACCAGCATGTAGAACGGCGCGCCGGGAGGGTGGGATACCTCAAGCAGGTTGGCGATGGCGATAAATTCGCCCGCATCCCAGAAAGAAGCGGTCGGCGCTACGGTAAGCCCGTACAATACGAGCGCGAACAGAAAAACGGCGCCCGCAACGATTCTATGCGTGGTCATGGGTACAGGGCATGTACGGGAATAACTATCCTCTTGCTAACGCCGACCGGTACCGGGCGTTTCATGGAGGGGGCGCGAAACCGTAAAGAATGGGAAGGCTTTACCGGGTTTGAGCGGCAGTGTAAGGCGACAAAAAGATGAACAACTCGAAGGAAGGAAGGCCGCATAACCCGTTTGGCGGGAATTAAGGTGTAATGTTGCGACCTTGTTCCGAATTCCGGACGGCAAGGCCAAGCTACCGAAAAATCCCGTCTAGCCCATAGCTCAGCCTCCGGGCGTTCTCGCTCCCCGCATCGACAAACGTATCGAGAATCCCGATCAGATGTTGTCGAGCTTCCTCGTCGGCCCGAAAAATGTCACGGTAGTCAGCCAAGTAGCGGTCAATGATTCGCACTATCACCTCTTCCGCCATCCGGTCATACTGGTAACCTCCCTTCCGTCCCCCGCGGATAACGCGCGCGACCCGAAAAAACACCCCCCGCGGGTCCGCGGGGACAAAAGTCTTGAGCGTTTTCAATAAGTAGTGGCTTAGCGACGACAGCCCCACATCTGCGAGTTCGTCGATAACCTCTCCCGACTCGATGTAGAAGCGCCGGAGCGCCTGTTCGTCAAGGGGCTTGCTGCCATCGTGTGCACCCGAAGCGAAATAGATGTTCTGTCCCGCAGAGCTTAGCAGGTGCACAAGCCCCTCCATCTGTTTTTTGGAGGAATCGTCCTCTGTGACATGCAAGGTGTCCCCTTCACGTTCCACTACGCGCCGGAATTCAGCCGCTGATCCCCTTATGGCGCGAAGAAGGAAGCTCCAACTTCGCTTGCGGGCAGCGTCTGTCTCAGGATCTGGAGGATTAACCGCACCAGCTACCAGAATCTCGCGGAATCCTGCCGCCAAGTGGGTGACCTCCTCAAGGTGTGCAACAGGATTATCAGCGAGCCTGTCAATTAGCGCTGACGCGGTTGCATTCCTGCCCCTGAGAAAGAGGGCAGCAAGGATATCTGCACATGAATTGGTTGGTTTCCTCCGGTTGGGAGCGTCTGCCACAACCTGCCGAATACCTATCGTGATACTGGCGACCCGCGCCGGCTCCTTGAACTTCAGGGAGTTGAGTGGGCCCTTTACCAATCCCCACAGCACTCCTGGACTATGATCGCGGGCCATCTGTTGAATCATCCGCCATGTCCAATCCGGATCACGGGCATACCGAACCTGCAACCTAAGAGCGATCTGAAATCGGACTGACGGCGCGGGATCGGCCGCCAGCCGCTCCACGACGGCAAGAACGTCCGAATCGTTGCAGGAAGCATGCCGGAGAATTGTCATTAGGCCTTCGGCAGCATCTATACGGGCCGCTGGTTTTCCCCAGCGAGGTTCCACAAACTGCTCGTCTGCGTCGCTGTCAATGATCGGCTTTCGATTCACGCTTGCCTCAAGCAGCACGGTCCGCACGAATGCGCCTGCCTCTTCGTGGCAACGAAGGCCGTCCATCTTTGTGATCGCGACACATGCCTCCGCCAAGCATCCCCAGGCGTAGTCTGCCTGCGTCTCGTGAACGCCGTCGGCTTCGGAGGATCGCAGCGCGGTATACAGTTCTCTCATGTGTGGTAGCACCCCGGCCAATTCCTCCGATTCAGGAACCTCGTTGAGGTAAACCTTCGCAAATTGCTTAACCGGAACTTCCAGTTCTCGAAGACGCTTGTTCGGCTCCTCTTCTACAGGCACGCCCTCATCGGCAAGAAACTCGACCTCGCCATATTCCCCGCCGTAAGCCTGGAAGGTGACATCTTCCTCGTTGCTCGGCACAGTGCCGGCAGCATGCAGCGCAGAAAGATGCTCCCGGGACTCCGAGGTCACGAGTCCGCTCTCAGGAAGACATCCAAGCAGTCGATCGCGTGTCCGCGCTGCCCAATCTTTGCGTTCTGGCTGCGCTGCTTCTGGAATGGAAAGAATGGCGTGTTCGATCTTTTCTCGATCAACCTCGGAAAGATCGAGAAAAAGAGCGCCGTTCATTCTTCCGACATTCCCTATCGTGCCATTACACATGAGGATGGGGAGCGACCACCCGGCTGACCGAATCCTCGTTCCTATCTGGTCTGGATAGCGAGCTCCCAAATCGAGAAGCCGTCGCCACACAACCGCAAGCCGACATGTTCGAACAAGATAGTCCAGAAGCCGGGCCAATTCTGGCTCGCCTCCTGTTTCGTTGGCGAGGTCCTCCAACCGCTGCTGCACATGATCCAGCAACTCGACTGCATGCCCGGTGCGGTGGCCCTGTCCCCGATCCCAGATGTGGCTGTAATCCTCTAAGAAAAAAGCCTGTTTCCCATTGAAGTCGAATTCGGCAGCCTCCTCCTGCTCAGAAAGAGATTTCTTTTGGGCGACATGCCACTCGAGGGTGGCATTCATGGCCTTCACGGCTTCTTCTGGTGCTGCACGCAGGAATTCCGGATATGATTGGACCAGTTTGTAGAGCGCACTCTGATAGTCCTGGCGGCGAGTGGATATCAAAGCAAGGACTCTGCCTCCCACATTCGTTGGTGCTTTGGACGTTTCGCTGTATCCAAAGGCGGCTTGGTAGATGTCCCTGGTCAAGCCCGGGTCATGGGACGTGATTGAGTCTACCTCGTATGCAAGCTGGCTCAACTCCTCGCTTCCATGTTGTGCGAGGTGGTCCTTTTCGATGGCTCGTCGTAAGATGTTAGAAGATGCTCCTACGTCAGTCCCAATCGTTCGGCAGACAAATCGTATGGCCCTCTTTACAAGCTGGGAATACCTCTGGCTCTGGGCCCACGCAAACGCGAGGAGGCGCCGACTGGCCGTACCCACTTGCTCAGCCTGCTCAGCGGAGAGTTGATTGAGCTGGGGCACAAGATCCAACAGGATCCAGGACGCTGGATAGGCACTATACGCTGTGAGGCTCTCGCTAAGTCGCTCCGCTAGATCGCAACACAAATTGGCAGCCTCAGGCTGGGAACCGCGATCCGCAAGGAGAGCACGAACGCAGTGCGCCAAGGCATTCTTAGCCGACACGCGAACTGAGTCGTCCGCGTCCGCAAGAGCTATCAGGAGCGGCGAGAACTCCTGAGTAGCCAACCCAATCTCAGCGGCCACGCCGGGTCCAATCAGTTTACCAATATCGGGAATGTTGTCTGGACCGCACACGGCAAGAGATGTCTTCCAGAACTCTTCCCGCGTCCCTTCTCGCGAGTCGAGTGCCCACAGGTAATGGAAATGCATTACGAGACTTGGTCTCCCGAGCAGGACAAAAGCAGGGTCCGCCTCGAGAAATTCCGCTAGGCGATTGGCGCTACGCCGAAGCAGCAGCCGTGCAACGGCATAGTCAAACAGGACATGATGTGCGAAAGCGAGTGTGTGCCTTCGCGGAGAGCCTCCTGGTCGCTGCCTCGACTCAATGATCACCTGCTCCGAGAGGAGATCGCGGATGTGTGGCCCTTCCGCGACTTCCGTCACCACAAGGTCCCGATCCACATGAAGAGCTCGCTCGCGGGACATGGCCTCAACCATCCGTCGAAGAACGATTTCCCGCGATGCGGCTTCACGGTCGCCGTCACCTCTGAGAACGCGTTCCCGCCAATAGAGATCGAGTAGATCCAGTTGGCTCTCTACATCCCGAATTTCTTGCGGATCCGTTCCCTCATCCAATAACTCAGCGGCGAGCCGAAGATTGAAGAGATTGTGCAGGAGTTCGGCGACTGCTGCCGGAGCCAATTCAAGGAGCCGAGTCAACTCTGGAGCGCCAAGTTCGCTGATCTGTCGCAATTCATCGTCCGTCAGTCGCCCGACGACGATATGACGCACACTGGCAAACGGCCCTCCTGCAAGGGGAGACATAGGACCGTCAGGCGGAGTACCATGGAAAATGGCAGCTAGATCCGGGCTGTACCGGGCATCGTACTCGCGGATTGACGCGACGACGTTCCACCGGTGCGCACGTTCTTCGGCTTCCCGGATAAGAGTTCTGAGGGCTGAAGCAGATTGTTCGGCTCGGGCCGCGTCCAGGGCATCGACAAGCAGGAAAGCGGGTTGTGCCCCCGGCCAGTTCGCGAGAACGTTCACGACATCGTGGTCGAGTTGCAACTCGCCTCGCAGGCCGCCTGGACTCTCAAATTGAGGTTGCTGGGCGGCGAGTACGATTACTTCACGCCCCTCCTCGCGTAGCGTCTCGTAAAGCGAGTACAGCACACCTGACTTACCTGCTCCAGGTTCGCCAACAACAAGAACGGATCCTGTTTCGGCGGCCTCTCTAAGGAGAGAGACATAAGGGCGCCGGATACGCAAGCTGGTACGCCCAAGTCGAATGGACGAATGTTCGGCCAAGAGACTGGTGACCCGATCACTGTGATTTCTTAGGCCCTGAATGTCTTCGCGATAGCTCCGTGGGGCGCGGACGTTCACGCCAGCGGAATTCAGCACCTCAAGCAACTTGGCACGATCTGCATGACCCTGTGTTCGGATGAGTCGCAAGCTGTTAGTAACCAACAGCGACCATGCCACAGCGGCTTGATCAGGGATGTCGAGCACACTCGATCGGAGGATGGTCTTTGCCGTGTCCTCATCTCTCTCGCCCTCAGTCACCTCGATTGTCTTGACGTGAATGAGGTTCAGGAGTTTGCCGAGATTGTGACCGTCAATGTCGGACCCAGTCGCCTCTTTCCAGGACGCCCGGATGTGCTGAGTGACAACGTTCAGGGCTCGCCCTTCTTCCTTGCTGAGCCCGTCGGTGAGCAGCTCGTGGTCTGGATAACGCCGTACCCGCTCCAACGCCGAGCGGAGAATTACACGAATGGATGCAGGAGCGGCGGCACCTACCGCTAACACGAAGCGATCATGTGCGGCATTGGAAGGATCCTCACTGGTCTCCGTTGGGGTGTTTCCTTGCACGAACTGCCGAACGAACTGATCCACGGCCGAAGCAAGCTCGCTTTGCTCATTGCTGGAAAGGGAAACGGTCCGTTTCACCTGCACGTACGCGACAGGGCCGGTGTCTGTGGCGACGATCAGGTCGTCGACCGGTTCAGAGCTTTCGCAGGCAATTCGGGTCACGGATGCATTCAGCCCGAATGGCGCTTCGGCATCCTTTTCTGCGAGCATGTGAACGGCTACCCAAGCAGTGACTCGTGCCTGATAGTCTGCTCCGCCGCCCATGGCGGCTCCACCCGATTTTGAGCGTTTACTCACCACTGTCTTGAATCGATGCCAGGTTTCGTGTAAAACGAGAGCAGATCGGCATTAAAGTATGATAAGTGATCCTGGCTTTGCGAACGAGAAAGTATACCCATTATAGGGATCGGAAACATTAGAAGTAATCCGCAAAAACTGTACAGTTTTCAGGGACCACTTCTGCCACCCCTCAGGCCATGCACCGTTCGAGGCGCTCCTTGCGTTTGGGCCAATCGGGCAGTACCGAATCAAGCAATGCGAAGAAGGCAGTGCCGTGGTGTGGTTCGGCGATATGGCAGAGTTCATGAGTGATTACGTAGTCGATGGCGTCTACGGGCGCTTCAATCAACCTTCGGTTCAAAAGTAACCGCATGCCGGGCGACATGGACCCCCATCGTTTGCGAAGTTGCCGGATGATGATTCCCTGGGGACGAAAGGCTTCCGAATCGGGAAACCGCTCAAGGTTTGCCTCCAGCCGTTCGGTAAACTTGATACGCGCGCGATCCCGGTACCACCGCTCAAGCAGTGTTCTGGTACTATCCGGTTCGTTCGGGCGACGGCTATAGACTACAAGAAAACCACGAATCAGTTGCACCTTCTGCTCCTCCCGGGGCACGACCTTCAGGCGATACTGCCGTCCGAGGTAGCGGTGCGTTTCTCCGGCGACGTATCGCCGCTCGGGCGTTCGGGGAAGATATTGCTCGAAAAATCGTTGCTGCCTTTGCACCCATGCCGCCCGTTTCCTGACCTTTGCGGCAATGTCCTCCGGCGTGGCGTCAAGAGGCGCGGCGACCACAACGGACGCATCGGGCTCGACGGCGATCTCAAGCGTACTCCGCTCGCGGCGAGACACGGTAAATTCGACCGTATCCGAACCGAATTGGATACTTTGGCGCTCGGTTGTCATGCCGGAAACCTCGCTCGCGCCACGTTCATGATTTTTTGCTGCAGTTCGTCCAGAATCTCTGTCGACAAGTCAATCCCCTTTCCGTCGCGAAGGACGTCAAAGAAATAATCGTCGATCGCATTGCGCATGGCGTTCTGGGCCTCTTCATTCGACCACACATCCACAATGTGGCGCTGCTTGACGATTTCGACCAGTGCGCGCGCAACCTCGGCGGTCAGATCGCGATCAAGACCCTGTTCGTTTTCCCGGCCCAGTTTGTCGTCCAATACTCCGAAGAAAGCCAGTGCGTCTTCGTCGCCGCGCAAACTCTCCGGCGCATCGCGTCCCCTGTCTTTGGCGGCAACCTTGCGAGCCAGCTCGATAACGGTATTCAGATACCTGCTCTCGGAAATTCTTCGGTCGCGGTAATCGCGCATCGTATCCTCAAGAAGCTTCGAGAACCGTTCGTAGAACGCCGGATCCTTCTCCATACTCTCCGTAATCGCTCGCCGGGTTGCGCTTGCAATCCGATCCGCCTTCGAGGCTTCCGAGATGCCGGTTTCCGAGAGGACGGCGTTCAGAGCATTCGGATCGTTGATATTGACCAGGGGAATGATCGTCTCGGCAGGCAATGCAGCGACATGATCGTCCAGTAACCTGCGGATTTTCGGTTCGAATTCTTTTACGTCCACGACTTCCTGGTAACGAAGTCGCACGGAACGCCGAAGCTCGCCGAACTGCTTCCAGTCCTTTTTCAGGCGAGCAATTTCCGCATCGCTGAATTCATCGTACAACTTGTCCGACGATAGCGCAATGTGGAGACAACGGCTGAACGCCCGGAGACGCTCGTAAAAATCTTCGCGGATAGATTCATCGGACAGGAGCTGTTCAAACTGCTCCATATCCTTCTTGTTGGCAACGGTCTTGAATACGTCCCAGAGATGGTCGTGCAGTTGGGGAAGTTTGCGAATTTCCTCGCGCACGTCATGCACGGTACCGGCAAGGTCGTCAGGATCGTACCCCTCGAAAGCGCTATACGCGGTCAAGGCGGCGTCGAGTTCGCCAAGCAGTCCCTCGTAGTCGATAATGAAACCGAACTGCTTTTCGATCGGCTCTCCTTGCGGTCCCTCTTCCTCGTACAAACGATTCACGCGAGCGATAGCCTGCAAAAGGTTGTGCTCGCGAAGCGGTTTGCACACATAAAGCACGGTGTTTTTTGGCGCATCGAAGCCGGTGAGCAACTTCGAAACAACGATCAGAATTTCCGGCTCGGTCGCATGCTTGAACGCCTTGATGATTTCCTGGTTATACGTTTCCTCGGTCTCGAATCGGGTCATCATCCGGTCCCAGAACCGGCGCACGATATCCCTGGAATCCCGATCGATTTCTTCGTTCCCTTCGTTGTCGTCGGGCGGGGAAATAACGATTTCGCTGGCGACATGGCCAATCTCGTCCAGCGCCTCCTTGAAACGCACTGCCGCCGCCTTGGACGGAGCCACGAGTTGCGCCTTGAAACCGGTTCCCTGCCAATGCTGGCGAAAATGCTCGGAGATATCGAAGGCTTTCGCGCGAATGGCCTGTTCGGTTTTCGACAAGGCGTCCATGCGCGAGAATTTGCGTTTCAGATCGGCTTTCTGGGCCTCGGTCAGTCCTTCGCTTAATTTGTCGAACCACTGATCGATTACATCGGGCGCAATCTTCTGTTCGATCAGACGCCCCTCGTAAAGAAGCGGCACAACCGCCTCGTCTTCGACCGCCTCGTTGATGGCGTACTGATGAATCAGGCCGCCGAAGGTCGCAAAGGTGTTTTTCTCCCGCTTGAGTAGCGGCGTACCGGTGAAACCGATATAGCAGGCCCTGGGCAGAATCCTGCGCATCCGGGCGGCAAGTTGACCGTGTCCGCCATAACGGCCTGTCTGCGAACGGTGGCTTTCGTCGACCAGTACGAAAATGTTGGCGTCGTCGTCTGCATATTCGGCTTTATTCGCCGCCGCATGGAATTTGTTGACGATGGTCGTGATCAAAGGCTTCCGACTACGGATCAGTTCGATGAGATTTTTCCCGCTCGTCGCTCGAACAGGCTCCATATCGCAGGACTTGAAGGTGGCCTTGATTTGCTTGTCGAG
The DNA here is from genome assembly GCA_964608315.1 of uncultured Rhodothermales bacterium. Taxonomy (GTDB): domain Bacteria; phylum Bacteroidota; class Rhodothermia; order Rhodothermales; family VXPQ01; genus VXPQ01. The sequence goes on along the minus strand of CAZSNF010000002.1, from coordinate 50,700 downwards.
ATCGACGCGATCCGTCACAATTACGATGCGCGGATTACGAATATCCGGGTCCAGAGCAAGCGCCCGCCCCAGCATCACCATGGTCAGCGACTTGCCCGAACCTTGCGTATGCCAGACGACGCCGCCTTTTCGCCGTCCTTCCATATCGAACAGTTTGACCCGCTGCATGACCGCCCGTACGCCAAAGAACTGTTGATGGCGAGCGATCTTGCGCTTGCCGGCGTCGAATACGGTAAAGCGTCGAACCAGATCGAGCAGGCGCTCCGGACGAGCAAGCGCATGAAGAGTCCTGTCCTGTTCGGTGATTTCCCGGCCGCCATCCGCAGCAAGCACATCGAAGTGCAGACGCGCATCGGACAAACTGCCGGAGTATACCGCCTGTTTCTCGGCGACCTTCAATGGCTGGTTAACCAGCTTGTACAGCACCGCGGGCGGGCGGGATTTGTCTGTATCCGTTCCAGGGATTATCGGATACTGCTCAACGGGCGCCTGCGAAGCGGCGATTTCGGCAAGACCTGCAGCGACATCCTGATCCTCCGACCATGCCTGCCAGAACTTCCACGGCGTGCCCACGGTGGCGTAGCGGGCTTCCTGCCTGTTCATGACCATGAGCAACTGCGCAAACCGGAAGAGCTGCGGGATCTGGTCTTCGTTCTGGTAACCGATCAACTGGCTCCCGGCTTTCCTGAGACTTTCGGTCGGGCGTTTGTTTTCGACGACCAGAAACGGGATGCCGTTCACGTATCCCACAATGTCGCAACGCCGGGTCTGCTCGCTGGCCGCGCGTTCAACGATAACCTCGGAGGCTACGTGGAAAACATTGTTCCGGGGCGTTTCCCAATCGACATAGCGAAAGGACCACGACTTCGAATCTCCCCGGATGGTTTTGGCGATGGTCGTGCCCAGCGCCAGGGCGTCGTAAATATCCTGGTTGGCGGCGCGCAATCCCTTGATCCGGTCAGGCGTCGGCCTCAGCCGCCGGATCGCCTCGTGTACATCCTCCAGATCGAACGGATACTCCTCCCCGCGGTACGTGAAACGGTTGATTCGAAACAATTGCTCGACCAGTATTTCCTCAAGCAACACGTTGCGCAAACGATCGCCTCGCAGGTTCCTGACCTCGGCCTGGGAAAGCGGCTCGAATCCGAGCGCTACAAGCAGCTGGACGGCCGGAATCTGGGACTGGTGCTTTTCGGCGGGGTTGAAGGTCATGGGATATAGACGATGTGTTCGGAAAACTCAGTCACAGCCTTCCTCCACGGCTACGCGCCATTCGCCTGTGAGCAGCTTTTGCATCAGGCCGCGTTTATAGCGCCCCTTCGCTGCCTTCAACATATCCAACTTCTCAATCGCCTCGTCCCATGTCCGCAGAATCTCGGCGATCTTGCGCTGTTCGGGGAGAGGGGGAAGCGGGATTCGAATCTCTCCTAAATCCTTTGCATGGATATGGACAACAGAGTTCCCCTTGCCCAAACGCGCCTTCTGTCTGACAGCTTCCTGACTGTTCAATACATAAGCCAGATAACATGGATCTTGCCCGTGCCCTCTAAGGATGACCGTATCCCCACCTGCTACCGCGGGATCATTTCCCAAATATGCGATGGCTTTCCCGATTTCCTCGGCTGTTTCTCCGGAAGTCGCAAAAATAATGTCTCCATAATGGATTGGAGTCGCCCTCAGCGCGGCTTCCTTCGAGACAACCGAATTCAACTTGGTAACCACATCGTTAAACGAGGTATATATCTCCGCATACCGAAGGCAGGGTACACCAGAATCCGTCAAATCCGTTTTGGTTATGCCTTTGCCTCTCAGGAAGATTCCGATTTGGCTAAGGGCTACTTTTTTTATTCCATCCATACTCATCCCCTCCTCCGCTTTTCCGCAGCCCCTGCCGCCTGCCTCAATGCCTTCACCTCCTTATCGAAATCCGACTCGAACGTACGATCCTGCACGATCCGGTAGCGCTCGAACTCGCTTTCGGCGTGGTTGCGGGCAATATCCGCGCTGATCCGACCGGCGTCTTCCAGAATTTCCCGGTCGGTCAGTTTCAGGAATCCATCCAGCGTTTCCTTCCAGTCCTCCATCGTCGTGGGAAGTTTACGCCCGGCCCGATCCTCGGCCAGATCGAGAAATGCATTCACGATACGGCCCAGCGATTCAAGTTCTTCGGCGCTCAGGTAGTTTTTGGCGATCGCCACATCGCCCTTGAGTACCTTACCGTCCGGCGCGGCGGCCCAATGACTGAGGCCCATATGCGGTTTACTCCTGTCCGCCCGCGCCTTGATCAATTCCGCAGCAGTGTGGCCATGAATAGCGTAGTGCAGTTTGTTCTGCACCGTAGCAAAGAACGCGCGCGTGGCGGGGGCATTCTTGTCGTAATCGACGCTGGTGGCGTAAATATCCGTGACTTTCTGGTAGAAACGCCGCTCGCTCAGACGGATTTCGCGAATCTCGGCGAGCAGGCGCTCGAAATAATCCTCGCCGAGGAACGCCCCGCGCTCCATGCGTTCTCTGTCCAGCACATAGCCCTTGACAGCGTACTCGCGCAGAACCTGCGTCGCCCAGCGGCGAAATTGCGTGGCGCGGATCGAGTTCACCCGGTACCCGACCGAAATAATAGCGTCCAGATCGTAAAATCGGGTGTTGTAGGTTTTTCCGTCGGCGGCAGTTATTAAGAATTTCTTAATAACTGAATTCGCATCCAGTTCGTCGGAGTTGAAGATATTCCGAAGATGTTGGTTGATTGCCGGAACGCTGACCCCGAACAATTCGGCCATCATTTTCTGGGTCAGCCAGATCGTTTCGTCCTGATAGCGCACTTCAATGCCGTCCCCGCCGCCGGCCTGATGGGTGAAGACCAGAAACTCGGCGGCGCTGCTGCGGATGGCGACCGATTTTGTCGTTTCGCGGCTCATGTCATGCGTCCTCCGAAACTTCGACCCCAAGTTCCTCGAGATACCCCTTCATCCGCGCCCGCACATCGACCAGTTCCGCCTCGATCCGTTCGATTTCTTTCTGCACGGCCGCTACGTCGATCTCTTCTTCGGGCTCGAACGTGTCCACATAGCGCGGAATGTTCAGGTTGTATCCGTTGTCGGCAATCTCCTCCGGGCTGGCAAGGTGCGAGTACTTCTCTACCGCCTCCCGATCCTTGCAGGTCTTCAGCACCTTCTCGACATGCGCTTCGTTCATCACATTCCGGGCCTTGTCCGGCGTAAAGTCCTTGCTGGCGTCAATAAAGAGCACATCGCGACGCGCCTCGTTTTCTCCGCCTTGCTCGCGGGAGCGGTCGAAAACGAGAACGGCTACGGGAATGCCTGTCGTGGAGAAAAGATTGGCGGGTAATCCTATTACGGCGTCAAGGAGATTCTCTTCGATCAGGGCCTGTCGGATTCGTCCTTCGGCCCTGCTCCTGAACAAAACGCCATGCGGAACGATCACGGCCACGCGGCCGGTTTGGCGTTTTGCGGTTTCTATCATGTGCGTGATGAACGCATAATCGCCCTTCGACTTTGGCGGCGCCCCACGCCAGAAACGCTTGTGCGGATCGTTCTCCGCATTCTCGGCGCCCCATTTGTCCAGCGAAAAAGGCGGATTCGCTACGACGATATCGAAACGCATCAACCGGTCGCCCTCGATCAGGGTTGGACCGTTCAGCGTGTCGCACCATTCGATGCGGGCGGCGTCCTTCGCGTGCAGAAACATGTTCATGCGCGCCAGCGCCCAGGTGGCGCCGTTCACCTCCTGCCCGTACAATGCGAAGTTGTCCGAACCCACCTCCCTCGAAGCATGGATCAGAAGCGAACCGGAGCCGCAAGCCGGATCGCAAATCGTATGGCCGGAACGAGGAGCGGCGAGTTTCGCCAACAGTTTCGAGACCGCTGCCGGAGTATAGAATTCGCCTGCCTTCTTGCCGGCGTCGGAGGCGAAACGGGAAATCAGATAGATGTAGCATTCGCCGATGATATCCTCGTTCACGCGAGAGGGCCGCAGATCCATTTCCGGTTTGGCGAAATCCTCCAGGAGGTTTTTCAGGCGTCGATTGCGGTCCTTGACCCGACCAAGGTTGGCTTCCGAGTTGAAGTCGATGTTGCGAAAAACGCCTTCGAGTTTCTGGCGATTGGCGTCTTCGATGGCCTCCAGCGCGATATTGATGCGCTCGCCGATATCGGCCTCGTTCCGGGCTTCGTAAAGGTCGTAGAAACTCGCATTGTCGGGTAATATGAATCGTTCGCGCTGCAGCCGGCGCCCGATGCGCACTTCATCCTCTCCATATTGCTTGCGGTACGTTTCGAGCTGATCGTTCCAGAGGTCCGATATGTACTTGAGGAAAAGCATCACGAGGATGTAATCCTTGTACTGACCTGCATCGACGACGCCCCGGAAGGTATCGCAAGCGGCCCACGCCGTCTGATTGACTTGTTGCTGCGTCAGTTGCTCGTTCATCGTTTAATTTTTATTTGGCTCAGTAGCGCAGCTACTGCGTTTTGCCTGTTCCCTGAGAATCCGGCTTGTAATTCTTCTTCTTTTCTCGGCAAGCAGGAGCGTTAGCATCCTCTCCTGCTTCGAAAGTGCGTCCGCCGCCACTATCCTCTGCTGGATTTCGATGTCCGGAATATCGAGGCGGAGATCGCTGAGGACCGCTCTTGTTATCATGCGCATGTTGGTCCCTCGGGCCATTCTATCGAAATAGCGCTGCGCGTCGGGCTGATTGATCGCCCACGCCAGATATTCGGGCGTGACGATATCGAGCCTGGGACGAAGAACAACCAGCGGAAGAATCGCAAGGGCAGGCTCTGGCAGGCGGTTATCCAGAGCGGATGCGATGTTGCGATCCCCGCGCGGGCGGAAAACCACATCCCCGGCGTACGCGAAATAGCGGTCCGGAAGTTCGCCAAGTTCCACGCGAGTCAGCGTATCGGGATTGACCTCTCCGTCCGCAGCGACGTCGCGCAACTGGATCGCAAGTACGCCGCCCTGCGAAACAGGATGGAGACGCTTCCGGGCGGTATACCCGGTCTGGATCATGCAAAGGTCCGCGATGCGCATGAAAGAAATAATTCTGTATTTGAATTACAGCATAATATATGCATCGGGACAATTAGTTCCAATTTTTTCACACTGTAGGAAATTTACTGCATTTTTACGGAAATGTGCTTGCACTCCCCACCGGAACGGTTGGCCGCTGCCGGACGATCGGGGATCGACAAGTAATTTCCGCGACAGCGTTGCGGAAATTGCCTGACCCACTGAGCGGATTGTTATTCACTGCGCAGATTCGACAGACACTGTCTGTGGAATTGGCGGGACAGTTAGCACTTGGCTGGTCCCACTACGTCGCCCTTCTATCCGTTGACAATACCGAGGAGCGCCGTTTCTACGAGATTGAGGGACTTGGGCTTTTTTCTCCAAGGCACATGGGATCAAGCGCGAGAATGTTTCTGGCATGGAACAGCGGGCCATCGCTCCCGTTTTCTCCGGCATGGACGCGGAGGTTACTGCATTGGAGCAGTACCGAGACAAGACCCGCGCCGTCAAGCAGGGCGTGATGCAGCAATTTTTCATGGGCCGGGTGCGGCTGATATGAGTCAAAAACGTCAACCGGTTTGCTGGATTATTGCCGCTCCCAATGGGGCGGGCAAGACTACTTTTGCGCTGGAATATCTGCCCCGAACCGTCGACTGCCAGATTTTCGTGAATGCCGATCTCATCGCCGCGGGTTTTGCGCCGCTGGCGCCGGAAGGCAGGACAGTTACGGCCAGTCGGATGTTCTTGGATGAGATCGAAAAGAACATCCAGGCCAGACGTAATTTCGGTTTCGAGACCACGCTGTCGGGACTCGCATACCGGCAGCTGATCAAGCGTTTGCAATCGGAGGGCTGGCGAGTGGAGTTGATTTACCTTGCGCTGCCGAGCGCAGAAATGGCGAAACGTCGCGTGGCCGAGCGCGTACGCCATGGCGGACATGACATAGCGTCTGAGGATATTGAGAGACGCTATTTTCGTAGCCTGGACAATTTTCTGGGCGAATACGTCTTTCTGGCCGACCGCGCCGTATGCTACTGCAATGCGGATAGCGATCCGATAGTAGTGTTCACGCAGCATGGAACCCACCGGGAAGTTGCTCAGCCGGCAATGTTGGAAACATTGGAGGAGATAAGGAGCGATGGCAGAAATTGACGATTTCGCAATGGAAGGACTCAAGGCGCTGCGTCGCGCAGTGCATCAGGCGCTGGAACGCAAGCGCCGTTTGGGCCAGTACGCCGTGTTCTGGCGGGATGGCCGCGTGGTTTTCGAGGGGCCCGACGCGCCAGAGGAACCTTTGGATTCCGGGCCGCCGAGCAAGACCGACAAAGAGGCGCCATCGTCGGAATCATGACTCCCCTCCGCATTTTCATCAGCAGCGTACAGAAGGAGTTTGCAGGCGAACGGAAGGCGCTTGCCGATTACTTGCGCAATGACCCGTTGCTGCGGCGCTTCTTTAAAGTCTTCCTGTTCGAGGAGATTCCGGCCTCGGACAGGCGGCCCGACAGGGTCTATCTGGATGAAGTGGAGCATTGCGACGTCTATGTGGGCTTGTTCGGAAAGAACTATGGTGTCGAGGACGAGACAGGAATGTCGCCGACGGAGCGGGAGTTCGACCATGCCACCGCGCTCGGCAAGCATCGCCTGATCTTCCTGAAGAATATGGACTCCGGCGTTCGGAAGCCGAAGATGCAAGCGTTGATCGGCAAGGCGGAGGCCGGGCTGATCCGAAAACGGTTCAATACGCCGGAAGAACTCGTGATTGGCCTCTATGCGGCACTGGTGGAATACCTCGAAGGCAAGGAATTGCTTCGTTTCGAGCCGTTCGATGCGGCGCCTTGCGAGGGCGCCACGCTGGACGATCTTGATACCGAACGGATGACCCGGTTGATTCGCACGGCCCGCGGGATCAGACAGTTTCCGCTGGAGGAAAATACCCCGCCAGAGGATTTACTGAATCATCTGAACCTGTTGAAAAAGGGGCGGTTGACCAATGCCGCCGTGTTGTTGTTTGGCAAGGCGCCGCAACGATTTCTGATCTCGTCCGAAATCAAGTGCGCCCACTACCACGGTACGCAGGTCGCCAAACCCATCCCTTCCTATCAGGTCTACAAGGGGACGGTGTTCGATTTGGTGGATCAGGCGGTGGACTTTGTGTTGAGCAAGGTCGCGTTGTCGATAGGTACGCGGGCGGAGAGCATTGAAGTCCCGACAGCTTATGAGATTCCGAAGGAGGTAGTTACCGAGGCCATTGTTAATGCGGTGGTCCATCGCGACTACACGGATAACAGCAGCGTACAGGTGATGCTGTTTTCGGACCGGCTGGATGTAATGAATACGGGTCCGTTGCGGCCGCCGCTGACTGTAGAGAAACTGCGTGTTCCGCACCAGTCGTTGCCCCGCAACCCCTTGCTGGCGGAATCCATGTACCTTGCCGGGTACATTGAACGGATGGGAACGGGAACGGTGGACATGATCCGGCGCTGCGTAGCGGCCAATGTGCAGGAACCGGAGTTTGTCGCCAGCGGGGGCTTTGTAACGACGATTCGCCGACCGGATTATGCGACGCAACTGGCGAAAGTGCAGGGCGGGGTCCAAGCTGGTGAACAGCCAGAGTCGCAGCCAGACAGGAGCAAAACTGGGGAGAAAACTGGGGAGAAAACTAGGGAGAAAACTAGGGAGAAAACTAGGGAGAAAATTCTGGCCCTGATTGCCGCTGATTCTTCAATTACTATAAAAGAACTGGCGAATCGTCTCGAAATCACCTCAAAAGGAGTCGAGTGGCAGATTCGTGAGATGAAACGAAAGGGCATCCTTGAGCGGATCGGGCCCGATAGAGGCGGTTATTGGAAAATACTGGACACGGACAATGAGTAAGGTCGGCGAACGAGAAATCCGTACGCAGCGGCGCGTAGTCGAGTTCTTCCAAGGCGTGTTGGGCTAAGAGGTGGTTCGGGTTGGATGGGAACAAGGTCTAAAACATGCACCTTAAAAGCCAAAAAATGCTGTCCAATCAACCCGAACCAGCCAGCCTGTGATGATCGCTATTCGGAATTCCCGAATCATTGGGTTAGTGTCTGTATTGGGTTAGTGTCTGTGGCGACAGCGGGCGAGCGCGACTGGGAGTAGCATTTTTGGGCTTGACTACCGCCCTCGCTTGGCTTATCTTACCAAGATTCTAAACTGCGGGAGTAATGCCTGGCAAGCCAGAGAAGCGCAAGCGGGGCCGCTCGGGGACATTGGTGCCACTGTACGCCAGAGGAGGCGTCAATCGCATCTTCGCTGTGGCCAATCTATCAAGCCCATTTTTGTGTAACCCATTAAAAATAAATCACTTAAGGTTAAATTTTGCGAGGAAGTGCAAATGAGTGCCCAGAACCTGCACGAAGTACTTGAGGCGACGGGATACTTGGCGGATGGTAAGCCGGTACACAAAGATGTGTTGCTGGATGACGAGGCTCGCACCGAACGCTTCCGGGAGTTTTCTCCCGATGCCTTGTGGCGTAGCCACTCGGGGCTTAAGGTCTATTTCAAGTTTGAACCGAGCATTCCATCTGACGAACAGGTCGCCAAGTGGCGTCGAGATGTCTGGAACCAGGGTTTCGCACCGTTGCTGTGGGTGGTTTCGCCGGAGAAGATCGAGATATACAATGGCTTTGGCAGACCCCAGAGGACCGGGGATGCTGACGCGCATCGGCTACGGACCTTCTCAAGGGTTGAGAATGAGTTGGATAGTCTTGATGCGTTCGCAGGCAGGCTCGCTATGGAGACGGGGCGGTTCTGGCAACAGGCAACCCGCGTTAATCGCACAACCAGCGTCGATCAACAGCTTCTGTCCGATCTCGCTGGATTTGAGCGTAATCTTATCGCTGCGGGGCTTGAACGTTCTGGCGCTCAAGGACTGATTGGTCAGTCGATATTTGTTCAGTACCTGATTGATCGAAATATCGTTACCAAGGAACTCCTCAAGAATACATACGGTCACGAAACCTTCCCCGCCATATTACGGGATCGTTCCGCCACAGAACGATTGTTCGACTGGCTTCGAGACACCTTTAATGGCGACATGTTCTCGCCGCATGACACAGCCGTTCCGAGCGATGAACACCTACGCATGGCTGCAAATTTTCTTGAAGCCACGGATTCGAAGTCTGGACAAAGATCGCTTTTTCCGTACCAGTTCGACGTGATACCGGTAGAACTGATCAGTTCAATTTATGAACAGTTCGCCCACTCGGACCAATCAACTTCTGATTCAAATTCCCGAAGGGATGTTTTCTACACCAGATTGTCGCTCGTTTCCCTTGTTCTGGACGAAATTACCGAAGGGCTCACGGGGGAGGAAACAGTACTTGATTTGACATGCGGATCGGGCGTCTTTCTGGTCGAAGCGCTACGGAGGCTTGTCAACCTTCGCTCAAAAGCGATAGGTGGGCCGCCAAATCGCGAATTGATTCGTTCCACGCTGCACCAGCAAATTTACGGGGTGGACATCAGCGAAGCTGCAGTGCGGGTAGCGGCATTCAGTTTGTATTTGGCTGCCTTGGAACTCGACCCTGATCCGCAGATTCTGCAAGCGTTGAAGTTCGATCCGCTGATCGGCAAAACGCTAATTGTCGGCGATGCATGGGATGTGGAAAACGGTGCCGATGGGCAGGCTGTGTTGACCGAACAAGACGATATAAAGAAATTCGATGTCATTGTTGGCAATCCGCCATGGAGCTTTCAAGGCAGCGAAGGTACCGCTGCCCGTCGTAAGCGGGCTGCCCTACATGATGTGCGCTCGCCTCGCGGTGAAAGTTTGGATTTTGCGATTCGAGCCATGGATTTTGCCTCCGAGAACACACGATTTGGCCTGGTTCTAAGCGCCGCACACTTCTTTAGTCTAAGCAAGACTGGTTTGACTGCTTCGCGCAAACTCATACAAAGACTGTCTCCGGTGACACTGGTAAATCTGTCCAACCAGTCCAATTGGCTGTTTTCGCGGGGCAACATGCCTGCAATGGTTCTCTTTGCACGACACCGATCTGTGCGCCGCGATGCGATCACCGCCGTGCAAGTTCCATGGTCTCTATCCAGCGACCGGAGCCATACGTTCGAGATAGCGCGTAGCGATATCGTCACATTACCGCTGGCCGATTGGGAGCGAAAACCAGAATTGCTGAAAGCCGCGTTTCTCGGTTCTCGCCGCGATCTGTCACTGCTGGACAGAGTGATGTCCAGCCATCCAGCGCTGGTTGATCAACTTGGTGAACTGGGCGTGAAATTTCGTTCAGGATTGGCAGTTGGCAATCGAAGCCGTGATTCGAGTTTTCTGCGGGGGCTTCCTTTACTAACTGCGAGAGACCTTCATCTATTCTACGTACCGGACGATTTAGCTTCGTTTGATATTGCACAGGCTGAATCGCCTCGCAATCGGGATATCTATCGGGCACCGCTCCTGCTCGTCAAAGAATTTTTGCAGCGCGATGGTCATGGTCGTCCTATCGTTGCCGTTACTGATCGGGATACCGTTTTCAATAATTCTTTATTCGGTGCAGCTTTTCCGGCTACGCACAATGAGACCGCTCATCTGCTTAATGCTATTCTGAGCTCGTCGTTCACTGCTTGGTTTTTTCTGATGACCGCTTCCACTTTTGGGCTATGGATGCAGCGAATCATACTTGGAGATATTAAACGTTTGCCGATTCCTGACCTTGCAGGGGCCTTGGATTCCGAGGCAGGCAAGCGTCTGCTACAACTCACCGAGCGGTTACAGCCAGAATACATCAGTAAGGAGGATTGGCGAGCCCTTGATGAGGCTGTTTTCGATCTGTATCAATTCGACGAAGCTGATAGAATTGTTGCACGGGATGGTCTATTCCGTGCGAGTTGGCAATGGAAGTCCGGCCAAAAAAATTCCGTACAACCTGTCAGTATTGGTCACCTCCTGGACTATGCACGTACGTTTCTGTCAGCGATAGATGTTTGGTTATCGGCGGCGAATAGACGCCATATGCACGCCGAAGTCTTCAAGTTTGCCGAGCACGTACCATTTCGGGTTGTTCGCTTCATTCTTGAAGAGGGCTCTGACTCCTCTTCGGCAGGGGTCATTTCTCCCCAAGGCAGTCTCAAAGATGTTCTCTATCGGATCGGTGAACGCATGGAGTTTCCGCTTGCCAGTCACTTGGTTGGTCAACGCGAACTCCGGGTGCATGGTACCAACGAGGTCGTGATTATCAAGCCGGCTGCCCGGCGACACTGGATGGGCGTATCGGCGTTGGAAGACGCGGATGCGGTTGTTGTTGAAAGTTTCTCCCAAAGGGCTGTATGAAGTTGCCGCTTGACGGGCCTGTTACGACTGGCCGCCTTTTCATTGATCTTGTACCTGATATAGCTACGGCAATCATGCGAACCGTCGAGGCTGGATGGGTGTATGCACGGCAATCGTCGGATGTCAATTCTAATGCTGACGAAGTGCCAATCACAGAACGATTGCGCAAGGGTATGCGCGAAGCATTGGACGACAGAAAGTTTGTGTGGAAAAATGCAGATATGCGGGTGTTACCTGGGACTGAATCCCTTTCTCACCCTGACCTGCTGGCGCCGGATGGTCGAACCGACATTCCAATTTTGATATGCTCTTTTCAGGGGCACGACCCCCATGCGATCATCGAATGTAAGCGTATTGACGGGAACTGTCGTCGTTTGTGTAAATTGTACGTTGAGCAGGGTATTGATCGCTTCCGAACGGGCAAATATTCAGGAAACCACTCCACCGGTTTTATGATCGGATACCTGATCGCTGGTGATGCTACAACTGCCGCCAGCGGCATCAACCGCTACTTGAATGGAAATGAAGAACTGGAGTCATCGGAACTGATTGACGAACTGTGGGCTTGGCAAAGCAGCCATCCGAGGAGGGAAACCTCTAATATAAAATTGCACCATGCATTTTTGTCGTTTGAGATAGCGTAATCCAAACAGAATGCAAGGAATCAAAGGGTGACACCGTATGCCGCGCTGGTGCGGTAACTATTCGCCACGAATCGTTACTTACTCCACCCCTCACCCCCACAACTCCATCGTAACCCCGGCCCCCGCCACAACCAGTACGATTTCTCCCCGGACTCTGGACTTTTCTTCGAGGAAATCCGCCAGTTCCCTTACCGTTCCCCGCCGGATTTCCTCGAATTTCTTGGTCATTTCCCGCGCGACCGCCGCCGGACGATCCGGTCCGAAGATTTCCGCAAACTGGTTCATCGTGGCGGCGGCCCGGTGCGGCGATTCGTAAAAAACCATGGTTCGCGGTTCGTCCCGGAGCGCTTCGAGCCGGGAGCGGCGCCCCTTTTTTGCGGGCAGGAACCCCTCGAAAACAAATCGCTCCGCGGGCAGCGCCGAGACGGTGAGCGCCGGGATGACGGCGGTAGGTCCGGGCAGCGCCTCCACGGGAATGTCGTGCTGTTTGCACGCCCGCACCAGATAGAATCCCGGATCTGAAATCCCCGGCGACCCGGCGTCGCTTATCAGGGCGATGCGTTGTCCCGCCTGCATGCGTTCGACGAGTTCCGGCGTCCGGCGCCGTTCGTTGTGTTCATGGTAACTGACCGCGGGCGTGCGGATTTCGTAGCGGGCGAGAAGTATGCCCGAGGTGCGCGTATCTTCGCAGGCGATCAGATCCGCTTCCTTCAGAATACGGAGGGCGCGGAGCGTAATGTCTTCGAGATTGCCGATCGGCGTGGGGACGAGATACAGCATCGGGTCGGGGAGCGGGCGGCGGTCGTCAGGAATCCTGTTTGCGCAACCGGCGCAGGAGCCGGGAGCGTAGAGACGGCGTGGCGCGCAGATCCAGCGTGACGTAGACCATCAGCCATAGTCCCGCCGCGATCATCGCAAGGTTGGCGATCCACATCCCGATCCAGGGTTCGAGAAAGCCGCGGTCCGCCAGTTTTTCCCCTTGCACGAGCGTCACCCAGTAAAAAAGAAAAATGCCCGCCGCCGGAATGCCCGCCGAGCTGAGGCCGCCGCGCCGGGTGCTCAGCCCCAGCGGGGCGCCGATGAGCATGAAAATAAGGCACGCCACGGCGATCGAGTACTTCTTGTGGATCTCCACCAGAAACCGGTCGGCGCGCTGCAATTCCCAGGCGACGCCGCGCTGCGTATCGTCCAGGAGCATGCGTACGTTTCGGGCTTGCTCGATGGCCTGGGCAAGTATGGCGGCGTCGTCGGGCGGGGAGCGTCCGGCTCCCGATTCGGCTTGTTCCGGCGCAGCCGGGCGCGTTGTCAGGAAGGGTTCCTTTACGCGCGGCGCTCCGTTCGCCGGAGCATGGTTGCCGAAATGCTCTGGCGTGAAATGCGCAGTCAGGTAGACCAGCGAGGAATCAATGCTGTGCCGCAGGGAATCCACGAACCGGACCATGTCCCGCGTGGGCATCGTGCGGTCCGAACGGTTGGTTCGTCCCTCCGCCGTCCGCTCGAAGGCAAACTCGGAAGCGTCCAGCGTCATCCGGTATTTGTCGAAAGAGAGCCGTTCGTAGCGCTCTTCTGTTCGGGAGAATGCTTGTCCCTCCGGCGTACGGTGAATTTCGCCGTCGAACAGCGTGAGCGCCAGTTCCGGTCGATCCGCGAGGGGGAGCAAACGTCCTGCGCGCGCCTTGATCACGGTCTGGGCATTGTCCGTATAGTCGTAAACAAGCACGTCTTCCAGCGTACCGGAGCCGGCGGCGACCCGCTGCACGAGCATGCTGTAGCCCCGGACGCCTTCGTAGAATCTGCCCGGGCGCAGTTCGAAGTCCGGGCGTTTGCGGCGGATGTCGTACCACAGGTTGCGGGCGCGGAAGTTTGCTTCGGGCAACGCGCGGTTGTTGAAGTACGTCATGCCGACAGCCACGACGGCTCCGACCAGCAAGGCGGGCCAGATCAGCCGGAAAGGCGACACGCCGGAGGCCTTGATCACCGTCCAGGCCCGGGATTCGGCGATGCGACCGAACGTCATCATCGTTCCGATCAGGAGCGACATGGGTACGGCGAGCACCACCATGTAGGCCAGATTGTAAGCGATCAGTTCGAGCAATACGCCGAAAGGCAGTCCTTTCCCCGCCAGATCGGGCAGGTACTTGATCAGGAACTGCATCACCAGCAGAAACATGAGTGTCGCCAGCCACCCGAGCACCCGTCCCGGGAGCATGCGCATAATAAGTCCGTGCAGCTGCTTCATAGGGGAGACAGAAGGAACGGATTCGTTCGCCGTTCCTCGCCAAGGGTCGTGACCGGGCCGTGACCGGGATAGACGCGCACCGCGTCTCCGAGGGGAACGAGTTTTTCGAAAATGGACCGCATCAGTTCGGGCAGGTCGCCGCGCCACAGATCCGTACGCCCGATGGAGCCCTGAAACAGCACATCTCCGGAAATCAGCGCCTGCGAGGCGGCGTCGTAGAAGGAAATCGATCCCGGGGAATGCCCCGGCGTGTGCAGCACGGCAAGGGATGCGTTGCCGAAATGCACCCGGTCTTCTTCGTTCAGAAAGCCTTCCGGCTCAGGCGGGGTTTCGATGGGTTCCCCGAACAGTTGGGCTTGCGCCTCGGCCTGGGTGATAAAAACCCTGTCCTCGCGGTGCATCAGAAAGCCCATCCCGAATGTCCGTGCAAAGTGGGCGCATCCGAAGATATGGTCGATATGCCCATGCGTCAGCAGCAGACGGCGAACGGTCAGTTCCCGGTCGGCGATGTAGCGTTCGACCTGTGCGCATTCTTCCGGGGTCGAGCAGGACGCATCGATCAGGACCGCCTCGCCGTCGTCATGGCAGACATAACAATTCGTCTGGAACGGATTACAGGTAAATCCCTGGATATGCATGGCGGGCCCGAGGGCATCGCACCCTCAATACATAAAAGCAAACATTCCTGCCCCAGGCGCTGCGTTACCACCCCTGATAGAGTGTCCTTAAAATAATAAGGCTCGAAAATTCCCCGCCTAATTATTTTAAGTTTCGTCTGGACAACTATGTCTGCGCAAGCTTGAAGGTAACGGGCAGCGACATCCGCACCTTGACGGGTTCTCCATCCTGCATGCCAGGCGTGAATTTGGCGTTGCTCACGACCCGGACGGCTTCTTCGTCGCAACCGGCTCCAATGCCCCGCTGAACGACCACGTCTTGCACGTTGCCTTCCTCGTTCACGACGAATTGCAGGAATACGCGTCCTTCTATGCCCGCTTTACGGGCAATTTCAGGGTATTTCATTTGCTCAATGATCGTCGCGAGGCCTCCAACCAACGTGGGCATTTCTTCTACCATGAAGTGTACGCCGTCTTTCGGCTCCTGCAGATGGTCCGGGATATCGGCGGGGAGCGCGTCCGCGACAATGTCCGCGTCGTCGGGATCGTTCACGACAATGTCAATGTCCGGGTACGCCGAATCGGGTTGGGGCAAAACGAGATACGCCAGCAGGAATCCGGCGCAAAGTGCTGCCGCAGCGATAACTATTCTGTTTTTCATGAAGTTGGTCAGCATGGCGTTCTCGATGGTTTTGTGGATGGATGCGCGACGGCTCTATTAGCATGAATAGACGTTTTCCGTCAAAAGCGCAACAGGAAAAATCTTTTCGGGCGATTTTCGGGCGAAGGCTTGCACATGAACCGGCCATTTGTCCGGCTCCGCGCCTTATAATCAAGGGATACTCTGATTAAATCTGCAAAGTTCAGAGGCTTGCGAGGGGTGCGCCAGGCCGGGCGTCGTTTCATGCCTGTTCCAGAATGCGCTCGTAATAGGCCTCGTACATGGGTACGATCTGGTTCTGGTCGAATATTTCCACGGCCCGCCGCCGGGCGTTCCTTGCGAGCCGCCGTTGCAGCGCAGCGTCACTCAGAATGGCGCGGGTTTTTTCCGTTAGCGCATCAATGTCGCCCAGCGGACACAGAAAGCCGGTTTCGCCGTCCACGTTCAGTTCCGGCAGCCCTCCAATGGCGCTCGACACGATCGGCACGTTGCACGCCATGGCTTCCAGCGCAGCCAGGCCGAACGTTTCCGAGCCGCTGGGAATGAGAAACACATCGGCGATGGACAGCAACTCCTCAATGGGCTCCTGCTTGCCAAGGAAGCGAATCCGTCCGCACACCCCCAGTTCGCGCGCCAGTCGCTCGGCGGACATCCGGTCCGGCCCGTCTCCCGCCATCAGCAGGTTCACCGCCATGCCGTCCTGCGCGAGGCGATGAAAAACGCGGATTACGTCTTCCACGCGCTTCACAGGACGAAAATTCGAGACATGCAGGATGATTTTTCCGCCATCCGGACACACCGCTTGTTTGAAAGCAGTGTTTTCGTTGCGTCGAAAGCGCGTCGTGTCGATGAAATTGGGAATGACTTTAATCGGCGCATCGACCTGAAAATGTCGCTCCGTTTCGCTGCGGAGATATTCGGAAACAGCCGTTACGCCGTCGGAGTGGTTGATAGCGTGGTTCACCACGGGCGCGAACCCCGGGTCTTGTCCCACCAGCGTAATATCCGTGCCGTGGAGCGTGGTGAATACCGGAACGCGGAGCCCTTGCTCGCGCAGAATTTCCCGAGCCAGCACGGCGCTTGTAGCGTGGGGTATGGCGTAATGCACATGCAGGAGGTCGAGGCGTTCGAACTGCGCCACATCCACCATTTTTCCCGTGAGCGCCAGCGAATAGGGAGGGTATTCGAAGAGGGGATAGGTATTGACCGCCACCTCGTGAAAGGAGATATTTTCCGTAACGTGCGCCAGCCGGAACGGCATGGAGTAGGCGATGAAATGAATCTGATGTCCCCGGAGCGCCAGGGCCTTGCCTAATTCTGTGGCGACGACCCCGCTTCCCCCGTACACCGGGTAACACGTAATGCCGATATTCACGTGCGCTTGGCTGTTGGTCCGGATTGCGGAACAGAATGCATGTTCAATATGCGTTCAAATTAATGCGCTCAATGTGCGCATGGCAGAAACTTGCTTCTGCGAGTAAGGTTGCATTTATTCAGGGCGCTCTGACGAAGTCCGCAAAAATCAGGGGCTGAGAGGGTGCGCAAGCTATCTATACTTATACGGGGCATTTTATGCGAAAAGGACTGGGTATGGCAGGCGTCGCGCTGGCGCTTTGCTTCGGCGCGGCGACTTCCGCGCATGCGCAGGTGGGCGTTTCTGCGGGCGTCATGTTTTCCGAGTTGGGCGACATTTCCACGCAGGAGCAGTCGGCTTCTCTTCAGCGGGTGCCCGGCTGGCATGTCCACCTGTGGGTTGATTTGCCGCTGGGGTCGTTCTCACTGCGTCCGGGATTGCGGTATATGGACGCAGGGCGGCTTTTCGATCCGTCCGAAACGGCGGGATTCGACGCGTCGCCGGACCCGGGGGCCATTTTCGGCGGCCCGGACGGCGGGATTCCCGATATTACCGGCACGGTGAACGACGAACACTTCGTAACCTACATCGAAATCCCTGTCGATATTCGGTATCAGTACGATTTGTCCACGATTTCTCCGTATGTGGTGGGCGGGCCCGTTCTGCGGTTCGCTACGGACACCAACAATCAGGACCGTCTCCGTACGCTCAGCATGGCCGCCGCCGTGGGCGCAGGTCTGGAAATCCGGTTGTTCGGCTTGCGGTTCTACCCCGAGGCGAAGCGCACCTTTGGGGTATCGGAATTCACCAACGAGGAGTACGAGTTCGCCAACGTCGTCATCCGTCCCGACAAGCAGCGCCTGAATGCGACGATCTTCAGTCTCGGCATTGGTTTTTGACCCCTGAGCGCGGTTCGCTGCGCATTTAATCAGAGTGTCCTTAAGGGTAGTCTGATTAAGTCCGCAAAGCCCAGAGGCTGCGAGGGGCGCGCCGGCGAGGAATGACGAAGCAATGCAGTGGGCGGCCCTCCATATCGTAGCGGACGAAAATATTCCGGCGGCGCGCGCGTTGTTCGGTTCGCTGGGGTCTGTTCGCACCGCGCCCGGGCGGGATATATCTCCCGAAACGGTCCGCCATGCGGATATGCTGCTCGTGCGCAGCGTCACCCGCGTAGACGCCGCCTTGCTGGATGGCAGCGCCGTCCGGTTCGTGGGTTCGGCGACGTCCGGTCTGGACCATATCGACCTGGACTATTTGCGGCGGCGCGGCATTCCGTTTGCCTGTGCGCCGGGCGCCAATGCGGATTCCGTGGTCGAATATGCGCTGGCCGCGCTTTTGCATCTGGCGGCGACCCAGGGCGAGGCGCTTCGGGGCAAGACGCTGGGCATTGCAGGGTGCGGGCGTATCGGGAGCCGCCTGGCGAGGCGGGCTGCGGCGCTGGGCATGAAGGCGCTGTTGTGCGATCCGCCGCTTGCGGAGGCGGGCGCGGCGGGGGAGTATCTTTCGTTGAACGCTCTGATCCGGCAGGCAGACGTACTTACCTTGCATGTGCCGCTGGTCCGGAAAGGGCCGCACCCTACCTGGCATATGATCGGTCGCGACGAACTGGCGGCGCTGCGTCCCGGCGCCTGGTTGATCAATACGTCGCGCGGGGCCGTGATCGACAACGAGGCGCTTCTGGAAGCGTTGCAATGCTCGCCGCAACGGCCTGCCGCCGCGGCGCTCGACGTATGGGAGGGCGAACCCGTTCCTTCCGCCGATCTGTTGCGATGCGTGGACATCGCCACGCCCCATATCGCCGGGTATTCGTACGACGGCAAGATAGCGGGCGCGTACATGTTGCGCGACGCCATGGTTGCCTTGCCGGGCATGGAGGAATTCGCTGGAAAAAGCGCAGCGCGCCATGTCTGCGGCGAGGCGGATATGCTTTCGGTGTACGCCCCCGATCCGTTCTTGCCGGAAACGGACTGGCTACATCATATCGTTCGAGGGATGTACGACGTATGGGACGACGACCGCCGGATGCGGCGTTTCTGGCCCGTCTCGCAGGAGGAAGCCGCCCGCCGCTTCGTCGCGCTCCGGCGAACGTATCCCGAACGGCGCGCTTTTTCGATGCGGCGATTGCCCCGGGAGCATGTGCCGGAGGCGTTGCGCGAAGCGGTTCGGGACGGGCTGGGCGTACAGATTGATCCCTGATTCCGCGTCAGGTTCGCCAGGCCCTGGTCAGGCCCGGTACCCGAACGAGCGCAGGAAAGTCGGGCGATTACGCCAGTCGCTGCGGACTTTTACATGCAGGTCCAGGTATACGGACCGGCCCAGAAAAGCCTCGATATCCTTTCGCGCCGCCGTGCCCAGCCGTTTCAGGGCCTGTCCTTTTTTGCCGATCAGGATGCCCTTTTGCGTATCCGCCGTCAGCACGATTTCGGCGGAGATGAAATCTTTTTCGTTCTCCCGTTCCTCGAAACGCGCGATCCGCACTTCCGTGGAGTACGGAATTTCCTGTCGGTATAAATTGAAGATCTTTTCCCGGACGATCTCGGCCACGAAGAAGCGTTCGGGCCGGTCGGTGATCATGTTTCGGGGGTAGAGCGGCGGCCCGACGGGGAGGCGTTTCAGGATGGCTCCCAGCAGAATGTCCAGATTCGTTTTCTTCCGGGCCGAAATCGGCACGACTTCGTCGAAATCGCCCAGCGAGAGCCAGGCCTCTGCGAGCGGCAGGGCGTCTTCCTGCCGGATAAGATCCATTTTGTTCAGCGCAAGCAGGGCGGGGCGTTCCCGGATCATGTCTATTCCGACGGCGTCGGGCGCGCTGCGCGAAGCGTCCGCCATGAATATGAGGAGGTCGGCGTCGCTTACCGCATTGCTCACCGCCTGCATCATCGCCTTGTGCAAGCCATACTTCGGGGTCACGACGCCGGGCGTGTCGAGGAAAATGATCTGGTGATCGTCCTCGGTCAGCATGGCGAGGATCCGGTGCCGCGTGGTTTGCGGTTTCCGGGTCACGATGGACAATTTTTGTCCGACGAGGGCGTTCAGCAACGTGCTTTTGCCCACATTGGGCGGCCCCGCCAGCGCGACATAGCCGCATCGGTGGCCTTCGGGGGTGTCTTCTCGCATCAGGAGAGAGGCGCTTCGATCACGCGAACATCAGGCGCTCGCCTTTGGGTTCCGGAACAGGGCGCTCCAGCTCCCGGGCCGTATCGATCCAGAGTCCCATTGCGTCGTTGATGTTGCGCAAGGCGGTTTCCTGGTCGTCGCCATGCGCCATGCATCCGGGCAATTCCGGGACTTCCGCGATGAAGGCTTGGTCCTCGTTGCTCCAGTAGAGGATGATTTCGTATTTGTGCATCAGTTTCCCTCCTTCAGGTTGTATTTCAGGATCAGGCGGCGGAGTTGTCTCACCTGATAAGGCTTAGCGTATCCATCTCGGCTTTGCAGGTTGACGATTTCTATAACGCCTTCCTTATCGAAAAGGTGGTGGCTGCCTCGAATTCGCTCCGAGAAACCGAGGCGAAGCAGGAGTGTCCGCAATTCGGCGAAGCGAATATTCGCGTCCGACTGTCCGCGGAGAATGGTTTGCAATAATCGCTCATGTCGGTTCATGGATCGCTTTGGTTGAAGCCCTTCCGCCGCACACAGATTCCGAACGCCGCCGAGGCTGCGCTGTTCCAGCGTTGCCGGAGGATTATTTAAGGATACTCTGATTAAATCTACTTCGATCAGCGCTTCACGTTTCGTGGGTACAGGACACTGTGCCGGCGTCGTTGAAATCAGCAATAAACGCTGCGGATTCGGGGCATGGCGGACGTGAAGCGCCCTCCGGGAGGCTGCGAGAGGCACTCTGGCTGTGTCATTCCTCATTATGTGGGACCTGCCACATTGCTTCGTCATTCCTTGCCAGCGCACCTCTCGCAGCCTCTGAACTTTGCACATTTAATCAGAGTATCCTTAAGGAAACTACGAAAATCACCCCTTCACCAGCGCCCGCATTTCCCGGACGGCCTGCTCCATTCCCACCAGAATGGCCCGCGCGACGACAGCGAAGCCGATGGAAACCTCCCGAACATGGGGCACGGCCGCCCGAAACGCTGCGTAATTGCGGTAGTCCAGCCCGTGGCCGGCGTGCACGACGAGGCCGAGGGCATGCGCATGTTCGGCGGCGCGGGCCAGCTGCTCCGCGCATCGAGCGCGTTCTTCCCGGCTTTTCGCGTTGGCGAAATCCCCCGTGTGGAGTTCGATGCAGTCGGCGCCGGTTTCCAGGGCCGCCTCGATTTCCCTGTCTGCGGGATCGACGAACAGGGCCACTTCCCCTACGCCGGCGGCCCGCAGTTGCGCCGCCACGTCCCGAAGCCGCTCCTTGCGCCCGGTCACGTTCAGGCCTCCTTCCGTCGTGACTTCCTCGCGTCGCTCCGGCACAAGCGTAGCCAGGTCCGGCTGCACTTCGCAACAAATCCGCACGACGTCGGGGTCCGTGGACAATTCAAAATCCATTTTTGTCCGAACCACTTCTTTAAGGAGGCGCACGTCGCGTTCGGTGATATGGCGGCGATCTTCCCGCAAATGAAACACGACGCCGTCGGCTCCCGCGGCTTCTGCGGCTACGGCGGCGTGGACGGGATCGGGCGTCGTTTCCCGGCGGGCGTTTCGCAGCGTGGCCACATGGTCTATGTTGATGAGCAGGTCGGTGGGCATGGAGCGTAATGGACAGGCCTTGCGGAGCAGGGCGGCGCATGCGATTAATATCGCAATCCGCGAAAGAAATTTCGTTCTCTACACAGATAATGCGCGGGTTGTTGCTTTTCGGAGCGCATTCATGTATTTTTGCGCAGAGACGGGTTGCCTTGTGCGTTATGTACCTGTGAGCATGGTTCCCGTTTCGACCTAATTCGTTATGCAATCATACACCGCGGGAACCGGAGCGCACTATGGCGGCAGGAAGCCAGAACACACGCACCATTATTCAGGTGGCTTTGGGGATATTGATCCTCTGCATGGGGTATTACCTCTATCATTCCATTACCGAACCCTGGGCGGCGGTGGAGCGTCAGGAAGAACTCACAGAGCGCACGCGCATGCGCATGAGCAATGTCCGGGCGGCGCTTATCCGCTACGACGAACGCAATGGGCGTTTCCCGGGTACGCTGGATAGCCTGCATACCTGGGTCCGGACGGATTCGGTGATCCAGGCGCATAGCGACAGCCTTTTCGGCAGCGGCGCGAATCTCGATTCCTTCATTTTTTCGCCGCGTACGGGCATGGCCTTCGAGTACGGGGTGAACGATACGTCGCGCGTCATGGTGTATTTGCTCGGCGATCCGGATTCCAACGACGAGATCGGAACCCTTGAGCCAGACCCCACGCGACTGAACGCAGCGAGCTGGGAATAGCGTCGCGGACGACGGTTTGCGCCGCGCATTTCTTGCGCCGACGAGCGGATTCATGGATGCGTACGTACGGGCAGGGGTCGATTTTTCCAGCCGAACGGTTCGGTACGCCGAAGTAGCGCGGGATGCGTCGGGATGCAGGCTTTCGCGCCTCGGATGCATTGACGCAGGCGAAGGCGTACTTCGCAACGTGTTCTCCGGGCGAGAAGACGATGGGTTTCGCACGCTTTCCGAGGCGCTTGCCGACGTTTTTTCCGACCTTGGGCGTACGGGTGGGCTGGACGATCTGCGCATTTCGATTTCATCCCGGACAGGCCACGCTTTTCGCGCGCCGCTTGCTGCGGAAGCCGGGCCGGACGTTCGGAAACGGCATTTGCGGCGGGAAATCGACCTGCTCGTAGCGCCGAAACGGTCCCTGCGCGTCGCCGCCGATGCGTTGCATCGGGAGGACATGGACGCCGGCGCTGCGGCGGAATGGATGCATGTGCTGGCGGTGGAAGAGCGGCTTGAGGAGCGATTGCGGCGGCTTGTCCGGGGCGTGTCGGCGAAGCGCGTACGGCTTATGTCCGCCGCGCATGCGGCGGTCGGCGCGATCAGGCATGCGGAAGCGGCGAGAGAGCGCGCCGCCGAAGCGGCTGGCGCCCTGGGCCTGGGTTGGCGCGCGGATCGGCTCGACTATGTTTTTTTCGTCGGGGGAGCATGGCGTTACGGCGGTTTTGCGGAGGGCGCAGAGCCTGTCGACGCGGCGTATCTGGGCGCCGCCGCGGCCGCCCGCTTCGGAATGTCTCCGGCGGACGTGAGCGCGGTCTATGCGTACGGCGGCCCGATCCCCGACGCCCTTTTTTCCGAGCTGGAAGCCGTGTTCGGCGGGGATATCCGGACATTGCGTCCGGCGGCGCTGCCGGGCGTTTCTGTCGCCTGTTCGCCGTCCGAGGCGGACGATCCGGCTTATGCCGCGTGCGTGGGCGCCGCCCTGCACGAAGGCGAAGGACTCTTTTTCCAGGCCGATCCCTCTGTTCCGTCGTGAGAATTATTGCAGGAAAATTCGCGCGCAGGCAGCTTTTCGCCCCGAAAGGTCCCTTGACTCGCCCGACCATGAACCGGACGCGCGAGTCGCTTTTTCATCTTGCGGAAAACAGAAAAGATTTTGCGGGCGCGTCTGTGCTGGATCTGTTCGCGGGGGCCGGGACCATAGGGTTCGAAGCGCTCTCCCGAGGCGCCCGTTCGGTGGTTTTTGCGGAAAAAGAAGGGCGAGCGCTTCAGGTTGCCCGCCGCAATGCGCGCCTGCTGGACGTGGAGGCGCAATGTATCTTTTTACGGACGGACGCCGTACGCTATTTGCGTCGCTACAAGGGCATGCCGTTCGATTTCATCGTCGCCGATCCGCCGTACGATCTGGAAGACATACCGGACATGCCCTCGCTGGCGCTGCCGCGCGTAACGGAAGGGGGGTTGTTTATTCTCGAACATGATCGGCGTATCTTCTTTGACCGGGAACCGGCGCATCCCGACCTGGACGTATCCCGTTCGTACGGACGCACCATTGTGTCGGTGTTTCGCCGCAAACCCGCCGCAGCCCTGACGCCCGACGCCGCCGAACCCGCCTCGCAACCTGTTTCCTCCTGACCTTTTCCGACCTTGTCTCCCTCGCCGTCCATAAAACTGGCGTTGTATCCGGGCACGTTCGACCCGTTTACGTTCGGACATCTCGATATCCTCGAACGCGCGGCGGCGTTGTTCGACAGGGTGGAAGCGACCGTCGCCGTGAACGCCGGGAAGGAAACGCTTTTCCCCATCGAGGAGCGATGCGCGCTGATTCGCCAGTGCATTCCGCATTTGCCCGACGTCGAGGTGGCGGCGCACGAAGGGCTGATCGTGGATCGCGCCCGGGAAACCGGCGCAACGGCGCTTGTTCGGGGGCTTCGGCAAGGCCGCGATTTCGAGTACGAATTACCCATGGCGCTTGCGAATCGGGCGCTCCGGGAGCGCCTCGAAACCGTTTTTTTGCCCGCTTCGGGGCGGCACGCCCTCATAAGCGGCACGCTGGTGCGCGATATTCTCCGCTGGAACGGCGATGTGTCCGCTTTCGTACCCGAACCTGTTTTGCGCGCGCTTGCGCGCCGACGTCCATAGTCTCTATTGGATATTGCCATGATTCGTTTCAATCCCAACGTGGAAGCCGTCCAGCCCTCCGCTACGCTGGCGATGACCGGGCGCGCCAGGCAACTGCGACGCGAGGGGTTCCCCGTGATTGGCCTGAGCGCCGGCGAACCCGATTTCGATACGCCGGCGCCGATCGGCGAAGCGGGACAAGCCGCCATTCGGGAAGGCTATACCCGGTATACCGAAAACATGGGCATGCTTCCCTTGCGCGAAGCGATTTGCCGAAAACTGGCAGCGGACAATGGACTTTCGTACGCGCCGAATCAGGTGCTTTGCTCTACAGGCGCGAAGCAGTCGGTGGCGCTGGCCGTGGCGGCGCTTTGCCGCCCCGGGGACGAAGTGCTTATTCCGGCGCCGTACTGGGTAAGTTACCCGGAAATGGTTCGCCTCGCAGGCGCCGCGCCCAAGCCCCTCGCTACCGTCGCCGCCGGAGAATATCGCCTTGCCGCGTCCGATCTGGAGGCCGCCATCGGCGACGCCACGCGCCTGCTGATTTTGTGCTCGCCCTCCAATCCCACCGGGTCGGTGTATCCCCGGAAAGAACTGGAAGCGCTGGCCGAGGCGTTGCGGCGACATCCGCAGGTGTTCGTGCTTTCGGACGAGATTTACGAGCACATTCTTTTCGACGCAGAGCACGTAGCGTTCGCTTCGCTGCCCGGCATGAAGGAGCGAACGATTATGGTGAACGGCTTTTCGAAAGCCTACGCCATGACCGGCTGGCGCCTCGGGTATATGGCGGCCGATCCGGCCATCGTAAAAACAGCGGCGAAAATACAGGGACAGACTACTTCTGCTCCATGCAGCATCGCCCAAAAGGCGGGGATCGCTGCGCTGGAAATGGACAAGCGGCACGTAACGGACATGGTGCGCCGTTTTCGCGCGCGCCGCGATTTCATGCTGGAGCAACTTACCGCCATCGAGGGGGTCCATTGCCCGCGTCCCGAGGGCGCTTTTTATCTTTTTCCGGACATATCCCGTTATCTTGATTCGACGTCCGCTTCCGGCAGAGCGATTCGGACCAGCGAGGACCTGTGCTTCTATTTGCTTGAGGAACACCATGTGGCGCTCGTGCCCGGCAACGCATTCGGCGATCCGCGCGGCCTGCGCATTTCGTACGCCGCCTCCATGGACGATCTTCAGGAAGCCATGCGGCGGATCGTCCGAGGACTTTCCGAACTCCGCTGACGCCCGGCGTTCCCGCCCGCCTTTCTTTCTACCGCGTACGTCTGCATGTATCCGTCGCATAGCGAGCCCCTCGCACTATCTTCCGAGGCGGACCCTTCCGCCCGCCCCGCCGTGCGGAAGCCCCGGGATCGCTACTGGCTGCACGCCCTGCTTTTTGCAGTTACGCTGGCGACCACGGTATGGGAGGGAGGCAACCTTACCGGTCGCCTGGCGGCGTACGCAAGCGAGGGGTGGTCGGCGTATCTGGCCGACGGCTTGCGTTTCGGGCTGTCGCTGCTGCTTTTTTTGACCGTGCATGAGTTCGGACATTATTTCGCCGCCCGGCGCCATGGGGTGGCTGCGTCGCTGCCCTACTACATTCCTCTCCCGTATTTCGGCGTGGGTACGCTGGGCGCGGTGATTCGCATCCGGGAACCCGTGCCCACATTGCAGAAACTGTTCGATATAGGCGCCGCCGGGCCGCTTGCCGGCTT
Organism: uncultured Rhodothermales bacterium; assembly: GCA_964608315.1. Taxonomy (GTDB): domain Bacteria; phylum Bacteroidota; class Rhodothermia; order Rhodothermales; family VXPQ01; genus VXPQ01. The sequence continues at coordinate 24,642 of CAZSNF010000002.1, read as the reverse complement.
CGTCGTCGCCCTTGCGATCCTGCTTGCGGCCTTTGCCGCCTTGCCGCCTCCCTCGTACATTTTTGACGTGGGTCCGGGGCACGAAGCCATTCATCAATATGTGGCGCAATACGGACGTTATCCGGACCGTTTGCTCGAAGCAGGCGACGGAGCGATTACGCTGATCGTAGGCGATACGCTGTTGTACAAGCTGCTCAGGCAGTTCTTCGTCGATGTGCCTCCCAACTGGGAGATGTATCATTATCCAATGTTGTTCGCCGGATGGCTGGGCCTGTTTTTTACGGCGTTGAACCTGCTTCCTGTCGGGCAACTCGACGGGGGACACATTACGTATGCGTTATTCGGACGGGTTTGGCACGCCCGCCTCGCCCGGGCTTTTCTGCTTTTGCTCCTGCTTTCGGGCGCCATCGGGTTCGCGCTCGAAATTCCGCCGCTTCTTTATGCACTGTATCCGCCGCTCGGGAGCGGTTCCTGGTTCGTTTTGGCGGGCATATTGTATTTTTATCTGTCGAAAATTTTTCCCGGGAACCTGAAACGCATTGTCCTTGCGCTGGCGGGCCTGATGGCGTTGGCTGCATTGGGGCGGCACATCTTGCCGTGGATGCAGGATTTTGCCTACAGCGGGTGGTTGCTATGGTGCCTGCTGCTCATCTTTCTGGTGAAGATCGACCATCCTCCCGTGCTCCGCGAGGAACCCCTGACGCCCGGACGCATGGCGTTGGGCTTGCTCAGCATACTGGTCTTTATCCTGTGTTTCAGTTTCAGGCCCCTGTACGTGGTATGAACAGAGGCGCCCGTCCGCCGGTCGCGCGGCGTTTTCCGGAAATGCGGCGATGCGCAGGAGCCTGTTTCGTCGCCCGGGATCTTTTTTGTCAGGGACCGGTTCAACGTAACCCCCTTGTTTGTTTCTGGCGTTTCGCCATGCGTTGCGCATTGTCCGGTTTATGCCGGTCGGTTGTTTTTGTCCTTCTTCTTAATCCATACGGAGCATAGATTAAGCGTAAATTTGATACGGTCGCTTTTTTCGAACGAATCCAGACCCTTCGGGACGCTTCATCTTGTTCCGTTCTTTTCGCTATACGACGGCGGTTCTTGCCGCGGGGATTTTTGCATGGGCCCTTGCCCTGAGCGCATGCGATCAGGCGCCCGGCCCGCCGGACGATACGGCCTCGCCGCCGGAGTTGTCCGATTTTTCCTTTTCGCCGCATGAGTTTATCGCGCCGCTCGGCGACGACAACGCCGACGCGGTCGTCCCGCTGTCCATGGAGGTTACGGCGCGGGACCCGGACCACGACATCGTTGCGGTCTCCTTTGTCGTGTTTGGAGATACGACCATCGCCGAGGGCATGCTGGCTTACGGCGACGGCGGGCGGTACGCGGGCCGTTCCGACGTGACGATTCCGGCGGGCAAGCTGGGCGTGTACACCGTGCTGGTTTTTGCGGAAGACAGGGAAGGAATATTGAGCAACACAGTGCGCGGCCTGCTACTTGTTTCGGGAGACGGCTCGCCGCCGGTCATCCATTCCGTGTCGGCGCCGGATACCCTGCGCCGCCCTGCGGAGGGCGACCCCCCCGTTTTGCTGGAAATCTCTGCCGTGGCGTCCGATCCCGACGGGCTTTCCAATATCGCCGCCGTCGAATTCTGGAATACGAACAGGCCCGCCGACCGCATCGGGATGCTCGACGACGGACTGGGCGGCGATGCGGCTGCCGCCGACGGTCGCTATACGCGCACCGTGAAGATCGAGTCGTCGAATAATCCGGGAATCGTTACGTTTGCTTTCCAGGCTCGGGACCGGGCCGGTTTGCTCAGCAATATCGCGGAAGCAACGACGGTGGTGGAATGAAGCGAACGCTGTTCGGCATATTCGCCGGTTTGCTGCTTGTCTCTCAGGCGCAGGCGCAGTTCGATCTGCCGGAGGGGTTGTTGCCTGTCCCCGGCATTCTGCGCAACAGCGTGACGAACCTGCATGCGGAAGGCGACGCGCTCTGGGTCGGCCCGTTTCTCAATATGACGCCGGATGGCGGGCGCACCTGGCTTGTGGCCGACGTCGATTCGCTGGCGGCCCGCCGCCTGAGCGTGTATTCGCTGGACGTGGAAGGCGATGTGGTGTGGGCGGGCGTCGGTTCCTCCAGAAGGGAAGACGGCGAGACAGTCAACAGCGTAGCCGGGTATGTCTTTTTTACAGGTTTTCAGCCGCATCCGGCCGGAAGCGAGATGTTTCACTGGCGTCCGCCCCATCTCGACGATCCGGACGATACGACCGAGGAGTATGGCGTATCCGTATTGCCTGCGCTGCCGGTGATCGTGCCGGAGCAAAGTCCGCCTTTCGACATCGACTACGATCCGGTGCGGGAAGAGGTATGGGTTGCCGCCTGGGCCAGCGGCGTACGCCGGTCGCGGGATCATGGGCATACCTGGGACCGGGTTGTGCTTCCGCCGGATTTTTTGCATGCGATCCACCCGGATTCGTCGCACGATTTTTCCGTGTCGCCCGTATCGCGGGATGGCGTGGACGGACACCTGAATCACCGGGGCTTTAGCGTACTTGCGGCCGAGGACGGGACGATCTGGGCCGGCACGGCGGGCGGGCTGAATCGGTCCTCGGACGGATTGGCCTGGCGACGCTTCGTGGCGGACGGGACGGCCTGGTCCCTGACGGGCAATTGGGTGACCTCCATAGAGGAACAGCCCTTGCCCGGCGGCCAGAATCCAATCTGGATGGCTACCTGGCCGGTGAACGATCCCGATCAGTTCGGGCCGCCGGAGAACTACGGCGTTACGGTGACCCGGGATGGGGGCGAAACGTTCGAACAGGCGCTGATCGGCGAGCGAGTGCACGACTTTGCCTTTCAGGGAGCCAGGACGGTGTATGTCGCCGGGGAAAACGGCCTGTTCGTGACGCGCGACGCCGGCGTCACCTGGCGAACGATCCGGCATTTTCGGGATGCAGGGAACCCGGATCGAATTGTGCGTCCGGACCTGTCCGCGTATGCTGTCGCGCTGACGTCCAATGCGTTATGGGTGGGTACGTCGGACGGACTCATGAAGAGTGAGGACGGCGGCGATACCTGGCGCATTTACCGGACCGATGTGCCGCTGCATCCGGATACGCCCACCGAAGACCGACCGGATGCAGATACGTACGCCTACCCGAATCCGTTTTCGCCCGCCAGCGACCGGTTCGTGCGCATACGGTACGATTCGGACGCCGCTGCCGGCCGCATTCGCATATTCGATTTTCGGATGCATCTCGTTCGCGAACTGACTGCGAACGCAGGCGCCGGAGGCGAGCGCGAAGTCGCGTGGGACGGAACCGACCGCAACGGCTTTCGCGTGGCGAACGGCGTGTATTTCTATACCGTTATGGGCGAGAACCCCGCATACGGAAAGATCCAGGTGCTTGAATGATTCCGCGCAGGGCGTACAAAACGATTTGCGTCGCCGGCGCGCTGGCGCTCCTTTCGGTCCCCGGCGCATGGGGTCAATCGGCCGGGGCTTTTTCGCGCATGGGCTTTGGCGCGCGGGGCGTCGCGATGGGGAATGCGCTGGTTGCGGATGCGAGCGGCGCCGCTTCGCCGTATTACAATCCGGCCCTCGCTCCGCAGACCATGCGACAGCAGATACTTCTTTCGTCGGCGTTCATGCGGTTTGATCGGGAGATGCAGTTCGCGCAATTCGCCACGCCCATTCGGCCCCGTGCGGGTCTGGCTGCGGGATTGATCCACGCCGGGGTGTCCGATATCGATGGGAGAGACGCCAGCGGGTACCACACGCAAACGTATTCGACGGACGAATTTGCATTTTTTCTGGCTTTCGGTACGCGCCTCGGGTCCCGTTTGACGGCGGGCCTCGGGTTGCAGCTTTTCCGTACGGACCTGAACGAGAGCCTTGGCCCGGAAAACAGCATAGGCATTGATGCGGGCCTTCTGTTCGACGCAACGGATCGCATACGCCTTGCCTTTGCGATGGACGACCTCCTTGCGCGCTATTCCTGGGATACGTCCGGTCTGTATGGCGCCGAGGGCGGCGCGACCTCCGACCGGTTCCCCTTGCGTTTGCGCTTTGGCGCATCGTATCGTTTGCCTGCCTGGCGTTTGCAACTGCTCGCCGAATACGAGTCGCGCGTTTCGGATCTGGAATACCGGGTCCGCAGTATGCAGCGGATCGGCTCCGTGCCGCTCGAAGCGTTCGAGGCGCGGCGGGCAACCTTGCGCGAAGCGGGTTTTCGGGCAGGGGCCGAGTACGAAATTGCGGAGTTCCTGACGTTGCGCGCCGGGCTGGATCGCATGGGCCGCGCCCTTTCGGGGTATGCGCCTTCCGCCGGGTTCGCCATTGACAAACCCGCAGGAAACCTGATCCTGCGGGCCGAGTACGGCCTGGCGCTGGAGCCGCACGATACGGGCATGCTGCACCTGATTACGCTCCGCATATTTTTGTGACGCGATCTATGACAAGACATTTGTGCATGTTGGGAATCGCCGCGTTTTTCGCCGCCGGATCGTCGTCGGCGCAGAGCGGCGGGTTTGCGTTTTTGCGCAATGGCGTCAATGCCGAAGCAGGCGCCATGGGCGACGGACAGGTAGCGTGGAGCCGGGATGCGTTCAGTACGTTCTGGAACCCGGCGGGATTGGCCGCCGCCGAACGGAATACGGCCTCGTTGTCTTATTATGCGTGGGTGCTGGGCACGGGGAGCTACGCGGCGGCTTCGCGGCTGGGCGTGGGCGAGAAGGCGGCGGTCGGATTGTTCGTTACGGCGATGGAAAGCGGCGACCTGGAGGCCCGTTCCGGCCCCGGCGAACCGGAGGGTTTTTTCGATGTGCAATTCGTTAGCAGCGGGGCGTCCTATGGCCGCCGGTTCGGGCCATTTCGGGCCGGGATCACGGCCAAATATTTGCTTGAGCGCATTTTCACGAATTCTTCCCGCGGGTATGCTTTCGACGCAGGCGTACAGGTCGACCTGCCGATTCGGGGGGCGCAGTTCGGCGCGGCCTTGCAGAACATAGGCAGGATGTCCCGCCTTGCTTCAGAGGCTACCCGGCTGCCGCGCGCGCTGCGCGCAGGGGTGGCGGCGTACCCCTTTCATGTCCGGCTGCGGGAAGACGATGCGACGCTGGCGCAGCTGTTCGCCACTGCGGAAATTTCCCGATTCCTGGAATCGAAGCACACGCAATGGCATTTTGGGCTGGGGACGGAGGTGCTGGACATGGTGACGCTGCGCGGCGGCTTCATCACCAGCGATGCGCTTCGGGGGCCGTCTTTCGGGCTCGGCCTGGACCTGGACAAGGCGCTCTTCGATTACGCCTATGTGGCGTTTGAGGGCGGCTATGAAGGGCCGGGCCATATCGTAACGCTCACCTACCAGTGGTGAACGGTCCGGCGAAAGTCCAGCTTCCGGCGACGCTTTTCGGCACGCTATCCGCCGAGGCTGCGCAACGCGCTCTCCAACGCTTCCAGCCCAACGCCGTCCGCGCGGGAGCGGGCGCGCAGCGACGCCCAGAAGTCGATCGCCATCATTTGGGCGGCGTGAATGGGAACGGCGATCCAGAATGATCGGCAGCGCCACGCGAGGGCGCCGAGGGCTATGCCCCCTATCAGGGACAGCGCGGTTTCCGGCAACGGTTTGTTCAGGTGGAGCAAGGCGAACGGGATGGCTTGCATGAAGATGGCGTACGGCCCGATCGCCGGGGCCGTCCCGAAAAGCATGAAGCCTCGCCAGAGGTATTCCCAACCGACCCAGTAGAACAGGAAACAGGCTTCGTAGATCAGGAAAAGGGTCCAGTCCGTTGCTGCGGGAGCGTAGTGAGGGTATTGCGCCTGAAACGCCGGGCTGGCCGAAAGAACCCATGTGCCCGCCATAACCACCGGCAGGTAGAGCGCCATGGCTATGCTTCCGAATTTCCAGTCTCCTCGCCCCAGTCCCGCCTTGCTTGAAGATTGCCTGAACAAGCCGCACAGGATCGCCAGCGGAAGCGCGAATCCCGTGACGCCCTGTACGCCGAATCGCCATATCCAGGCGAGCAGGTCGGCGTATTCCGCCGGGAAAATATGGGCCGCATGGGCGTAAAAGAACCGGCGGCTTCCGATGGCGTCCTGCAGGATGACCAGGGCGCCGACCGCTACGAGCACGGTTGTCGCCTGCCGGTCGAGTCGCTTGAGCGCGGTCGCCAGGCGCGCTGTTTCCAGTCGGATCCAGGTGCGCATGGCGAGAAAAGGTACGCGGGACGAATGCGGGGAATGATCGGCGGGCTGCGGCAAGGGCGGACGCCCTGCGAAAATATCGCCTCGAAAAAAATCTGTGCGCACAAAACGTTTGCCTCGCCAGGAACGTTCCATAGCGGACTCGCCGCGCTGCCTGTTCATTCCTTGTCGGCGCGCGCCTCGCAGCCCCTGATGTTTTACGACTGAATCAGCGTATCCTCCGTTTGCCGGTTTCCTGCGAACCGGACTTGCGCGGACGCCCCGAAAAAGCCGATATTACGGGAATATTTCCCCTGCGTTATCGTTCTGTCGCTTTGACCACTCGTTAACCATAACTCTTTTCCATGCTGCTACGCCTGCACGCGCCCGCCCCTTCGCTGATCGACGCCCTTCGGGAGGAACGAGCCTCCACGCTTGTACAGGCGCTTGGGATCGTCGGGTTTGCCTTGCTTACCGCTCTCGGGGCCCAACTCCGCGTCTATTTATGGGAAGTGCCTTTCACGCTCCAGACGCTGTTCGTATTCGGCAGCGGCCTTTTTCTGGGCGCGCGCAACGGGATGCTCGCCCAGTTGCTGTACCTTGCCCTGGGGCTTTTCGCCCCCGTGTTCGCAGGCGACGGATACGGACTTTCCTATCTGATCGGGGCGGTTAGCGCAGGGTATTTGCTGGGGTATCCGATGGCGGCGCTGGCTGTGGGACGGCTTTCGAGGAGATGGAATACGCTGGCGGGCAGCGCATTGGCCATGCTGGTCGGGTCGGTCGTATTCTTCGCTACGGGCGTCGTCTGGCTGCACTACGCCGCCGATCACGCCACCTGGATAGAATCCATCGACAAGGGATTCGCGCGTTTCATTCCCGCGGATTTGGCCAAGGTGACGCTTGTCGCCATGCTTTACTCTGGAACGCGGCGTCTCGGCAAGCGGCGCGCATAGTCGCGGCGCTGATTTAATCAGAGTGTCCTTACAGATTTTTTCGATGCGACCTGCCGCGGTCGGGTTGGCTGTAGTCTTGCTGTCGGGGTTTGGGTCGGCCCGGGCGCAGCCCGCCGGATCCATTTTCGACGATCCGGTCGTGCAGACCGAAGTAAGCGAAGGGCTGGACGATCTGTATAATATGAAATTCGAAGCGGCGGCCCGCCGCTTCGAGCGCATAGCCCGGCGTTACCCGGAACATCCCGCCGGACCTTTTCTGGAGGCGCTCAATGTGTGGTGGAAAATTCTTCCCGACCTTTCGAACGAGGCGCTCGACGACGCTTTTTTTGAGGCTATGGAAGAGGTGATCGAACGTTCGGATCGCCTGCTCAAGCAAGACGACGACGCATTCGACGCCATGTTTTTCAAGGGCGCTGCATTAGGGTTCCGGGGGCGCCTCCGGTCTAATCGCGGAAAATGGCTTAAAGCGGCGCGGGACGGTCTCCGGGCCATGGACTATGTGCTGGACGTGGTGGAACGGGAACCGGATGTGGCGGATTACGCCTTCGGGAAGGGCATGTACGATTATTACGCCGCGGCGATTCCAGAGAAATATCCTTTTCTGAGGCCGTTTGCCCTTTTTTTCCCGGACGGGGATCGGGAACGAGGCGTCGAAGCGCTCCGGCGCACCATGCGCGACGGGCAGTTCGTCCGCACCGAAGCCGTCTATTTCCTGCTCCAGATACATTATTTGTTCGAAGACGATTTTGATCGGAGCGTGGAATATGCGGTCTGGCTCCGCGAACGGTATCCCGACAATTCTTTTTTTCATGCGATCGAAGGGCGCGTGTACGCCCGGTGGGGAAGGTGGGCGTTGTCGGACCCCGTTTTCGAAGAGGTTTACGCCCGCTACCAGGCCGGGCGCACGGGATACAATCCTTCGCTGGCCGCGCAGGCGCTTTTTTTTCTGGCGCGCAGCCGCGTGGCTTACGGCGAATACGAGGCGGCCCTTCTGCATCTGAACGCCTTGCAGGAACTCGCGATGCAGGACGCGACGGACTACCGGTTCGTTACGCTGGGGCGGCTGTATGCGGGCATGGCCCACGACGCGCTGGGGCGGCGCAGCGAGGCCGTGGCGGCCTACCGGGAGGCGCTGGACGGGAAAGACTGGTCCCGTGCGCACAAGCGGGCAAGGCAGTATCTTGAAAAGCCTTATGGATACTCTGATTAAATCTACTTCGATCAACGCTTCGCGTTCGTGCGCAAAGAACGTCATGATGGCGTCGTTGCAATCAGCGGTAAACGCTTCGAATTCGGTGCATGGCGAACGTGAAGCGCCCTTCGAGAGGCTGTGAGAGACGCGCTGGCTGTGTCATTCCTCATTATGCGGGGCCTGCCGCATTGCTTCGTCATTCCTTGCCAGAGCGCCTCTCGCAGCCTCTGAACTTTGCACATTTAATCAGAGCATCCTTAACAGGCCCTGGCTATCCTTATGTCTTTCGCCCCCAGAAAATCGCTCGGACAACATTTCCTTCGCGATCCGAACGTGGCGCGCAAGATCGTTGCCGCGTTGCGGGCGCCGCGCGCGGCGCATGTCGTGGAAATCGGGCCGGGCAAGGGGGCGCTTACGGGATTGCTCCGGGAGCGGTTCGCTGCGTTTACCGCGATCGAGATAGACGCGCGGGCCGTGGCGTTCCTGCGGGATGCGCACCCGGGGGTCGATGTGAGGCAGATGGATGTGCTGGAGGCGGATTGGCGGGCGTTGGCGCGGGAGAAGGGCGCGCCGATGTTTGTGGTGGGGAATCTTCCGTACAATGTGACCAGTCCTGTCCTGTTCAGCCTGCTGGATGCGCGGGACGTCGTGCAGGAAGTCGTCGCGATGATGCAACGGGAGGTGGTCGAACGCCTCGTGGCGGTTCCCAGGACCAGGGACTACGGCATTTTGAGCGTGTTTTTTCAGGCGCTGGCGCGTCCCGAAAGGCTGTTTCGGGTTTCTCATCAGGTGTTTTACCCTCGTCCCGCCGTGACCAGCGCCGTGGCGCGCCTGACCTTTGCGGGCAAGGAGAAGGCCCCCGAAGGCGTGGATATGGCGTTTTTTCGCAGCGTGGTTCGGACTGCTTTCAACCAGCGCCGCAAAACGCTTCGCAATAGCCTGGAACGCTGGACCAAAGGCGAGGCGGGCGTTGTTCTTCCGTATGGGCTGGATGCGCGGCGGCCCGAAGAATTGACCCCTGAAGAGTTTGTCGCGCTGGCGCGTTATCTTGAGGCCGCCGATATTTGTTTCCCGTAATCTTTGCGCCCCGTATGGAGCATGTTCAGGATACCGTTCGAGACGAGGAACTTTCCGCGTCTCCTCCCGCGATCGACGACGAATTGGCCGAGCGTCTCGAAACGCTGATGGCGTCGGGAGATCGGGCGGAGGCGGTGCGCATAGCGGCCCGTTTGCATCCGGCGGACCTGGCTCGGCTGTTGAATTATCTTCCCGCCGGAGAACGCGAGACCCTGTTCGGATGGTTGCCGGGCGAACAGGCGGGACTGGTGCTGGCCGACCTCGACGAGGAGTTGCGCATGCGGCTTCTTGAGGAAACGCATCCGGAGCGGCTCAAGGAACTGCTGAGCCATCTCGAGACGGACGACGCCGCCGACGTCATGGCGGATTTGCCGGACGAGCTGGCCGCCGAAGTGCTTCCCTTGCTGGATCGCAGCGAGGATGTGCAGTCGCTGCTCCATTACGACGAGGAATCCGCCGGGGGGATCATGGGCGCGGAGTACGTTATCGTGCCTGAAACGTGGACTGTGGCGGAAGCGACGGAGGAAGTGCGCCGCAACGCCGAAACCGTGGCGGCGGTGTTCGCCGTATTCGTACGCGATGCGCAGGGGAAATTGCAGGGCGTCGTTTCCCTGAAGAATTTGTTGCTGACGCTGGCCGATACGCCCGTATCCGAAATCATGGACCGGGATTTCATTACGGTTACGCCCGAAATCGATCAGGAAGAAGTAGCGCGCATCATGCAGCGGTACGATCTGGTGTCCTTGCCCGTGGCGACCGCAAGGGGCGAAATGCTGGGCCGGATCACCATCGACGACATCGTGGACGTTATTCGGGACGAGGCGGAGGAAGACATTCAGCGCATGAGCGGCATGTCCGGCAGCGAGGAACCCTCCGATTCCGTGTTTCGGGTGATTCGCGGGCGGTTGCCCTGGTTGCTCATTGGCATGGTGGGGGCGGGCCTTTCCGGTCTCGTCATCGGGCAGTTCGAAAATGCGCTCGAACAGGCGGTTATTCTGGCCGCGTTCATTCCCATCGTTATGGCGATGGCGGGCAATGCGGGCATTCAGAGCTCGGCCATTGTCGTGCAGGGCCTGGCCAGCGGGGAGTTGTGGGCAAGCGATGTGGCGCGGCGACTCGGCAAGGAATTGTGCGTGTCGCTTCTGAACGGGTTGGCGCTGGCGCTTGTTCTTGGCGCGGCGGTCATGACGCTGCCGGTCGGCGACGCAACGCTCGAGTTGCTTGCGCTGACGGCTTCCCTGTCTATGTTGACCGTGATTGTGCTGGCCACGATCATCGGCGCCACGGTGCCCTTGTTGCTTCATCGCATGAAGATAGACCCGGCCCTCGCCACTGGCCCCTTTATAACCACGAGCAACGACATTCTTGGTCTGGGAGTATTTTTTCTGCTGGCGACGCTGATCTATTTGTAGAGTATCCCTAAATAATTTAACCTCGAAAATCAAGCGGTTAAATTTTTAAACCCGCATTCGCGGTCCACGCTCCGGCGGCGCGTCGCGACTTGCTTCTTCGTCTCGCCGGGAGGGGCCGCGCGCCCGGCGAGCGCCGGCTGCAAACGGGCGGCGAAATCTTCCGGGCGCCGGCCCGCTGGACTCCATGACGGCCCGGGCTTCCTCATGGCTTTTCCGCAAGCGCCGCGCCGGACTTTTTCAGGGCCTTTCTGCGAGCGCTGCGGCGGAGGGCGTCTTCCCGTCGTCCAGCGCGGCGCCTATGCCCCGCCGCTCCCGCTGCGGTGCGCGCCACGGAACGACCACGGGCTCCGGCGCCCGAACAGACCCCCGCGGCGTAAAGCGCAGGAACACGGTTTCGCCCTCCGGCAGGCGCTCCAGAGGCATGCGCATCCGGCTGCGCGTGTAAACGAGCGTCTCGGCGCGCCCCAGCTCCCGGCCCTGCCCGTCGTACGCCGCCGTCTCGCCCGCGAAAGGAACGCCCTCCGTCTCTATAAAAAACGTCGCCGCAGGCGAAGCGTCCTCCGACAAGGACAGCAACGTCGCGCTCAGGCGCGCCGCCGCCCCGCCCGGAGCGTACGCTCCCGGAACGCGCAGCGTCGCGCGCGCCGTCCTGCCGCCCGTCGCCGACAACCGGTCCGAACGCGCGTACAGGCGGGGAGAAGACGTGATCTCGAAAAAGGCCGCGTACCCCTTGCGCGTCGCCGCCAGCGACTCCTCGCGCACGCCGTACCGGACGACAGCCGCCTCGCCCGGAGCCAGCGTCAGGAACTGCGGATGAATATCCACTATCTCCGACAAGTCGCCGAGGAGAGAGGCGTCCTTGTTCTCCACCACCGTCTCGCGACCGTCGTGCGTCGCTTCCGCGTAACCGAAGCGCGCAGACACCGATATCTCCAGAGGCGCGAGCGACGGATTCGACAACTCGAATGCGCCGGCGGGCTCCTCGCGCGTCATGAACGCCATGTCCGGGTATATCGTCAGGCTCTGCTCCTGCGTCAGGACCGCGGGAACCTCTCGCGCCGCGCCGAAGCGCGCGCCGCCCGGACCTATCGCGATCGCGCGCCGCGCCGCCACGACCGTAACCGTCGCCTCGGCAGAGCGCGTCTCTTCGCCCACGCTGGTGCGAAGAACCACCTCTATATTCCCCGAATAGCGGCCCGGAGATGCGTTCGTCAGGTCTAGGTCGCCGCCAAAGAGCAGCAGGCGGCAGTCCGACTCCGAAAGCGTCGCCTGCGTGACCGAGCCACTGATCGACTCGGAAGCCTGCTGGTCGCACGAGGCGGCGTACGACCAGCGGGGTATCAGCACGAGCGTCTCCGAGCCCCCTTCGCGGCGCAGCGTTACGGGCGTAACCAGCTCGATGGACACGACGATCTCCCCGTTCTCGTCGAGCGCGAGGTCGCCGTCTGGCGCCAGCGTCATGCGGCCCGCATGGTAAGGCCCCGACGCGCGCGTCGATAGGCGGCCCGTCAAGGGGTCCAGCGACGGCTGCGTATCCGCCGACTGCGCGCCGAAGCGCAGGGACGAGACGCTTACCGTAACGCCGAGCCCTGTCGGATCGGCGGAGAAGGCGACGGCGGGCGGAGCGGGCGGCTCGGGCCTGTCGAGCACCGTAACCGTAACCTCCGCCTTCCCGTCTTTCGCGTTCGCCGCAGAAACCGTCAACAGATATTCGTATGTCTCGTCCTTGTCCACGGCGTCCGGCACGTAGAACGTCGGCGACAAAATGTCCGTCTTGCTCAAAAGCTGCGTATCCGCCGTAGCGCCCCGCGCCTCCCATGCGTAAGAAATCGAATCCTCCGGCGCGCCCGAAGCCGAGCAAGACAGAACGACGGGCGCCGACCCTTCGTAGACGGGATCGGGATCCGCGCACTCGATCGTAACCTCAGGAGGCTTTTTCTTCACCGTCACCGTGATATATTTCGGACTCTATCATCTCGTATTTTCCTATGACGGGATGGATAACGCCTTGAAAGAGACATGCCTCATATGTGAATTTTTCTATCTCCTTGCCCGGCGCAAGGACTTTCGGAACGCGAAAAAGAGGCTTCGGCGATTTAAACGAGCTCAGATAGGACCTGGCGGGATCCGGTACCCCCTCCCTCTTGTGCGATGGCCCAACGTCCCAGAACCAACGGCCCTGGTTTCCTTTGTTGTCGCACTCGAGTCGAATGTCTGGATCGCCCGCGTATGCTTCGTATTCCGTCGTGCAGGTCATCAAATCCGGATGGTCCAGTATCGTCACCGTAACTTCGTCGGAAGCAACTTCAACGCCCAGGCTATCAAGCATGCTCGCCTTGTATTCATGAACGATTCCCCCATCGGGAATTAACGAATGATGGGTATGCTTCCATGCGAGGAAAAACGGGGAACGGATGTTTGTCAGGTTCAAAAAATTCTTCGGCCCGCCTGTCTCCGTCCATCTGTACCGGGCGCCCGCCTCGTCCGAGGCGCGGCACTCGATGACGCCCGTCTCCAGCTCTTCCACGAACACGGCGGCGGGGCACTCGATGAACGGAGCCGACCGAAGCACAGGATTGGATGGGCCGGACGGACCGTCCGGGAAACCGTCTGCTTGCGCGACGCCTACGAACGCATCCGGCGCTTCGTATTCGCTACCCTCTCTGCACCCCTCGCCGAACTCGTCGGGAATGGCGAAAGCATCGCATTCCTCAGGCAAGGGGGGGGGGCTCAAGGTCGGCTCGTCCTGCAAAACGCCCTTCGTCGGATACCCTTCCCGGATCGCCTGGCCCTGCGCCGCAGCGGCGCACAGCGACCCGCCCGCGCAAACGCACGCGACAAGAGCCCAAAGCGCATGAATGGAATACATCCGCATAGCCTGCTTCCACGAAAATCGTCACATAAAAAACACCGCTACGCTGCCCTTGTTTACGTTCGCAGCCCCGAATTCGGATCCGTCGTTGTATTTGGAGGGGCATTTGACGAGGATGTGTTGCGCCACGAACACATCTCCTTCCGCGGCGCCCTGCACGACCAGGCGCTCGGCGTCCTCGAAATTGGCGGGCTTCGGGTGCGGGTAGTGCACCTTGCGCACGGCGCCCGCTTCGTCCTGCATATGGAAACTGAAGATATTCCGGTCGCGGTCGTACGCATACCGCTCCGCCTCCACCCAGGTTCCGACCACATGCGCTTCCACGCCCGTCTTTTCGGCTTCGGCGAAATTCATGTATCCTCCGACCTGCTCGCCGAAATTCAGGAACAACAGTGCGGCGAAGCCAAGCATCAGTACAAGACCGGCAAGCGTTTTGGGCTTCATGACGGCGCCAGCGTAGCGTAAAGAGAATTTTGCGATATCGGAGCGCGGCGCATCCTCTGTTCTGTCGCCTTCTATCGCTCCGATTGGCTTCCCGGTTATCTGATTATCCTGAGGCGGGTTATTCCGAGGACGCTTCCCCTGAAATGCCTGCGTCCAGTTTTCGTTCCAGCCGGTCGATCTTGCGGTCGGTCCGGAGGATGAAGGCCGCCAGCCCGAGCCAGATGATGAGCGCTACCGCCAGCGCCACATAGAGTTTGTCCTGGGCCAGCATGGTTCGCTCCAGCGCGTCCGGCGGTTGCGTCGGAACGTCCTGCGAAGTCCAGCTGGAATCGTACGGCGCGGCGGCGTACGCCGTATCCGCTTCCTGAATCGGGTGAATCGTCATGGTCTGGAGGCGTTTTCGATGCGTTCCTTGAGGGCGGCCAGCCGGACGCGCTGCGTGTAAAATATCCAGAAAAGTCCGATGAACCCGATGACCGCCGCATAAAACACTACCCGCATGGTCGGGTGGGTAATGTCGCTGAAGGCCGGGTTGCCTTCGGCGCCGGGATGCAGGCTCTCCATCTGACGGGGGAGCACATACAGCAGAAACGGTACGCAGGCCGCCGCGAACAGGTTGTATACGGCAGCGACGCGCGCCCGCTTTTCAGGTTCTTCCACGCTGGACCGCAGGGTAAAGTAGGCGCCGTAAATCAGCAATTGCACGGCGGCCATGGTTTGTTTGGGATCGAAATTCCACCAGATTCCTTGCCCCACGTACCAGGTGAAGCGCGCCCAGACGATACCCGTCGCCAGTCCGAGTACGCCAAATGCCGCCCCGACCCGCGCCGCCTCCAGCGCCTGCGTGTCGCGCAGGGGGTCGCGGGTCGTCAGGCATTGCGCCGAGCGCCACGCCGACACGAAGAACGCAGCCATCATCGTGAACCACATCGGCACGTGGAAATAGAGATTCCGCGCCGTGTGCTCCAGAATGTTGATTCGGGGGATATCGAGCAGGAATCCGCCCAGTACGACCAGCGTCAGCCACGCAAGGATGATATTGCGGATACGCCGGTATGTTTTCCCGGAAGCGGCCATGCAGCGAAAAAGGGAATGGTAAACAGGCTGACAAGATACGGCGCGGATTGCGAAAATCACGCATGCGTTCAATCATTCCATATGAAATCGAAAAGCAGCACGGCGGCGGTAATAGCGACCCCGGCGAAGGCGGTCAGCGTAGTCAGGGCTTCCGCGCTGGCGCCCCATCCATCCCCTCCCTCCAGGGCATGGCGCGTGGCCGTCGCCGCCGACATGAGCAGCGGCGCGAGCAGGGGAAAAAGCAACACCGGCAACAAAGGTCCGCGCGTGGCGGCCTGCGCGATCAGTGCAGCGAGCAGCGTCGTGGCGCCGGCCAGGCCGAGCGATCCGAGGAAGATGGCGCTGGCGAGCAATCCCCCATGCGCCACCTGAACATGCAGCAACAGGATCATCGTCAGAACGGCTACGACGTCCAGCGCCAGGATCAGGAGGAAATTGAAGAGCAGTTTGCCTGCGTAAACCATGCTGGCCCGGGTGTGCAGCCGCAAGAAGAGCGCCGTATCGCGATCCGCCTCGCTTGCGAACGACCTCCCGAGGCCGATGGACGCCGCAAAAAGAATCACGATCCACAGGAGGCCCGCCTGAATGCGGGGGGAGAGCGGCTCCTGTCCCGCTGCGAAAAAGATGAGCAGGATCGAGGCGGGGACGAACATCAGCAACATGCCCGCCGCATGGCGATTGCGGAGTTCGAGGCGCAGGTCTTTCTCGAAAACGGCCCATGCTCCTGCAAACCACCTTGCGAACGATTGTTTCATGGCAGGGCGGCGCGGCGGGCGCCGGCGCGTTCTCCGTATTGCCGCCGGAAAGTCTGCGGGGTATAGGGAAGGGCGTCCGGCGTTTCGTCGAATTCGCCCACGAAAGCGATTTCCGTCTCCAGCAGATAGCCCGCCTCGCTCGCCACGATTTCCTGTACGCGCCGGATGAGGGCAATGACGTCGGCTGCTTTGCCCCCGCCCCGGTTGATCATAATGTTGGCGTGCCGGCGCGTGATTTCGACGCCTCCGATGCGCATGCCCTTGAGGCCGGCTTCATCGATAAGGCGCCCCGCCCCGATGCCCTCTATTTTCTTGAAAATGGAGCCTACGCTGGGCTCCGTGTCGAGGGGAGGGTGCCGTGCTTGCCGCCATGCGAGATTCTCCGCCATGATTTCCCGCATCCGCGTCCGATCCCCTGGTTCGAGCCGGAACGTCGCCGAAAGCACGATATCGTCCCGGTCGTGCAGCGCCGAATAGTCGTATCCGAAATCGAAATAGTCCGCCCCGACCGTGCGGCGTTCGCCTTCTTCGGTCAGGAGGTCGGCCTCCTCCAGTACTTCCTCGATGAACATGGTGCGTTCCCGCTTCGGCGCAGGCGACAGGAAATGCAGGTTTTGCCACAGCGCGCCGCCTACCGTAGACGGAATGCCCACATAATGCTCCAGTCCGGATAGGCCCGCCTCCACGGTCGCCTCGATCACATCCGGGTACATAATGGCTCCGGACGCTGCCCGCGCGCGGCCCGCATCGGGGTCGATCTCCGTCTGGCGGGCCGTATTGCGGATAACGAGTCCGCGGACGCCCCGGTCGCTCACCAGAATATTCGCGCCGCATCCGAGCAGGAAATACGGAACGCGGGCGTCCCGGGCCGCCTGGATCGCTTGCGCGAGTTCCTCTGCGGTGCGCGCCTCGCAGAACAGGTCCGCTTCGCCGCCGATCCGGAACGTCGTAAAGGGGGCCAGTTCGACCCGCCTCGCAAGGCGTTCCTCTCCCAGCGCTTGTTCCAGCGCGGCGTAGTCCGGATCCGGCGGATGAGACGCCTTCGTCATGGTTTTACGGGGTTTGCCGTTGCTGTTTCTGCTTCGCCGCCGCAAAAACCGCCGGGGCGAAAGCGACAACATAATGACGAGCGCGCGGTATATGGCTTATGCGCAATTCGCAGGATCATATCACAGCATCCCATACTTTCTTTGAACAGGTCTGGGCGGTGGTAGCCCGGATTCCACCCGGTAAAGTTACGACCTACGGGCATATCGCCGGGCATCTCGGCGCGCGTTCCGCCGCCCGCACGGTGGGCTGGGCGCTGGGCGCGGCGGCGGGAACGGGGCTTCCTTGCCATCGCGTGGTCAATCGATTCGGCGCCTTGACCGGCAAGATGCGGTTCGAAGGGCCGCATGTCATGGAAGAACGCTTGCGCGCCGAGGGGGTGACGTTCGACGCGGAGGGATGCGTGGCGCTGAGGGCGCATTTGTGGGATCCGTCCAGAGAAACCGGGAATGAGGCCACCGATCATAAGGCCACCGACGCAAGCGTTTGCCAATAGTTCGGAAACGACACGTCTGCGCACGAAGCGTCTTCAATGACCGTTTCCCCGCGGGCCGCCAGCCCGGCCACGGCCATGGCCATCGCCACGCGGTGATCATGGCGGCTGGTCACCCTGTTTCCACGCAGTTCGGCAGGTCCGTCCACGGTTAGGCCGTCGTCGAATTCTTCCACCGAAGCGCCGAGGCGCCGGAGATTTTCCGCCATGGCGGAGATACGGTCCGTCTCCTTGAAGCGCAGTTCGCGCGCATCCCGTATTTCGGTGCGTCCCTTCGCCAGCGCGCCCGCCACCGCAAGGATCGGGATTTCGTCGATCAGCAGGGGGATGCGCGCGCCGTCCACGCGTATGCCCCGGAGCGGCGATGCATCGATGTGAAGATCGCCCACGGGTTCGCCCCCGGATTCCTTGCGGTCAGTTATGCGGATGCGGGCGCCCATCTCCTTCAGCGTCCCGACGAGGGCGCTGCGGGTCGGGTTCAGGCCCACGTTCTTCAGCAGGAGCGAGCCTTGCGGCGCTGTCGCAGCGGCGACCAGAAAAAAAGCGGCGGAGGAAAAATCATTCGGCACGATCCAGTCGCGGGCCGGGACGGACGTGTTTCCCGTCGCAAAAATGCGCCGCTCCCCTGCTTCCTCCTGCGTCGCCAGGTTTAGCATGCGCTCGGTGTGGTCGCGCGAGGGCAGGGTTTCGATCACGGTGGTGCGTCCCCGGGCCCGCAGTCCGGCGAGCAGCACGCAGGATTTGACCTGCGCCGAAGGCACAGGGAGGCGGTACTCCATGCCCCGCAGCCGTTCGCTGCGTTCGATGCGCATGGGTGCACAGCCATCGTTCAGGGTTATTTTTGCGCCCATGGCTCGCAGCGGTTCGGCCACCCGCTCCATGGGACGGGCCCGCAGGGAGGCGTCGCCCGTAAGCACGCTATCGAAGGGTTGCCCGGCGAGCAGGCCGGCGAGCAGGCGCATCGTCGTGCCCGAATTGCCGCAGTCGAGCGGCGCGGCGGGCGGAGAAAGTCCGTCCAGTCCCTTGCCGCGCACCAGCAGGTCGTTTCCATCCTTTTCTATTCCGACGCCCAGTTGCCGGAGGCAGCGCAACGTGGAGAGCGGGTCGGCGGACGAGGGATAGTTGACCAGTCGGGAGGTTCCGTCGCCGATGGCTGCGAGGAGCGAGGCCCGTTGCGCGATCGACTTGTCCGGCGGCGGAACGATCACGCCCGCCACGCGGTTGCACGGCGTTACGATAGCCTGGTCGCTTGCCTTGTCATATCGGATGTGCACGAGACGCACGGGTACGAAACGCCATGAATAACGGACCTTTCTGAAAAGCGGGGCGGGGCGGCATGTTCCAGCCCGGCATGGGGCGCAATTCGGTTTTTCGGGTCGTATTTTGCGGGGCGGAACTTTCCCCGCCGACCTTCGTTGACAAGTAAAAGCCATGTTTTCGGTCTGTTTCTGGCCATTGGTTTTGCTGTCGTTTCAGGTCATGGCGTTTCGTGACAAGCGTTTTGCGGCGGCGGTCCCGCAAACAGGCTTTTTGTAACCTGGCGTACAACGGGCGCATGTCGTTCGTTCTGTCGCCTTTTGCGCCGTTCGTCGGGTCGCTCACAAGATCGCACACAATATTAAGGGGGTTGGTTATGGGTTCATTCGGACCAATGGAAATAGGCCTGATTTTTTTGCTCATACTCCTTATGTTCGGCGCGAAGCGCATCCCGGAGATTGCTCGCGGCCTCGGCAAGGGATTGCGGGAATTCAAGGACGCCACGAAGGATGTGCAACGCGAACTTACGGTGGACGTGAACAACCGGAATACCGCGTATCGTCCGCCTGCGCAGTCCGCCCCGCAACCCCAGGCGCCTCCCGCGCAACCTGCGCAAGCCGCCCCGCCGCCGCCCGCGCAAGCGGCTCCGGACGCCGCGGCTCCCGATCCCGCCCCGCCCGCTGCATAATCCGCGCAAGCGGCTCCCGGATCGGTCCGGCTTCCTGTCGGGCCATGCACGGCGCCTGTCGTCTGTTCGCCTGTCGCCCCCATTCTTCTTTCGTCGGTTCTTGCCAGCGCATCCCTCGCAAGCCTCTGAGCTTCGCGGACTGAATCAGCGTATCCCTGAATGTCGTTCGTCCGATGACCTCCTTTGCGGACGCCCGGAAAGCCTTGCAGAACGGGGAGACCGATTGCGAAACCCTGGTCTCTTCCTTTTTGGCGCGCATTCGGGCGCAGAACCCGCTGCTCAACGCCTTTATTTCGGTGGATGAGGAGGACGCCCTTGAGCAGGCCCGCCGTCTGGATCGATCTGCGGACGCCCTCCCGCTGAAGGGCCTGACGCTGGGGATCAAGGACGTGATCTGCATGAAGGGGCGCCGGGTTACCTGCTCGTCCCGCATGCTCGAACATTTCGAATCGCTGTACGACGCCACCGTGATCGAACGGCTCCGGGCTGCGGGCGCGATTTTCGTCGGGAAAACGAATTGCGACGAATTCGCGATGGGGTCGTCCAGCGAGACTTCGTATTTCGGGCCGGTCCGAAATCCTGCGAATGCGGATTATGTGCCGGGCGGTTCTTCCGGCGGGTCCGCCGCCGCCGTCGCCGCCGGCCTGTGCCATGCGGCGCTGGGCACCGATACGGGCGGATCTATTCGGCAGCCCGCCGCGCATTGCGGCGTGGCGGGCCTGAAGCCTACGTACGGGCGCGTATCCCGGTCCGGCCTGGTGGCGTTTGCGTCCTCCTTCGATTGCATGGGCCCCATCGGGCGGTCCGTGGAGGATTGCGCGTTGCTCCTGAATCATATGGCGGGGCGGGACGAGCGGGATTCCACCAGCGCGCCTGTCGGGGTTCCCGACTATACGCAATCGTTGACCGGGGATATCCGGGGGCTGCGCATCGGGTTGCCGAAGGAGTACTTCGCCGACGGACTCGACGACGGGATACGGAGCATGATCGAGGAATGCGTACGCGGACTCGAACGGGAGGGGGCTGTGGTGCGGGAGGCGTCCCTGCCCCGCACGGAATACGGCGTCGCCGCGTACTATATCCTGACGACCGCCGAAGCGTCCAGCAATCTCGCCCGGTACGACGGAATCCGGTACGGTCACAGGGCGGCGCTCGACGAACTTCGCGGCGCCCTGCAAAACGAGCGGGCGGCGGTTTCCGGGGCGGACGGGGAATCCGCAGGGGAACGTCTGGATGCAGAGTCCATGCTGCGCCGGTTCTATACGGCGTCCCGCACGGAGGGCTTCGGGGATGAAGCGAAACGGCGCATCATGCTTGGCGCGTACGTTCTGTCCTCCGGCTACTACGAAGCCTATTATGCGAAAGGGCAGCAGGCGCGCACCCTCATACGGAACGATTTCGACGCCGTTTTCGACGAGGTGGACGCCCTGATTACGCCGGCTGCGCCCGCTCCGCCGTTCCGCCTTGGCAGCAGGGCAGACGATCCCATGGCGATGTACCTCAGCGACGTCTATACCGTGCCGGCCAATCTTGCGGGCATTCCCGGGCTGGCCGTACCCCTCGGTTTGCACCCGGAAGCGCCCCATTTGCCTGTGGGCGCGCAGATTCTGGGGCCGCATTTCGGGGAGGAAACGATTCTCCGCATCGGGGACATGGTGGAGCGGTTGCAGGGGCGAGCGCCTGTCCGGTAGGTACATGGTTACGCAGCGGTGGATGACTGGTCCTGGAGTTACGTCGCTCGGCGTCTGGATTACGCTTTTGATCGCGATCGTCCAGGGGTCTGTGTGAGCGGGCGTTCAGCCATCGCGTCATTCGGGAGCCCCGTCAGGTCGTGTCTGGCGGGGCTTTTTCGCATCTCTGATTTCCTCTGCGCAATCTTCCAAATCTTCGCCGGTTCTGCGCCCGGATAGTCCTTATCTTGGGCGCGTTCCGGTTTTTCGTCGCTTATTCTGATCGTTATGGCGATTCTCGTCGATAAAAACACCCGCTTGCTGGTGCAGGGCTTTACGGGTTCCGAGGGCACTTTTCATTCCGAACAAATGCTGGCGTACGGCACCACGCTGGTGGGGGGCGTGACGCCCGGCAAGGGCGGTCGCGCGCACCTTGGCAAGCCAGTGTTCAACACGGTGGCCGAGGCGGTTGCACAGGAGGGAGCGAACACATCGGCGATTTTCGTGCCTCCCGCATTCGCCCCGGACGCCATTCTCGAGGCAGCGGACGCGGGCATAGAGGTGATCGCGTGCATTACGGAAGGCATTCCCGCAGGAGATATGGTTCCGGTTTATCACGCCATGCAGCGCAAGGGCGTCCGGCTCATCGGACCGAATTGCCCCGGCGCCCTGACGCCCGACCAGGCCAAGGTCGGCATCATGCCCGCCATGATCTTCAAGCCCGGGCCCGTGGGCGTGGCGTCGCGTTCCGGCACCCTCACGTACGAGGCGGTGGACCAGCTTACGCGGCAGGGGCTTGGACAGAGTACGGCGGTGGGGATCGGCGGGGACCCCGTGCCGGGAACGAGTTTCGTAGATGTGCTGCGCCTGTTCGAGGAGGACGGGGATACGGAGGCGGTCGTCCTGATCGGCGAAATCGGGGGGACGGCGGAGGAGGAGGCTGCGGCCTTTGCGCGGGACCATATGACGAAGCCGGTGTTCGGATTCATTGCGGGCCGGACGGCGCCGCCCGGACGGCGGATGGGGCACGCCGGGGCCATCGTGTCCGGGGGCAAGGGGACGGCGGAGGAAAAGATCGCCGCGCTGGAAGAAGCCGGCGTAACGGTGATCGAGAATCCGGCCGTGATCGGCGAGACGGTCAGGGAGCGCCTGGCGATCGCGTAACCAGCCGCGCAATCAGGGATCGATTCGGAGAGAGGCTCTTGCGTATTCGGGAAATCACCTTTGTCAGGGGCGCGACGTCCTGGGGCGGACTGCCTTCGGACGGATTGCCCGAAGTGGCGTTCGCGGGCCGTTCGAACGTGGGCAAGAGTTCGCTGCTGAATGCGCTGGCGGGACGCCGGGGGCTGGCCCGGACCAGCGGAACGCCGGGCAAGACCCGGGAATTCAATTATTACCTGATCAACGGAGCATTGTATTTCGTGGATCTTCCAGGGTTCGGCTATGCGAAAACCTCGAAACAGGAGCGCGCGCGCTGGGCCCGGCTCATCGAACGCTATGTGACGGAGCGCGACCCCCTGCGCCTGCTCGTGCATCTTGTGGACAGCCGCCGCGAGCCCGGCGAAACAGACCGCAGTTTCATCGAATTCATGCGCGGACAAGAGGCTCCGTACGCCATCGCGCTTACGAAGTGCGACAAACTTTCCGGCAACGAACGCATCAGGGCGGAACGCGGCGTGCGCGAGGCGCTTTCCGGGCTTGGACTGGAAATTCCGGTTTTTTCGACCTCTTCGCAGACGAGGCGGGGCGTACCCGCCTTGCTGGAATGGATCGGGACGATAGCGGGCCTGAACGCACAGGATCAGAGTTTCCCAAACACGACGGAACAACGATGAAGGTGCTTATTACCGATGCGGTCGATCCGATCTGCATCGACATGCTGGAAGCCCGCGGCGTTACGCCCGACGTTCGGCTCGGGCAGTCCGGGGAAGCGCTGCGGAAATTCGCCGCCGGGGCGGACGGCTGGATTATTCGCAGCGGCACCACGATTACGGCGGACCTTATCGAAGCCGCCGGAAAACTCCGGGTCATAGGGCGCGCCGGGGTCGGGGTGGACAATATCGACCTGGCCGCGGCGACCCGCCGGGGCGTACTGGTGATCAATGCGCCTTCGGGCAATACGATTTCGACCGCCGAGCATACCTGCGCCCTGTTGCTTTCCATGGCTCGCCGCGTGCCGCAGGCGAACCGCTCCGTGGCGGAGGGCAAGTGGGAGCGCAAGGCGTTCACCGGATCCGAAGTCTACGAAAAGACCCTTGGCGTGGTGGGCCTGGGCAAAATCGGACGGGAGGTGGCGGTGCGCATGGCCGGATTCGGGATGAACCTGATCGGGTACGATCCGGTGTTGTCGCGGGAGGCCGCCGAACGCATCGGGGTGCGGCTGGCGAGCATGGACGAACTTCTTGCGGAGAGCGATTTCATTACCGTGCATACGCCGCTGAACGACGCCACGCGCGGCCTGCTTCGCAAGGAAACGTTTGCGCAGTGCCGCAAGGGGGTCTGCATCGTGAACTGCGCCCGGGGCGGCATCGTCGAGGAAAAGGACTTGCTCGCCGCGCTGGACAGCGGACAAGTGGGCGGGGTGGCGCTGGACGTGTATTCCGCGGAGCCGCCGCCCGCCGAACTGCAGGCGTTGCTGAAGCATCCGAAGGTGATCGCTACGCCCCACATTGCGGCTTCGACGGAAGAGGCTCAGGAAAAGGTGGCGGCGCAGATTACCGAGCAGGTCATTCGCGCGCTATGCGGCGAGGCGGTGCAGACGCCGGTGAACGCGCTGGCGATCAAGATGGCGGCGCAACCGGACGCGCAGCCCTATTTGAGTTTGTCGGATCGCCTCGGGCAGTTGATCGGGCAGTTGGGCGGCGGGCGCATTCGGGGGATTACCGTAGGGTGCCGGGGGGAGGTCCCGCGCCGGTATTCCGAAGTGCTGACCGTGGCCGCCGTGCGCGGAATCCTGTCGAAATGGGTTACGGAGCCAGTGAACCTGATCAATGCGCCGTTTCTTGCGGAGGATATGGGCATTCGGGTTACGGAAGCGCGGGATACGGTCCCCGGCGGGTACATGAATCTGTTGCAGATCGGCCTGAAGACGGACGACGGCGTCCACACGGTGGCGGGCACGGTGTTCGACCGGGACGAGCCGCGCCTGGTGCGGATCGATAATTACTGGCTGGAAATAAAGCCGGAAGGACACATGATCGTATACAGGAACGTGGACCGGCCCGGCATGCTGGCGTCGGTGGGGGGGATTCTGGCCCGCAACGAGATCAATATCGGGGCGCTGGCCCTGGGGCGGGCCGGGAAGGGAGAGATGGCCCTGACGGCGGTGACCGTGGACGAGGCGGTTCCGGCGGCGGTCGTCGGGGAGATTGCGGCCCTGGACGGCGTCGAGGGCGTGTGCAGGGTGGACGTGTAGGGGATACTCTGAATTGAGGGCGGATCGCCCTCCAATGGATATGCGGTTAAGGAACCTCTGATTAATTCTGCAAAGTTCAGAGGCTGCGAGGGGCGCTCTGGCGCAGGAC
>CAZSNF010000001.1:0-264157 GCA_964608315.1 uncultured Rhodothermales bacterium | reverse complement strand
CAGGACAAGGCAACGTCTTCCGAACCCTCGTAAACAGAACCGGGCGACGCGCACGACGCAACGAGGGCAGACCTGTCGAGCACCGTCACCGTCACGTTGGCCGTCGCCGTTTCCCCATGCGCCGCCGTAACGCGAAGCCTGTATTCGTACGTCTCGTCCTGGTCCACGGCGTCCGGTACGCGGAACGTCGGAGACAAAACGTCCGCCGCGCTCAAAAGACCCGTGTCCGCCGTCGAACCCCGAGCCTCCCAGGCGTACGAATACGTCGAACCCTCGGGAGCCCCCGTAGTCGTGCAGGACAGCGCGACGTCCGGCGAACCCTCGTAAACAGAACCGGGCGCTGCGCACGACGCAACGACGGCAGGCCTGTCGAGCACCGTCACCGCTACCTCCGCCACGCCGTCTCTAGAATGCAGCGCAGAAGACCTCACGACGTACTCGTACGTCGTCGTCTGATGCACATCGTCCGGAACGGCGAACGTCGGCGACGATACGTTCGCCGCGCTCAACAAAGACACGTCCGCCGTCGAACCCCGAGCCCGCCAGACGTACGAGTACAAGTACCCGTCAGGAGAACCCGACGACGAGCACTGCAAGGCAATGGAACCCGAACCCTCGTACGCCGGAGCAGGACGCTCGCACGCGACAGATATATCATAGGCCGCAGGCCAAACCGACACCGTTACGGTCGCCCGACCATCCTCCGCATGCTCCGCCGACGCCGTCACCTTGTAATTGTAATGAGTGGTCTTCGACACGTCGTCCGGAAAAGAAAACGTCGGATTCAGAACGTCCGTAGCGCTCAAAAGGCTCGTGTCAGGCGTTCGGCGCGAGGGCTCCCAAACGTACTTGTAGTCGGAACCCGCGGGAGCTCCCCGCGCCCTGCAATCGAAAACAATGTCCGCCGACCCCTCGTAGCCCTCGTAAGTACTCCTGCACTGAACATATATGGAACGCTTGTTCAGGACCGTCACCTTTATTTTACCTCTCAGGTATACCTTATGCTCCAGAAAGACCGTCAAAAGATACTCATAGGTCTCGTCCCGGTCTATGTCCTGCGGCACGTCGAACGTCGGCGAAGCCACGTTCGTAGCGCTCAAACGGGACGTGCTCCGCGTTGAACCAAGAGCCGACCAGACGTACGCAGGCGAAGAATTCGTAGGAACGCCCGTTGCAGTGCAGGACAACGGAATATCCGCCGAGCCTTCATACACCGGATCGGGGTCCGCGCACGAAAGAACGCCTTGCTTGTCCAGAACGGTAACGGTAACTTCCGCCGTCGCGTTTTGCATATTCGGCTCCGAAACCGTCAAAAGATACTCGTGCTTCTCGTCCCGGGCAACGTTATCCGGCACGTCGAACGTCGGCGAAGACACGTCCGTCGCGCTCAAAAGACCCGTGTCCTGCGTCGACCCCCTCGCCGTCCAGGCGTACGCATATGCGGCGCCCTCGGGACCTCCCCGGGCCGAACAAGACAACGCAACGTCCGGCGAGCCCTCGTACACCGCATCGGGGTGCGTACACGCTACTTTAATATTAGTCTTGTTCTTCACCTTTATCGTGATCAGATGGGACTCTACGCGGGTATACGGGGGTATGTTAGGGTATCCGGACGGCACGGAGTCAAAATAGATGCACACCTCATATACGAAGTACGCTATATCCACGGTTTCGGATATGGACTTCGGAACGGAAAAGATGGGATCGAGCTCTTTTTTCGTGGAAAGAAACTCCATATGCCAGAAGCGCCGCCACGGTCGGGCCCTGAAAGTCCAGGGCCCCAGAGTCCAAACTATCGAGGGTGTTACAGGGCGGAAACGACCTCCGTCGAGGCGCCTGCAATCGATTTTAAAATCCGGATCGCCCTCGTATGCTTCGTATTCCGTCGTGCACTCCAGCAAATCCGGGTGATCCAGAATCGTCACCGTAACCGTGTCGGAAGCAATTTCAAGCTTCTCACGAAACCCGACCTCTATCAGACTCACTTTGTATTCGTAAGTCACTGGCCCTTGCATCCGCGTCCAATGGTGATAAACTTGCCCCGCCAGGAAAAGCGGCCTGTTCTCGTCGAGTTTTTTCGCGTTGTCGCCGCGAAGGAACATGCTCAAATCCGGCGTGGCGCCCAGCGGCGTCCAGCGTAACCACCGGACTCTGTTCAAAGGGTTTGGCCAGGAACAGTCCATATAGAAGTTAGGCGCAGTCGCGTATACTTCGTAATCCGTGCACGTAACCGACGGCGTCGAACTGCTTGGCGACAAGGAGCCGGAAGCCTCTGCATCCCCTTCGACCACTCGCACGCTCACCCGACGGCGCGCCGTCCGCGGAACCCCCGAAGAGGTCGTCGTCATGCTGGCGACATAATCGTACGTCTCCCCCGATCCGCCCAATGGAGCCCGGAACGACGGCGACGGCGTGTCCGCCCCGCTCAGCAACGACGCGCTCGCGCCCCACAGGCCCTCCCATTCCCACGACACGGACGAGCCTTCCTCGTAATCCATCCGAAATGACAACGGGTCCGCCCCCTCGCACGAAAGAACGACCTCCGAACCCGCCGGGACTTCGTACTCCAGAGGACAATACACGCTCGGACGGCGAAGCAGCACGAACACTTCCACTTCTTCCTGAGACGACAGGCCCGTAACGCGGGACAAAGCCGTCAGGCGGTACCGGTAGCGAAGCGTCGCCTCCTCCGACAGAAAAGACTCCAGCGTGGCGTAGGAGGGAGACGACGGCGCCACTATCGAAGGAACAAGGCGATCCTCGCCTATCAGGCGGGGCGCGTCCAGGTAGCCCTGCGGCGCGCCGCCCGCAGGCTCCCAGTAATAGTCGATATGCTCTTCGCCCGCCTCGTCCCAGGCCTCGCAGTCGATGGAGCCCGTCTCCATCTCTTCGATAAACACGGCGGCGGGGCACTCGATGAACGGAGCCGACCGAAGCACAGGATCGGACGGCGCCGACAGACCGTCCGGGAACCCGGCTGTTCCCTGTGCAATGCCCCCGAACGTTTCCGGCATTCGGGCTTCGCTACCCTCTCTGCACCCCTCTCCGAACTCGTCGGGTATGGCGAAAGCGTCGCACTCCTCAGGCAAGGGGGGGGGGCTCAAGGCCGGCTCGTCCTGAAAAACGCGCTTCGCCGGAAAGCCCTCTTCGATCGCCTGGCCTTGCGCCGGAACAGCCCATGCGAAAACCGCAAAAACCAGGACGAAAACCCATCGAACCGCATGTCCCGAATGCCTTCGCATGACGCCCCTCCTTTGAAAATCGTTGCGAAAGACACGATCATATCTTCAGGCGCATCTCCTCTCCATGCGCCCCCTCTGTCTTCAATATGCATAACGAAAAATTCACAATCAAGTTCCGCGGAATATTTTTTACCCGCATTCGCAGCCCGCTGTCTCGGCCCGACCTGATTTGTCATCGTTTTGCGGCGGACGCGACGCCTCGCATATCCTTCGGAAACATTTTCAGAAGCCAGGCACAAAGTCTCCCTTAATTTTTTAATCTTTAAATTTGTTCGCCTTATTTATTAAAGAATACTCCAGAAATTTCTGATTAATTCTGCAAAGTTCAGAGGCTGCGAGGGACGCGCTGGCAAGGAATGACGAAGCAGCGCAGGGTGCGGTCCCGCATAATAATGGATCCGTTTCCCGATTCCGGTCAGGTCGCCGTCGCAAGCAAGGCGAAGGGGCGCCGCTACGTCGGATTCGGGATCGCGCCGGATTACTGCGAATTCGCGCGGGCGCGCCTCGAATCCGGGGAATATCTCATCCGGCAAGCAAAAAAAGCCGCCGCCTCTCTCTGGAAGCGCCGGCTTATGTGGTAGCGGGGGCGGGATTTGAACCCGCGACCTCCGGGTTATGAGCCCGGTGAGCTACCAGCTGCTCCACCCCGCGATGTATGGACGACGCATAGCGCGCCGCATCGGATGAAACGTTCATGATACGAATTTATTCCGCCAAAAGCAAGAAAATCGTGTTTTCCGCGTTATGAAAAGGCGGGGAATGGACGGCAAGCGCCTCTTCCGGTCAAGCGCTTGCCTCGCTGCCCATTGCCTCCGGCAGGGAACGGAACCCCTCCATTTCTCGAGCCGTAAGCCTTTTTGCAGGTTGTTTTCTATTCAGGATACGCTGTACGGACCCGATGCCTTCTCCCCACTTCACGCCCGACACGCTCCGGTTCCTCAAGGAATTGACGGCGCACAACGACCGGGACTGGTTCCAGGCCAACAAGCCCCGCTACGAAGCAGACGTAAAGGACCCCGCCTTGCGATTCATTGCGGATTTTGCGCAGCCGCTCCGCGAAATCAGCCCGCATTTCAGAGCCGATCCGCGCGCCAGCGGCGGTTCGCTTTTCCGCATCTACCGGGACGTACGCTTTTCGAAGGACAAAAGCCCGTACAAAACCCATACCGGGATTCATTTCCGGCACGAAGCAGGCAAGGACGCCCATGCGCCCGGCTTTTATCTGCATATCGAGCCAGGAGGCTCCTTTGCGGCCTGCGGCATATGGCGCCCGGCGACCCCGGCCCTGACCGCCATCCGCCAGGCTATCGCGGACGACCCGGATGCGTGGAGGCAGGCCCGGGACGATGCGGGGTTCCGCGCCGCGTTCGAACTGTCTGGCGATTCCCTGAAAAAAGCCCCCCGGGGAACGGACCCGAACCACCCCCTGATCGAGGACCTGAAGCGAAAGGATTTCGTCGGCGTGGCGCCGCTTGGAGAGGCGGACCTCGTTGCAGAGGATTTTACAGACCGTTTTGCGGCGTTGTGCCGGAGCGCATCGCCTTTTCAGCGCTGGCTGTGCGAGGCGCTGGACGCGGCCTGGTGAACATGCGAAGGATACGCCGATAAAAACCATTTCGCCCAGCGTATCGCGTTCGCACACGCAGGACATCATGATTACATCGTCGAAACCAGCAAAAACCGCTGCGGATTCGCGGATTCGCCGACGTGGCGCGCCCTTCGGGGGGCTGCAAGGGGCGCGGCGATGGCTGCCCGCCCTGGTGCCTGGGGCCGCCCTGATATGCATTCTGCCCCTGGAAACGCAAGCCCAGGCGCTGGCGCAAGCAGAACCTCGCTTGCAACCGGTGCGACACGCACCCCTGGAAGAGATTTATCGACCTCGCGCAACGCAGCGGCTGCTGTTGCCTTCCAGCGGATTTCCAACGATAGAATATTCCCCCGAACTGATCGGCGGACTCCGCGGCGTCGTCGAGAAAATACAATACCCTCCGTCTGCCCGCGATAGCGGAATCGAGGGGGTGGTCCTGATATCGTTTGTGGTGAACGAGGCGGGATACGTAGAGCAAGCGGCCGTCGTGGAGGGCGTCGGGGGCGGGTGCGACGAAGAAGCCCTGCGCGTCGTGCGCGAGGCGCGATTCAAGCCCGGCGCAAAGATGAAAATGCTGCCCGACGGCAATTGGGTTCGCAGGGTCGTTCCCATGGAAATGAGCATCCCCATTACGTTTATATTGCACGACGTCGCCCGTCCCGAGCTGCCGCAAAGGCATTGGACCTGGTAGGGTAACCCCGCGAGGCGGAATCCGGTAACGCCGCCGTCCCGGCTATCCCATAACGCGTCAGCCCCCGCCATCCGGTACCCGAAACATCTTCAGGAAAAAACGCATGAACACCCCGGAACGCAGCAGCGCGGACGCAAGCGCACCGCCCCAGGAGACCGTCATTGTTCTTTTGCTTGCGATTCTCGCGGCGCTGGCCATAAAAATGCCGGCCTTCTTCGGGCTGTCTATGGAAGACGGGAACGAAACATTTTACGCCCGCAACGTCAGCCTTTTCGCGCTGCCGTTTCTGGCCGGGTATTTTGCCTGGAAGCGCAATCTCGACACGAAAATCTGTTTGTGGATCGCGGCGGCTTTCGGCGCGGCCGCCGCGCTCGCGAATGTGTTCCCGTTCCAGCCGGAAGGCGACGCCGAAATCCTGACCGTGCTGCACCTGCCCATTGCGCTTTGGCTCGCGATTGGGATTGCCTATGCCGGCGGTGCATGGGGCGACCGCTCGAAACGCATGGATTTTGTCCGATTTTCCGGGGAAATGTTTCTCTACTATGTGCTGATTGCGCTTGGGGGCGGCGTCCTGTCGGGTCTTACGATGTTCATGTTCGCCGCGATCAGCCTGGACCCCGAATGGTTCGTTGCAAACTGGATGATCCCTTGCGGCGCAATGGGGGCGGTGCTCGTAGCCGCCTGGCTGGCGGAAACGAAGCAGAATATCATGGCGAACATTGCGCCGATGCTGACCCGTCTGTTCACGCCGCTTTTCGCGCTTATGCTGCTTGTTTTTCTGGGCGCCATGCTATGGACCGGCAACATCGTCGGAATAGAACGCGAAGCGCTTATCGGATGCGATTTGTTGCTTGCGGTGGTTCTGGGCCTGCTGTTGTACGCCGCGTCCGCGCGAGACCCGGAGCAAAAGCCGGGGATTTTCGACCGGATTCAACTCGCGCTCGTCGTGCTGGCGCTGATCGTAGACATTCTGGCGCTTACGGCCATCGTCGCCCGCATATCGGAATTCGGATTCAGTCCGAACAAGGCGGCGGCGCTGGGCATGAACCTCATCCTGCTGGTAAATCTGGCCTGGTCCGCCTGGCTGTATGCGCGTTTTCTGCGCGGCGCGGGGTCCTTCGCCGCCCTGGAGCGCTGGCAGACCGACTACCTTCCGGCGTACGCAATCTGGGCTGGAGTTGTCGTAGTCGCGTTTCCCTCGCTGTTCGGATATTCCTGAAGAATACGGACGATTGAGGGTCGGGAGTTGCGCCTTTGGGCGAAATATCGGGCTCGAAATGCGCCCGCCAATTCGTGGCCCCCGCATCCTTGATAGTTTCGTGAAAAGGCGCGCCCGGAGCCGTTCCGCCCTGCGCCAGCGCACCCCCTTTCAGCCTCTTGCCTTGGCATATTCAACAGGGCGCCTTAATTTTTCAAGTCGAAAATTCTGGACTTGAATTATTTAGGCGACCCTTCCTTCCGCTGTTCGGATATTCCTGAAGAATATGGACCCGTTTCGCTCTGCGCCGGCATATTCGTTGCGGTTTCACGACACAGGAACGCAGCGTTTCCGAAATTGCCGTCAGGTTGTTTTTCTGCGTTATCCCAGACCTTGCCAACGCTTCTCATGGCGATTCTTCGCCCTTTTCGCGCCCTGCGCCCCGTTCCCGACAAAGCGGCGGCAGTGGCCTCCGTTCCCTACGACGTAGTGAATACGGAAGAAGCCCGCGCCCTTGCCGCCGGACAGCCGTTGAGCTTTCTGCATGTCGCGCGTCCGGAGATCGACCTTCCGGCGGACGCCGACGAATATGCGCCGGAAACCTATGCGCGCGGCGCCGCCAACCTGCGGGCTTTCGCGGATAGCGCCTGCTCGTTGCAGGATTCGACGCCGTCTTTGTATCTGTACCGCCTCGAAATGGACGGCCGGGCGCAAACCGGCGTATTCGGGTGCGTTTCCGTGGAAGAATACGACCAGGGAATCATCCTGAAACATGAAAAAACGCGCCCGAAGAAGGAAACAGACCGGGTCCGGCATATCCTTGCGCAGCAAGCGCACGCCGAGCCAGTTATTATGACGTACCGGAACACAGACCGAATCGACGCCCTCGTTGCAGAAGCCGCTGCGCAGGAACCACTCTACGACTTCGCGGCGGAAGACGGCGTCCGGCACGCCATCTGGAAAGCAGAGGAGCAAGAAGCGCTCGTGGACGCCTTCCGCAGCGTGGAGCGCCTGTACATTGCGGACGGGCATCATCGGTGCGCGGCGGCCTCCCGCGCAGCGGCGGAACTGCGCGAAACCGGCGTCGAATGCCCGGAAGCGGCGTTTTTCCCGGCGGCGCTGTTTCCCATTAGCGAATTGCAGATATTGGCCTACAACCGCATCGTGCGCAAACTGCCTGTCCCCGCAGGCGAATTCCTGAATACGCTGGCCGACCGTTTTGGCCTGTCTGCAGATTCAGGAGAGAAGGCGCCCGCCGAACCAGGCGCAGTTTGCCTGTACCTGAAGGGAAAGTGGCATACGATGTCGCTTCCGGCGACCGCGCGCAACGAAGTAGTGGACACGCTGGACGTCGCCCGGCTCAGCGAGCACCTGCTGGAACCCGTCTTCGGGATCGCAGATCAGCGCCTGGACCCGAATATAGACTTCGTGGGAGGCGTCCGCGGCGCAGACGAACTGGAGCGTCTCGTCGATTCGGGAGAAGCGGAACTGGCCATTTCCATGTATCCGACCCGCGCAGAAGAATTGCTCGCGGCGTCCAGTGCGGGCCTGCTCATGCCGCCGAAATCCACCTGGTTCGAACCGAAACTCCGCAGCGGATTGCTCGTGCACCTGTTCGAATAGCGCGCCTT
Source organism: uncultured Rhodothermales bacterium (assembly GCA_964608315.1). Lineage (GTDB taxonomy): Bacteria > Bacteroidota > Rhodothermia > Rhodothermales > VXPQ01 > VXPQ01. The sequence continues at coordinate 255,807 of CAZSNF010000001.1, read as the reverse complement.
GCCTGCGCCTGTTTTTCCTGTCGCGCGGTCTTCGGGCCTGCGTTTTTTCGATCATCCCACGCCATGCAACCCGCCATGCGCTTGCATAATTTTTCCGCCGGCCCCGCCACGCTGCCGGAATCCGTCCTGCTGGAAATAAAAGAGGAGCTTCCGGTCTGTGGCGACCTGGGCGTCTCCGTCCTTGAAATCAGCCATCGCTCGGCCGCCTATGCGCAGATCGCACAGGACGCGCGGGAGCGCATTCGGCGTTTGCTCGGCGTCGGCGAGGAATGGCATGTCCTTTTTCTGCAAGGCGGGGCGTCCATGCAGTTTCATCAGATACCGCTGAATTTCCGGAAAGCGGGAGGTTCCGCAGATTATGCAGTGACCGGTCGCTGGGCCGCCAATGCGCTGAAGGAAGCGCAGCGAACGGGCAAGGCGCGGGCCGCAGCCTCCAGCGAGGATCGAAATTATTCGTACCTCCCGGACATCGGCGCATGGGATATCGATCCCGAAGCAGACTATCTGCATATCACCTCGAACAACACGGTGGCGGGTACGCAATTCCCGGAAACTCCGCAGACCGCCTTGCCCCTCGTATGCGACGCCTCCAGCGATTTTCTGAGTCGCCCGATCGATATGGCCAGGCATGCGCTGGTCTATGCGGGCGCGCAAAAAAACATCGGCCCGGCGGGCGCCGCGGCGGTTCTGATTCGCGACGATTTTCTGCAACGCCGCAACGCTTCGCTGCCGGCTATGCTGGATTACGGAATCCACGCCGCGAAATTGTACAATACGCCCCCCGTATTCGCCGTGTACGTCATGGAGAAAGTGCTGGCCTGGCTGGAAGCGCAGGGCGGGCTGGCGGCCATGGAGAAAATCAACGAGCGCAAGGCGGGCGCCCTGTACGCCCGCATCGACCGAACGGATTTCTATCGAGGCGCCGCGCGCAAGGAGGTCCGCTCGCGAATGAACGTAACTTTTCGCTTGCCGTCGGAAGACCTTGAAGCCCGTTTCCTTGCCGAAGCGAATGCACAGGGCTTGCTGGCGTTGAAAGGACATCGCTCGGTGGGAGGGATGCGCGCCTCGCTCTACAACGCCTGCCCGGAAGCGTCCGTGAAGACGCTGGTCGCCTTTATGGACGACTTCGAAAGGAAACACGGATGATATTTCGGCGACCTTCGTATATTTGCGCCTGATTCGCGCGCCGCTTGGCGGGCGCATGGCTTCCATGAAAGTATTCTCATTCCGGGGCGTATGGCGTTGACCATTGGGGTTCCAAAAGAGACCGCGGACGGCGAACGGCGCGTGGCGGTCGTTCCGGAAGTCGTTCGCAAACTCTCTCGCGCGGGGTTCGAAGTCGTCGTGGAGGCGGGGGCGGGCGAAGCGGCGTACTTTACCGACAACGCTTTTCGGGAAGACGGGGCGCGGATCGGCGCGCATAGCGAGGCCTTGGGCGCAGACATCGTCCTGAAAGTCGCCCCGCCCGCCGAATCAGAAATCGGGGAGATGCCTTCCGGCGGGGTGTTTCTGGGCATGCTGGATCCGCTGGGCCGACCCGCCCTTGCGCAGGAAATGGCGAACCGGTCTGTGACCGCGCTCAGCATGGAACTGGTGCCTCGCATATCCCGCGCGCAAAAGATGGATGCGCTTTCCGCCATGAGCAGCGTGGCGGGGTACGCCGCCGTGTTGCAAGCCGCCGCCGAATTGCCCCGGTTTTTCCCGCTCCTGACCACGGCGGCGGGCACGGCGAAGCCCGCGAACGTGCTGGTGCTGGGCGCCGGCGTGGCGGGGTTGCAAGCCATTGCTACGGCGAGGCGGCTCGGGGCCCGCGTGTCCGCCTACGATATCCGGGACGCTGCGCAGGAGGAAGTGCGCAGCCTGGGCGCAAAGTTCGTGGAATTGGCGTTCGAAACGCAGGAAGACGCCGACGCGGGCGGGTACGCCAAAGCGTTGACCGAAGAAAAAGCGTCGCAACAAACGGCGTTGCTTGTCCCGCATATCGGGGCGGCGGATGTGGTGATCTCGACCGCGCTGGTGCCGGGCCGACCTGCTCCTGTCCTGATCGAGGACAAAGCCTTGCAAGCCATGAAGGCGGGGTCTGTAGTGATTGACCTGGCGGCCCCCGGAGGCGGCAATTGCGTAGAGACCCGGCCGGGCGAAACGGTTATGTACGGGCACGGCGTGCGCATTTCCGGGCCGGTCGATCTTCCGTCCCGCGCGCCGATCGACGCAAGCGCCATGTATTCCCGTACGTTGCTTGCCGTCCTGACGGAATTTTCCGACGGCGAAACCTTCCGCGCGGATTTCGAGGACGAAATTTTCCGGGGAATGTGCGTTGCGCACGACGGAGAAGTCGTGCACGAGCGCGTTCGCGCCTTGCTCGAAACATAACCCGCCCCGTTTACCCGCATTCGCCCTGTTCCCGACCCGCTCTACTCCATGCTAAGCAATCTGGTCATATTCGTTCTGGCGGCCTTCATTGGCTTCGAAATCATCAGCAAGGTGCCGCAAACCTTGCACACGCCGCTCATGTCCGGCACGAACGCCATCAGCGGCATTACCATTGTGGGCGCGCTGGTGGCTACGGGCATGGTCGCCGCGCCCTGGGCCAAATGGATTGGCTTTGCGGCGCTCATCGTCGCCGCGATCAATGTGGTCGGGGGCTTCCTCGTCACGGACCGGATGCTGCAAATGTTCAGGCCGAAACGGCGAACCGGCCCGGATAGCGCCGCCGAGACCTCCTGACGCTTCGTCCCGATGCAAAACGCAATCTTACTGGCTTATCTCGCAGCCGCCGTGCTCTTTATTCTGGGCATGAAGCGGTTGCAATCTCCGGCGACGGCCCGTGCGGGAAACCGGCTGGCCGCGCTCGGCATGTTGATTGCGGTCGTAGCGACCCTGCTGATTCAGGAAATTCTTTCTCCCGCAGAAATGATCGTCGGCTGCGCGGCGGGCGCCGCGACCGGTCTGCTCCTGGCCCGCCGCGTGGCCATGACAAGCATGCCGGAACTGGTGGCGGTGTTCAACGGGTTCGGGGGGCTGGCGTCGGCGCTCGTGGCGGGCGGAGAAATTGCGCGCTATCTGGCCGTGGAAACGGGCGGCGGCGCGTTCGCGCAGGTTGCGCAGACAGGCGCTGTCCTCGCTCCGCTGGACGTTCCGGCGGCGACGATCGCCACGCTGTGCATTCTGATCGGCGCCGTTACCTTTTCGGGAAGTTTTGTGGCGTTCGGCAAACTGGGAGGGCGCGTGAGCGGCAATCCCGTTTCGTTTCCGGGGATGCGCGTACTCACGGCGCTGATTGTGGTTGGCGCGCTTGCGGCGGGCGGATACCTGATCTGCGGGGCGGGCGCTTCCTTTGCGGCCATGGATATGCAAGCCATCCTGTGGGGCTCTCTGATTCTGGGCGTGCTTGCGCTTGCGCTGGGGGTCCTGCTGGTTATTCCCATCGGCGGCGCGGACATGCCCGTGGTCGTGGCGCTTCTGAACGCCTACTCGGGACTTGCCGCGGCGGCCACCGGATTCATGCTGGACAATACGGCGTTGATCGTAAGCGGCGCGCTGGTTGGCGCATCGGGCCTCATCCTGACCTCCATTATGTGCGAGGCCATGAACCGGTCCTTGCTGAATGTCCTGCTGGGCGGCTTTGGCGGAGAAAGCGACGGGGGCGGCTCAGTCGTGGAGGGCGCGCGAGACGATCTGACGGCGCAGGAAACGTCGGTAGAGGACGTAGCCATCCAGTTGACCTATGCGGAACAAGTGATTGTCGTGCCCGGATACGGCATGGCGGTGGCGCAGGCGCAGCATCAGGTGCGCGAACTGTCGGATATGCTGCAAGCGCGGGGCGTGACTGTGAAATATGCGATTCATCCGGTGGCGGGCCGCATGCCCGGGCATATGAACGTATTGCTTGCCGAGGCGGACGTACCCTACGACCAGTTGTACGAAATGGACGATATCAATAGCGAATTCGGAATGACGGACGTATCGCTGGTGATCGGCGCCAACGACGTAGTCAACCCGGCGGCGCGCACGGACAAGGCCAGCCCCATTTACGGGATGCCCATTCTGGACGTGGATCGTTCCGGCGCGGTGGTCGTGCTCAAGCGCAGCCTGCGGCCCGGTTATTCCGGCATTGAAAATATGTTGTTCTACCACGACAACGCGCGCATGCTTTTCGGGGATGCGAAAGATTCGCTGACCAGCCTGGCGGCGGCGGTCAAGAATCTGTAAGCCGCGTCGGGTTGTCCTGCAGACGCAATTTTTCCATAACCGGCTGGAGCGCGGTCCAGACATGCTCGGCGACAATCCGGTGCCCCGCCTCGTTGGGATGGATCCCGTCCGCCTGCATGAGCGAATCGACGCCGCCTACGCCTTCGAGCAGGAAGGGGATGAGGCGGACATGCTCCTCTGCGGCGAGCGCTGGATAGACATTCCGGAAAGCCTGCGCGTACTCCGGTCCGAGATTGGGCGGAATCTGCATGCCGGCGAGGATAATTTCCATATTGGGGTTCGCCGCCCGGGCCTTGTCCATGATTGCGCGCAGGTTGCGTTGCGTAACATCGACCGGAATGCCTCGTAAACCATCGTTTCCGCCGAGTTCCAGCACGAGGACGCCCGCCGCATGTCGTTCCAGATACCAGTCTATGCGGCGCAAGCCTCCCGCGCTGGTTTCTCCGCTCAATCCTGCATTGATCGCCTGCGCGTTCCATCCCAGCGAATCCATGCGCTGTTGTATCAGGGCGGGAAAGGCGCGGGCGGGATCGACGCCGGCGCCCGCAGACAAACTGTTTCCCAGAAAAAGCAGGATTACATCCGGCTTGCGGGCCTGCGCTGCGCGTTCCGCGTTCGGTCCGGCGGCCAGGGAGTCTGCACCGCCTGCGGAAGGCGACGGGCGTTCGTTGCGAGGCCCGCAGCCCAGGCACAGAACAGGAATGCATGCAAGCAGGTACAGTTTGCCTATGCGCATGGATTGCGGAAAACCTTCTGGCGCGAACACGGAGTATTCTGAAGAAAGAGACCTGACTGCAACAAACCCCCGGAAACGAAAACCGGTTTCAGAAAAATATCTTATGGCCCCCATTCTTTCCGTTCGCCATCTCACCAGGACCTACGAGAGCGGCGATCGATCGCTTACCGTGTTGCGCGACGTATCCTTCGATTTACGCCCCGGAGAAACGTGCGCCGTGGCAGGGCCCTCGGGTTCCGGGAAAACCACCCTGCTGGGTTTGTGCGCGGGACTGGATCGGGCTACGTCGGGGAGCGTGGATTTGTCCGGTCGCCGCCTGAACGCCCTGTCGGAAGACGCGCTTGCACGGCTTCGCAACCGGGAAGTCGGATTTATTTTCCAGACATTCCAGTTGATTCCTGCCTTGACGGCGCTGGAAAATGTGATGGTTCCGGCGGAGTTGCGCGGCGACAAGGGGGCCCGCAAGCGGGCAAGCGCGCTGCTCGATCAGGTGGGACTTGGAGAACGGAAGTCCCATTATCCCGCGCAGTTGTCCGGGGGCGAGCAGCAACGGGTATCCATTGCGCGGGCGTTCGCAAATCGCCCGGCCATGCTGTTCGCCGACGAACCCACGGGTAACCTCGACGCCGAGACGGGCGCGACCATCGAGGCGCTGCTGTTCGAACTGAACGAAACCGCGGGAACGGCGCTGCTCCTCGTTACGCACAACCATGAACTGGCGCAGCGCACCGGACGCATTATCCGGCTGCGCGGCGGCGCCGTGGTTTCCGACGCTGCGACGAACTCCGGACCCGCACTCCCGTAGCCAGCACATGCGATAACGATGCCGAATTTGTGGATATGCAGGATGGCGTGGAGGGACAGCCGGGGCAGCCGCCGGCAACTGGCGCTCTTTTTGTCCGCCATGGTCGTTGGGGTGGCGGCGCTGGTGGCCATTTCGTCGTTCGGGAGCAACCTCCGGAAGGTAGTGGACCGCGAGGCGAAAACATTGCTGGGCGCGGACCTTATGCTGGAATCCGGGCGGCCGTTCGGAAGCGCCATGGAAGCGGCCATTGATTCTATAGGCGGGACGCAAGCGCGACTCGTTTCCTTTCCCTCCATGGCCTGGTTTCCGGCTGGGCGGCAGTCGCGCCTGATGACTGTGCGCGCGATCGAAGGCCCCTTTCCTTTCTACGGCGACCTCGAAACCACGCCCGCCGATGCGACGGAGCGCTGGCTTGCCGACGGCGGCGCACTGGTGGATCGGGCGGTAATGAACCTTTTCCACGTGCAGCCCGGAGACAGCGTCCGCATCGGGCGCCGTTTCTATCCGGTGGCGGGGCGGATCGACAAGACGCCGGGCGAAAATCAGATGATGTCGCTTTTCAGCCCGCGCATATACATTCCCGCCGTCCGGCTGGATTCGACGCTCTTGTCCCGGGGCAGCCAGGCGGAGTACGCCCTCGCTTTCCGGTTCGATGACGGCAGAGACCCGGAAGCGCTCGTCGAGTCGGTGGCGCCGCTGTTGCGCGAAGAAGAAGTTCGCTACGATACGGTCGCCGAAATCCGGGAAGGATGGGACGAGGGGTTGACCAATCTGTATCGATTTCTGAATGTGATCGCTTTTGTCGCCGTGCTGCTGGGAGGCATTGGCGTGGCGGGCGCCGTGCATGTCTACGTGCGCAGGCGGCTTGCAACGATTGCGGTGTTGCGATGCCTTGGGGCGGGCGTCTGGCAAACATGTTCCGTGTACGCCTTGCAAACCCTTGTCATGGGCCTGGCGAGCAGCGCGGCGGGCGCTGCGCTGGGCATAGGGGTGCAGGCGCTCGTGCCGATCGTCCTCCAGGATTTTCTCCCCGTAGCGGTGCCCTTTTCGATATCCTGGAGTTCGCTCGGAGCAGGCATGGCGCTGGGCGTCGGGGCCGCCGTGGCCTTTGCGCTTTTTCCGCTCGTTTCGGTTCGCCGCATATCTCCGCTTTTGACCCTGCGTTCGACTGTGGAAACCGGTCTGTCCAGTTTGAAAGACCCGCTCTGGTGGGGCGTATTCGGGATCGTGGCGGCGGGCATTGTCGCATTCGCCACAGGCAATGCGCCGTCGCCCGGCGCCGGACTGGCTTACGCCGCCGGCCTGGCGGCGGGCTTTGGCGCCCTCCTGATTACGGCGAAAGGCGTCGTCTGGGCTACGCGCCGCTTCTTTCCGTCTAGTTGGAGTTACATCTGGCGGCAAGGATTGGCCAACTTGTTCCGGCCCAATAACCAGACCACGATGCTGGTGCTTTCGCTGGGACTGGGCGCTTTTGCGATCGGAACGCTTTTCGGGATTCAGCGAACGCTGCTGGGCCAGCTCGAACTGTCCGAGGCCCGACGCTTGCCCAATATGGTCTTGTTCGATATTCAGTCCGACGAAATCGCTCCGGTAACGGATATCGTGCGGGAGCAGGAGTTGCCCGTGCTGGATAGCGTGCCTATTGTAACCATGCGCCTTGCCTCCGTCAACGGACGCGCGGTAAGCGCCATGCAGGCGGATTCTACGGCGACCTGGGCGCACCGCCGCGAATACCGCGTAACCTGGCGAGACCGTTTGACCGAATCCGAAAAGTTGGCGGCGGGCGAATTTATCGGAGAGGCGGACCCGAACGATCCGCTGGCGCCCATATCGCTGGACGAGGATATTGCCCGGGACCTGAAGGTTGGCGTAGGGGACAGTTTGACGTTCAACGTACAGGGAGAGTTCGTCCCGACCCGGGTGGCCAGTTTACGCGAAGTGGAATGGCGGCGGATGGGAACCAATTTCTATGTGGTGTTCCCTGCGGGCGTACTGGAAGAAGCCCCGCAATTCCATGTCGTCCTCAGCCGGACGGAAACCGCAGTTCAGGCCTCCGGGTTGCAGCGAGCCGTAGTAGACAGGCACCCTTCCGTCTCGATTATCGACTTGTCGCTGGTTCTGAACACCTTTGACGCTATTTTCTCCAGCATATCGTTCGTGGTTCGCTTCATGGCGTCCTTCAGTATCCTGACAGGGATCATTGTGTTGATCGGAGCCGTGGTGGTGAGCCAGTCGCAACGGCGGCGCGAGAGCGTATTGCTGAAAACGTTGGGGGCGTCCCGATCCGAAGTGCTCCGAATCATGGCGGTCGAGTATTTTTTTATCGGGTTTTTCGCCGCCTTGACGGGCCTGACGCTTTCTTTTGCGGCGGTGTGGGCGTTTGCAGCGTTCCTGTTCGATACGCCTTTTCGGCCAGATATCGCGGCCGCGCTGGCGTTGCTGATCGCGGCGCCGCTTTTGACGACAGGGACCGGGCTCGCATACAGCCGGGGCATTTACCGGCAGTCTCCGCTGGAGGCGCTGCGCGCGGAAACGTAACGGCGCGGCGTTCCCGGGGACACTCTGATAACAGCATGACGGACTGCATGGACATGGAGAGCATTGCCCGCAACGCGCAGCAGATTCGGGCGCGTATTGCGGAAGCCTGTCGGCGGGCCGGGCGTTCGCCCGACGAAATTACGCTGATCGCCGTATCCAAAACGTTCCCCATGGCGGCGGTGGAGGCGGCGCACCGGGCCGGGATACGTCATTTTGGAGAGAATCGCGTACAGGAACTGGTGCGGAAGAGCAAAGAAGCGCCGGGGCGGACGCAAGGGGGGGACAGAACCTGGCACATGATCGGACATTTGCAGCGGAACAAGGCAAGAGACGTTGTTCGGTTCGCGGATTGTTTTCATGCACTGGACAGCGCCCGCCTCGCCTGCGCGCTGAACGAACGCGCCCGAACGGAAGAACGCATATTGCCCTGCCTGGCGCAGGTCGATATTTCCGGCGAGGCCAGCAAGTTCGGCGTTGCCCCGGACGGGCTGCTTCCGTTGTTCGAAGAGATAGCCCGTTGCGAGCATATCCAGGTGCTCGGGCTGATGGCTATCGGATCGCTTCACGCCGGCCCGGACGCCATTCGCCGCGAGTTCCAGCGACTGCGCGCCCTGTTCGACGCCACGCCGCCCCGGTTCGCCCCGAACATCTCCATGGAGCAGCTTTCCATGGGCATGAGCCGGGATTTCGAGGCGGCGATCGAAGAGGGCGCCACCCATGTGCGAATCGGCAGCGCCCTGTTCGGAAAAAGAATTCGGCGACGCCCCGGTTAAGAGCGCCCTTAAGGATACGCTGATTAATCCACAAAATTCAGGGGTTGCGCAGAGGTGTGCTGGTGCAGGGTGGAACGGGTCTGTGGCGCGCCTTTTCACGAATACATAAGGGTGCGCAGGCCACGGGCTGGCAAAGGGATTTGGGGCCCGATGTTTCGTTCAAAGGCGCGCCACAGACCCTCTTGATCGCCTTGCCTGAATTATTTTAAGGAAACTCTGCTTCGCTCAAATCGAATCGAAAAAAATCCGTACCTTGTCGGGATATGCGGTTATCGTCTCTTGATGTATGCAGACGCACAATCCAGACCCTGCGGCATAAAGCGCGTTGCGCCATGAAACTGACTCCGCTCGACATACGAAAGCAGGAATTTTCGCGCAAATTCCGGGGCTACGACCCGGAAGAAGTGCAGGTGTTTCTGCAACTGGCAGCTGCGCAATGGGAAAGCGCTATTGACGAGCGCCAGGGACTTGAAAACAAGCTGGCCGAACTGCGGGCCAAGATCAAGCACTACGAAAAGGTGGAGGTGGCGCTGGAGGAAGCCTTGCGCATTACCCGGGAATCCTCTGAAAAAACGATCCGAAACGCCGAAGAAAAGGCTCGCAACATGATCGCGAAGGCCGAATCCGAAGCGCGCGGCATGGAAGAGCAGGCGCGGGAAACGGTCCGCGAGATTCGCCGGCAAGCATCAAGCCTGAACGATTACCGCCTGGAATTGATGGCCAGGCTTCGCGCGTTGCTCACGTCCGAAACCGAACTGCTGGCGCGCTACGAGGAACACGCCAATATGGTTTTGGGCAAATTGTATCCGGCCGGCGAAGAAGAGCAGGCAAGGCAACGGTCTGCGAGCGAGACGCCTGAAAGGAAGAGCGCTCCGCGCAAGAAAAAAGAACCTGCCCCTGCGCCCCCGTCGCGGCCGGAGCCAGACCCGGAGCCAGACCCGAAGCCAGGCCCGAAGCCGGAAGCGGATGCAGAGGCGAAGAACGAAACGTCGAGCGACGACCGCATTCCCGGGACAAAGAAACCGAAAAACCGGAAGAAGGTTAGCGGCGAGCCGGATTCGTCTTCGGATATCCAGCACATCCGTCGCATTTTGAAAGACCTGGATTAAGGATGCCCTGATTCAGTATCCTTGAGTATCCCTGAATCATTGCGGCGGGGTCCCGCCGTTTCATCACGTACCTCACTGAAGTTCCTGAATTATGTTTGACGCTCTTGCATACCGCCAGAATGTGGAAGCCGCCGCCGAAGCCATTCGCGCCCGGATCGGTTTGACTCCCCGGATTGGCTTGATCCTCGGGACGGGCCTCGCCGAACTCGCGCACAAGATCGAGGCCGAAACCGTCATACCCTACGAAGAAATTCCCGGATTCCCGTTATCCACGGTGGAATCGCATCCGGGCCGCCTGCTGGTGGGCGCGTTGTCCGGCGTTCCGGTGTATGCCTTGCAGGGGCGTTTTCATTTGTACGAAGGATACGATGCGCAAACCGTGGCGTTTCCCGTTCGGGTTTTCGGCGTACTTGGCGTCGATACGCTGCTGATTTCCAATGCGGCCGGCGGCATGAATCCCGTGTACAGGAAAGGAGATTTGATGTTGTTGTCGGACCACATCAATTTCCAGAACGCCAATCCGCTGATCGGGCCGAATATCGACGACTGGGGAGATCGCTTCCCGGATATGAGCGCGCCCTACGACGAGGAATTGCAACAAATAGCGGAAGAGAAGGCGCTTGAAGAGGGCATCAAACTGCATCGGGGCGTGTATGTGTCGGTTACGGGCCCGAACCTTGAAACGCGGGCCGAATACCGGATGCTTCGGGGATGGGGCGCAGATGTAGTGGGAATGAGCACCGTTCCCGAGGTGATTGCGGCGCGCCATATGAATATGCGCGTACTCGCCGTTTCCGTGGTCACCGACGAATGCTTCCCCGATGCGCTCGCACCGGTTTCTCTCGAGGAGATTATCGCCGCCGCAGGCAAGGCGGAACCGCTCCTGACCCGGCTCATGTCAGCCATCGTATCGACCGTCGGGGCATAGCGAATATTCTGTCGCCATGCCGCGCCGGCTTGCTGTCCATGCCCAGGTTTGAAGAAGTAAAGCGATTCGATCACGCTGCGCTGGAGCAAGAAATGCTGGCCCTGTGGGAGCAGCGACGCATTTTCCGGAAAAGCATATCTGATCGGGCGCACTGCAAGGCTTTCACGTTCTACGAAGGGCCGCCCACCGCCAACGGGCGCCCCGGCATTCACCATGTGATGGCGCGAACCGTCAAGGACGTGTTCTGTCGCTACCAAACGATGAAGGGCTTCTGTGTGGAACGCAAGGCCGGATGGGATACGCATGGCCTCCCGGTCGAAATTGAAGTGGAGAAAGCGCTTGGCCTGACCGGGCGCGAGGACATCGAACGATACGGGATCGACAAATACAACGCCAAATGCCGCGAAAGCGTACTGCGATACAAGGAGACGTGGGACGACCTGACGAAAAAGATGGGGTATTGGGTCGATCTGGATAATCCCTACGTCACGTTCGAAAACAGGTATATCGAGACGGAATGGTGGCTCGTCAAACGAATTTTCGAACGGGGGCTCCTGTACGAGGGACACAAGATTCAGTGGTATAGCCCGGGATCGGGGACCGTGCTTTCGTCCCATGAAGTTAGTCTGGGCTACCAGGAAGTGCAGGATCCGTCCGTCTATGTCCGATTCCCTGTTCGGGGCGAGGAAAACACGTTCTTTCTGGCCTGGACCACAACCCCGTGGACGCTCATATCCAATGCGGCGCTGGCCGTGGGGGGCGACATCGATTACGTAAAGGCGCGCCTGCGAAACGACGCTGGAGACGAAGAATTTCTGATCCTTGCGGAAGAGCGGCTGGACGTGTTGGACGGCGCCTGCGAAATAGTTCTGCGACGCAAGGGGCGGGACCTGGTCGGAACGACCTGCGATCCGGTCTTTCCGTATTTTCTGGACGAGGGCCGCAAGCAGGGAGCCTGGCGCGTGGTGGAAGCCGATTTCGTATCCACGGAGGACGGAACCGGCGTAGTGCACCTTGCGCCCGCCTTCGGGGCCGACGACCATGCGACAGCGCAAAAAGAAGGGTTGCCCCTGTTCAATCCGGTGGATCCCGCCGGGCGCTTTACGAAAGACATTCCGCTCGTTTCCGGTATGTGGTTCAAAGACGCGGACAAACCGATTTCGCGCAATTTGCGCGCGCGCGGTTTGTTGTACAAACACGAAACGCATCTCCACAATTATCCGCATGACTGGCGCAAGGGAACCCCGCTTATGAATTATCCGGTGGCGAGCTGGTTCGTGCGGACCACGGCCATCAAGGACCGGATGATTGCGCTCAACGATACGATTCGCTGGCAGCCCGCCGCCATGGGCGCGGGACGTTTTGGCGAATGGCTGAAAAACAACGTGGACTGGGCGTTAAGCCGCCGTCGATACTGGGGAACGCCGCTGCCGATCTGGCGATCAGACCAGGAAGGATCCGACCATATCGAAGTGATTGGTTCTGTCGCGGAACTTCGGGAAAAATGCGGCGACCAGCTCCCGGAACGCGACGAGGATATCGATCTGCATCGCCCGTTCGTGGACGCCTTGACGTGGCCCGCCCCGGACGGCGGCGTGATGCGCCGCGTGCCGGAAGTCATCGACGTATGGTTCGATTCGGGCTCCATGCCGTTTGCACAGTGGCATTATCCATTCGAAAACAAGGAAAAATTCGAGCGGCATTTTCCCGCCGACTTCATCGCGGAAGGCATCGACCAGACGCGCGGATGGTTCTACACCATGCATGTGCTGGCGGCGGCGGTGATGGATTCGGTGGCCTACGAAAATGTGGTCGTCAATGGATTGATTCTGGACGAGCAGGGAGAAAAGATGTCGAAGTCGCGGGGCAATGCGGTGGATCCGTTCGAAACGATCGCGCGCTACGGGGCAGATACGGTGCGCTGGTACATGATGAGCAACTCGCCGCCATGGGAAAACATCAAGTTTTCGGAACGCGGTCTCGGCGATACCCTTCGGAAGTTCTTTGGCACGCTGGAAAATGTCTATGCCTTTTTCGCCACCTATGCGAACATAGACGGTTTCGCCTGCGCCGAACCCCGCATTCCCGTACGGGAGCGCCCCGAACTGGATCGCTGGATCGTCAGCCTGCTGCACAGCACGGTTCGGAAGGCGGATCGCGCGTACGAGGCGTACGATCCGACGCGAGCCGCGCGGGCGATCGAGCAGTTCGTGGAAGAACTTTCCAACTGGTATATCCGCCGGTCGAGAAGGCGCTTCTGGAAAGAGGCGGACAAGAGCGGCGACAAGGAGGCCGCCTACCAGACGGTGTACGAATGCCTGATGGCTATTGCGGGCATGATGGCTCCGATCGCGCCCTTCTTCAGCGACTGGCTGCATCGCGCGCTGCTGGTCGGAGCAAATCAGGATGGACCCGAATCCGTGCACCTCGCCTTGTTTCCCGAACCGGTCGAGGCCGAAACGGATCCGGACCTTGAACGGCGAATGGCGCTGGCCCGAACGATTTCCTCCCTTGCCCTTTCTTTAAGAAACCAGAGTGAAATCAATGTCCGGCAACCACTTCCACGGATTCTGGCCGTCATCGGCGAACAGGTTTCCGAAAGCGACATAGAAAAAGTTCGGAGCATCATCCTGGACGAAATCAATGTTCGCGCCATTGAGTATGTCCCGGAATCAAGCGGGCTCGTCAAACGCTCGGCCCGTCCCGATTTCAAGCGGCTGGGACCGCGCCTCGGGAAACGCATGAAATTCGTCGCCCAGGCTGTCCAGGCGCTGGACGAGGCGCAAATCGCCCGATACGCACAGGAAGGCCGCATCGTCATCGAGGCAGGCGGCGAGCATGTCGAACTGGGCCCCGGAGACATTGAAATAACCAGCGAAGCAGTGACCGGGTGGCTGGTTGGCCAGGAAAACGATGTCACCGTCGCGCTTGATACGACGCTGTCGGAAGACCTGGTCGCCGAAGGGCAGGCCCGGGAAATCGTCAATCGCATGCAGAATTTGCGGAAAGGAAACGATTTTGAAGTAACGGATCGTATTCTGGTCGAGTACCAGACGACAGGGCCATTGTCCGACGTGATTCGACGGCATGGGGAATGGATACGGAACGAGACCCTGGCGCTGGAGTTAAATGCGGCTAATTCTCCTCAGGGAGATGTCGTGGACGTCTTCCATATTGGAGAAGAAACGCTCCATGTGGGGGTTCGCCGCATTGAAAATCCATAACCAGGCAGATTGCGACAGAGAGGTGTTCGGAAAGGGTAAAAACCATCCGGGGACTATTGTTCGTCGCGTACTTTCGACATGGCTGTAAAAAAATCACCTATCGACGCCAATGCTTCCGGCGCCGGCGAGGGGGCAGGAGGGGACTCGCAGCCCGACGTCCGCGCCAACACATGGTTTGCGGACGACGACTTCGAGCATTTCAGGGAGATCATTCTGGCGCGGCGCATGGAAGCCGTGGAGGACATTGATCGAATGCGTACGCAACTGGACGATGTGCGCGAGCAAGCCGAAAACGACACCGCGTACAGCTTTCACATGGCGGACGCCGGAACCGACGCCATGGAGCGCGAAAAGCTTTATCTGATGCTGGCGCGACAGAAGAAATACGTGGGATACCTGGACCGCGCGCTGGAGCGCATCAAAAACAAGACCTACGGGATATGCCGCGTGACGGGCAAGGCGATCTCCAGAGAACGCCTGGAAGCCGTGCCGCACACGGAGATGTCCATAGAGGGCAAGGCGCGGCAAAAGAGGTAGACGATACGGGCGGCGGTCCAGTATACGATTATGATGCGCGTTCTCTGGATTTCCGGCCTTGTCGTTCTCCTGGACCAGTCTACGAAATTGCTTGTGCTCCGCACGATGTATCGGGGCCAGCAAATTCCCGTGCTGGGCGACTGGCTGAAGTTCACGTTCACCGAGAATCCCGGCATGGCGTTCGGCATTACGCCGGGACCCACTGCGGTCGTGACCGTGTTTTCCATGCTGGCGACGGCCCTGATCGTATTTTACCTCTATCGCGTTCGTCAGGATTACTATCCCTACCGGGCAAGCCTGGCGCTTATTCTGGGCGGCGCCCTCGGCAACATTATCGACCGCCTTTTTTACGGAGATGCGTTGTTTTCCGGCAAAGTGGTCGATTTTATTCACGTGAATCTGTGGAGCGGATTCCTCCCCGAGTCCATCCCTCTGATCGGCGGCATGTATATTTCCCTGTTTCCGATATGGAATGTGGCCGATATGGGGATCGTGTGCGGGGTGGCCAGCGTGATTCTTTTGCACAAGAAATACGCGCAAGAACAAGCGGAGCGAGAAGCCGCGCAGAACGAGGCGGACGCCCCGGATGCGCTGGACGCGCTTCCGGAGACGGTTTCCGATCCCGGCGTTCCGGACGGAAATATCGCGTAATCCGAACCTGTCGGGCGCGCCCGACGGTTCATTCCGACAGGGTACGGACATGTCCGACGAAAGGCAGAGCCGGATACGTAATTTTTGCATCATTGCGCACATCGATCATGGCAAGAGCACCCTTGCCGACCGATTGCTTGAGCGGACAGGCACCCTGAGCGAGCGCGAATTGCAAGCGCAGGTGCTCGACAGCATGGACCTTGAGCGCGAGCGGGGCATCACAATCAAGAGCCACGCCATTCGCATGGGCCACCAGGCGGCGGACGGCCAGGAATATGTACTGAACCTGATCGACACGCCGGGACACGTGGACTTCGCGTACGAGGTTTCTCGCGCCCTGAAAGCCTGCGAGGGGGCTATTCTCGTGGTGGACGCCGTGCAGGGCATCGAGGCGCAGACGCTTTCCAACGTGCACCTGGCCCTGAGCAACGATCTGGAAATCATTCCGGTGATCAACAAGGTAGACTTGCCCAATGCGCGCGCCGATATCGTAGCCCGCTCCATTCAGGAGCTTCTGGGCGACGCGGCGGAGGACATCATTCGGATAAGCGCCAAGACGGGGCTTGGCGTGGATCGCTTGCTGGAAGAAATCGTCCGTCGCATCCCGCCGCCGCAAGGCAATCCGGACGCCCCGCTTCAAGCGCTCATTTTCGACTCGATCTTCAATCCCTACCGCGGGTCCATCGTGTATGCGCGAATTTTCCACGGGGCGCTGAAGAAAGGGGAACGCATGCGCTTCATGTCGAACGGACGAGAATACGATGCGGAAGAAATCGGGATTCTGCGCCTTTCCATGCACCCGGTGGACGAACTGCGCGCCGGCGAAGTGGGTTATTTGATCGGTTCGGTGAAAGAGGTAGGGCATACGCGGGTGGGGGATACCGTCACGCTGAAATCCCGCCCCGCCGCGGCGCCCGTATCAGGTTTTCGGGAAGTCAAGCCGATGGTGTTCAGCGGCGTATACCCGGTCAATCCCGACGATTTCTCCGACCTTCGTTCCTCGCTCGAGAAGCTGCAACTCAACGACGCCGCACTGACCTACGAACCGGAAACCTCCGCCGCGCTCGGCTTCGGGTTTCGCATCGGTTTTCTGGGGCTGCTCCATATGGAGATCGTGCAGGAGCGCCTCGACCGCGAATTCGGGCTGGATATCATCGCTACGGTGCCGAACGTAAAGTACGAAGCGCTTTTGCGCGACGAATCCGTGCATATCGTGGACAACCCGAGCAGCATGCCGCCCCGCGGCGAAATCGAACGAATTCGGGAGCCGATCGTGCAGGCCGAAATCATTACTCCGCCAACCTGCATCGGCAACCTGATGCAATTATGCCAGGATCGCCGGGGCGTCTACGTCAATCAGTCGTACCTTGGCGAAGAGCGCGTAAACCTTCAGTACGAACTTCCCCTCGCGGAAATCGTTTTCGACTTCTACGACCGGTTGAAAAGCGGCAGCCGGGGCTATGCCTCCTTCGATTACGAATTCCTCGAATATCGCGAAAGCGCGCTGGTCAAGCTGGACGTACTGATCAACGGGGACCCGGTGGACGCGCTTTCGACCATTGTTCATAAAGACAAGGCCTACGACATGGGCCGCAAGCTGACGCAAAAACTGAAGGAGCTCATTCCCCGGCAAATGTTCGAGGTGGCCCTCCAGGCAGCGATCGGCAACAAGGTGATCGCTCGCGAAACGGTGCGGCCCCTTCGAAAAGATGTAACGGCCAAATGTTACGGCGGCGATATTTCCCGAAAGCGAAAACTGCTCGAAAAACAAAAAGAAGGCAAGAAGCGCATGAAGCAGGTGGGGAGGATCGAGGTGCCGCAAGAGGCTTTTTTGGCCGTTCTCTCAATGGAAGGGTAGCAACCGGGGAATATGCCATGAGGAGTCTGCAAGTCCGGGTATGGTTGGGGCTGTTTTTTCTGCTGGGCAACGCGGGATTGGGCGTCGCGCATGCAAAAGGTCAGTCGAACGACCCCACGGACGTCTTGCTCGGCCTGTACCAGGTTGCTCGCCTGCGCGTGGAAGCGCAAGACATTTTTTCCCGAAAAGGTTTGCGCGTAGCGCCGTTCCCGCCGGACCAGCTCCCCTATGTAGCCGAAGACGTACGGGAACAGATGGCGTTGCTGGAAGCGTTGCGGAATCCGCCGCCGCCCTCCATCCACAGCATTCGCCTGACGCCGCCCCCGGAAATCGACGCCTTTGAGGAAACCTTCCGGGATACGCAGTGGGCCTATCTCGGCAGCAACGAACGCATCCCCGCCGATACGATGCGCACGAGAACCCTGCGCGCCTTGCTGGAAGCGCACTTTGGCCCGCCGACCCGCACCGTTACGGAGCAGGTCGCCGAAGGCCAAACGTCTCCTGAATATATCCAGTTCGAATACCGATTCGTCCTGAACGACGCCATTCCGCTGGTGGTTGTTGACGTCAACGGTCCCTTCGAGCGGGGGGTCGTGACCATGACGGACCGAAAATATCGGGATCGCCTGCCCGAATTCAAGGCGAGCCTGTTCGACCCCGTCTTGCGCGCAGGCGTCTGCGCCCCCTATGTGGATTACTACTATGTCACCGCGCGGCAATCCTGGTTTTTAACCGGCTTTGACGGGGAACGCTTTTTTCTCGAAAAGATACCCGTTCCAGACATGAAACAAGGACGTCCATCGTTGTAAAGGGAAGAACCCGACCGCCAACAAAGCAATCAAGGATACGATTTTGGCAGCATCTCCAACAGGCCGCAAAAAGCGCCGCGCACCGAAAGACCGCTTGGCCCGCATGGCCTCTCCGCCTGCGGACAAGCAGGGTTCTACCCGAAGCAAAAAACCGAAAAGCCCGCTGAGGGAATGGACAGACGCTTTTCTGTACATTCTCGTGATCATGGTGATCGTGCGGACGCTTTTTTTCGATCTGTTCAGAATTCCCACGCCCTCCATGGAGAAAAGCCTGCTGGTGGGCGATTACCTGTTCGTTTCGAAGATACACTACGGCACCCGTACGCCCCTGACGCTCGGCATTCCCTTCACGCCTGTCTACGTCAGGGATTTTCTTTTGCCGCACACCCGGTTTCCGGGGTTTGCGAACGTCGGGCGGGGAGACGCCATCGTATTCAATTTCCCTCCCGACGACCAACCGATCGACCGCAAAACGCATTACATCAAGCGCGTCGTCGGAATGCCGGGCGAACGCCTCGAAATAGCCGATAAAATGGTGTACGCGGATGGAAACGCCCTGCCCCTGAACAAGGATATGCAGCAGTACTGGGATGTGCGCAAAAGCGATCCTCGCATGCAGCTTTCCGGCGCAGCGCTCCGGGAACTGGGCGTGTCGGACTTCCAGACCACGCAAGATATGAGCGTGGTTCGGGTGCAAGCGACCCGGGAGGCCGCGGAAGCCATAGAAGCCTGGTCCTGGATAGATCGCGTCGAGCCGTCCATCGTACGAGAAAGCGCCGCCGAATACTACGACATGGTCATGTATCCTTCGGGACGCGGGTACACGCCTGATAATTTCGGCCCGGTCACCATTCCCGCCGAGGGGCGCTCCGTTACGCTGACCCAGGATAACTGGGACGTCTATGGACCGGTCATTGCCCGATACGAGGGCCATTCTGTCCGGCAGACGAGCGACGGGGGTTTTGAAGTGGACGGCGAGCCGGTAACCTCCTGGACGTTCCGGCAGGATTATTACTTCGTGATGGGAGACAACCGGGACAACTCGGAGGACAGCCGCTTCTGGGGCTTCGTGCCCATGGATCACATCGTGGGCAAGGCCGTGCTCATCTATTTTTCCTGGGACAAGGAGGCCGTGCTACCCCGCTTCCGAAGATTCTTCCATGTAATCCGGTAGCGACGGCGCCTCGCCGGCGTTTTCGGAGCGCAACCGGTCAAAGCGCTTCTGCTGGTTCGTGCCCGGCGGCACCTCGTACGGATGGGCAGGCAATTCGACGCGCCTCAGCGTCGGCGTTTCGCCCCAAACGAACGGAACGGGCGCGCCTTCCGGATCCTCCCCGATAACCAGCACCGTGGTTCCTTGCGCAAGAATGCGGCTGCCCGTGGAGCCGGGGCCGACCAGGCCATTCGCCACTCGCCAGGGGCTCGCCCAGTCGTAAATCCATTTCGCGTCGGCTTCCACCAGCCGTACGCACCCGTGGCTGGTAGGTCCGCCCGTGGGCATGGGGTATTGATGCACATGTATTCCCCGGGCATTGTGAAAATTGAATACCCAGTACATCTCCCAGCGCTCGCCTGGAGGACTCAGGGACGATATGCGGTATTCCGTTTTCCAGTTGAAATTGAAGCGGCCTTGCGGCGTAGGATTGGAGGAAACTCCCGTATTGACGATGCCCCAGCGCGCCAGTTCGCCATCTTCGTAGGCGGCCCAGGCCTGTATGGTTTTGTGGATGACGAACAATTTGTCGAATTCCCGAGCGCCTGGATACGTTACGGGAAACGGCGCATAGGCCCGGAAATCCGTCTCGAATTGCCGGGGAATCACCAGCGTGTCGCCAATTTGCACGGCGCCCATCAACCGGCGATTCAACAGTTCCACCAGCTTGGAGCGGGCATGGCCCCGTTTGGCGTCCCCTTCGCCCATGATCTTGTAGAAACTGTTGCGGGCCAGCACCGTGCTTCCCCGCCCATCGCCCAGCACGGAATAGGTATACTCTACCCTCGGCAGGTCCGCCACGCGCTCGACGCGGTATTTTTCCAGCACTGCCTCAATGTCCTGCTGATTGATGTAGGACTGCGCCCCCGCGGCATGGCTTCCCGCCATGAGCAAAAGCGCGCCAAGGATTTTTTTGAAAGAGGAAGGCATGGGTTCAGTGCAATGCGGGCAAAGGATCAGACGTGCGATACGGGGGTTCCGTACAATTCCCGCAAGCGTTGAATAACCTCCCGACGTCCAAGCACGATCAGAATATCTTGCGCCCGTATGGCGTCCTGCGCACTCGGATTAAAACGCATTTCCCCGGTGGCTCCATCGATCGCGGCAATAACAATCAGGTCGAACTCCTGTCGGAAATGGCTTTCCGACAGGGATTTTCCGACAATGCCGGCGCCTTCCCGTACCCTGATTTCGTCCATGGCCTGGTCGATCGATTCGGCGCGAAATACCTCGTCCATGAATCGGTCCACATTGGGTCGCAAAATAACCTCCACCATGCGCCGGGCGCCAATCTCATGCGGGGAAATGGCTTTGTTCGCTCCGGCATGAATCAATTTTTGCTCGATATTCCGCGAGTTTGCCCGCGAGAGAATGAATAAATCCTTTCGCGCCTGACGCGCGCTCAAACTCACAAAAACATTCGTGCTGTCATCGGGCGTGGCAAGGATCAGGCCTTTCGAGGCGTCCAGCCCCGCGCGGCGGAGGACGTCCTCGTCCTCGGCGTTGCCCGCAATGAACGGGACGCCCGCCTTGCGCAATGCGTCGATTACTTCCCTGTTTCGGTCGATCACGACGAAGGTCTCTCCGGACTGGAGCAGCTCTTTTGCGATGCGCTTCCCCACCCGACCGTATCCGCAAATGATGTAATGATCCTGCATACGACTGATTTGCCTTTGCATTTGACGTTCCCGAATCTTGCGGCCGACCAGCAGCGCCTGTGCGCTGCGCCCTGCAATAAACGCCACGGCGCCCATTCCGAGCACGGCGACGCATATCGTAAAAAAGCGGCCCGTCGTCGAAAGTTCGTGAATTTCTCCGAACCCTATGGTGGTCAGCGTAATGAATGTAAAATACACGCCGTCCACCCAGTTCCATCCCTCGATCAGGATGTACCCGAAGGAGCCTGCAACGATCAGTACGCACAGAAAAAGAAAAACCGCGGCGATTTCTCGCACGGCGCTGTCCATCCAGTCGAAGCGACTACGCATAGCTTATGTGCAAGAAGCGTATGGATCAAACGGCGCGGGGGAGGAAAAACATGCGCCGATGCCAGGTTTCCGTCGCCGGCTGCTCGAACAGGCCCGCCCGCAAATCCCCCAGCCGCTGTATTCCCGGATCGAACACGATGGTGGTTTCGCACGCGTCGCCCGCGGCGACGGACGCCCGAAACGCCGCCCGCGAGACCGAGCGAATCGCCCCGTTCGCATCCCGGTAATGCACCGCCAGGGAAGGCAACCATTCCAGCCCCAGTTCGGCTTGCGCCTGCTCCAGCGCATGCACGGAAGCATCGATTCCGCATCCTGAAATGTCTCCGCCGGGAATATGGCCGGCTATGACCGCAAAGCGGCTTTCCGCCATGCCTGCGCCGCTCAATACGGGTCGTCCATGCGACGCCCAGGACGCGCAAAACGTTTGCAGGATTTCAATAGTCCTGTTTTCTTCGAGTTCGTTCAGGTCTCGATCCGCCGCATAAATCCAGATGCGCGCATCGTCGGGCAAATGCTGGAAAGAATCAATCATGATATCCTCTGCGCGCGAATGCGACGCGCTGAGCGAAAAGGTTTTGATCAGCGTATCCCAAAGTACCCTGTATACGTTTTTATGCGGAACACGTTCGACGCAAGGGGTTTTATGGCAGGCGATCACCCGGAGTATCCTGAAATTTTTAACCAAACGCGCATCGCCGAAAAAAAATATGGACCTCGAACTGCAAAACAAGGTGGCCATCGTTACGGGATCAAGCCGGGGCATAGGAAAATATATCGCAAAACGTCTTGCAGCAGAAGGCTGCCGCCTTGTGCTGTGCGCCCGGGGCGGAGAACGCCTTGCTGAAACGGCGGCGGAACTGGAAGAGGAGGGCGCGTCGGTACTGGCCCTTCAAACAGACCTTGCAAAGCAGGATGCGCCGCGAAACGTGGTGAACCGGGCCGTCGAGCGCTTTGGCCAACTGGACATTCTGGTGAGTAACGTGGGCGGCAATCGCCGCAAACCGTTCGTGGATACGACCGACGAGGATTGGGAAAACGTGCTTGACCTGAACTTGCGGGCCCATGTCCGTTCGGCGCGCGCCGCCGCGCCGCACATGAAGGCGGCCGGAGGAGGGGCCATCCTGTTCGTGGCGTCTATTTTCGGACGAGAAGCCGGCGGCGCCGGACTTTCTATCTACAACGCGACGAAATCGGCCCTGATCAGCGCGGCCAAAATCATGGCGCTCGAACTGGCTCCCGCCGGTATTCGGGCAAACAGCATTGCGCCGGGATCTATCCGGTTTCCCGGGGGCAGTTGGGACCGGCGCGTCCGCGAACAGCCGGAAGAGATGAAGGCCTTCGTGGCGCAACACCTGCCTGTCGGGCGCTTCGGCAGGGCGGAGGAGGTCGCGGACGTAGCAGCCTTTCTCGTCTCGGCGCGGGCAAGCCTGGTAACCGGCGCCTGCCTGAACGTAGACGGGGGGCAGTCCCGGTCGCTCATTTAAGGATACCCTGATTAAATCTGCAAAGTTCAGAGGATGCGAGAGGCACACTGCCCAGTGTGAAACGGGCCTGTGGCGCGCCTTTTCGCGAATACATAAGGGTGCGCGGACGATGGGCTGGCGGGATATTTTGGGGCCCGATGTTTCGCTCAAAGGCGCATCCACAGCCCCCTCTGGACCGTCTTGCCTTAATCAGAGTATCCTTAAGCCCCCCTCCGGGTCGAACAGAGCGCCTCATAGGCACTCTCGAAGCGTGGCGATTATGCGGCGGCTGCCGGAATTCGGCTTTTTCCACTGCACGAGAATGGGGCTTTGATATGTTCCCTTCACAATGGACCCGCATTCATCCGATTCCTCGCCGGGCAAGACCAGGAAGCGAACTGCGCGTTTCATGCCTAGAAAGTGCGAAGCAGAGGTCGTGAACAAGCGCCGCACGGCCTGGTCCGGCAATAATTTTCGGAACCCCGGCACGTGCAGTACGCTGTTGATCATCCGAATAAAATCGTATTTAACGTACTGCCAGCTCTTGCCCGGGAGGGCCAGGGGGTTGCGGAAAAGGTACTGTCCGCTCGTAATGGCGTACTCCAGCGGATTTTTCAACACCGACGCGAGGTCGTGCTGCATCAGGAGTATTTCGTACTCATTGACTGTGAGTCCTGCCCCGAGTTGATCCGGAGCCAGTTCGAATTCGACCCATCCTTTCTCTATCCCTTGTTGACGGATAAGGTCCTCGGCTTTTTCGAACAGCCCGATCTCTTCGTTATTCAAATCGACCGAGCCGATGTGTTCGTCGGCAACCGGCGCCTTGACGCTGAATCGATCCACCAGGCGATCCTTGTCGAATCCAACGATAGTGGAACGCCTCCTGCGCGCCTGATCTTTGTGGTTGACGCCGTCCAGGTCTATAAAATACACCGGCCGGCTCCGCTCGTCGTTGCGGTAGTCCACGCAGTTTTCAATGCCTGCGCTGATAAAGCTGAGGTGAGAATCCGCATTGGGCGGTTCGTCCTTGCGTTGCTCTTCCGTCAGTTCCGCGCGCGACGCCATGTCGTCGTGCCGATAACTTTTTCCCGCCGGGAAAAGCCGCTGAAACGCACGCAAAAAAGTATGAATGGAATCCAGGCTGTGATTCAACCGATGGGCTAATTCCTGGTCGATATAGCCGCCCGTCGTATGGTGGGAACAGTAGAGAACCCGGTCGTACGAGTCGAGAATGTCTCCGTAACTTTCGCGAACGCGGCGCCGGACGTCGATTACGTCCAGTCGGCTCGCGGGCGTTAAGGCAAGATTGATTTCCGTCATAAAGGATGCAGCATTTCCCCGGCGTACGCCTTTTGTTCAGTCCATTGCGAACTGCGAGTCCGGTTGATCTTCGTGGCGGATTTCGTCTACCGGCTCGCGTTTGCCTTCTCCCGCATAGAGTCGGTTCGGGCAATTGACGATCCACGCATCTTCGCTCCCCGTATTGCGATAGGCGTGCACGACGCCCGGCGGAACAAGCGCCGCCGCCGGACGCGCTGCCCCGAACTCTTCGCTGAAACGATAGCCGAAAGAAGGAGAATCCGGGCGCGTATCCCACAAATACAGCCGAAAAACGCCATTGAAAAATACGAACAAATCTGTTTGCGCCACATGTTCGTGCGGCCCGCGCGCCACGCCGGGACGGGTAAGGGACAAGTAGCCCATGCGCGGGTGCACGGACTCGGGCCATTCGTCGCGGCGGAAAAACTCGACCAGCGACCCGCGGGCGTCTTCGAAAAAACGGAGCGGGCGAATCCGGCACCCGCTTATTTCACCCTCTTTCCAGTCAGAAAAAACGATACTCACGGCGCATTCAGGGTATCCTTTAGGAACCTCTGATTAATTCTGCAAAGTTCAGAGGCTGCGAGGGACGCGCTGGCAAGGAATGACGAAGCAATGCGGCAGGCCCCGCATAATGAGGAATGACGCGGCCAGCGCGTTCCTCGCGGCCTCCCGAAGGGCGCTTCGCGCCCGCTGCGCCCGAATCCGCAGCGTATGCCGCTGATTTCAACGACGCCGTCATAATGTCACTGTACGCGCGAACGCGAAGCGCTGATCGACGTAGAATTAATCAGAGGCTCCTTAAGTTCCTCGTAAATCAGGTTGCGAGCCAGTTCGTTCGCTTCGTGCCACCCCTCAATGGCGCCGGCGTCGCCCCACCACTCGCTCAGTACGCCCCAGGAAAGCCCTCCCGACCGAATATATGCATTGCTTACGTCGCTGATTTCGTATTCCCCGCGCGCGCTGGGAGCCAAGCCCGCAATTACGTCGAAGACGCCCGCATCGTAAAAATACAGACCCGTCACGCAATAATTACTGGGAGGATCGGAGGGCTTTTCGATAATCTCCACAATCTGGTCTCCGTCGAAGCGAGGTACGCCGTAGCGCTCAGGATCGGACACTTCCTTGAGCAATACCCGGGCTCCTGCGCCGTTCGCAGCAAGTTGCCTGCGAAACGCAATCACCTGATCCCCGATATCCTCGCCGATGATATTATCCCCCAGAATGACCAGCAGGGGCTGCCCCGCCGCAAACGAAGCGCACAGCCCAAGCGCCTGGGCAATGCCGCCCGGTTCGTCCTGTACGCGAAAAGTCAGGTCCAGACCCAGGTCGCGTCCGCTTCCAAGAAGATTCACGACATCCCCCATATGTCCGGGACTGGTCACCACGGCGACTTCCCGAATGCCCGCCCGGCGCATCCTGACCAGCGGATGGAAGATCATCGGATAACGACCGACCGGAAGCAAGTGCTTGTTGGTGATCCGCGTGAGCGGGTACAAACGGCTTCCCTGGCCGCCTGCCAACAGAACGCCCTTGAGGGATTGATCTTCGGACATGTGTTTTTCGATACGGGCCAATACGGGTTACGCCGAAACGGTTACGCCGGGGCGACATATTGCTCGTGACACCACTGGCGCCAGGATTCGTCGAGTACGCGCTTCAGCCAGGTTTTATTCTCCAGGTACCAGGCCACGGTCGCCTCGATTCCCTGCGCCAGATCGTACCGGGGTCGCCAGCCCAGTTCGCGGCGCACTTTCGAGACGTCCATGGCGTAGCGATAATCGTGGCCGGGCCGATCCGGCGCAAACGACACGAGCGCCCGCGACGCGCCTTCGGGTCGTCCAAGCGCCTGATCGACGCAATCCAGCACATCGCGCGCGATTTCAAGATTCGTACGACACGCTTCGCCGCCTATGCCGTAGGTTTCCCCATCGACGCCCGACAGCAGAATGGTTTCAAGCGCTTCGCAATGATCTTCCACGAAAAGCCAGTCGCGCACATTTTCTCCCGTGCCGTAAATTGGAATCTCGTTTTCCTGCATGGCCCGGACAATAACCAGCGGGATCAGTTTTTCGGGAAATTGCCGGGGACCGTAATTGTTCGAACAGTTTGAAATCACGACCGGCAAGCCATATGTTTGCGCCCAGGCGCGGACAAAATGATCGGCGGAGGCTTTCGAAGCCGAATAGGGCGACCGGGGATCGTACGGCGTCGTTTCGGAAAAGAAGCCTTCGGAACCCAGGCTGCCGTATACTTCATCGGTCGATACATGGTGAAAACGACAGGACCCGGCTCCGAAATCGTCGGCGCTCCAGGCGGCTCGGGCTTCTTCGAGGAGCGTCGCCGTGCCCAGCACATTCGTATGCACAAAGGAAAGCGGCGCCCGCACGGACCGGTCTACGTGACTCTCTGCGGCAAAATGCACGACGGTAGAAAACGCATGCTCCCGGAACAACGCGCGAACCTTTTCCCGGTCCGCAATATCGCCGTGCGCAAAAAAGTAATTTTCCGCCTGCTCGAGGGGCGCCAGGTTCATGAGGTTGCCGGCGTACGTCAGGGAATCCAGGTTCACGAACCGCGCCTCGGGGTAACGCGGGACCATCCTGAGCAGAAAATTGGATCCGATGAAGCCCGCCCCGCCGGTAACCAGTACGGAGCGGGGAACATGGTTGCGATGTGTCCGAAGGGCGTGAGAATCCACGGAAGGCGCAGGGAATGCATGGGCAAAAAGAACGAAATGCCTCGCCGGGCTTTATACAGCATGCGCCCGGCGCGGTTTCGCAGACGGGCGCGCGCTATCAGCGAGGCCAGAATGATATGACCCGACAAAACGAAACGAACGCGGCGAAGCAAACCGCCCCCCTGTACTTGCTGGACGCGATGGCCTTGGCCTATCGCGCCTATTTTGCGTTCATTGGCCGCCCGTTGATCAATGCGCAGGGCGAAAACACCTCGGCGGCGTACGGTTTCACCACCACGTTGCTCAAGCTCATCGAAGACCAGGACATTATGCGCATAGCCGTGGTTTTCGATGTGGTGGGACCCGGCGAAGGCACGTTCCGGGATGAATTATTCGAGGAGTACAAGGCAAACCGGAGCCCGATTCCGGAAGACCTGGCCGCAGCGCTTCCCCGCATCAAGGAGATTGTGGAAGCGACGGGCGTGATCGTCATCGAGGAAGGCGGCGTGGAAGCCGACGACGTGATCGGCACCCTGGCGCGGCAAACCGCCGAAGAAGGCTCCGGGGCGGTGATCGTGTCTCCCGACAAGGATTTCCAGCAATTGCTCGGCGAGCATATTTCCATCTTTCGGCCGGCCCGGCGCGGAGAAGGCTTCGATTCCGTCACCGAGGGGACGTTTCGGGAAAAATATGGCCTCCCGCCGATCCGGTTCATTGATTTGCTGGCGCTCATGGGAGACGCCAGCGACAATGTGCCGGGCGTACCCGGCGTCGGCGAAAAAACGGCGATGAAGCTGATCCAGGAATACGGCTCGCTCGAAAACCTGCTGGAAAACGCGGAGGACGTGAAGGGCAAGCGGGCGCGCGAGGGCTTGCTCGAACACCGCGACAAAGCCTTGCTCAGCAAGCAACTGGTGACCATCAAAACGGATGTGCCGCTTGACGTTACGCCGGCGCAACTCACGCGCTCCTCGCCTGATCGCGAAGCCTTGCTTTCCCTGTTCAACGAACTTCAGTTTAACCGGCTCTACCGCAAGGTGAAATCGGGAGAATTTGCGCAAACAGGCGGCGCGCCTGCGCAAAACGGCGGAGCAAGCCCCTCGGAAACGAAACAAGAGGCCTCCCCGACGCTCTTTTCCGAAGAACCGCCGCAACGCGGCCTGACGTCGTACGACCCGGAAAAAACGACCTATCGGCTCATCGCCGACAAGGAAAGCCTGCAAGCCGAAGCGGACGCATTGCGCAAGGCCGAGCGGTTCGCTTTCGACACGGAGACCACTTCGGTCGATCCGATGTGGGCGTCGCTCGTGGGCATTTCCTTTTCCCGGGATCCCGGCAAGGCCTGCTATATTCCCACGCCCTTGCCGGACGGCACGTCCACGAAAGATGCGCTGGTCCTGCTGGCGCCCGTCCTGCGCGGACAAGCGCTCAAGGTCGGCCAGAACGTGAAGTACGACATCGTTACGCTGGAGCGGCAGGGCCTGCGGGTCGAAGGTCCTTTTTTCGATACGATGGTGGCGCATTATCTGTTGTCCCCCGAAGAAGCGCACGGCCTTGATTCGCTGGCGCTGAAGTTTCTGGACTACCAGACCATTCCGATCGAAGACCTTATCGGGACGGGAAAAAATCAGCAGTCGATGCGGGACGTAGCCCCCGAAAAAGCATGTCCGTACGCATGCGAAGATGCGGACGTCACCTTGCGCCTGGCGGATATACTTGAGAAACAGCTCCGGGAGGAGGGCTTGCTGATGCTTGCGGAGCGCATCGAATTTCCGCTCCTGCGCGTGTTGGCGGACATGGAAATCACCGGAATACGCGTCGATCCCGATATGCTGGCCACGCTTTCCGGAGAAATCGGAGAGCGCCTGCGCGACATCGAAGAGCAAATCTATGCAGAGGCCGGAGAAACGTTCAAGATCGGCTCGCCGCAACAGCTCGGCCATATTCTGTTCGGGAAATTAGGCTTGCCAAGCAAACGCAAAACCTCCCGGGGCGCTCCTTCCACAAGAGAAGAAGTGCTGGAGCAGCTCGCCGGCAGCCATCCCCTTCCGGCGCTCGTACTCGAATGGCGCAAGTTTTCCAAGCTGAAAAGCACCTACGCGGACAGCCTCGGCAAGTTGATCCATCCCGATACCGGCCGCATTCACACGAACTACAATCAGACCGTGGCGGCCACGGGGAGATTATCCTCGGCAGGCCCCAACCTGCAAAATATTCCCATCCGGACGGACAAGGGACGAGAAATCCGCAAGGCCTTCGTGGCTGAAAAGGGATGGAAATTGCTTTCTTCCGACTACGTGCAAATAGAACTTCGCATTCTGGCCTCCATGAGCGGGGATCAGGCGCTCGCCGAAGCGTTTCGACAGAAAGTGGACATACATCGCGCCGTCGCGGCGAATATCTACAACGTTTCGCCCGAAGAAGTGCATGAGGACCAGCGCCGCAAGGCCAAAGAAGTAAATTACGGCATTCCCTACGGCATCGGGGCGAGGGGGCTGGCCCAGCGGCTGCGGTGCCAGGTTGCGGAAGCCCAGGAATTGATCGATACCTATCTGAAGACGTATCCTGCGGTAACGACCCTTATCAACCGGGTAGTCGAAGAGGCACAGGAGAAGGGATACGTTCGCACGATTCTCGGGCGGCGGCGTTTCGTGCCGAATATCCATTCGCGCAACCAGGCTCAGCGCGCGTTTTCCGAGCGGGTGGCTCGCAACATGCCCATTCAGGGCACGCAGGCCGATATGATAAAAATCGCCATGGTTCGGATAGATCGCAAACTGAAGGAGGCCGGTCTCGCGGCCCGCATGTTGCTGCAAGTGCACGACGAACTCGTTCTGGAAATGCCGCCGGAAGAAATCGATGCAGTGCAAACGATCGTTCGCGAGGAAATGGAATTGGCGCTTCCGCTCGAGGTGCCGGTCGAGGTGCACATGAACACAGGAGATCATTGGCTCGACGCACATTGAGGACCATGCCGGAAGGTTTCGCATTCGAGGAAGCATCGCAGGGCGTAGAGGCATATCGCCTCGAGTCCAATGGCTTGCAGGTATTGCTGCTCCGGGACGCTACGACCCCGGTCGCCACCTTTATGGTTACCTACCTCGCAGGCAGCCGGCACGAGCCGGAAGGCCGCACGGGAGCGTTTCATTTTCTCGAACACCTCATGTTCAAAGGGTCGGCCCGCTTCAACAAAGAGGCCGGCGCTTCGGTGTTCAGCGTATTGCAGCGTACGGGGGCCCGGGTCAACGCCACCACTTCGCTGGACCGAACGAATTACTATGAAATGCTTCCCGGAGAACACCTCCCGCTCGCCGTGGAAATCGAAGCGGATCGCATGCGCGGAGCCTTGCTGCGGGACGAAGACATGGAGCGGGAACGCACGGTAATCCTGAACGAACTGGACCGGGGAGAAAACGACCCGATTCGCAAACTTTTCCATGCGGTCTGGAGCGCCGCCTTCACGGTGCATCCCTACCACCATCCGGTGATTGGATGGAGAAAGGATGTGGAACAGATGACGCCGGCCGGCTTGCGCCAGATATACGATACCTGGTACCGGCCGGACAATGCAACGGTCAGCGTCATCGGAGATTTCGACAAAACGAAGACGCTGGAGCGCATTCGCCGCCATTTCGGGTCTGTAGCCAACCCGGAGAAGCCCTTGCCCGTCTTTCGCGCGCGCGAACCGGCGCAGGAGGCGGAACGGCGCGTGGTCGTGCGGCAGGCAGGGTGGCAAGGCGCCGTAATGATTGCCTGGAAATCGCCCTGCGGACTGGATGCGGACACGGACGCTCTCGACATGCTTTCCGTCGTCCTGTCCGCGGGCAAGAATAGCCGTTTGTATCGGCGCCTTACGAATCGGGGCGTCGCAACCAGCGCGTGGGGAAGCGTTTCCCGATTTCGCGATCCGGGGCTTGCCTATGTGTTTGCGAGACCGGCCCCCGGCAAAACGCATGAAGAAGTGGAATCGGCCATCCATGAAGCAGTGGACGAAATTCGCGAAAACGGCGTGGAGGAAGAAGAATTGCGTCGCGCGATAAACCAGCGCAAGGCGCAGGCCGCCTTTAGCCGGGACGGGTCGTTTTCGGCGGCTGCGGAACTCAGCGAGGCGCTTGCGGCGGGCGACTGGAAACTGTACACGTCCATGCAGGACCGTCTGAGCGCCGTCGCCGCGCAGGACGTACAGCGGGTCGCCCGGCAGTATTTCGTACGAAACGCCTGCACGACTGGTCGCTATATCCCGGACAGCGAGGTCCCCGCATGACGGTTTTTTCCGAAGCGCCGCCGCGCAGGCAATCCTTTGCCGAGCGTATTTCCGAGCGCCGGATCGGCCCTTGCCGCCTTGTCGTACTCCCTGCCCCCATCCGCGACGTCGTTACGTGGTGCGGATCCTTTGCCAGCGCGCCGGACATGGGTTGCCCGGAAACGTTGTTGTTGCAGCATCTGGCGGTATCCATGCTGGACAAGGGCGCCGGAACGCTGGACCAGTTCGCCATAGCGGAAATCCTGGAAAACAGGGGGGCGGAACTCGCGTTTTCCGCAGATGCGTTGCGCATTGGTTTTACGGGCCGCGCCCTGAAAAAGGACGCCCCGGAGATACTGAGCCTTGCCGCCTTGCAGTTGCGCGAACCTCTTTTTCCGGAGGAAGAGCTTCCCAAGGCCAAAGACCGGATCGCTGCCTCCGTCAAGCGCTCGATGGAAAGCACCGCGGCGCAGGCGTCGAGGGCGTTGCGGCAACGGCTATACGACTCCTTGCATCCGAATCATGCGCAGGCGTTCGAAACGCAACTGGCGCAATTGCAAGACTTTTCCATGAATGACGTCCGAACCTGCCATGCAGCCCATTTTGGCGCCAATGCCTTTACGCTCGTGGTCGTGGGCGACGTGGACGAAGACGCCCTGTGCAAGGTCGTGGACAACCATTTCGCCCGTTGGCTTCCGCACGATGCGGCGCCGCGCTTCTCGGCGACGGCGGAGCAGGGCGTTCCCGGCTCATCTGTCGTTACCCTCCCGGACAAGGAAAATGTCGACGTGCGTCTGGGGCATGCGCTTTCGATCCGGCGCAACGCTCCCGAGTATCTCCCCCTTTTCCTCGCCAATTTCGTGTTGGGCGGAAATTTCTCGGCGCGGCTGATGCAAACCATTCGCGACGAAATGGGCCTGACGTACGGCATTGGGTCGTCGCTTGCGGGCGTGTCCACCCACTACGCAGGACACTGGCAGGTGGGCGTAACCCTGTCGAAAGAACATGTGCAGCGAGGCATAGACGAAACGACCAGACAGATTCGCCGCTTCGTCGCCGGCGGCGTGACGAAAGAAGAACTCGAAGAGAAAAAAACAACGGTTACGGGATCGTTCAAGGTGGGGCTCTCCACCACGTTCGGGCTGGCGAAAACGCTTCTCGCCAATATCGAACAGGGGTTTGCCTTGCGCTACCTTGACGAATTCCCGGAGAGGATCGAGCGCATTACAGTGGACGAAGCGAATAGCGCCATTGCGCAGGCCTTCGTTCCCGACGCCCTGCATAGCGCGCTGGCCGGAAATATCCGGGAGGAAGACGTTAGGGTCTGTTAAGGAACCTCTGATTAATTCTGCAAAGTTCAGAGGCTTGCGAGGGACGCGCCGGCAAGGAATGACGAAGCAGTGCGGCAGGCCCCGCATAATGAGGAATGACGCGGCCAGCGCGTTCCTCGCGGCCTCCCGAAGGGCGCTTCGCGTCCGCTGCGCCCGAATCCGTAGCGTATGCCGCTGATTTCAACGACGCCGTCATAATGTCACTGTATGCGCGAACGCGAAGCGCTGAGCGAAGTAGAATTAATCAGAGGTTCCTTAACGCTATGAAGCGGCGCTCTGCGGGGCCTGTAGCGTGTTCTGCGACAAGACGAGGATGGGCCGACGCCAGCCGCACTGCTTCGTCGCGCGCCCCTCGCAGACATCCGGGCTTTTGCAGACTTCATCAGCGTATCCCTAAGCGGCCTTGTCTGGAGACGGAAGGATAAAGGCGAGCAGCAGGTAGGTAATAATCATGGGAGGGCCGCTCGTAAAAATCAGGAGAACGACGAACGCCACCCGCACAAGCGTAGCGTCCAGGTTGAAATACTCCGCCAGCCCGGCGGCTACGCCGGAAATCTTTTTATCGCGGGATTTTGCAAGCGTTTTGCCTGCGCTCCGGGTGCGCGGCGCCGCCTTGGGCAGCTTGTATTTTTTGCGGGGTCGCCAGGACAGAACGCCAAAACCCAAGAGAATAATCAGAATGCCGGCCAGCCAGGGCAGCGTTCGCGCAAGGCCTCCAATGCCAATGCCCGGCCACAGGCCTGCTTCCTGGGCAATATAGATAACGCCCACCAGAATCAGCGCAAGCCCGGTCAGCAGGGGCAAATTCCACCGCGACTTGTCGGGCGCGTCGTTTTCGTCGAACAGAAAATCTTCCATTTCTGCTTCCGAGAACGTTCCGGGATCGGTAGTCTGGGCTTTTTCTTCGATGGTCATGTCGGGGACAGAACGATGGGCAAACGGGGTTTCGATGTACGGCAGTGCGCGGTCGCAGGCGGGTTCGGCGTCCTGAAATGCGCGATACGTCCGCAAAGAGCCTTCTGTTGCAACGAGGTGTACGACATAAGACCGCTTGATGTTACAGTTGCAAGAGAATACAAGACAAGACGAGACGAGGGCGCGCTGGCCGAAGCGGTCTTGATCAGAATATCCTTATTCGATCCGCCGCGCCGCCGGGCTCTTCGGTCTGGTGGATATTATATTCCCTATTCGAAATATATCCTGGAAAATCGGGATGTTCGCAGGTATTAGGGTTTTCGTTTTTTTTTTGCAACCCTTAAGGGCGAATGGCTTCCTGCTCCGTAACGAGGATGTCCATGGGGATATCGTGGGGTTCGAAGGGGATCGCGTCCAGAATGCAGGCCTCGTACGTTATCCCGATACGGATCGCCCGCAGGCCTTGCAGGAAGGCGTCGTAGTATCCTTTTCCGTACCCGATCCGGTATCCGTCCCGTCCTCCGCCAAGCATGGGGACAATAACCGTATCGATCCGGTCCGGCGCAATCCGCTCGCAACCTGCGGGTCGGGGAATGCCCCAGGGAGGCTCCGGGACAGGAGCGCGTCCGTCATATCGTACTGCGTACATAACCGGAACCCGGATATCCGGCGTCAGAGGAAGGGCGATCTCCGCGCCTTGCGCGCGAAGTTGCGCAATCGCCGAACGAATGTCCGGTTCGCGGCGTTCCGCCATCGGCCAGTAGGCCTGCACGAATCCGGGGCTGTTCATTTCGGGAAGCCCAAGGAGCTGCGCTGCGATCGCGGCGCTCCGGCGCGCATATTCGGCTTCGCTCAAAGTTTGTCGATAGGCCCCGAATCGCTTTCGCAGCATCGACTTGCTGTTCGCATGCATTGGGACACTCTGATCAGCGCTTCGCGTCAGGAGGCTACCGTTGGGACGGGGCAACGCATCGTGCATACAAGGGCGCCGAGGCAATATACGCCGTTTTCAGGCAGGATGCGGTCAGTCCGTTGCAAAGTTGGCGCAGGGCTTGATTCCAGGTTTTGGATTTCCTATTTTGTCAGGCTATTGAAATTAACCAGTAATCCGGGTTTCGTTTGCGCCTTGTACGATGTACGATACGGGCGGGGCGGAGCGTCGCCCATTGTCCGCAGGCCACAAGCCGCAACGCTTGCCAACCACGCATTGTTATGTTCGAGAATCTTTCGCAAAAGGTCGGAGGTGCGTTAAAACGCATTAGCGGACAGGGGCGCATCAATGAACTGAATGTCGCGGAAATGATGCGCGATATTCGGCGGGCCTTGCTGGAGGCCGACGTCAACTATCAGGTAGCCCGCGATTTTACGGAGCGCGTCCGCAACGAGGCGCTGGGCGAAGCCGTGCTGTCCTCGGTTTCTCCCGGACAACAACTCGTAAAGCTGGTTTACGACGAGTTGACGGGTTTGTTGGGAGATGAGCACAAAGGCATCGCGCTGGCGCAACATCCCCCCACCGTCATTCTGGTGGCGGGCTTGCAGGGGTCGGGCAAAACAACCTTCTGCGCAAAGCTTGCCCGGCATTTCAAACAGCAGGGGAATACCCCCTTGCTGGCCGCGGCGGACGTATACCGCCCGGCGGCGGTGGCGCAGCTGGAAACGCTGGCGCAGTCTATCGAAGTTCCGGTGCATTCCGTCATGGAAGGCGGACAACCGGTCCCGGACGCCGTGCGCGTAGCCCGCGAAGCCATTCGCGCAGCCCGCCGCGCCGCGCGCGATATTGTCATTGTGGATACGGCGGGGCGGCTTCACGTAGACGAGGAGATGATGACCGAGGCCGCGGCTATAAAGCGCGCCGTAGACCCGGACGAAATTCTCTTTGTGGTAGACAGCATGACGGGGCAGGATGCGGTGCAGGCCGCGCTGGCCTTCAACGAACGGCTGGATTTCGACGGCGTAGTACTTTCCAAACTGGACGGGGATACGCGCGGCGGTGCGGCGCTTTCCATACGCTCGGTCGTGCAGAAGCCGATCAAGTTCGCCTCCACAGGCGAAAAAATGGATGCGCTTACGCCATTTTACCCGGATCGCATGGCCCGGCGCATCCTCGGCATGGGCGATATCGTTTCGTTTGTCGAAAAAGCGCAGGAGCAATTCGACGAACGGCAGGCCGGGCGACTTCGCAAGAAAATTCGTTCGCAAGATTTCGACCTGGCCGATTTCTATGAGCAAATCCAGCGCATTCGCAAAATGGGATCGCTCAGCGAAATCGCCGGCATGCTTCCGGGAATGGGCCCTCAGATGCGCGACGTGCAGATCGACGACGACGCCTTTACGCACATCGAAGCCATTATTCTTTCCATGACGCCCGAAGAGCGTCGCCATCCGTCCATACTGAACGGGAGTCGCCGCCGTCGCATTGCGCGAGGCAGCGGAACCGAGGTGCGCGACGTGAATCAACTGCTCAAGCAGTTCAGGGACATGAAAAAAATGATGAGAACCGTTTCGCGCATGACAAACGCCAAAAGGTCCGTAGACCTTGCCCGGTTAATGGGCCGTCCGTAGCGCGCCCGCAAAACCCCGCTTTAGGCAACACACGCTAATCAATCATCGGAATCAAGAGGCATACACCGTGGCAGTGAAACTTCGTTTGCGTCGCATGGGACGCAAGAAACTCCCGCTCTGGACTATCGTCGCCGCCGATTCGCGCCGTGCGCGCGACGGGCGCTATATCGAGAAACTGGGCAATTACAACCCGCTCGTCAAGCCGTCTGCCGTTGAACTGAACGCCGAGCGGATTCATTATTGGCTGGAGCAGGGCGCCCAACCCTCCGACACGGTGCGCAATCTGCTGAAGCAGGAAGGCGTTTTGCTTGAACGGCACCTTCGCCTGAAGGGAAAAACGGAGGAGGAGATACGGCAGGCCGTCGAGGAGCATCGCGAACGCCAGGCCGCGAAAAAAGCCGCCTCCGTCAAGGAAACCGCGCAATCCCGACGTCAGAAAGCGCTGGACGAAGAGACGAGGCGCGTAGCCGAACAGGAAGCGAAAGCAGTCAAACAGCGAGCCGAAAAAGAAGAGCAGGCGCGGCAGGAAGCCGAAGCGGCGAAAAAGAAATTGGCCCAGGAGCGAATCGAGGCTGAAAAAGAAGCGGCGGCAGTCGCTGAAAAAGCGTCCAAAGCCGATGCGAGCGAGACGGAAGCGCCCGCCGCTGCTCCTCCGGAAAGCGACGCCCCCGAAGAAAAAGCTTCCGAAGCCGATGCGAGCGAGGCGAAAGCATTGGCCGCTGCTCCCCCGGAAAGCGACGCCCCCGAAGAAAAAGCGGCAGAAAGCAAGGCGGAGAACTGACGCCTGCTTCCGCATGGTTCCTTGAATGCAACGACCTGCCCGGGCCATACCGATACGCTTCTGTGTCTGGGGCGCGTATATCGGGCCCATGGCCTGTCGGGCGAAGTCAAGGTGATTCCCGAGACGAACGATCCTGCGCAATTCGAGGCGGCGTCCGCACTGTATGTGGGGCAAACGCCCGATACGGCGCGGCGCGCAAACGTGCAGGGCGTACGCTACCAGCATGCCCGCAAGGGATTGCTGGTTTTACTCAAGCTGGAAACCGTGGACTCGCGGGAAGCCGCCGAGGCGTTGCGGGGCGCCTTGATGTACGCCCCGGCGGAAGCGCCGGGCGAACTTTCCGGGAACGAATTTTCCTGGCGCGACCTGACAGGATTCGCCGTAGTGGAAGAAAATGGAGACCAGATCGGAACGCTGGAGGACGTATTGGCCTTTCCCGGACAGGAAGTGCTGGTGATTGCGCGCAAGGGACTCCCTTCGGCGATGGCGCCGGCCGTCCCCGAATTCGTGGTGGCCGTCGATCCTGAGGCAGGGCGAATTACCCTGCGCGTGATCGAAGGGCTGCTGGACCCATAAAGGATACGCTGATCAGGAGCTGCCCCGTGCGCATCGATATTGTCACCGTACTTCCCGAACTCGTCGCCGCCGTGCTGCGGCACGGCGTGCTGCGCCGCGCCGCGGACAAGGGCCTTGCGGATATTCGGGTTCATGACGTCCGCACCCATGCGCTGGACAAGCATCGGCAGGTGGACGACTATCCGTACGGAGGCGGGGCAGGCATGGTGTTGAAACCGGAACCCGTTTTCCGGTGTATAGAGGCGATTCGCTCGGAAAGCGACGGAGCCGTGGACGAAATCGTGTATTTCGCTCCGGACGGCGAAACGCTGACCCAGGAAACGGCCACGGCCATGTCTCTCCAGAAACACCTTGTATTTCTGGCGGGACAGTATATCGGAGTGGATCAACGGATTCGGGACGCGCTGGTTACGCGGGAAATCTCCATGGGGGATTATGTGCTGAGCGGCGGGGAATTGCCTGCGCTTGCGCTTGCGGACGCCATGGCGCGCCTGATTCCCGGCGTACTGGGCGACGCCGAATCGGCATTGTCGGATTCGTTCCAGGACGGATTGCTGGGGGCGCCGGTTTATACGCGGCCCGCCGAATTTCGGGGAATGAGCGTACCGGAGGTTTTGCTGTCCGGAGACCATAAAGAAATCGCCCGCTGGCGAGAACGGCAACGCCGGCGCCTGACGGCGCGCCGAAGACCCGACTTGTCGGAAAGGGGAGCAGACGTCCCCGAACCTGGTTCGCGCCAGGCATCATCGTAAATGTATTGCATCATCCTTTTCAGAGGCATTGCGCCATGGCTACGAATCTCATGCAACTCATCGAAACGACCCAGCTTCGGGACGATATTCCGGAATTCAAGCCCGGCGATACGGTAAACGTGCATGTGCGCGTCGTCGAGGGAGACAAGGAGCGCATTCAGCAATACCGGGGCGTCGTGATTGCCGAACAAGGCGCAGGACCAGGCCGGACCTTTACGGTGCGCAAGATATCCAACGGAATTGGCGTGGAACGGATTTTTCCGATCAATTCGCCGAAAATCGCAAAAATAGAACGGGTTCGGCAGGGGCGCGTCCGGCGAGCGAAACTCTATTTCTTGCGGTCCCGGCGCGGGAAAGCCGCCCGCATCAAAGAAAAAATCCATGACGGGCCCAGGGGATAGAACCTCGGACAGCATTACGCCGATTACGAAAAATCGCAAGGCGTATCACGAGTACCGCGTCGAGGAAACCATCGAAGCGGGCATCGTTTTGCGGGGGAGCGAGATAAAATCTGTCCGGCAGGGAAAAATTTCCCTGCAAGAAGCCTGGTGTCGCATCGAGCCGGACAAGATGACGCTGATGGATTGCCATATTGCGCCGTACGAATTTGCGGACGCCTCGACCCTGCCTTCGCCGGTTCGTCCCCGGCGACTTTTGTTGCATCGCCGGGAGTTGCGCAAGTGGCGCAAAGCCTGTTCGCAAAAGGGCTATACGGCGATTCCGCTGTCCGTGTATGTAAAAAACGGGTATGCAAAAGTGAAGGTCGGCCTTTGCAAAGGGAAAAAAGTGCATGATCGGCGAGCCAGTATCGCCGAGCGAGAAGCCAAACGCCGCATGGATCGGGCGTCGAGCGTACGTCGTTAAGCCCCCTTTCCGTCAACGCGAGGCATTGCCTCATGGAAGCCGTAACCCCATGAAATTTCCGCCGATCGACAAACAACTTGCGCGAATCGAGCGAGGCGTAGCCGAAATCGTTCCGAAAGACGCCCTGACCGGGAAACTCCGCAAGGCGGAAGAAACGGGGGAACCGCTTATTGTCAAGCTGGGCTGCGACCCAAGTCGTCCCGATCTGCATCTGGGACACTCTGTGGTGCTCCGGAAACTGCGGCAGTTTCAGGATCTGGGGCATCGCGCCGTGCTCATAGTCGGAGATTTTACGGGAATGATCGGCGATCCGAGCGGTCGGTCTCAGGGGCGGCCTGCGTTGACCGTCGAAGAAACCCGGGAAAACGGGCGATCCTACTTCGAGCAAGCGTCGCGCATTCTGGACCCGGAACGCACCCGCATCGTCTACAACTCGGAATGGCTGGGCAAACTGAGGTTCGGCGACGTGATTCAACTGGCCGGCAAATACACGGTGGCGCGGATGCTGGAGCGCGACGATTTCGAAAAGCGGTACAAGTCCGGCGAGCCCATAGGCATTCACGAATTTTTGTATCCGCTTGCCCAGGCCCAGGACTCGGTCGCTGTCCGGGCCGATATAGAGTTGGGCGGAACGGATCAGAAATTCAACCTGCTCGTGGGGCGAGCGGTGCAGCAATCGGAAGGAATGGAGCCGCAGGCGTGTATCATGACGCCTATTCTGCCCGGCACGGACGGCGTCGAAAAAATGTCCAAGTCGCTCGATAACTATATCGGGATTTCGGAATCTCCCGAAGAGATGTACGGGAAAACCCTTTCCGTTCCGGACGAACTGATCTATCCCTGGTTCGAGCTCGCTACGAACGTACCGACGGAAGAACTTCCCGCCATACGCGCAGCGACAAGCCGGGAACCCCGCAATGCGAAGCACCGGCTTGCCTGGACGCTCGCAAGCATGTACCACGGAGAGGAGGCGGCGGACCAGGCGCGTCGCCATTTCGAGCGAACCGTAATCCGGGGCGGCCTCCCGGAGAACATAAAAAATGTCCGCTTCGCTCCGGAGGACGGGTCCCGGATGGGCGTCCTCGATCTGATGACCCGCGCCGGACTTACGAGTTCGAACGGGGAAGCCCGGCGGCTGATTGCGCAAAAGGCTGTTTCCATCGACGGGGAAAAAATATCCGACGCGCGGATGGAAATGGATATCCAGACAGGCCCTTCGTTCGTGATCAAGGCGGGCAAGCGCCGCTTTGCCCGCATTGTTCGAGAGGACGACGAAGGCGACGCCTGAGCGGAACCATTATCCTTAAGGACACTCTGATCGCAATGCGCGCGCCGCTCCTCGTTTTTCTTCTCGGCTTTTGCGGCCTGGCGCCCGCCGTCCTCGCCCAATCGACAGATAGCAAGATGGAAGAAGGCCGCCTGGCCTTCGAGGGCGCATCGTACGAACAAGCCGAACAAGCCTTGTTGCGCGTTACGGAGTCGGAGCCGGACCGAGCCGAAGCGCATTACTTGCTTGCCCGCCTGTATACCGAAACGCCTTTGGCGGACCCGGGGAAGGCGGAGGACGCACTGGACGAGGCGATCCGGATCGAGCCGGACAATATCGAGTACCTGGTCGCCAAACTGGCGCAATTACGCCAGGAATCGCGGAACCTCGTCAAGGAACGCATCCTCGAACAGCGGCGCATTGCCCTATCCAGAAAAATTCTCGCTATCGACTCCACGAATGCATTCGCGCACGAGGAGTTGGGTACGCTCTTTATTCGCGACTTCTGGCGTTACCGCAACGCCATCATGTTTCCCAGCATGACCTTCAGCGGTAATTTGCACCGCGGAAGCCAGAGGGCCATGGCGCTGGGAGATCCTCCGCTGGCCATGCAGGCGCCGTTGCAGGAAGACCTTGAAGCGGAAGAAGGCTTCAGCGATACGCAAGCGGGTCCGCCCGGAACCATGCCCGCGTTCATAGACGATCCCGGGCGCGTATTTCTCGCAGACCGCTTCGACGTGGAGCAACTGGAAGAGCAGGGGGTGCCGATCATGGATTTGTCGCGGCGGGCGCAAGGGGCGTATGAACGCGCGGTCGCGCATTTTGGAAGCGCCCTGACCTCCGATCCCCAAAGCCTTCCGGCGTACCGGCAACTCATGAAGTTATATGCCCTGAAAGGTGAATACGCCGCCGCGCGAGAGATGCTCGCCGGCATGTACGCCTTTTTCCCCGAACTGCCTTCCACATGGCTATACCTGGGGCTGGCCCAGGCGTACGGAGGCGACCAGGAGGGGGCCGCCAATTCGTTCGGGACAGCGTTGCGCTATATGGAGCCCGAAGAAAAAAACGTATTCGAAACCC
The DNA here is from genome assembly GCA_964608315.1 of uncultured Rhodothermales bacterium. Classification (GTDB taxonomy): domain Bacteria; phylum Bacteroidota; class Rhodothermia; order Rhodothermales; family VXPQ01; genus VXPQ01. Next base: position 214,592 of record CAZSNF010000001.1, on the reverse strand, counting down.
TCGCCTTGCTGCTTTTGCCCGAGGAAGAAGAACCGTACGAGGAAAACCCCGTTTCTTACGCCGCACGCTTTTGGGCAAGCAAGGACCCGCGCTATCTCACGCCCTGGAACGAACGAAAAATCGAACACTACGCCCGCCTCGTATACGCCGATCTGCTGTACGGCAGCGAAGCGCTCGGCTTGCGCGGCTGGGATACGGAACGGGGCCATATTCTCGTACGATATGGGCCGCCGGAGCGCGACGTCGTGATTGTGCCCGGGAGTTCGTCGGGGATACGGGACCTCGGGACAGCGCCTACGTCCCGAAGCGATCCGCGATCCGTATTAACGCCGTCCGATATGAACTTTACCCCGCGCGGGGCGCACCTCGGCGGCGATTTCGACATGCTGGCGGAGGCAAACACGTTCAATATATGGGACTACGGCGATTTTCGGTTCGTATTCGAGGACCCGTTCAGGAATGGAGAATACCGGCTGTATTCCCCCAGCGCTTCGGATATGTCCGCCGGGGTTCCGAGCTGGCTGAACGATTACTCGCTCGCCGCGAAAGAAACGATCGCCCGGACGCCCGAACGCTACGAATACGAGACGTCCGGTCGCCGCGTGGATATTCCGTTCGTGACCAGCGCCTTCAAGGGAAGCGAGGGGAAGGCGGATCTGTACGTATCGTATGGCATTCCGATTTCCGAAGACGGGCGACAACGGGAAACCATAGATATATCGGCGCGGATCGGGGCGTTTCTTGTGAGTGAAAACCGGGACATTCTGGTTGAACGGCGACAAACGATCTATGGACTTCAGCGCGAGCAGATGCGCTCCTTCGAGGATGCGCACCTCTGGACAGGAGCGCAGGTCATGGCGGCGCCGTCGGGGCGGCACGAGGTATCCATGGAATTCGAAACGACCAGCGGCGCCACGGTTGCGGTGCAGCGAAGAAGCATTGACGTACCTGACTTCGGGCAGGACCAGCTCCAGGTCAGCGACCTGATGCTGGCCTACGGGATTGAGGAAGATAGCCCTGCGGATCCGGGAGGCGGCGTCTTGCAACGGGCCGGATTTTCCATTACGCCTGCCCCGTGGAACGTATTCTCGCATCGCCAGCCGATTTATCTCTTTTTCGAGATATACCGGTTGGCCCTGGACGAAAACGGGGCGACCCGGTACGAAATGGAAGCCCGCCTCGCGCCCCGGGATAATACGAAAGGCGTAGCGCGGTTCGTGAAAAATCTCTTTGGCGGACGCGGGGGCGGCGTATCCGTGAGCGTGCCCGGGGCGGGGTCGTCGCCAGACGAAACGAATTACCTTATCCTCGACGCAACGAATCAGGCGCCGGGATTGTACACCCTCGCCTTGCGCGTTCGCGACCTCGCAACCGGAAAAAGCGTCGAGCGGACGACGGACCTTTTTCTGGAGTAAGGCTGGGGATCAGGGACTGCGGCGGGCGTGCTGGCACAGGGTGGAGCGGGGAATGGGCCTGTGGTGCGCTTTTGAGCGAAACATCGGGCCCCAAATCCCCCTGCCAGCCCATGGCCTGCGCACCCTTATGTATTCGTGAAAAGGCGCGCCACAGGTCGCATTTTTCATCCACAGACAATATGACGCCCGGCGGCATACCCTGAATTCAAGGGATTAGGTTAAAATAATAAGGTGAAAATATTTCGGAATTAAATAATTAAGGCTGCGGTTTGCATCCGTAGCCCGAGGCCCGGCCTTATCAACCTTGTCAATCAGGTTTTTTGAGCATTTCTTCCAGCTCGGCGGCCACGGAGGCGTCCATTTCCTCCACCTGTCGCGCCATCTGAGCCTTGTACGCTATGATTCGCTCCAGCACAGCCTGATCGGAAGCGCCGATAATCTGCGCAGCAAGCAATCCGGCGTTCCGGGCGCCGCTGATCGCCACCGTAGCGACAGGAACGCCGCGCGGCATTTGAACGATGGACAGCAAGGAATCAAAGCCATCCAGCTTTTTCCCGGGCACGGGAACGCCGATCACGGGTAGGGGAGACCAGGCCGCAATCATTCCGGGCAAGTGGGCGGCGCCCCCCGCGCCCGCAATAATGACCCGTACGCCGCGCGTATGCGCCGTACGAGCATATTCTCTCATGCGATGGGGCGTCCGGTGGGCGGAAAGTACGCGAACCTCAAACGATATGTCCAGCGCGCGCAGCACATCCGCCGCTTCGGCCATAACGGGGAGATCCGAGCGGGATCCCATGGTAATGCCTGCAAGAGCCATGATTCAGAAAAGTGCGTAGGGAAAGAAGATGTTGCGTTACAAGCGAAGGCAGGCGGCGGCCCGCTCGGCGCGCTGGCGCGCGTCGCTGCGGTCGTCGCCCGTAACCGTGACATGCCCCATTTTACGATTCGTTCTGGTTTCCGTTTTGCCGTACAAATGCACCGCCGCGCCGGAAACCGACAGAGCCTCTTCCAATCCCCCGGGGGACGACGCGCCCTCGCAGCGGCCCAGTACGTTGACCATAACAGCGGCGGGAACGCGCAAGGCCGGGTCGCCCAGCGGCATATCCAGCACAGCCCGAAGATGATTTTCGAATTGGGAGGTGTGGCTTCCCTCTATAGAATAATGTCCCGTATTGTGCGGGCGCGGAGCCAACTCGTTGATCAGGATGCGCCCGTCTTCCGTATGAAAAAGTTCTACGGCGACAAGCCCCGTTCCCCGAACGGCCTCCACTGCGGCAAGGCCTGTCCGCTGCGCTTCCCGGGCCTCGGCGTCCATAATGCGGGAAGGAACTTCTACCGCATAGCACCGATGATCGCGCTGCTCCGTGTCCGCCACAGGATACGCGACATGTTCGCCCCCGGGGCGGCGCGCAGCCAGCACGGAGAGTTCTCTCCGAAACGCAACGAATATTTCTACCAGCAGACCGTCTTCCGCAGCAAGGCGATCCCACGCCGCCCGCAGTTCTTCGTCGGAACGAACGGTCCGGTTGCCGTAGCCGTCGTAGGCATGGGTGTATTTTTTGGCGAGTACGGGATACCCGAACCGGTTCGCGGCGTCGAGGGCCTCGTCGAGCGTGGCGCAACAGGCGAATTCGGGCACAGGCAGCCCTGCATTGCGCAACCAGGTTTTTTGACGCCCCTTATGCCGGATAATATCGAGCGTAAAGGAGCCGGGGCGCACAGGAACCTGCCCCTGCAAAGCCTCCTCGGCTTCGTGGACCGGCGTCCATTCGCTCTCGGCCGTAACTACGGTACAGCCCATGCCGAATTCGCGGAGCACGTCCGGGTCGGTCCAGTCGCCCGTGAAGGACGGCCCAAGGTCCCGCACCGGGCCCGCCGGTTCCGGAAGTAAAAAACGTACGTCGAAACCCATGCGCCGCGCGGCGAGAGCAGTCATCCGGGCCAGTTGCCCGCCGCCAAGAATGCCTACGACAGGAAAAGACGACATAAACCTTGTGTCCTTAATTTCCGATGTCTGCAAGCAAGGCCTCCAGTTCCTCCTCGGACTCCACGAGCACGTCGCGCGCCTTGGATCCTGCGAAGCGGCCCACTATGCCTGCTTTTTCAAGTTGATCCACAATGCGGGCGGCTCTCGTATATCCGATAGACAATTTGCGTTGCAGGAGCGAAACCGAACCCTGCCGCGCGCGCACAAGAATCCGGGCCGCCTCTTCGAAGAACGGATCCGCATCATCCACGCCGCCCGCCGCGCCAGGACCGGCCTCGTCTCCGAAAGGAGGGAGCGCATAGGGACCGGCCCCTTGCTGCTGCGCCACGAAATTCACGATGCCATCCACTTCCTCCGAGGCGATATACGGCCCCTGCAAGCGAATGGCCCGGCTTCCAAGCATATACAAAAGATCGCCATTGCCTACGAGTCCTTCCGCGCCGTTCTGGTCGAGAATGGTGCGGGAATCCACCTTGGAAGCCACCTGATACGCGATGCGGGCGGGAAAATTCGCCTTGATTAATCCCGTAATCACATCGACAGACGGACGTTGCGTAGCCAGCACAAGATGTATGCCCACGGCGCGGGCCATCTGGGCGAGACGGGCTATAGGAGCCTCTATGTCCTTGCCCGCCAACATCATAAGGTCGGCCAGCTCATCTATGATCACCACGATATACGGCAAATGCCGGAGAGAATCTTCTGTCTCGGGCCCCCCGGACTGCACCTTTTCGTTGTAATCCCTGATGGAGCGGACCTGGGCCGCGGAAAACAGATCGTAACGCAGTTCCATCTCGCGTTCACAGGACTTGAGTACGCCCAGCGCCTGACTCACGTCGGTAATGATCGGCTCCTCGCTGTTTTCCGGCATCGCCACATAATGATCTACGATATACTTGTATTGTTGCAATTCGATCTTTTTGGGATCGATCATGACGAACTTCAAATTGGCGGGGTGACAGGCATAAATCAATCCGGTAATCAAGGTGTTGAGTCCTACAGATTTGCCTGATCCCGTCGCGCCGGCGATAAGCAGGTGGGGCAGTTTCGCCAGGTCGATCATGAACACTTCGCCCTCAATGGTTTTGCCGACAGGCACGGGCAACGCCATATCGGAATCCCGGAACCGCGCGGTCCCGATCACATCGCGGATACGGACAAGTTCGCGACGGCGATTGGGTATTTCCACGCCCACAGCGGATTTTCCGGGGATAGGCGCAATAATCCGGATGCCCCTTGCCGCCATCGCCATGGCCAGATCGTTTTCGAGGGCGGTGATGCGGTTGATCTTCACGCCCGGGGCAGGGGTCAATTCGTACAACGTAACGGTCGGCCCCACAACGGCGTTGATCTCCTGTATTTCAATGCCGTACGTATCAAGTTTGTCGAGCAGAATCCGTTTGTTTTCTTCCAGTTCGTCGTAGTCGATGGGGATTTCGTCGGCGTCGCGTTCGTCCAGCAGTTTTACGGGGGGAAAACGATACTTGTGCGCAAGATTTTCGTCGGGAATATCCATGCGCCGCTGCACCCTGCTCGCATGTTCCTCCTCTATGCGCTCCCGGACATGTATTTCAATATCCTTTTCGGGAGCGTCTCCGGCGTCCGGGGACGGAAGGGGCTCGTCGCGAAACGTGTCGTTCAGCGTACGGTTCGATTCCTCGGAAGCGGGCGTCGCGGCGGACGGGGGAGGGGACAGCGACTCGGGAGCCGTTTGGGCAAGGCGTTCCTTCTTGTTTTTCCGCGCGGCTTCTTTCGCCGCTTTGGTCTTGCGCTTTTCTTCCCTGCGTTTTTTATGCGCGGCGCGGCGCTTCGCAGCAACAGTTTTTCTGGAAGCATTCCAGGTTCCGACCTTGTCGAAAAAGGCCTGCAAATCGGGTTCGGCCAACAACAGGAACGCAACGAGAAGACACAGGGCAAGAATCGCCGCGGATCCGACTGCGCCAAAAACATGCTGGAGCCATCCGGCCACGCCCAGTCCCAGCCGCCCGCTCCACAAGTCAAGTTCCGCGTCGAAAACCAGTGCGGCCCAGCCGAAAAAAGCCGCTGCGGCGAAAACAATCGAAAAAACGAGAATACCCGTCGAAACCAGTCTGACGCTTGCGCGGCGCCGGAACAGCAGATACCCTGTCATGCACAAAAATCCCGACAGCAACACGACCGGATAGCCCAGAAAACGCGGGACGCACCAATACGCGATCCAGGCGCCCGCCAGGCCAAGCATATTCGATACCTGGTTTTCTCCGGGAATGAATGTGTCGCCCAGCGTACTGCCTCGAACGATGATATCGTCGGCGGCCTGGTAGGTGATCAGGGCCAGGCAAACCAGAAAGGTCAGGGTCATCGAAATCAGGCCAAGCACTTCGTGCATGCGGCCCGCAGATGCGCCATGAGCCTTTTCGTCGGAAGTCTGCCGCCGGTTATGTTTTTTGCCTGAGGGTAAAGCCATCCTTCAAAGGATACTCTGATTAAATCCGCAAAGCCCAGAGGCTTGCGAGGGGCGCGCTGGCAAGGAATGACGAAGCAAGTAGTGTGGCGGCCCCGCATAATGAGGAATGACACAGCCAACGCACCCCTCGCAGCCTCCCGAAGGCCGCGTCGCGTCCACGACGCACCAAATTTCTGCTGATTGCAACGATGGAATCATGATGTCCTTTAGTGCGTACGCGACGCGTTGAGCGCAGTGGTTTTGATCAGAGTATCCCAAGGTACTGCGAACCACGGCATACGCGCAAGGCGCAACAGGACAGGTATCGCGCGCATTATGCGGCGATACGGCTCAGCTCCTTTTTATCCAGCACAATCCGGTTGTCCCGATAACGGGGAAGCACCGGCAAGGCGTTCAGCCGGAAACAATAGTCTACGTCGTCTCCGAACCCTTTCGAGGCAAGCCATTGCGCATGGGCGCCCTGGCGCAAGGTTTCATCAAGGCAATGGCGGTGGCTATCGTACAAGGCAAAGGTCATGCGCGTCGCGTCGGAAACGCCACCGGGCGGGCGGCCATTCCATAATCTATCCAGCAGATACCCTGCGCACAGCGTGTCTTCAAGAGAAACCTGTCCCTTCTGGCCCGAACAGATGATAATCAGGTCCATATCCGTTTCGCGGATCGCCTCGGCTACGCGATCGATGTTCAGGAAACACCCGACCAGCAGGCGCCTGGCCTTTCTCCCCTTGTGCATGGCGACCGTCCCGTTGGTCGTGCTGAGAATGACGGTTCGCCTCCGCACCACCTCGCGGGTATATTCCCGTGGGGAATTGCCGCAATGATACTTGTCAATGCGATAACCGCCGCGCTCGCCCCCCAGGAGATAGCTCGAGGGGTCGAGGTTCGAAGCGATTTTTGCGGCGTGATCCAGGTCCGGAACCGGAACGACGCCGCGCGCGCCCTGGCACAGGGCGGTCACAATGGTAGAGCAAGCCCGAAGCACATCGATCGCAACCACGATATGCCCCCCCGCTTTTTTTTCCGGTGCAGACTGGGCCGTGATAAATACTTCGGTATGCATGGCGACGTAACAAACAGGGGAAAGAAGAACGGTGAAATCACAAGGATACTCTGATCAAGCCTGCAAAGCGCAGAGGCTGCGAGGGGTGTGCTGGCCCAGTGTGGAAAGGGCCTGTGGTTGCGCCTTTGAACGAAACATCGGGCCCAAAAATATCCCTGCCAGCCCATGACCTTGCGCACCCTTATGTTTCGAGAAAAGGCGCAACCACAGGCCCCTCTCGACCGTCTTGCCTTAATCAGAGTTTCCTTAAGATAAGCCGCGCCGCGCCGCAATACGCAACAAACAGTCAAATTTTGTGCAAGGGCGGTCGCTTAACGACTGCGCGCACGGTGCGGGACCGAATAGCGATGTCGAGCGGGGCGCCGGGCGTTGTGCAGGCAGGGTCGGCAGGGACATATCCAAGACCAATGCCGCGCCCAAGCAGGGGGGACTGGGCGCCGCTGGTCGCCACGCCCGCTCCCGCCGGCGTGGCGATGTCGTATCCGCTTCGCGGCACGGCGCCTGGCTTTTCGACGACAAATGCAATCAGTTTGCGGGAAAGTCCTTCTTCCCGGGCGCGTTCCAGCGCAGATTTTCCGATGAAGTCGTCCTTTTCCATTCGTACGAACCGACCCAGCCCGGCCTCGAACGGGTGGGTTTTTTCGGTAATGTCGTTTCCGTACAAACAAAACCCGGCTTCCATGCGCAAGGTGTCCCGAGCGCCCAGGCCCGCCGGTTGCAACCCCTCGTCCGCCCCTGCTTCAAGCAGGTTATCCCAGACCGATCCGGCTACGCCGGCGTCGCAATAGATTTCAACGCCCGCCTCGCCCGTATAGCCTGTCGCGGAAACGATAGCAAAAGGCGATCCGGCCAGAACGCCGCCGGAAATACGCCGGAAACGGAAAGGTTTCAGTCCAGCGGCGTCTTTTCCGATGGCGGCCTCCGCAATAGCCCGGGCCCGCGGCCCCTGCAGGGCGATGAGCGCGATGCGATCAGACACGTCCTCGATAATCGCCTTCGCCGGATTATTCCGGATCATCCACAGGAAATCCTTGCTGCGGTTCGCCGCATTGATCACAAGCAGGTATTCGTCTTCGGCAAGGCGGTATACGATCAAGTCGTCCACAATGCCGCCGCTTTCCAGGCACATGCAGGTATAGATCGCCTGTCCGGGCTGCATCGACGCCGCATCGTTGGTAATCAAATAGTTTACGCACTCGGCGGCGTGCGGGCCGCGAACAAGGACTTCGCCCATGTGGCTTACGTCGAAAAGACCCGCCGCCCGCCGCACTGCGCGATGTTCTTCAAGGGTGCCGCCGGCATAGCGCAGCGGCATTTCATAGCCCGCGAACGGCGTCATTCGCCCGCCAAGCGCAACATGCCGATCATAGAGCGGCGTTTTCTGAAGCGATGCGGTTTCCATGGCTCCGAATAGATGTCCCTGTTGCAAAATTACAAACGCCAGGCCGTATACCCCGCGCGATTCAGCGTTTGGGCGGCTGCCGCAGCGGCGTCGTCCCCCGCGAACCCCATGCGAAAAGCGCCGCCGGTTCCTTCGCGAATCTTGAGGAGTTCAATATCCTTGATATTCAGGGACGCCTCGTACAGAATCTTCGTAATCGAAAACAGTTCGCCCGGATCGTCCTCTGCATAGACGTACACGTCCGCAAGCGGTTGCAGGAACCCTTTCGTGTTGCGCGGGATCGTTTCCCTGGTGGAGCGGGCGTCCCGGAACCGGTCTTGCAATGTGTTCATGTCGCCGCGAGCAATTTCCCCGCGAAGCAGGTTCATGCGGGCGGCAAACGAATCCAGCGCTTCCAGGATGCCCGTATCGTTCGTCGCCAGAATATCGCTCCATACGTCGAATGGAGAGGAGGCGATGCGGGTCATGTCCCGGAACCCCCCGGCCGCCAGTTGAAGAAAGGCCTCGTCGCGTCCGTTTTCCTGCGCCACATGGTTCATCAGCGCCACGGCGAGCAACTGCGGAAGATGGCTGACGGCCGCCGCAATGCGGTCGTGGCGGGAGGAAGGGAGGATGAGTACGCGCGCGCCCGTCGTCTCAATCAGGTCCAGAAACGCCGCCTGCTCCCGTTTAAGAGCAGAAACATCCATTTCGTCCGGGGGGCAAAGCGCCCACGCCGCATTTTGAAAAAGCAACGCATCGGCCTGGTCAATGCCCCGACGCTCGGAGCCCGCCATGGGGTGTCCGCCCACGAACAGGGCATGCGAAGGCAAGGCTTCTGCAGCGCGGGCTGCAACCGGTCCTTTTACGGAACCCGTATCCGTAACCACCGCGCCGGGCGGGACATGCGGCGCAATGCGTTCCAGCAACTGCAACGCAGACTGGATCGGGGTAGCCAGCACGACGATATCGGCGCCGGAAACAGCCTCCTCGACAGAAGGAGCCGCCTCGTCGAGCGCGCCCATTTCAAGCGCTCTGTCCAGCGTGGTCGATTCGTCGAAACCGACGATCCGAACGTCTTGCGCCTGCTTTTTCCATACGAGGCCAAGGGATCCGCCGATCAGGCCGACGCCAATGATGGCAACGCGTTGCATAGAAAACGACGAAATCGATGAACGCCCGCGCAAGAGCGCGAAAGAGGCTATTCTTTTGCTACCCCGGCCTGCTTCTCGTCAAGGCTCGAGGGGGCGACGTCCTCCTTGTCTTCCCGGTCGCTCGAGTCGTTCGGGCCGTTCTCCTTCGCTTTGTCAGCCTTCGACGTTTTGCTTTTCCGAACGCTGAACGAGAGCGCCGCGGCGTCCCCCTTGCCCCGCACGGAAACGCGGATGATGTCGCCTTCGCCCAGGTTTTCGCCAAGAATGTGATCGGCGAGGGGGTCCTCAATGTATTTCTGGATCGAACGCCGCAGGGGCCGGGCGCCATACTTCATATCGAACCCTTTCCGAACGAGAAACTCCTTGACCGGTTTTCTGATTTCCACGGTAATGCCGAGTTTCCCGATCCGGTCGAGCAACTCCGCAGTCATGATGTCGATAATACGGAAGACATGCTCTTTCTCCAGCGAATGGAAAACGATCACATCGTCCACCCGGTTCAGAAATTCGGGGTTGAACACGCGCTTCAGCGCCTCTTCCACCGTGTTCTTCATGGTTCGGTAATTGAACGACTCCTCAGATTGGGCGAAACCGATCCCTTTGCCGATGTTCTTGATGTCCCTGGCGCCGATGTTCGACGTCATAATAATGATCGTATTCCGAAAATCGACCCGGCGACCCAAGCCGTCCGTGAGTACGCCGTCGTCAAGCACCTGAAGCAAAATGTTGAGTACGTCCTGGTGCGCCTTTTCGATTTCGTCGAGCAGAACCACGGAATACGGTTTGCGGCGCACTTTCTCGGTCAATTGCCCGCCTTCTTCGTAGCCAACGTATCCGGGGGGCGCGCCAACGAGACGACTCACGGCGAATTTCTCCATGTATTCGGACATGTCGATCCGTATCAACGCATCGTCCGAATCGAAAAGATATTGCGTAAGCACTTTGGCCAGCTCGGTCTTGCCTACGCCCGTCGGCCCAAGAAAAATAAATGAACCGATAGGACGTCCGGGGTCCTTGAGACCGGCCCGCGTGCGGCGAATGGCGCTCGACAGTTTCCGGATCGCCTCGTCCTGCCCGATTACGCGCTTCATAAGCGCCTTGTCCATCCCGATCAGTTTCTTCTGTTCGGGCCGAGAAATTTTATCGACAGGAATGCCGGTCATCATAGCGACGACCTCGGAAATATTCCCCGTCGTTACGTCATGGACTTCTCCGCCGGCCTTTCGCTCCCATTCCTGCTTTGCTTGCTCCAGCTCCGTATTGATCTTCTTTTCCTTGTCGCGCAGCCGCGCCGCTTCTTCGAAACGTTGGCTCTTGACCACGCTGTTCTTTTTCTTTCGGACGACTTCGATTTCCTCTTCGAGTCGAACGATCTCTTCCGGTACGCGGATATTCGCGAGATGGACGCGCGCGCCGGCTTCGTCCATTACGTCGATAGCCTTGTCGGGCAGAAAACGATCCGTAATGTAGCGGTCGCTGAGGTGCACCGCAAGCAGGAGGGCCTCGTCAGAGTACCGTACGCGGTGATGCTCCTCGTAACGCCCCTTGATGTTGCGAAGAATTTCAACGGTCTCGTCTACGGTAGAGGGATCTACGATAATTTTCTGAAATCGGCGATCCAGCGCCCCGTCCTTTTCGATATATTGGCGGTATTCGTCCAGGGTCGTTGCGCCGATGCATTGAATTTCGCCCCGGGCAAGCGCCGGTTTGAACATATTCGAGGCGTCCAGGCTGCCGGAAGCCCCCCCGGCGCCGACGATCGTGTGCAATTCGTCGATAAAAAGGATGACTTCCGGGTTTTTTTCGAGTTCGTTCATCACCGCCTTCATCCGCTCCTCGAACTGCCCCCGGTATTTGGTGCCGGCGACGAGCGCCGCCAGGTCCAGCGTCACGATCCGTTTGTTGTGGAGTACGCGGCTCACCTTGCGCTGAACGATGCGTATGGCAAGCCCCTCGGCGATAGCTGTCTTGCCCACGCCAGGCTCGCCGATCAGCACGGGGTTGTTTTTCTTGCGGCGGCTGAGCACCTGGGCGACCCGCTCGATTTCCTGTTCCCGGCCCACGATCGGGTCCAGTCGGGATTCGTCGGCCAGCCGCGTCAGGTCTCTGCCGAAGTTATCCAGCACCGGCGTTTTGCTTTTTTCCGCCTTGCGGCGCTCCTTGCCCTCTCCTTCAGGAGGCGGGGCTTCAAGGCCGCCTCCCGTCGCAGGCACTTTTCCGCCAATAATAGCATCCAGTTCCGCCCGGACCGCTTCGTACGTGATCGAGAAGCCTTTTTCCAGAATGCGAGCCGCCACATTTTCCTTGTCGCGCAGCAGGCTGAGCAGGAGGTGCTCCGTGCCAATGATGTCGCTCTTGTATATTTTCGCCTCGAGATAGGTGATCTTGAGGACTTTTTCGGCTTGCTTGGTGAAGAGGATATTGCCTACCGCAATCGCTCCGCCCGTGCCGCGGACCGTCTCTTCGACCGCCTTTCTGAGCTTGAGCAAGTCACAGCCGAGACTGCGGAGAATCTTGATGGCGATGCCCTCGCCCTCACAGATAATCCCGAGAAGCAAATGCTCCGTACCGATGTAATCGTGACGCAGACGTATCGCCTCTTCCCGGCTGTCCCGGATAACATCTCTGACGCGATTGGAAAAATTGCCGTCCATAGGATAAATAACGAAGCTATGCAGCAAAGCTGGACCCGCACCCGCACGTTTGCGTCGCATTCGGGTTCTCGAAGGTGAACCCGCGCGCATTCAGGCCGTCATGGTAATCCACCGTAACGCCCATAAGATACAATCCGTGGCGTTTATCCATGTATACAGTTACGCCGTCTACGTCGAACGTCGTATCGTGTTCGCGCATTTTGTCGAATCCAAGGATGTAGCTCATGCCCGAACAACCGCCTCCCCGGACGCCTACGCGAAGGTTGAACCCTTCGGGAATGTCCCGGGTGGACATGATCTTGCGAATTTCCCTCGCGGCGCGGTCGCTGAGCGCAATGGGCGCAGGCTGCGTCCCGGTTTGAACGGCAATCTCGTCGGCGGGCATGGTCCGAAAGTGTTTTACGTAACCTGCTGAAGGAAGGGGGCTGCAAAGTGAACGACGGCCTGCGGACACGGTTCCGCAGGCTCAGCGTCAATAGCGGCGGGCAAGCGCCACCGGGGCCTTGAACGCCTCCATAACCTTGTTCCGGGCGTCCCATGCCTCTATGAAAACAATGTATATGCCGGTTTGCAGGCGCCGATCCGCATGGTCCCGCCCGTCCCAGAACAAATCGACCGAATCCGCAACAAGGCGGGATGCGACCAGTTCCCGCACCTCGTTCCCGGCCAGGTCGAACACCAGCGCGCGGACTCTCGAAACGCCGGAAGAAAAAACGCATCGTATGCGCGCGATATCGTCCACGCCGTCCTGATCGGGAGAAAACGGATTCGGAGATATCTGCATGCCCTGTCCGGTCGGGGAAGGGGCGGTGGCGATGCGCACTGAATTGGGCCGACCGGGCGTTCCGCCTTCTGGCGCCGCTGAACTGGTCCAGTTTTGCGCATCGTTCCCGTATGCGTCCAGGTCAATTCGCTCCAGCGTAACGCCTCGGGTTTCCAGCACGTCCGGATGATGCCACGAAGGGTCGTACCGTATGTCGTCCAGCATTTCGCCGTCTTCTCCGTGTATCCGAATGCGATCCCCGTCGTTCCGCAGGCTAAGCCCCTTGCCTGTCGCCACGGGAGCGCTTTGATGCTCCATGGGCGCGGCGGCTAACAGCGCATATCCATCGGGCTCCACTCCCACGAACCGATCTTCGGTGCGGACGGTGTCGGCGTCCCCGGATTCGTCCGGATCGCGTGTCCGGTAGAGGCCGTCGATATATATCCGGCGCCTGGATCGGTTGGCCAATTCGATGAATTCCGTCTGGTTCGGCAGGCCGTCGTACGCATCGGCAAGCGGTTCGTACAGGATTTCGTTCACCACAAGGTCCTGCGCTGCGGGACGATAGTATATCGGCGACGCCAATGCTTCTGAAGTATTTCCCCGCAAATCGGATACGGCGTCGATCCGCACGACTCCGCCCGTTACCGAACCTGGAAACCATGCCCGCAACGCATCCGGGCCAAGCGCCTGCGCTTGCTCTGCCGCAAGGGTTTCCAGCCGAATAGAGGAAGGCCGAATGGCTTCGGTTCGAACCGGTTCGCTGAAATACAGGTCCAGCTCGCTATCGCCGACCGCTTTGACGAAAACCAGCGACGGCGCGGTTAGGTCGGGAGCGTATCGGCTGTTTTGGGCGCCCGGCGTTGCGCCAAGCGCATCCAGGGACAGCGCAAAGTTGTACGAATCCGACGGAGCCGCCGGGTCGATGCGTTCGAGAGACCGCCCCTCTTCCACCGCGCTTCCGGGATAAAAAAGCGAATCGATGGCCATGTCGCCGGATTCGAGCACGATGGCGTCGCCTCCGTTATTCAGGGAGGCCCAGCGCCCTGACTCCACATACGGAACCCCGCCGAAACGATTGGAAAAAGCCATGCCGTCCGCCACGATCACCCTGTAGGCTCCGGGGGGAAACGGCGCCGACGCTTCGGCGAGTCGAATCGGCGCGGACGACGCATCCCGGATCGTCAAGTCCTGAAGATCGAATGTGGCTTCGCTCCGATTGAACAACTCAATGAACTCCGATCCCGAAGCAAGGGGGCGAGGGTACGCCTCATTAATTACAATATCTCCGACGGCGACCTTTCCGGGCCGCGAAGACCTTGAAGCGTCCGTCGCCCGACGCTCGCCGGGCGCGCCGCGCCAGGACTGGGAGAAGGCGGGCGGCGGGCACAGGCCTGCCGCCAGCAAGAGGAACGCAACAACGAAGCAAGGGACGCGCATGGGAACGGAAAAAATGCAATGGTCCCATTAAGACACCGCGCGGCGGGAAATATAACCTCCCGGGAAAAATTTTTCGGGATCGCCCGTCTACCCTTGCTCGCCACTCGTTTCCGTCGGGGCTTATCCAGAAAACTATCCAGAATGATCAATTATAAGGATACTCTGATTAATTCTACTTCGATCAGCGCTTCACGTTCACACGCACAGGACGTTATGACTGCGTCGTTGAAATCAGCGATAAACGCTCTGGATTCAGGGCATGGCGGACGTACGAGGCGTCAAGACCGCATGCCGTCTTGTCCTGCGAGCGATGCATAGCAAGCCACATCGCTTCCTCAGGGAAAGAGGGCCTTCCCTCACTGTACTGGCGCTCCCTGAGCAACAACAGTATTACGTTCCAGATTGTCTGGATCACACCCTGCGGCCCCATGACCTTCCCGCCGTTGCAGAAAGGATACTCAGCCGCTGCCCTGATTCAGGTGCGCGCAAAGCATATGGGCCATGAGCGCGGCGGCAGGCGCCAAGGCGCTTTCGTCGATGTCGAAGCGGGCGTTATGGAGCGGCCAAGCCGTTTCCGGGCCAGAGCAAGTGCCCGCCCGAACCAGCAAACCCGGTACTTTTTCGAGGTAGTGCCCGAAATCCTCCGAACCCATGCTGGGGAGAGGAATCGGCAAAACCGCTTCGTCTCCGCAGAGAGACTGGATAACCGAAGCGGCGAGGCGAGCGAGGCGGGCGTCGTTGCGTACGGCAGGCGCGCCGGCCAGCAGGTCGACGTCCGCCTCGGCTCCGTGCAGTAGGGACAGTTCCCGGGCCACATGCTCGATCCGGCGCCGGATGGTCGCGCGTTCTTCGGGATCTGTGGTGCGAATCGTACCTCCGAATTCCGCTTGGTCCGGAATCACATTGTACGCACCCCCTGCATGGAACCGGCAAATGGTCAGCACGGACGACTTGCGCGCATCCGAAAAACGCCCCGTGAGTTGATAAAGCGCCTGGACAATCTGGCTGGCGACCCAAACAGTGTCCACAGATTCGTGGGGCCGCGCCGAATGTCCGGTTCCCGGCGCTTTGACCGCGATGCGAAAACGGTCCGTGGACGACGTAATTGCGCCTTCCTGTACGCCGTACGCGCCCACGGGCAACGTGGGGTCCACATGTATGGCGTAGATGCTCTGCGCCCCATCGAGCACGCCGTCCCGGATCATATCCACCGCGCCCCCGGGAGCGCCTTCCTCGTCCGGCTGGAACAGTACGCGCACCGTACCCGAAAGCCGCGCCCGATTGCGATGCAGAATAAGCGCCACGCCGATTCCGACCGCCGTATGCGCATCGTGTCCGCAAAGATGGGCGAACCCCGGACGCTCCGAAGCATACTCCGCGGACTTGGCGTCCTGGATGGGCAAGGCGTCCATATCCGCCCGGTATGCAATGGTCGGGCCGTCTTCCTCCCCCTGAATATCCGCGTAGAGGCCAGTGGCGGCAAGCGGTCCCGTAACGACCAGCCCGTGCCGTTCCAGTACGTCGCGCACCAGGGCGCTGGTGCGATGCTCCTCGAAACCCGGTTCGGGGTAGCGATGAATGCATCGCCGCACATCCCGCAGCAACGCCGCGAATTCCTCCGGGAGCGCCGCGCTTCCCGGCCCCCCGGCAGACCCGTTCAGGACAGGAATATCCGTTATGACGCGCATCGGTTTCAAACCATTCCGCTGCGTTTGCGGAAAAACCATTCCGTGGCGAGCAGCGCGACAACCAGCAACAAAAAAGAAAAATGCGTACGCAAATCTTCCTCTGTCGTTCGGGATACCGTATCGACGGCGCCTTCCAGCGAGGCGGACAGGGCCTCCCTGAACGCCTCCGGGCGGTTCGGATCCAGCGTCACGCCGCCCGAACGCTGTGCGATCTGGCGCATCAAGGCGGCGTCCGCGCCCGGTTCCCGGTATTCCAGCGTCAAGGAACCCACCGCAAATGCGCCCTGGTCGGACCCCAGAATGTCCTCTCCCCGATAGGCTGTGGCTGTCCAGGCGTACGTCCCTTCCGGCAACGGTCCGGCGTCCAGCGCATAGCGCCCGTTCCCGATCCCGCGCATAAGATAAGGAAACTCCGCGCCATCGGGCGAGACCAGTTTGATCTCTATGGAGGCGTCCAGCGCGGGATTGAAACTTTCGTCGTACGCCTGACCAGAAAATTGCACCGCTTCTCCGCCCCCGAAAACGTCCCGAACCGGTTGTATGCGCACGGGACGATCATCTTCCAGCGCCGTAAGCCACTGAATGATATTCGCAAAGAAGGTTTCAGACAAGGATTCGTACGCAGCCAGATCCTCTGGCAGGTTCTGCCATCGCCACGTACCTGCGCCCAGCAAGGCGGCGCTGCGATGTCGCGTGCGGCGGCGAACGACCAGCAACGGCTCCGGCAGATCCACGCCGCGCACGGACGCCGTGGCCAATACCTGCGCATCGGGAGCAGGCGCCCACTGGGTTCGGCTGTATTCCAGAGGGGGCAGGGCGCGCCATGCATCCGGATCGGCGCCGGGAATATGCAGGATCGGATGGCGATTCCCCGACGGCGTAGTGCGGAGCGTGGCTTCTGTAAAATCCTCCCGAACCCGGACAGCCTGGACAGGAAGAGCCTCGTCGGACAACAAGCTCAAACGGGCAATGGAGCCGCCCGACGCCAGCAGAAACAGCAGGGGGACCCCTTCGCGGGCGGCCTCGTCGATGCGCTGGACGATCGTTTCGTCGGCGACTCGCCCGGGATATCCGATCAGCGCTATGGCGTCGAAGTCCGCAAGCGAAGCCGGAAACGCACCCTCGTAGAAAACGCCTTCGCTTTTTTGCACGAACGTGGTCACTTCGAAGGCTTCGTTTCGCGAAAGGAGCCTTCGGATGGCCGCTGCGTCCGGGCCAGGCGCGGCGGCTACGAACAGGATGCGGCGTTTGGACGAAAGTATGCGCACGGTCAGCGATTCCCGGTTATTCTGGTGCGTGACTTCTTCGGGCAGTTCCGTCACGGCCACTGCGTAGCGCCGCAACCCTTCCGATTCGGGCGTTACGAACAACTCGGCGACGATTTCCGTATTGCCCGGCGGAATTTCGAGGGCGCGGGAAGCTACGGTTTGTCCGTTTTCGGCAAGCGATACGGTAACCCGGCGACCGCCCAGGCCCTCCGCCCGAATACCCACCTCGACAGGAAGCTCGGCGCCCGCATAGGCTACTTCATTGGTGAGCACTCGCTGTATCCGAACATCCTGCCGCCGCAAGGTATCGCCCGCAATCGCCGTAAACACCGGCGCCGGATAGCGTTCGGACACGTACAACGGATTGCGGCCCGTATTGTACCGGCCGTCGGACACCAGCAATACGGCGCGCAAATTATCGTCCCGCCAGCGCTCCTCGGCAGAAACCAGCGCCTGCGCAATATTGGTTCGAAAAGCCGTCAGTCCAAGCGAATCCGGATCGAAACGAGCAAAAGAAGCCGTCTCGATGTCCGCCCCGAAACGAACGTACCGCACCTCTGCTCCCTGCGCCGCGGACGGCGCATGCCGGAGCAGGTCCCGAACGCGTGCTTGCGCTCCGGCAAGAGACGTATCCGAGGCGGACGCAAGGCGCAAACTGGCGCTGTCGTCCAGAAGCACGGCGACCACGGGTTCCTTTTCGTCCTGCAGTGCGCGACGCAGCACGGGATCAAGCAGGAGGAGCAGAATAATAAAGAGCGCCCCGAACCGCAGCGCGCCAAGCGCAACCCGCATGCCGGGCGACAGCGCGGGGGTCGTGCGGCGATAGAACCATACGGCGGCCGCGCCCGCTGCAAGCAGGGACGCCGCAAACAGCCATGGATTCATGCCGAGGGAAAAAGACATGGGGCGCAGAGGAGTATCCTTAAAGATAGGGCATGATCAACCAGCCAAGCCAGACGAAAAAGCCGCCCAGAAGCAACGCCCCTTCCCGGCGCCCGACCCTCCGCCGGAACCAGAAAACAGGCCATAGCGCAGCGCCGAACGCAAGCATGATCGGAAAATGCGCCGTCAGCAGGTTTGCTTCCACCTGCAAGGGGTGGAACAGGGAAATCGGTCCCACCACGAACAATACGTTCAGAATGTTGCTGCCCAGCACATTGCCTATGGAAAGTTCGGCCTGCCCCTTTAGCGCGCCCACCACAGACGTGGCCAGTTCCGGCAAACTGGTGCCGAACGCAACGACCGTCAACCCGACGATGGCGGGAGAAACGCGAAGCAGGGCGGCGATATGCACGGCAGACTCCACCATGGTCCAGGAGCCAAGCGAAAGGGTCAGGACGCCCGCAATAAGGAACAGCCATTTTCGGCCCGCGGATTCCCGCGAAGCAGCGGCGTCCGCAAGCGCCGCCTCCGATGCATGCGCGCCGACGCCGTACCCTCCTTTCCGCGCGATCAGCGCGATGAAAACGACCAGCAGGCCCGCCAGCGCGGCGCCGTCGATCCGCCCGATCGTTCCGTCCAGCGCCGCCAGATAAAAAACGACCAGCACAAGCATCATGGCCGGATAGCCCTTCGTAAGCACTTCACGCACCGCGACGAGCGGCAGCACGAGCCCGCTTGCCCCCAGCACCAGAGCCATGTTGCAAATATTCGAACCGGTTATATTCCCCAGCGCCAGACCGTCTTCCCGGGAAACGGCCGCAAACAGGTTGAATACGAATTCGGGCATGGAGGTGCCGAACGCCACCACGGTCCCGCCAACCACGAGCGGATGTACGCTGTACTGGCGCACCAACCCCGCGGCGCCCTTCAGCAACCATTCGGCTCCGAAATAAACCAGGACAAGCCCCAGCGCAAAAAGAAAAAACGAAATAGACATGCGAAGCGAAGAGACGACCTTCCGGGCGCATAGCGTGCCGGATTTTTTCCGTAATTTAAGGATACTTTGATTAAATCGGACTTGACCAGAATATTCCTATGAGCCGGGATGGCGGAACGGTAGACGCAACGGACTTAAAATCCGTTGGAGCAGATGCTCCGTGCGGGTTCGAATCCCGCTCCCGGTACGAATCACGTAAATCCATTGGTCTGCGCATAGTCGCAGCGTACGCATGACGCGGCGTATCGTAGTTAAAATAGGAACAAGCGTGCTTACGGGGGGCACCCGAAAGCTCGATCATGACCGCATGCTCGAAATCGTTCGGCAATGCGCCGCGCTCCACGAGGAAGGATGCGAACTGATCGTATGCACCTCGGGCGCCATCGCCGCAGGAAGCGAGCGGCTTCGCATGGCCCGGCAACCGGATTCGCTGGCTGAAAAACAAATGCTGGCGGCGGTCGGGCAAAGCAGGCTCATGGAAATCTGGGAGCAACTTTTCACCCGGTTCCATATCCATGTCGGGCAAATGCTTCTTACGCGGGCGGATGTGGAGAACCGCCGGCGCTTTCTGAACGCCCGCGATACGTTGCGCGCGCTGCTCGCGCATCGAATCGTTCCGGTCATCAATGAGAACGACGCCGTAACCACCGCCGAGATTCGCGTAGGAGACAACGACAACCTGTCCGCTTTGTGCGTACTGCTTGCCGAGGCGGATTTGCTGATTCTGCTGAGCGACCAGGCAGGCCTGTTCACAGCGGATCCCCGAACCGACCCGAAAGCCGAACTCATTGCAGAGGTGCAAGATATCGACGACGATTTGCACGCCGCAGCCGGAGAAAGCAAGTCCGGGCTGGGCGTGGGCGGCATGAAAACGAAACTGGACGCAGCGGATATGGCCCGCCGCGCCGGAGCCCACGTAGTGATTGCGGCGGGGGACGTCCCGGACGCGATCCGGCGGATCGTGGCGGGGGAGCGTATCGGCACCCGCTTTCCGGCATTCGATATTCCGGTAGAAAACCGTAAACGATGGATACTGGGCGGGGCGAGCGCATCGGGAGCTGTGGCGATCGACCGGGGCGCCGCCGCGGCGCTGGCCAACGGAGGCGGCAGTTTGTTGCCGGCGGGAATCATTCGCGTAGACGGATCGTTCGAGCGGGGCGATGTGGTGCAGATTACGGCAGCCGACCGCGCGAACCTGGGCCGAGGCGTCGTGCGCTACGGCAGCGAAGACGTGGCCCGCATCCGGGGACTGCAATCTGACCGCATCCGCGAAACGCTGGGGTACGCCTACGGCCCCGTCGTCATTCACCGCGACGACCTGATCCTGATCTGACCGTTCCGCTGTACGAACACGCATTTAATCAGAGTATGCTTAACGCCGCGACTGGCCCCTTTCGCCCGCCGAAATCAATGACCTTGCACGAATCCATGCTTGTCGAAGAAACGATTTCCATGCATAAAATGGGAGAGCAGGCTCGTACGGCGAGCCGCGCGCTGGCTACCCTCGGCACGGAGGCGAAAAATGCTGCGCTGACCGCAATGGCCGACGAACTGGAATCCGCCTCGGCAGAGATTCTCCGGGAAAACGCGCTGGATATACGAGACGGGCGGGAGGCCGGGTTGTCCGAGGCGCTGCTCGACCGGCTGCTGCTCGACGAAAAACGCCTTGGCGCGCTGGCGAGCGACGTCCGGTCCGTAATCGACTTGCCGGACCCGGTCGGCGTCGAGTTCGGAAGCCGCATGCTCCCGAACGGGATGCGACTTCTCAAGCGCCGGATTCCGCTGGGCGTAGTGGGCGTCGTCTACGAAGCCCGCCCCAACGTAACCATCGACATTGCCTCGCTGTGCCTGAAAACGAGCAATGCGACGATCCTGCGCGGCGGCAAGGAAACCCTGCGAAGCAATCTGGCCCTTGTCGCCGCCATTCGGGAAGCCCTGAAAAAAACAGGCGTTCCCCCCGACGTCGTGCAATACGTGGGCGATCCCGACCGCGGCCTTGTCGAGCAATTGTTGCGACTGGATAAATATGTCGATATGATCGTGCCGCGGGGCGGGGCGGGTTTGCACCGGCTATGCCTGGAAAAAAGCACCATTCCCGTCATTACGGGGGGCATGGGCGTGTGTCACATTTTCGTAGACGAGTCGGCGGACCTCGACAGGGCGGAAGACATCGTGGAAAACGCCAAGGTGCAGCGTCCGAGCGTCTGCAATGCGCTGGACACGCTGCTCCTGCATCGCAACGTCGCCGACGCTTTTCTGCCGCCGCTGGCGAAGCGCCTCGGCGCGCGCGGCGTCGCCTTCCGCGGCGACCGCGAAGCGCTGCGCATCCTCGAACAAACCGGAGGGCTTGCATGCGAAGCCGCCGGCCCCGACGACTTCGATCAGGAATGGTTGTCCCTCACCCTCGGCGTTCGCATCGTGGACGGCGTGGACGACGCCATCGAACATATACAGCGTCACGGAACGGCCCACTCGGACAGTATTCTGACCAACGACTGGGAGCGCGCGAACATCTTCGTGGACCGCATCGACTCCGCTGCGGTGTTCGTGAACGCCAGTACGCGGTTTTCGGACGGCGGGCAGTTCGGTCTGGGCGCCGAAGTAGCCGTCAGTACGCAGAAACTGCATGCCCGCGGCCCCATGGGCCTGGAGGAACTAACCAGCTACAAATGGATCGGCGTCGGCAAAGGGCACATTCGCCCCTGAGGATATCCTGATCGAAGCAGATTGGATCAGAGTATCCTTAACCTGCCCGGAGCATCGCAGTCAGCGCAATATTCGCTCCCTGAAACAACTTCGATACCGGACAATTGGACTTCGCGGCCTCCGCCATCTCCAGAAACGCAGCTTCGTCGATATCCGGCACGTCGCCCTGGATCGTCAGGTCGATCTGCGGAATGCTGACGCCCTCATCCGTTATTGTCAAATGTACTTCGGCCGTGGCATGCACTTGCCTGGGCGTATATCCCGCGTTCGCCAGATCGTTAGAAAACGCCATCGCAACGCATCCTGCGTGGGCGGCGGCCAGCAGTTCTTCGGGATTCGTTCCGGCGCCGCGCTCGAAACGGGAAGTAAAGGAGTAGGGGACCTGCTCGCCCAGCACTGTGACCTGGCCTTCCCCCTGTTTCAAATTGCCTTTCCAGATTGCTTCGGCTGTACGTACTTGCATGATTGTAAGGGAATGTTTGGACGGATATAGCGTTTGGAATGCGCAATATACGCACTACCCGGAACGCATTTCCCGGTAAATGCGGAAAAACCATTTAGGGCCTGATATTCCATGTCCGAAAAAAAGACCGGAGCCGAAAATGTCCGCTGGAATCTTGCCGACCTGTATGCGTCGGAAGAGGCGCTGCGGCAGGATCTTGCGCAAGCATCGGACGATGCAGAAACCTTTGAAGCCGCCTGGCGAGGCAAGGTCGCCGATCTGGCGCCGGCGGAAATGGCCGAAGCGCTGGCGCAACTGGAAAGCATTCAGGATCGGACCGGGAAGGCGTACGCCTGCGCTTTTCTGCAATGGGCCACGGACACCGGCGACGAACAGCGGGGCGCCTTGCTCCAGCATGTCCGCGAGGCCTGTACCCGCACGATGCAGCAACTCATCTTTTTCGGGCTGGAATGGTGCAAGGCCGAGGACGAGCGGGCGGCCTGTCTGGTCGCTTCCCGGGAATTGGCCGGGTATCGGCATTATCTCGAAGTGCAGCGATTGCAGCGGGATTATCTCCTCACGGAGCCGGAAGAGAAAATAATGGCCGAGAAGGCCGTCACCGGGCGCGGCGCCTGGAACCGTTTCTTCGACGAACTGCTGGGCGGCGTCCGCTTCCGCCTCGACGGAGAAGAGAAAACCGAGCAGGAAGTCTTGTCCATGCTGCACGAACCGGATCGCTCGCTGCGCCGGCGGGCCGCCCTGAGCCTGACAGAAGGATTGACGGCGCACAGCCGTACGCTGGCGTCTGTGTTCAATACGATCCTTGCGGACAAGGCCGTCGACGATCGGCTTCGCGGCTACGCCACCTGGATATCCGAGCGGAATTTGTCCAACGAGGTGCAAAACGAAACCGTGGAGGCGCTCATTGAAGCCGTCACCTCGAAATACGATCTCGTGGCCCGGTTTTATCGACTGAAGCGCCATCTGCTCGGGTACGACGAACTGTTCGACTACGACCGGTACGCGCCTGTGGGAGAATCTGACAGGGAGTATGCCTGGAGCGAAGCGCGCGACGTCGTGCGGTCCGCCTACCATGGATTCCACCCCCGCATGGGAGCTGTCGCCGACCTTTTCTTCGACCGTCGCTGGATCGACGCGCCGCCTGCTCCCGGCAAGCGCGGCGGGGCTTTCAGCCATGGCGTCGTGCCCAGCGCGCACCCGTACATTCTCCTGAATTTTGCAGGGAGATCGCGCGACGTGCAAACGCTGGCGCACGAACTGGGCCATGGCGTTCATCAATATCTGTCGAGAAAACAGGGCGTACTGCAAGCCGATACGCCGCTGACGACCGCGGAAACCGCCTCTGTCTTCGGCGAAATGCTCACATTCCGGGAAATGCTCGCGCGCGAGGACAATCCCGCCAACCGGCTTGCCCTGCTGGTCGGCAAAATCGACGACACGATGGCCACCGTATTCCGGCAAATCGCCATGAACCGGTTCGAACAGGCCATCCATACGGAACGGCGCGAACGCGGAGAATTGGCCGTCGACCGGTTCGACGAACTCTGGATACAAACCCAGGAAGCCATGTTTGCGGGCAGCGTGACTCTCGGCGAGCATTACCGGCGCTGGTGGAGCTACATCCCCCATTTCCTGCACACGCCGGGATATGTGTACGCCTACGCCTTCGGAGAATTGCTGGTCCTTGCGCTATACGCCCGGTATCTTGCCGACCCGGAAGATTTCCCGGCGCGATACCTCGTCTTGCTGGAAGCCGGCGGGTCGGACTGGCCGCACGCGCTGACCGCCAGAGCGGGCGTAGACCTTCAAGACCCGGCTTTGTGGCGCGGCGGCCTGACAGCCATTGAAACATTGATTGCGGAAGCCGAAGCGCTGGCCCAAACCCTGGGCCAGGGATACTCTGGTTAAAACCGTTTCTACGCCGCGATATTCGTCAGGTCCCGGGGCAAGGTCGTAAGCATTTCGGCGCCGTCCTCGGTAATGGCCACCATATCCTCGACGCGGGCGCCCGCCGCGCCCGGCAGATAGATTCCCGGCTCGACGGTGAAGGTCATGCCCGGACGCAAACGCATCGCATTGCCGCTTCGAATCCAGGGCGCCTCGTGGATTTCCAATCCCAGGCCATGCCCGGTCCGATGCATGAATTGCTCGCCGAAACCCGCCTGCCCGATCACAGCGCGGGCGGCCCGATCCACTTCCGAGGCGGCCACGCCTGGCCCTGCGGCTTCCACCGCCGCCTGCCGGGCGCGATTCACTATCTCGACGATTCGCCGATCCCTCGGTCCCGCCTCGCCGTACGTGAACATCCGCGTCATGTCGGAGCAATAACCATCCGCATGCGCCCCCCAATCGCACAGAATCAACTCGCCGGGATGCAATATCCGGTCGCCCGGCGTCGCGTGCGGATTGGCCGAGGAAGCCCCGAAAGCCACAATGGGAGAAAAGGGCAGTTCGGGAGAGCGCCCCGCAGCAAAGAGGCGAGCCGTCAGCAGGGAAGCCAATTCCCGCTCCGTCACGCCCGGTTCTATGGCGGCAAGGGTCTGCCGCATGGCCTCTTCGGCCACCTGCGCGGCGCGGCGCATACAAGCGATTTCTTCGGCGTCCTTGCATATGCGCAAGGCGGCGACCGCTTCGCTCCCGTCCGGGTACGCAGCATCCGGCAGGGCTTTTTGCAACAGGCGAAGTTCAAGTACGCGCATGCTTCCGGACTCAATCCCGATGCGCTGCCCGTCCAGCCCGACGGCGCGGGCCGCTTCGCTAAACGCCCTGCTCCAGGTCGCAGGATCCTCTCCATACGTCCAGGCGCGCGCGTCGAACGGCAATTCGTCCAGTTTACCCTGCTCCAGTTCGGGAAGCACTATCGCCGGAGCGCCTTGCCGACGGAAAAACGCCGCCACGGGGCGCTCGCTCAAATGAAACGCCAGCCCGGACAAATACCGCATGGACGCGCCGGGAATGACCGCAAGCGCATGCAGGTCGCGAGAGGCTAACTGACGCGCAAGGGCTTGCTGGCGACCGGAAAAAAGGGATTCGGGCATCTCGAATGGGGAATTCTGATGAAGCGACGGCGTAACTTTGCGTAAATAAGCGTTGATGCCTACTTTATGAAGATAGGGCTTTTTTTCGCCCTGCTTGTTTACGCTTGCTGCAAGTTCTGCTTTCGGTCATGACATTTTACGCATTGGGGGTCAATCACAAGCGGGCTCCGGTAGCGATCCGGAAAGCCTTCGCGTCGGACTGGGAAGAGGGATGCTCCGTATATCGAGACGTTTCCCTGAACCCGGGTTCCGAACTGGTCCTGTTTTCCACTTGCAATCGTACGGAAGCCTACCTCTACGGAGTCGAGGAGGATGTGCGCGCCGTGCAGCAAGCGCTTGAGCGCCATGCGGGTTGCGCCTGGCCGAAAGATATGTCGTTTTTGCATCGGGACGAGGAAGCGATCCGCCATGTTTTCAAGGTGGCCGCCGGCATGGAATCCATAATACCGGGCGATATCCATGTTTATTCCCAGCTCAGGAAAGCGTACGCCGTCGCGGTAGAGCAGGAGTGCGTAGATACGACCATGCACCGCCTTTTGCACACGGCCTTCCGAACCGCCAAGCGGGTCATCAACGAAACGGAGTTGCATAACAAGGCCTCCCTGCCGGTTCGGGCCGCAGAAGTCATCCTGCCCCGGATGCAGAACGAAGCCCGCAAGGAAACGCCCGCCTCGCCAGGCGTACTGGTTGTCGGCGCGGGGCAGATCGGACAAGAAACGGCGGAAGCGTTGCGGATGCTGGGAATAAAACGGCTTTCGTTTACGAACCGGACCGGGGAACGCGTGCGCAATGCGGCCGAACGCTATCGGGCGAACTACGCGCCCTGGAAGGACCGTCACGCCGCTGCCGCGCAAGCAGATGCGGTTATCGTGGCCACCTCGGCGGCGGAGCCCGTATTGCGGCGAGAGGCGTTTGCGATGGAGGCAAGAGATACGCCGCTGTTGTTGATCGATATTTCCATGCCGCCCGGGGTAGACGAAAAAATTGGCGCGCTGCCCCATGTCGAACTCGTTACCATAGACCAGATCGGCAAGGCCGAAACGAGATCGCCGGAAACGCTTCAGGCTTCGCTGGACAAGGCGCGCGATGTCGTGAACGACATGATCAGCGAGTATGTCTCCTGGATATTCCTGCATCAATCGCTGCAACCGGCCATTCAGGCTATCGCGAAAACATTCGAAGCTATTCGGGCGCAGGAAGTAGACAAGTATCGACAGCGCTTTTCTGAAGACAGTCGCGAGCAACTGGACCAGCTCACCCGCTCGATCATCCAGAAATTGCTGGCCGTGCCGGTGGTTCGCCTGAAAAGCGTCGATCCCGAACGCATTGATTTTGCCCATGGGGTGCGTTTGCTCCAGCATCTTTTCCTGCGGCGGGATTGCGACGACGACGAAGCCCCTGCGTCGGCGAACCAGTCCTGCGCAGATGCAGAGAACCCCGGCGCGCCCCTGGCAGATATGCCTCCTGCCGATTGCCTGCTTGAGGATATGGAGCGCAGCCTCGACGATGCGTTTCGAATGTCTGCGCATGATTCGGATACCGTCCGTCATGCATCGTAACCGCCCGGCCCCGCCTGTCCGTCATACCGCTCCGCTAAGGATCGGAACAAGAAGCAGCCCCCTTGCGCGGCGACAATCCGCTATGGTGCGGGACCGACTGGCGGCGGAAGGATATCTCGCGGAACTGTGCGAAATCACGACGACGGGCGACCGCATCCTCGACAAACCGCTCGCCAGCATAAACAGTCAGGCGCTATTTACGAAGGAACTGGACGAGGCGCTGCTCAGCGGCGCAATCGACCTGGCCGTGCATTCGCTGAAAGACTGGCCCACGGAAACCCCGCAAGGCCTGGTCGTCGGCGCGATAAGCGCGCGGGAAGACCCATCGGATGCGTTCGTGGGCCGTCCGGGTTATTCGGGAGGATTCGCCGACTTGCCTGAAGGCGCCGCGCTGGCGACGTCCTCTCCGCGGAGGCAAGCCCAATTGCTGGCCTGGCGGCCTGATTTGCGCATCGAGCCGGTCCGCGGCAACGTAGGCACCCGACTGCGCAAACTGGCCGAGGGCGCATGGACTGGCCTCGTACTGGCCGCCGCGGGTCTGAAACGGCTGGATATGGAAGAATGCATTACGGAGCGCATCCCGAAAGATATCATGCTGCCTGCGATCGGACAGGGGGCCCTTGGAATCGTTTGCGCGGACCGGAACGAACGCATCCGGTCGCTGCTCCAGGAAACGGTGCACGATTCGCGCGCGGCGTGCGCGGCGCTGGCGGAAAGGAGTTTCCTGCGCGCGTTGCGCGGAGGATGTTCCGTCCCCGCGGGCGCATGGGGACGCCTCCAGGCAGGGCAGCTGGTTCTGGAGGGGTGTATCGCTTCGCTGGACGGCAAGCGAATATGCCGGGCGCAACGGACAGGACCCGCCGCCGAAAGCCGAACCCTTGGCGCCGAACTGGCCGCCGAACTCCTTGAGCAGGGGGGAGGGGAAATTCTGAAAGCGCTGCGTACTCCGCATGGGCGATGAAAAACAAGGTGCTTTTGCTGCGATCCGGGGATACGTCTGCGGAAACCCCGCTCGGCGAGGAAGCGCCCTGTCCCTGGGAAAAAACGCTCCGGGACGCCGGTTTCGAGGTCGCTACGCGCCCGGCGCTGGATTTTGAGTACGAAGCCCCCGAAGCGTTGCGCCGCCTTGCAAATCATCCGGACCAGTATGCAGGGTGGATTTTCACCAGTTCGCGGGCGGTCGAAGCCTTCGGCAGGGCATTTGCCGCAACCGCGGCGCAACGCCATGCATGGAGCGCAAAAAAAGTGTTTGCGGTAGGTCCGGGCACCGCCGCCGCCCTGCGTTCGCTCGGATACGAACCGGAAGGGGAAGAAAGCGGATCGGCGGAGCAGCTGGCAAAGCATATTTTGCAACAAGCCGTCGCCGGCCCGTTGCTTTTTTTGTGCGGAGATCGAAGGCGAGATACATTGCCCGCAATCTTGCGCAAGGCGGGTATCGCCACCGAAGAAATCGTGGTCTATCGCACCCGCTTGCGTACGTTGCGCGCCTGGCCCGGCCATAAAAAACCGGACTGGGTCGTATTTTTCAGTCCTTCCGGTTTTGAAGCCGTGCTTCAGTCCCCCGGGCTATCCCTTGAAGACCTCCTGATCGCCGCGATCGGCTCGGCGACGGCGGAAGCGGTCCGCGCCAGCGGCTTTGCGGTCCGGGCCGTCGCCGAAAAACCTGAGCCGGAAGCCCTTGCGCAAGCCCTGCGGGCGGCGCAATAGCCGCCTTGCTCAGGGCATTCTCAGGCGGAAATCGCGGGCAGCCCGGGCCGGATCGTCCGCCGTCGTCACGCCGGTCATCACCGCCACGCCATGCGCTCCGGCGTCCAGAACAGATGCGACCCGATTCACAGAAATTCCCCCGATGGCCACAACCGGGATGCGCACCGCCGCGCAAACGCGCGCCAGATTCGCCACCCCTTTCACCGGAATCGGTCGCTCCTTGCTCGCCGCGGAAAACACCGGACCGAATCCCACATAATCCGCGCCTGCTTCCTGCGCCGCCAGCGCTTCATCTAGGGTTGCAGCCGTGCCGCCTATGATGGCGTCGGAGCCAAGCAGGCGCCGGGCGTCCCGGACGGGGACATCGTCCCGCCCGAGATGTACGCCGTCGGCGCAGCAGGCGAGCGCAATATCGAGGCGGTCATTGACAATGCATGGTACGCCCCGCTCCCGACACGCGGCGACGACGCGCCTTGCTTCGACCAGCATGTTTCGCGCAGCCCCTGTTTTTTCCCGAAACTGGATCGTGTCGGCGCCGCCTTCCGCAGCGAGGCGGGCCAGTTCCTCATGACGGAAACGCTGCTGAAAACGCAGGTCCGTCAGCACATGCAATCGTCCGACGCGCTTGCTCATGGGGAAATCAGGTCTCCTGCGGCGTCCTTCCCGAACCATTAAGGATACTCTGATTAAATCTGCAAAGTTCAGAGGCCGGGAGAGGAGTTCTGGCAAGGAATGACGAAGCAATGTGGCAGGTCCCGCATAATGAGGAATGACACAGCCAGAACGCCTCTCCCGGCCTCCCGAAGGGCGCTTCACGTCCGCCATGCCCCGAACCCGAAGCGTTTACCGCTGATTTCAACGAGGCCATCGCAATGTCCTGTACGCAGGGATGTGAAGTGCTGATCGAAGTAGATTTAATCAGAGTATCCTTAACCCGCGCCGGGCAAACAAGCGAACGCGCGCGGGACGGGAAGGTCCATCATGGTTTTGAGGCCCGGAGAGGCATGCAGAACCAGCGGAATCGCATTAACCAGGGAAGCCACCGTAGCCGTATCCCCGAATATGCCCCCGCGGATCACCAGATCGACCGGCGGATCGCCCGCCACGCGCACGGCGTCGCGGGGATTTTCGGCCCCCACGAACATCTTCAGGTCCAGGGAAAGCAACGGCCGCTCCTTCGCATAGCCCGCGATGGCGTGATGAATCCCCGCCACGCTTCCCGCCCCCACGGTCAGGAAGGGAGTGGTTATTTCCCGATCCGCCAGAACCGGGTCCAGACGCTCGTCCACGCGGTCCAGCGACCAGCCGAGCCCCTTCGCCACGAAAAGCAGCGATTCGCGCAGCCCGATATGTCCAAACATCCCTGTCGCCTTTTTTTCCTCGAACGCTTCGACCGAAAGCCCGGCGCCCACCTTGACCTGAAGCGGCCGACGGCGCTTCCCTGCATCCACCACGCGCACGGCGCGCACCTCCGAAACGTCGCAGCAAACGCCTGTCGCCATCAGCGCCAGCGTATCCATGGCATAGCCGGGATTTACGCCCGCGCCCACGACCGCCACGCCATGCGCCACGGCTTCGTCGTGCAAGCGACGGCTGATTTCGGGATGCCGATCATACGGAAACGCCAGTTCCTCGGCAGAGGAAACCACGGGCGCCCCTGCGCGAATGCATTCCTCAATCTGTCCGTACATGCGATCCAGAAACGACGAGGTGGTATGCAGCACGACATCGGGTTCGATCTCGGCCAGCGCGGCGGACGCATCGTCCCGCACCGCAACGCCGGCGGCGGGCGCATCGTCTCCCAGCAGTTCCGCCACGTCGCGGCCCGCCTTATCCGGATCTATGTCCACGGCGCCGGCCAGCGCCAGCTGGCCCGTAGCCTGTTTGGCCAGAATCGTTCGAATGCACGCCAGCCCGATCGGGCCGACGCCGTACTGAAGAACGCGTATGGGAGAAGGCATTGGGAAATTCGAATGGTTTGACGTATCGGTTGGATTATTCGCTATGCCGGCGGCGAAATGTAATACGTTGTAGCTACATTGTAGATACATTGTATTGCAAACGTATTACATTCTGGCGCGTTTTTCAGAATAAGGGCGTCGCTTCCGGCCTCGTACAAGGGATACTCTGATTAAATCTGCAAAGTTCAGAGGCTGCGAGAGGCGCGCTGGCAAGGAATGACGAAGCAATGTGGCAGGTTCCACATAATGAGGAATGACACAGCCAGAGTGCCTCTCGCAGCCTCCCGAAGGGCGCTTCACGTCCGCCATGCACCGAATCCGCAGCGTTTACCGCTGATTTCAACGACGCCGGCACAATGTCCTGTACGCACGAACGTGAAGCGCTGATCGAAGCAGATTTAATCAGAGTGTCCCAATCTACTTCATGAAGGGATAGGCAAAGTGGGTCGGCGGCGCCAGATTCTCCTTGATGGTCCGGGGAGATGTCCAGCGCGTCAGGTTCAGCGGCGAGCCGGCCTTGTCGTTGGTGCCCGACTTGCGGGCGCCGCCAAAGGGCTGCTGGCCGACCACGGCCCCGGTCGGCTTGTCGTTGATATAGAAGTTTCCAGCGTTGTCGAGGAGCCGATCCGAAGTCTTCCGAATGACCTCCCGATCCGTCGCGAAAACAGCCCCGGTCAAGGCGTAAGGGGACGTGTTGTCCAGCAGGTCCAGCATTTCCTCGTACCGGGCGTCCTCATAGACGAACGCTGAAACGACCGGGCCGAATATCTCTTCCCGCATGGTTTCGTGCAAGGGATCGCGAACCCGAAACACGGACGGGGCGACAAAATACCCCTCTTCGTCGGAGTACGTCCCGCCATGCACCAGGTCTGTATCCGAATCAGCAAGCGCCCGGTCGATATAGCCCGCAATGCGCCGAAACGCCGCCCGATCAATCACCGCATTCACGAAATTTCCGAACTCCTCCACGGGTCCCGTTTTTACTTCGTCGAGCTGTTCCGTCAAGGCTTGCTTGATGGCGGACCAGCGCGAGGCGGGCAAGTAGACGCGCGACGCAGCAGAACATTTTTGCCCCTGGTATTCGAAACCGCCGCGCACAATGGCCGTGGCCACGGCAAGGGGCGGCGCGGAAGGATGCGCAATCAGGAAATCCTTGCCCCCGGTTTCGCCCACGATGCGCGGAAAGGAGCGGTACCGGGCGATATGCTCGCCGATCGTACGCCACATATGCTGAAACGTCTTCGTGGAGCCGGTAAAATGCAATCCGGCCAGATGCCTGGAGGTCAGCATCGGGGCGCCTGCCTCCGGGCCGTCGCCGGGGAGCAGATTGATCACGCCCGGCGGCAACCCTGCTTCTTCGAGCAGGCGATGCATATGCCAGGCCGACAGGAGGGCGGTCGTGGCCGGCTTCCATAGCGCTGCGTTGCCCATCAAGACGGGCGCCGTCGCCAGATTGGCCTGAATCGCCGTAAAGTTGAACGGGGTGATCGCCGCCACGAATCCCTCGAGCGCCCGATATTCCATACGATTCCGGACCCCTTCCGAAGAAAGGGGCTGATCCGCTGCGATACGCTCTGCATACGCCGCATTGAATCGCCAGAAGTCGATCGTCTCGCAGGCGGCGTCGATTTCCGCCTGAAACGCGTTCTTGCTCTGACCCAGCATGGTGGCGGCGTTCAGCGTATCCCGCCAGGGCCCGGAAAGCAGGTCGGCGGCCTTTCGGAAAACACCCAGGCGCTCTGCCCAAGGCATCCGCATCCATTCCCTGCGCGCCTCCAGCGCACAACGTATGGCCTCCTCGACCTCGTCCGGGCCGCAACAATGCGCAACAGCAAGAATCGTCCGGTGGTCGTGGGGCGCCCGAATTTCTACGGTTTTGCCCGTGCGCACTTCGCGTCCGCCAATGAGCGCGGGAATTTCTATCGTTTCGCCCCGAAGCGCGGTCAGTTTTTCCCGCAGGCGACCGCGCTCCCCGGAACCGGGCGCATAATCGAGCGCGGGCTCGTTCCGGGGCAATGGGATTTCCAACAGATTCGTGTTCATGGCGGCGAGCCTCCATATACGAGATGCAAAAAGGAACGCAGCGAATTTTCGCACGGATAGCATACCCGCAGACGGCCCGCAGGTTTTGCCGCAATGCGGGCCGGTTGCAGGCCTGTCGAGAACCGGCAGGATCCCGGCGGGTATCAAGAAATACGCTGATCAAGGATACTCTGATTAAATCTGCCTTGATCAGCGCTTCGCGTTCCTGTGCAATTATTTTGCTTCCGCGCCGCACGTATGCCGTCCCGTTTCGAACGCTTCATGGCGATGCGCTATCTCCGGTCGGTCCGCGGACAAGAGGAGGGAAGCCGCTTTGTCCGGCTTATTGCCTGGATCGCCGTAGCCGGCGTAGCGCTGGGCACGGCGGCATTGCTGCTCGCGCTTTCGGTCGTGCGCGGATTCGGCGATGAAATCGAAGCCAAAATCACCGGATTCGGGGCGCATGTACAAGTGGAAACCTTCCGGGACGCCCCCATTGACCGGGCAGCGGCGATCCGGGATACGCTGGCCTCCATGGACGCCGTTGCGGACGCAGCCATCGTCGTGCAGGAATTTGCTCTGCTTCGCAAGTCCCGGGAGCATATCGAAGGCGTCGCTATCCGGGGCACGGAGGCGCCGCCCGCCTGGTTTCTGGACCAAATGACGGAAGGCGCTTTCGATACGGCCCCCGACAGCGCCGGGCGTGCTGGCCTCGTCGTTGGCAAGGAACTGGCCGATTTGCTTCAGGTGCGGCCGGGGGACGCGGTGACCTCCTTTTCCATGCGCGCCGCGCCTGCAGAAACGGCGCCTTCCATAATGGGCCTGGCCGCGCCGCGGGCGCAAAACTTCCGCATCGCAGGCGTCTACGAAACGTCCCTGGCCCATTTCGATGCGCTTTACGTCTTTACGTCCCTGAACGCCGCGCGCGCATTGCTTGCCTACGAACCGGATCAGGCAACCCGCTTCGACATAACGCTTGCCGAACCGGACAAGGCGCGCGAAGCCGCCGCAACGATAGAAAACAGACTGGAATTCCCCCTCATGGCGCGCAGCATCTACGACGTATACGGCGGCCTTTTCGCCTGGATTAATTTGCAACGAAGCATTATCCCTGTCGTAATCAGCATTATCGTCATTGTGGCGGCATTCAACATCGTCGGGACGCTTCTGATGACTGTTCTCGAAAAAACGCGGGAAATCGGCGTACTCAAAAGCATGGGCGCTTCGATGCGATCCATCCGAAAACAATTCGTATGGTCCGGCCTGCTTATCGGCGCAGTGGGCGTCGCGACAGGGGAGGGCCTTGCCCTGATTCTGGTGCTGCTGCAAGACAAATATGGCCTCGTTTCCTTGCCGGAAGAGGCGTACTACCTCACGACGGCGCCCGTGGCCTTGCATGTTTTCGACTTCCTGATCGCCGGCGTACTCGCCATGGCGCTGTGCGCGCTGGCGGCGTATGCCCCGGCTCGCGCGGCGTCGCGCATCGAAGCAATTCGCGCCATCCGGTTTCATTAAGGATACGTTCATCAAGCGCATGAAGAATCCGACATCGCGCCATGTGCGCGTACTGTTTTTCAGTCTGCTTCGGGAACGCGCCGGGGTCGATTCGGCTACCCTGCGGCTTGATCCCGGGGAAACCTTATCCGCCGACCGGCTGCTCGAACGCCTGGGCGCGACATATCCCGCCATGCGCCCTTTGCTCCCCCTCGTCCGCATCGCCGTCAACCAGGAATACGTATCCGGGGAACATATCGTGCGGGAAGGCGACGAGGTCGCCCTCATTACGCCCGTCAGCGGAGGATGAAATGACCAACGCGCCAAACGACGCCGTGTGGGTAGATATTCTGGAAACGCCGCTCGGTCTCGAAGCGGTCAGGGAATTTCTGCGCGTCGAAGAGGCGGGCGGGATCGATCTTTTTCTCGGCGTAACGCGCCGGTGGACTGCTGCAAGCCCGAACCGCGAACGACAGGAAACGATGCGCCTTGAATACGAATGCTATAAACCCATGGCGCTCAAGGAGATGCGTCGCATTGCAGAAGAAGCGATCACCCGTTGGCCCTTGTGTCGAGCCTGCCTGCTGCATCGCATCGGGGAGGTGCCCGTACGAGAGGCAAGCGTGATCGCAGGCGTGGCGGCGCCGCACCGCGCAGAGGCTTTCGTCGCCTGCCGGTACCTGATCGACGCCCTGAAAAATCGAGCCCCCATCTGGAAGAAGGAGCATTTCGCAGACGGAAGCGCCGAATGGGTAGAGGGGCGTTTCTCCCGTAGCGATTTCAGCGCCCCTGATACGAAATGATGCCTTGTCGCATGCGCTCGACCGGATCGGGATGGGTGTCCGGCTCGAACGATTGCCCCGTGACGGCTTCGTACAGCTCGATGTAGCGGGCCGCCACCCGAACGCGAAAATCGTCCGGCAAGTCGGGAAGGCGCTGTCCAGGTTGTCCGCTGAAACCCTGATCCATCAACCATTCCCGAACGAATTCCTTGGAAAGTTGCTTTTGGGGACGCCCGGCCCGCAGACGCTCTTCGTACCCGTCGACATAGTAATACCGGGACGAATCCGGCGTATGCACCTCGTCTATGAGCAGAAACGCGCCATCCGGGGCGCGCCCGAACTCGTACTTGGTGTCCACGAGCAGCAAGCCCCGCGCCGCGGACATCTCCGCCCCCCGCGCAAACAGAGCCAGCGACAGGGCTTCCAGTTCGTCGAACGCGGCGGGCGTCAGCAGGCCGCGCGCTACGATTTCCTCCCGGGAAATATCCTCGTCATGCCCCGTTTCCGCCTTGGTGGAGGGCGTAAGCACGGGTTTGGGCAAACGGCTGCTTTCCCCCAAGCCGTCGGGCAACGGCGCCCCCGAAACGCTCCGTCGCCCGGCGCGATATTCCCGCCAGGCATGTCCGGCAAGATACCCCCGAACCACGAACTCGACGGGGACAGGCGCACAAGGCGTCGCCGCGGTCACGTTTGGGTCGGGAATCGCAATCAAGTGATTGGGGGCGACATCCTTCGTCTTTTCGAAGAAAAAGGCCGCCAACCGATTCAGCACCTGCCCCTTGAACGGAATCTGCCGACCAAGAATGTGATCGAAGGCCGAAATACGGTCGGTCGCGACCAGAAAAAGCGCGTCGCCGGCCCGATAGATATCGCGCACCTTGCCGCGGCGGAGCGAGCCTGCTTCCGTAAAATTCGTCTCGCTGATCGTATGATCGAGTTGGCGCCGGATCGCCTCCCATAGAGGCCTGCGCAACATGTTTTCTGCCGCCATGCGCGTGAAAAAACCGATAAAGAGAAGACCGGAAGGCGCGCCGATCACGTACGCCAGAACAACCAATGTACTGTTTTTTGCGGAGCATTTCTTGAGAAAACTCTGATGATCAGCGCGGGACCAGTCCGCCTTCTCGCTCCGTACAAGGCCCGGCTCAATCCATTCCGTTTCCGCCTTCTTCCGCTGCCCGCATGGCGCATATCCGACTCGAAAACATCCGCAAGGCATACGACAGGCAGGTCGAGGCCGTCCGGGACATGACCTTCGAGGTCGGGGACGGAGAATTCGTCGCGCTGGTCGGGCCGTCGGGATGCGGCAAAAGCACGGTGCTCCGGATGATCGCCGGCCTCGAATCGATTACCCAAGGCGCGTTGTACATCGACGGACAGGCGATGGAGCGCGTACCCCCGAGGGACCGGGACGTGGCGATGGTTTTCCAGAACCAGGTCCTGTATCCGCACATGTCCGTGTTCGACAACATGGCCTTCGGGCTCAAATTGCGAGGATACGGCAAGGAAGAAATGCAACAACGGGTGCGCGAAACCGCGGAACTGCTTGGCGTCGAAGCCATTCTGGACAGGAAACCGGAACAATTGTCCGGCGGCCAGCGGCAGCGCGTGGCCGTAGGCCGCGCCATCGTTCGCAAGCCGCGCATCTTCCTCTTCGACGAACCGCTCGCCAGCCTCGACGCTGGACTGCGGGAAAAAATGCGGGCGGAACTGTCGAAACTGCACGCCCGACTGGGAACGACCATGATCTACGTTACGCACGATCAGGTTGAAGCCATGACCATGGGCGATCGGATCGTCGTGCTCGACAAGGGGCGTATCCAGCAAATCGATACGCCGCTTGCGCTCTATCGGCGGCCCGCCAACCGGTTCGTAGCCGGATTCATAGGCAACCCGCCCATGAACTTCATCGAAGGGCGCCTGATCGAACATAACGGGAACGAACCTGCGTTCGAAGCGGAGGGCGGGACGCTGCGCATCCCCTTGTCGGAGCCCGGCCACGCCATGGCCGTCCCCCGGATCGGTCAGGCCGTAACGCTGGGCGTCCGCCCCGAAGATATCCGCCCGGCGGCGGACACGCCCCCGGAATTTCCTGCATGCGAGGCCGATTTTCTGGTGGACGCAGTGGAGCCCATGGGACACGAAGCCTTGTTATGCGTCCGAACAGGCATGCAGGATTTTCGCGTCCGCATCGCCGCGCATGCGCTGCCTCTTCCAAACCGCCATACCGTGCGGCTTGCGCTGAATCTCAACGCATTGTATTTTTTCGACTGTCGCACGGGAGAACGCCTGCATCCATAGCATTTTTTCCTGCAATTGATTGCCGCAAGCCCTATCTTCCCGGTCGCCATGGCCTTGCCGCACAGAAACCCCGAACGACAAGCGCACAGGTCAGCGCAATCTTTCCATAACCACCCCTCATAACCATCCATTTTAGATAACCATGCTCAAAAAAATCCCTGTTCTGTTAGCCCTTGCTTTGCTTGCCGCCGCCTGGCTCCCCATGACTTCCCTGGCCCAGTCAAGCCAGGACGAGATCGCCTCAGAGGTAGACGCCGTGCTGAACAATGTGGTGGCCCTCGCCGAAGTCTTTCCCGCCGACCAGTACGAATGGGCGCCTACCGAGGTCGTTTTTTCATTCCGGCGCCATGTCATTCATGTCGCGCAAGCATCGTATGGTTTTGCAGGGTTCGTAGGCGTCGAAACGCCTGAGGGCGTCGACGTACAAGGAGCGCTGGAAAATCTGACGACAAAGGAAGACGCGGTAGCCTTCCTGAAGCAAGCGCAGGAATTTGCTGTTTCCGGCATTCGCGGGCTTTCGGACGAAGCGATGGAGTCCATGGTGGATTTGTATTTTCTCGACGAGGCGCGAACCACTCGCGCAGCCCTGCTCATTTACCTGCGGCATAATTCCGAGCATCTCGGTCAATTGATTTCGTATGCGCGCATGCAGGACATCGTACCGCCCTGGAGCGAATAAGGCAACGCGTTCCCCTCGCAAGCCTCCCGAAGGGCGCTTCTCGTCCGCCACGCCCGAATCCGTAGCGTATGCCGCTGATTGCAGCGACGCCGTCATAATGTCGCTGTACGCGCGAACGCGAAGCGCTGATCGAAGTAGAATTAATCAGAGGTTCCTTAAGTATGCCGGAGATATCGAGAAGAACGTTTTTGCACTTGTCCGGCGCGGCTGCCGCTGCTTCAACGGCGGGCTTGCCTCACCCGCTGCGCGCCCGGCCGCGCCGGACCACGCCAGTCGTCATTGCTTCCGGCAATGGCCTTCGCGGCGTCGAAAAGGCCTACCGGATGATGACGGAGGAAGATGCGGATCCGCTGGACGCCGCCATCGCCGGCGTCAACATTCAGGAACTGGACCCTGCGGACCAGAGCGTGGGCTTGGGTGGCTTGCCCGACGAACGCGGCGTCGTTACGCTGGACGCTTCGCTCATGCATGGCCCTACCCGACGCGCCGGAGCGGTCGCTGCGCTGGAGGATATTGCAACGCCTTCCCTCGTAGCCAAGGCGGTCATGGACTACACCGACCATGTGATTCTGGTGGGGAAAGGAGCGCGAGATTTTGCCATCCGCATGGGATTCATGCCGCAAAATCTCCTTACGGAACAGAGCCGACAGGATTGGCTGGCCTGGAAAACCAGTCTGAACGCCCACGACAACTGGCTGGAGTGGCCGGACGCGGCGGCAAAACACACGGACGGCACCATTCACATGAGCGCTGTGACCGCCGCCGGAGACGTATCCTCCGTAACGACCACCAGTGGACTGGCCTGGAAGATTCCCGGTCGCATAGGGGACAGTCCCATCGTCGGGGCCGGACAATACTGCGACAACGCCGTAGGCTCCGCCGGGGCGACCGGGCGCGGCGAAGCGGCTATCCAGTCTTGTGGATCGTTTTTGGCCGTAGAGTTTATGCGCCAGGGCTATGAACCCGAAGACGCCTGTCTGGAAACCCTGCGCCGCGTCGTGGCCATGACGGAGGATCGCCTCCTCGACGAACAGGGCCGCCCGCAGTTCGGGCTCAGTTTCTACGCGGTCCGCAAGGACGGGCGATACGGCGCCGCCACCATGTACGAAGGGCCGCAGTTCGCCGTCGCATCGGCAGAAGGCGCTCGCCGGGAACCCATGGTCTATCTGTTCTCCAATGAATAAACCGCCTGCCTTCGGAACCATCGGCTGGGTGGACCTCGCCGTTTCCCACGCCTGATCTCTTATTCCCCGAGCCTTTCCTTGAGCAGTTTCCGGGCCAGTTCAGGCTTGGCCGTACCCCCGGTGCGCTGCATCACCTGGCCCATAAAGAAGCCGATGAGGCCCTTTTTGCCTGATCGGTAGGCGGACACCTTGTCGGGGAATGCATCCAGCGTTTCTTCTACGGCAGGCGTCAGCGCATCCGGATCCGCCACCTGTTTCCATCCCTTGTTCCGGATAATCGTATCGGGGCCGCGGCCCGACGCCATCATTTCCGCCTGTACTTCCTTTCCTGTCCGTGCAGAAATAGTCCCTTCGTACATTAGTTGGACAAGAGGAGACAATTTATCGGGAGGCAATGCATAACCCCCTTCCATATTCTCCATTATTTCACGTGGAACCGCGTTGAGGATCCATTTGGCCAGCGTATGCGCGGCGGCAGGATCATCCAGTTCCCGGAGAACAACGTCGAAGTAGTCGTTCACTACAGGTTGCTCCACCAGTTCAAGGGCCGGTTTCTCCGCCAATTCGGAGGACGCGCCGCTGACCATTATGACGGCAACGTTGGATGTATACCGTTTGCGTTGCTCTACGGTAAGCGCTGCAAGGCGTTCGTCATGCGTCATCTGAGGAACGGGAGCAGAAGCAGTCTGTTTCTCCGGCGCGTCCGGGGCCGTCGCCGCGCCAATCCCCGACGGTTGACTTTTCCCTCTCGCCTTGCGCTCTATCTTCGCCCAGGTATCTCGCAGCGGCGCGATCCGGTTGAAAACCGGGCGTTCGGGCGTCGAATCCTCCGGGTCTCTCCAGAAATACCCTTCCCGTTCGAACTGATAACGCTGTGCAGCGGAGTCGCCCGCCACGCTCGGCTCGACCAGAGCATTCCGCAGCGCGACCAGCGAATCGGGGTTGAGATGGGCCATGAAATCGTCCTCAGCTGCTTCCGGGTCCGGCGTGCGAAAAAGCCGATCATACAGTCGCGCCTCGACGGGAATAGCCCGTCTCGCCGAGACCCAGTGGACGACGCCGCGGACCTTCCGTCCAGCGGGGGCTTTGCCGCCCCGCGTTTCCGGATCGTACGTGCAGCGCAATTCGATTGGCTCGCCCGCCTCGTTGCGCACCACCTCTTCGCACCGGATTACGCAAGCGTACCGCAGGCGAACTTCCCGTCCCGGCGCCAGGCGATAGTAATTCTTTGGCGGATCCTCCCGGAAATCGTTCCGGTCGATGTAGAGTTCTCTCCCGAAAGGAACCGCCCTCGACCCCTCGCGCGGCACGTCGCGCGGCCAGAAGGGCGCGTCCAGTTCCTCCTCGCGATCGAAAGGATAGTTCATGAGCGTCACTTTCAGGGGCCGCAGTACGCACATGACGCGCGGCGCCTTGAAATTCAGGTCGCTCCGAATGGCGTAATCCAGCAAGTCCGGGCCAATCCGGTTATCTGCCCTGGCCACCCCGATTTCCGCGCAAAAGGCTCGAATCGCTTCCGGTGAAACGCCCCGGCGACGCAGTCCGGCAAGCGTCGGCATCCGGGGGTCGTTCCAGCCCGTAACATGCCCTTCCTCTACCAGCCGCCGAAGCTTGCGCTTGCTCATCACCGTATAATCAAGGTTAAGGCGCGCAAATTCGTACTGACGGGGGCGCGGCGCCTCCACGCACCGATCCACGAGCCAGTCGTACAATTCCCGATTGTTATCGAATTCCAGCGTACACAGGGAGTGCGTGACGCCTTCCAGCGCATCCGAAAGGGGGTGCGCAAAATCATACATCGGATAAATGCGCCACGCATCGCCGGAACGGTAATGATGCGCGTGGCGAATCCGGTAGAGGAGGGGATCGCGCATCTTCATATTGGAAGACGCCATATCCCCCCGGGCGCGCAGCACATGCTCGCCGTCCTTGTATTCGCCGCGCTTCATGCGGCGAAAGAGATCGAGATTTTCTTCCACGGACCGGCTCCGGTACGGGCTCTCCTGTCCCGGTTCCATGACCGTGCCCCGCGTCTCCCGAATAGTCGGCTCGTCCTGACTGTCCACATAGGCATGGCCCGCCTGGATCAGGCGCTCCGCAAAGGCATACAGCCTGTCGAAATAATCCGAAGCATAGTACTCCCCGTCGCCCCAGTCGAAACCCAGCCAGCGGACGTCCGCCTTGATGGATTCGACATATTCGACGTCTTCCGTTTCGGGATTGGTGTCGTCGAACCGAAGGTTGCAAGTCCCCCCGAAATCCTCCGCCAGTCCGAAATTCAGGCAGATGGATTTGGCGTGCCCGATATGCAGGTACCCGTTCGGCTCGGGAGGAAATCGCGTCGCGACCCGCCCGCCGTGCGTATCGTTGCGCAGGTCGTTTTCAATAATTTCCCGAATGAAATTCGAACCCGGTTCGGGCGTGTCGGCGACGGGGGAGGGGAGTCGGGGCGAGTCGGTTTTAGTCATGACGCGACAGGGGCCGCCGCCGGCATCGTTGCTGATCAAGTTTTATAAATACACGGATTATTTAAGGATGCTCTGATTAAGGCAAGACGGTCCAGACGGGCCTGTGGTGCGCCTTTGAGCGAAACATCGGGCGCCAATACCTCTGCAGGCCCATCGTCTGCGCACCCTTATGTATTCGCGAAAAGGCGCACCACAGGCCCGTTCCACACTGGGCCAGCACACCCCTCGCACAGCCTCTGAACTTTGCAGATTTAATCAGAGCATCCTTAAATCCGCAACGTTAAGGATATCCTTAACGCCTCCGAACCCGAAAAGTCCCTCCGGCGTTCACAGAACCCGCAGGCGCAACGCATGGCATGAACCGATCTTCTCCGACATCTGCCTCGACATCTTCCCCGACCCGACCGCAAGCGCGGCGGGCGCTCGTCTTTGCCTGGTATTTTCCCCCCATGGGCCTGAGCGGCGTCCAGCGGACCGCCAAATTCCTGAAATACCTGCCCCGTTACGGCTGGGAATCGACGGTCGTAACCTGCCGCCCGCACGGCTATTTCGCCTACGACGACAGCCTGCTGCGCGAGGTCGAGGAGGCCGGCGTAACGATTCATCGCACCGCTTCGTGGGATCCTACCCGCCTTTTCGGCAGACGCGCGACCGTGGGTATGCCCAGGGAATCCGTCCGGAGGAGGTTGTCCGCGTTGAGTCAATGGGTCTTCATACCCGACAACAAGGCGGGGTGGATGCGCCCCGCCCTCGGGCAGGCCCTGAAAATAGTCGGGGACAAGTCCTATGACCTGATCTATTCTTCCGCTCCGCCTTACTCATCGCACCTCGCCGCCGCCCGCCTGGCCCAAAAAACAGGCTTGCCGCTGGTGCTCGATTTTCGGGACGACTGGGTCGGAAATCCGCGCCATATCTATCCGACCCCGTGGCACCGGGCGCTATCGACCCGGCTCGAAGGCTGCGCCCTGAAAGCCGCGGACCGGGTTGTCGTCATCGGCAACGCCATCGGGGATAGCCTTGCCGCACGCCATCCGGGCGTCCTCGCCCCGGAAAACGTACGGGTTATCCCGCAAGGATTCGATCCTGCCGATTTCGACGCCGAGCCCCGCATTCCCGGACTGACCATGGATCCGAAGGTCTTCACGCTGCTCTACAGCGGGGTGTTCTACCACGCGCAATCCCCGGAACCCTTTCTTCGAGGGCTGGCGGCGCTTGCAGACAGAAAACCGGCGCTTCGCCAACGCCTG
The DNA here is from genome assembly GCA_964608315.1 of uncultured Rhodothermales bacterium. GTDB lineage: Bacteria > Bacteroidota > Rhodothermia > Rhodothermales > VXPQ01 > VXPQ01. Next base: position 171,843 of record CAZSNF010000001.1, on the reverse strand, counting down.
CGCGCCGTCTTCACGGGTTTGTTGCCGGCATTCGCCAAAACCCTCGCCGCGCAATTGCATATCGAGGACATGATTCACCATACCGGCTATCTCCCGCACGAGGAAGCGGTATCCGGCCTGCTCGCAGCGGATGTGCTCTGGATGACGATCGGACGAGCCGACGGATCGGAACGAATATGGACCGGAAAGCTGTACGAGTATTTCGGCTCCGGAAAACCGGTACTGGGCCTGGCGCCGGAAGGCGTGGCCCGCAAGGCCCTCAAGGAGTACGGCGCCTCGACCATCGTGGAGCCGGACGCCCCCCCGAATGTGATTGCAGATGCGATCGAACAGTTGTACGAGCGGTGGAGCAGGGGGCGCTTGCCGCAACCCGACCCGACCTATGCAGCCCAATTCGATCGCCAGCGCCTTGCCGGCGCGCTGACCGATATTTTTGAGGACACGCTGATCAAGTCCGCAAAGATCAGAGACTGAGAGGGGTGCGCCGGCTGTGTCATTCCTCATCATGCGGGGCCGCCACACTACTTTCTTCGTCATTCCTTGCCAGCATGTCCCCCTCAGCCTCCCGAAGGGCGCTTCGCGGTCGCAACATCCCGAAGCCGCACTGTTCCCACTGATTTCAACGATGGAATCATGACAGCCTGTACTTGCGTAAGTGAAGCGCTGATCGAAGTGGACTTGATCAGCGTATCCTTGCAATATTGCGTCCGAAAGAGGATGAGCGAATAGCCCGGAACGCCATGCACGACAAACCGCCCGCCCCGGACATCATGGAACGGACGCTTGCCAGCGAACGCGCAAGCATCGAACGCATCGTCCCGGAAACAGAAGCCTTCCTTGCCGGGCGCGCCATCGACGAAGAAAAGGCCTATCATATCCTGCTATTGACCGTGGAAGCCGTTACGAACGCCATTGAGCACGGGAATCGCTTCGATCCGGCCAAAAAGGTGCGTTTCCGGATGCAAGCGGAGGGCGAACGAATCGAGGTGGTCGTAGAAGACGAGGGGGAAGGATTCGACCCGGAAACCTCTGCCGATCCGCGGGCTTGCGAAAATCTGCTGCAAGAGGGAGGGCGCGGCCTGCTTTTCATGCAATCCATGGCGGATCAGGTCGTCTTCGAGCACAGCGGCAGGAGGGTGCGCCTGGTCTTCAACGCTGGTTAAGGTCCTCATTACATGGGACCCGCCATGCTATTCAGGGCGTGTTAAGGATGCTCTGATTAAATCTGCAAAGTTCAGAGGCTGCGAAAGGCGCTTCGCGTCCGCCATCCCCGAATCCGCAGCGTTTTACCGCTGATTTCAACGACGCCGTTACAATGTCCCGTACGCGCGAACGCGAAGCGCCGATCAAGCCCTCAGGCTACACCCTGATCCTGTTGGGGCTGTTGACGGTCGCCATGGGCGGCATGGCGCACTGGGCCGCTGTCCCGGAAACCCGCGGGGCTTTCGCGACCGCGGCCCTGGCCGCCGGCGCGCTTTGCGCCCTCGTCTGGAAACGGGGGGATGTCTCGACGCCCGTGGTCGTTCTGCTTGCCCTTGTCTTCCGGCTGGCCGTATTCTGGCTGCCCCCGACCCTTTCCGACGACGCCTATCGATACGTATGGGACGGCCTCGTGCAAGCCGAAGGGCATAACCCTTATCTCCACGCGCCCGACAGCCCGGAACTGGAAGCCTTGCGCGAGGAACCCATATACGACGAACTCAATTCGCCTGGCTTGCACACGGTATACCCGCCAGTCTCCCAACTCATTTTCCGGATCGGGGCTGCTTTCTACGACCAGGGCTGGGACGCTTCCTGGTTCGTTATCAAGGGGATTCTGGCGCTTTTCGAATTCGGGGCGGTGCTGACGCTTGCCCGCATGCTGACTTCCAGACAACTGCTGATTTACGCATGGAATCCGGCCGTTGTGCTTGCCGGGGCCGGTCAGGGGCATGGCGAAGCAGCGATGGTTTTGTTTCTGGCGATGGCGCTGCTTGCAATCAGGAATAAGCGGGGGATCCGGGCTTCGGTCTGGTTGGCCTGTGCGGGCGGGGTCAAACTGTACCCGTTTTTATTGCTTCCTTTCGTTTGGCGCCGCTTCGGCTGGAAGAGCGTAGCGGCGAGCCTCTGCATGGCGCTCGCGCCTGCGCTGCCTTTCTTGCATTTTGAAATAACGGATATAATTCAAAACACGGGTTCATCGCTGGATCTCTATGTGCGCCTTTTTGAATTCAATGCAGGATTATACTATAACTTGAAATATTTTTTGATGCTTTTGACGAGACTTGACCTCAGCAAATGGCTTGGCCCTATGCTTGCCGCACTGTACCTGACGGGGCTGGGCCTGCTCTATCTGCAACGAGGCAAACCCGCAGGAACCGGTTGGAAAGCCTGGACGGGCCCGCAAGACATTCTGCGCCAGGATGGCCCCTTGCGCCCCCTGTTCGTTTGGGCGGCGGGCGGTTTTCTCGTATGCGCCACCACCGTGCATCCGTGGTATTTGCTGGGCGTACTCGTGCTCGCCGCGCCCGCGGAACGTCCCGCATGGCATTGGTACGGGCTGTCCGTATGCTCGCTGGGCACGTATTTGCTCTATACGGGCGGCCCCTACTGGCTATGGGTCTGGGCGGGATGGGGAGGATGGAGCGCGCTGGCTGCATGGCGTTATCGCCGCGGGCTTGCGGACCTGTTGCTGCGGGCCCGCGCCGCCCGAAAAGCCGCCCGAACGGCGCGTTTTCTGGAAGGCTCCCGGTCCGTGCTCGACGTAGGCGCCGCCGAAGGTTACGTGGGGGCGAACATGGCGAAACGCCTTGGGGCGCAGGTGCGACTGGCAGACATTCTGGACAGGAACAGAACTCCGCTTCCGCTGGATGCGTACGACGGCCGGCGCTTGCCCTATGCTTCCGGAACGTTCGACGCAGCCGTCCTGATCTTTGTCCTGCATCATGCCGAACGCCCGGAGGCTCTGCTCCGCGAAACGCTGCGGGTCAGTCGTCGCGTGGCGATCCTTGAATCGACTTACGCATGGAAATGGGAGCTGGCGTTGCTGCGCAGGCTGGATCGTCTGGCGAATCGCCTTCGGTCGGAGGGCCCTGCGCGCGAGCAGGAGGGACCGCTGCATTTTCGGACCCACGCCGAATGGCTGACCTGTTTCGAGGAGGCCGGCGTACGCATAGTCCATGCGCAGCGCACCCGGCGATGCATCGATCGTCAATCGCTTTTCGTGGTGGAGCCGGGAGACGGGGAATAATTCCGGGGGAAGCGAGAGGCCAAACAAAGTCGAAACCCGCCTTATTTTTTTACGCTATTTCATGTTCCCCTTGATTTTTAAGGTTTGACAGGGTATTATGCGGATACGCCTCCGGGTGCTTCGGCCGTACGATTACGTTGCGGCCGAAACACAGGTGGAGACAGGGAACGCCTGTTTGGAAACTTCCCGGCAAGCGCTTCCTCCAGTACGCAGAATCTATGGCGCAAAACGCCTGACCGAGCATTAGGGAAAGATAATCACGAAACATCCCGGGAAAATGCGAGACTGGTTAAAAAATAGCAATTGGCAGGCAATTGCTGCGATAGCCGCCCTTCTTGCGGTCGCCTTTGGCCCTTACGCTTTGCTGCGAGGAGATTTAAACCGTATCGACGATCGGATATGGGCAATGGGCCAGGACATGAATGCGCAATTCGACAAGGTCAACGAGAAGTTTGACAAGGTCAATGAGAAGTTCGATCAGGTCAACGAGAAGTTCGATCAGGTCAACGAGAAGTTCGACAAGGTCAACGAGAGATTGACCGACATAGAAAAGCGTTTAGGCATTGTTGAAGATCGAATAGGCATTCAAGGCCGGCGCTCGGGCGCATCAGCCGAAAGTCTTGCTCCGAATCTGCCCGATTCGGAGCGGAAGCCCCGTGCAATCACCCAATCCCCTGTCCAGCGCTGAGAATCATACGCGTCGGCGCCGGGATCGGCAATTGCTTTTCGTGGAGGAGCGGGGAGAGGGGGAATAGTTTAGGGCCTGTTAACACTCTGATTAAATCTACTTCGATCAGTGCTTCACGTGCGTACGTTCAGGACATTGTGCCAGCATCATTGAAATCAACGGTAAACGCTGCGGATCCGGGGTATGGCGGACGTGAAGCACCCTTCGGGAGGCTGTGAGGAGCACGCTGGCTGTGTCATTCCTCATTACATGGAGCCTACCATGTTGCTTCGTCATTCCTTGCCAGCGCACTCCTCGCAGCCTCTGAGCTTTGCAGATTTAATCAGAGTATCCTTAACAGGCCCTATAGAGAGGCGAGCGGAGCAGACAAGACGGAAAATGAGGCAGGGGAACGAGAGCGGTCCGCCTGGGCGAGGCGCTGAAAATCAGTCCCGCGTTCGCCGTCCCGGGTCCGAAAAAAGCGGATCCTCGAACAGAGAAAGCGTCCCGGTATCGACGGGCGCTTCTTCGTCGCCTTCAGGACGATCCGGTCCGTCCGCCCGGCCCGAACCGCCAGAACGCCCTGATCGATGCAGGCGAGGCCGCGAGAGGCGGGACGAAGCAGCGGTCAGGGTCTCCGCATAGAGTCCGCCGCTCGTCAACAGTATCACGGCATGGTTCAGCGCCGCAACCCGGCTCTGGACCGGAACCTGTTCAAGCGACGTTCCGCGCAGGCGAGCGCAGGCCCAGGCCCCTTCCATCAGCACATACAGTCGGTGGACCGTTCCCGCAATGTCCCGAAACCCGGCGTCGGCGCTCCATTTTTGTAATTCGGCCCGGATGGCTTCCTTGTGCCGCCGGGCAAGCCGGTTCGCTGCATGATCCGCATCGGGATATTCGCTCAAAACCATCTGGAAGGCGCAGCCCCGACAACGAGGCGAAGCAGTACGCTCGGCAAGGGCTGAAAAAAACGCTTTTATCTTTTCCAGCGGGGTCCTGGCGCTTTCCGTGCCTATGCGCAGCCAGTTCAGGATATGGGCCGCCTCTATGCCAAGGTATTCAAGCACAAGTTCGTCCTTCGATTTGAAATACCGGTATAGCGTGCGCTTCGCTACGCTGGCCTCCTGCGCAATGGCGTCCACAGACACCGCCTGATAGCCTTTTTTCCCGAACAGCACGGAGGCGGCGTTCAGAATATCCGTGCGCAATTGCTCTCCTTGCGCCTCTGGCTGGGCCGGGCCTGTTTCCGGTTTGGGCGCCTCTCTCGGCGCCTCTTGTTGCGTAGCGGGGCAATCCGGCGATGCTGCGCTTCCCCGGGTATCCGCCGCAGCAGATGCTTTTTGTTGCGCCGGCTCTGTCCTTTTGCTTTCCTGCCCCCGGTTCGGCGTCTCTATTGGCTTGTTCCCGTCCATTCGCTTGTGCTTGCCCCTGATTTTTCGCGATTTTTCGCCGGTTTTCATTGCGTTGCTGCCCCTGATTTTACCTGATTTCCCAAGCAGAAGCCAAGAGTAGACCGACGAGTATACTTTCTTGTTGGATAAGTATACTCTATGGTCTACCTTATTGTTCTTTGCGTATACGGATTAGTCTACTCATGCTGCATGTCAGTATACCGATTCGTATACACAGGACGCGGAACGGCAGACTCCCCGGTATGCCATCGCATTGAAGGGAGCCTGTTCAGGGAGGCGGCTCGTATTTTTTACAGAAAGGAAGAAGGAAAACGGACAGAAACAGGCGCCGGAGGCTCCCTAAAGCCCTACCCGTTGCGACAGCAAACGATAAATCGAAAGATTGCGCAGCCAGCGAAGTAAGGGTGTACAAGTTCAGTAATTACCCGACACATGGGGGCGGCGGCGCGAACGAAGTCCTGAAAGGCGCCTGATGCAAGTGCAAAGAGCGTGAACAAGCCTCTGCGAAGGAGGCGAATTTCACCCCGATTCTCGCGGCGTACAGTGCGCTACGATGCGGTTCTACGGCATTTATTGCACGAGAGAACGCCGGGATTCGGGCAAAACGGAGCCGAAAAACAGGGCCGAAACAGTGATTTTACAGTGGCGACAGAGGATCGGCGCCGACCGCGGAGGCCCCTGTTCCGTCGAATATACGTGCATTTACAGCCCCTGCAAACCCCTCTTTACAGTTCCAAACCTGTCCGCGCCGCAGCAAGCAGGGAGGAGGCGTCCTGGGTCGCATCCACGAAAATCGCCTCGGGGTCGCCCCGAAACCATGTTTCCTGCCGTTTTGCGTAGCGGCGCGTGTTTTGCCTGATCAAACGCACCATTTCGTCCTCCGTGATTTCCCCCTTCAGAAAAGCAATGGGTTCCTGATAGCCGATCGTGCGCAGCGGATTGAGTCCGGGATCGTATCCTGCCTCCAGTAGACCGCGTACTTCGTCCACGAGACCGGCCTCCAGCATCTCGTCCGCGCGGCGTTCGATCCGGGCGTACAGTTCGGCCCGGGGGCGCTGTAAAACGATCGTACGGAAAGCATAGGGGGGAGGCGCCTGCGTCTCGTGAAACTGGCTGAGAGGGACGCCGGTGGCCTCGTATACCTCGAGGGCGCGGGCAAGACGCTGCGTTTTGGTTGCGTCCATGGCAGCAGCGGCCCGGGGATCGACCTGTTGCAATGCGGCGTATAGCGCCTCCGGGCCGTCTTGCTTCAGGCGTTGCTGGATATTCGCCCGGATTGCAGCGGGTACGTCGGGGATGTCGGCAAGGCCATGTTCAAGGGCCCGTAAATAAAGGGTAGAACCGCCTGCGACAAGAGGTATCCGCCCGCGGCCAAGAATATCCCCGATGCGCCCTCGTGCTTCCTCCATGAATCGGCCTGCCGAAAAAGGCTCTTCCAGCGACCGTTCGTTGACGAAGTGGTGCGGAATGCGCGCCAGAATTTCCGGATCGGGCTTTGCTACCCCGATGTTCAATTCCCGATAAATCTGCCTGCTGTCCGCAGAAACGACTTCTATTTCAAGTATTGCAAAAAGACTTACGACTAATTCGGTCTTGCCCACCGCAGTAGGACCAGTAATCACAGGTATCGTTTGCATTGCATTATTCTTCTATATCCGGTCTTTGGGGCGCATTTCGCAATGCGGCGGCGCCGTACGGAATTGCTAAAAGAGCAGGGGCGCAAGGACAAAACGGCTTTTAATCAGAGTATCCTTAACGTGCGGAAGGACGTAAGGACATCGCGCGAAAATGCGCACCCTCAAGACTTGTCCTCGTCGATCCGGATGTAGTCCGCCGCGCTGTCGCGCAGGCGATCCCGCTGATGCACATACACCATGGTCGTCTCGATTTTCTTGTGGCGTGCGTGCGATTGCACCTGCTGGATGGAAGCCCCGGATTCGATGGCCAGCGTACAGCCCGTATGGCGGAGCGAGTGCGCCCCGATTTCCTGCGGAAGCCCGGCTCGCCGGGCCGTACGATCCACGATGCCGTAGATGGAGCGTTCCGAAAGGCGCCGGCCAAAACTGTTGTTGCTCAGAGAGCGCCAGAGCGGGCCGTCCGTAAAACTGTAATACGCTTTCATGCGGTCGATTTCTTCCACGACATGCCCGGGTATTTTCACGTACTGATCGGCGCCGCCCTTCGTGTCGGGGAGATCAAGCACGTGGTGCTCGCCAAGCGTACGAATATCCTGGGCATTCATGGCGGCGGCCTCGGAACGGCGCAGCACGCAGTGGAGGAGGGTGAGCAGCAGCGCCCGGTCCCGCGGAGCCGAATGGGCTTGCTTGCCGTCCGGGCCGGGGTTCGTCGCCGCACGGATGAGCCGACCGGCCTGCTCGGCGGTCAACACGATGCGGGCGCCGTCGCGGCCGCCCGATTTGCGGACCCTGCGCAGGACATGCCGGCTGGCCGGATTTCTGGTCAATACGCCCAGGGCCACCAGCCATTCGCAAAACCCCCGAATGGCTGCGATGCGGCGTTTGATGGTGGCGGCTTTGTACCCGTTGTCTTCCATCTCCGCAATGTGCCGGTTGATGTCGGTAAAGGACAGTTCGCGCACCGTAACGGTATCCGCATGGTCGGACCCGAAAAAAGCGGATAAATCGTCTCCGTAGGCCTTGCGCGTTTGAGGGCGGTCGTAACGGTCCAGAAACGCCTCAATGAGGTTGGCGTCCGGGCGGATAATGCCCGTGGCGACATCCATCAAGGCAAAGGGGAAAATATCCGAACTCGAGTGGGCCATTTGTCCGTATGGAGCATTTTTTGTCGGCGAAATGGACGCTATCCTGCGCCCGTAATGCCCTGGTAAGCACTGAGGACGTATTTGCCGTGGCGCCAGCGCTTCGGCAGGCGACAGGCTGCCCAGGCGCGCGCGCCTGCGAACGCATAGTGGGCATCCCGCACCAGGATATTCACCGAAAGCACCCGGGATTTACTTCCTGCAACGGTATGCTGCAAGCGCCGCGGCGTTCCCCAACGCCGTCAATTTACTTCCGATAACGGTATGCTGCAGACGTCGAGTCATTCCCCAACGCCTTTATCCTACTTCCGATAAGAACTGTTATCGGAAGTAGGAGTTCCGGGAAAGGGTAATTTTTTTCAGCATGGAGAATTAGGGGGCGTACAGACGGATAATGCAGGGGCGCCCGAGGCGAAATACCGGATGTTGTCCGCCCGATCAGGCTTTTTCGGGCCCCGTTTGGGGAGCGCTTCCGACGGCTTGCCCGAATAAATGTCCCTCTATCCGCCCCAGGCGGGAATGGATGGCGGAAATATCCCGGTGCATATCCCGATGCAGGTCCCGGATTGCGTACAAAACGAAACCCAGAATTACCGGCATCGAAAGGGACGCCACGGATACGATCGCAATTTGAATGGTTTCGGTCAGGTTCATTGCCGTTCGACAGAAAAAGGAATGCAATCAGCGATGCACCGGACAAAATGTCTGCAAGCGTCTATACCGCAAAGGGCGCTACCTTGATCCCGGAAGCGCCGGATATTTTACCGGAACAGGGCGAGCGCAGCGTCTGCAATGGTTTCCGGGGAAAGCCGTATTATCTGTCATTCTCATTTTCGTAACATTTGCAGGGACGTAAAACAATTGCGCGCTCGGGCGCGGCGTTACCTCTTGGCACAGAGGGGCCCTTTGCACGGCAACCCACGACGCTCACTATCCCGGATCCCCTCGAAAAACATGAAAGAACGGTTCATGCTCAAGGCCCTCGGGCTGCTCCTGATCGTACTCAGCGCCGAAACCGTTTTGCAGTGGCTGGTCGCATTGCCCGAAGGACGTATTGGTTTCGGTCTCGATAAGGATCTGCTCTTGTTGCTGATCGGTATCGGGTTGTTTTACGCGCATCCGTTATGGCACAAGGCGGCAAGGGTGTATGTGATCTTGTTCGGCCTTGCGCTCATTGTCGTCGCCGCGCTGGCGTTTGCAGGATTCCCCGATATGGGGACTTGGCTGGAATACGATGCTACGCTCCAATCCATCCCTCCCCCATTTATAGCGCTGTATGCGGCCGTGCTACTGGCGCTCCTCGTGGGGAGCTACGTATTCCTGCATAAGGCCGCCGCGGCGGGCAAGGATATGGAGGCAAAATAAACGATTCCTTGCATGTAGTTCTGGAAACCCTCGAAACCGTTACGGCCCCTATGGCTGTAACGGATGCCGTTGTTTCCATTGCTTCTTTGTCGATCCCGGTAATTCTGGGCTTTGTCCTGTACTCTCTGCACGGCATAAACACACGCTTAGGACGCATTGAGGGCTGGTTATGGAATCCCGCCGATCCCTCCTTGACAGACGAATGAACGGAAAGGAACCGGAAAGCCTTCAGGCCCGCCCTTCCAGATACGCCTTGCGCGTCTTCTCGTCGAATCGTTCGATGGCGTAGCGCAGCATGGTTCGGGGCATTTCCCGATAATGCCTGCGCAGGAAGGCTTCCTCCGCGGCAAGGTCCATCTTCCCCACTTCGCGGAGCATCCACCCGACGGCCTTGTGGATCAAGTCCTCCTTGTCGTTCAGCAGTTGTTCGGCCATTGTCAGGATTTCGTCGAACCGCCCCCGTTTGATGTACCAATAGGCAGCAAGGACGGCAATTCTACGCTTCCACAGGCTCGCGTCGCGCACCCAGTCGAAAAGCAGCTGCTTCTCCCCTGACTCCAGATGCGCACCGACAATTTTCGGCGCAGAGGAATCGACCAGGTCCCAGTTGTTGACGTACTCGACCCGTTTCAAATACAGGGCGAATACCGCTTCCTTTTGCGCGTCGTCCCCCCGTTCGTAACGCCGGACAAGCATGAAAAGAGCGCATAGCCGGTCTTCATGCCATGGAGACATGAGCAATTGCTCCACCACAGGCATTTCCGCCGCATCGCAGGAGCGGGCCAGTTTGCGAAGGACCGGCACGCGGATGCCCCGGAACCGGTCTCCCTCCCCGTATTCGCCCGGGCCGGTGCGAAAAAAGCGGGCCGAGTGGGCCGCAATGTCGGCATTGCCCGCTTCCTCGAGCCGGGCCTGTATTTCTGCAAGGGTCATGGGGTAAAACGGCTCATTCCCATTCCCACTCGGATTCGTCGAATTTAGTGGGTAGTTGAAGGATCGGCGATCAAATCACCCCAAAATCGCCAGGAAACGCTTCAGGCGCAAGACATTCGCCAGTGCAAAAGATATTGGATAGACTCATAACACCGACTGGATTTGCACTCCTCTACCGGAACATTTCATTCCGATTCGTCATTTATGCCGTTGAAAATACGCTTTTTACGCCGTTGTATTTTCGGCATTTATGCCGTTACAAGGCTTTCATTTATGCCGTTCAGTCATGAAATACGTACCAAGAATCATCGAAAAGGAACTGAAGGAAAAGTTGGCCGCCATGGGCGCCGTGGTTATAGAAGGGCCACGGGCATGCGGAAAAACGGAAACCGCCCGGCAGATTGCCGCCAGCGAGGTACGGCTGGATGTGGACAAGGATGCGCGCGCCCTTGCTGAGATCGACCCTGCACAAGTCCTCGCCGGCCCCACGCCACGCCTGATCGACGAATGGCAGATTGAGCCATCCGTCTGGAACCATGTGAGAAGAGCAGTGGATGATCGGCGGGCTTCCGGCCAGTTTATCCTCACCGGTTCTGCTGTACCCCCCGACGACATAACAAGGCATACGGGGGCTGGTCGGTTGACCCGCCTCCGTATGCGCCCCCTTTCCCTCTTTGAAACCGGACATTCTTCTGGCGTAATCTCCCTGATGGAACTTCTTGAAGGGATGCCCCCAAAGGCTCCGCTGGCCGAAATACGGATCGCTGCACTCGCCGAATTGATTTGCAAAGGAGGCTGGCCAGGCAACCTGAATCAACCGACAGGGCGTGTTTTGGAAGCAAACCAGGATTATCTCAGCGAAATTCGGCGGGTGGATATCGCCAGCGCCGATGGAAAAAGAAGAGATCCAGCGAAAGTCGGCTTATTATTGCGCTCGCTTGCTCGCAACGTAGCAACGCCGGCTGCAATCTCGACCTTGGCGTCAGACATTAGCGAGGGAAACGTTGCTACGATAAAGCAACACACTGCCGCTCATTATCTTGATGCGTTGGAGCGAATCATGGTTATAGAGCACCAGCCCTCCTGGGCCACAAGCTTGCGATCCCGTTCCGTACTGAGAAATACGCCGGTGCGGCATTTCACAGATCCGTCGCTTGCTGCGGCGGCGCTCCGGGCAAGCCCTGATCGGCTTTTGAAAGAAACGAAAACGCTTGGCTTCCTCTTCGAATCCATGGTCATTCGGGACTTGCGCATCTACGCCCAGGCCGCCGACGCCGAGGTATATCATTATCGGGATAGAGACGGCCTGGAGGTAGACGCCATTGTCCAGGCGATGAATGGGCGTTGGGCAGCCTTCGAAGTCAAACTCGGCAACCAGCGTACGAACGAAGGAGCACGCAACCTGCTCAAACTGGCGCAGCGCGTAGATCAGGAACTGTGCGGCAAGCCTTCCATGCTTGCGGTAATCGTTTCGTCGGGGTACGGATATATGCGCCCGGATGGCGTGGGCGTTATTCCCATTGGCGCGCTGGGGCCATGACAAGGAGAAATGTCAGGATTGCCCGCTTCCTCGAGCCGGGCCTGTATTTCTGCAAGGGTCATGGAGTAAAACGGCTCATTCCCATTCCCACTCGGATTCGTCGAATTTAGTGGGTACCGGATCGTCAAGGAGACCATCTTCTCCCCTTTCCCGCATCTTCTGCACCGCCTCGGCCCATCCGGCGCGCGGCGCTAAAACACGCTCGACAAGCGGATCGGGCCACAATCTGTGCGCAGCGAGTTCCGGCCACTCAACCCGGAGAGACTGCTTGTCGAATGGCAACGAGGTGTTAGAGACATCGGTCCATGGCGTATCCATGAGGCTGGCACCTTTGCACCAGCGGGCCGCCAGCTTAAGATATCGGCGATAAACCAGAATCGCAGGGAATCTCCCCTTCGACACGAGCCACAGGACCATGTCCTTTGCCCCCTTGGAAGAATTGCAGCTTTTGCAGGCGTAAACGATGTTGTCTGCCCCGTCAGGTCCACCCTTGAGTTTCGGAATCAGGTGATCCAGCGAAAGTTTCGTCTCGCGACCGCAATAACAGCAAGTTGAAGGATGGGCGATCTTGGTCTTTTCGTCGTCATGCAGGGGACGCATCTTCATTTTGCCGGACAAATACCCGCTCCGAAACCGTTTCCGGATAATGAAGTGCCTGCGGTGATATCGGGTCGCTCCGTCCTTGACAGCGGCATGAGTCATTGCGAGCTTGCCGTACGTCCAGGCAAAATGCTCTTGCAGCGAAGACTGGTCTACCGGCGGCGATTTGGGCATCGTGAAATTAAACCGGAAACAGAATATTTTCGGATCGGCGATCAAGTTACCCCAAAATCGCCAGGAAACGCTTCAAGTGCAAGGCATTCGGCAACACAAACGGTACCGGAAGAACTCATTACAGCGATCCAGTCGGTGGCGCCCCGTTGGCACATCGTATATCGGTTTGCCATTTCACCCGTTGAGAACCCGCCGTTTCACCCGTTGAGAATCCGCTTTTTATGCCGTTGTACTTTCGACATTGATGCCGTTCAATCGTGTGCAGAGACAAATCGGTCATCTCAGATGCTTCGTGCTTCCGGCGATAAATTGGATCGCTGTCCCTCCCCTCCCCAAACTCACTTCGCAAGCAGCATCGTACGAACTATCGCTTCGTCTCCTGTCTGCAAACGGTACGCATACGGACCGCTCGGCAGATCATCCCCGCGGAAACGCACCAAGTAACGGCCCGCCGGCTGAAGCCCGTCAACCAGCGCCGCCACCTCTTGCCCCAGCAGGTCGTACACCGCAAGACGAACTTTGCCGGCGCGGGGCAACGCATAGCTTATGGTCGTTTCCGGATTGAAGGGATTCGGATAATTGCCCAGAAGCGCTATGGCGTCGGGCGCTTGCGCATGCCCCTCAAGGGAAACGACGTCGTCTCCCGAACTTTCCTCAAGCGTAATATACCGCTGGACTGCATCTCCATAGGCGTTGACGATATCCACGCGCATCGGATGAACAGACGGATCAGAAAGGGTCAGGCTCGGGACAGAAGGATGCGCGCCGTCATAATCGAAGGCAATCAGGCCATCCCGTACGCCCTCCAGACTCTGGCACGCAATTACTTCAAGCCCCCCGGCGGCGGGGTGCGCTCCCGTGGTTGTAACAAATAGCATTGCCTGGTGCAGGCCTTCCGGATCGCTCGCCTGGATTTGAACAGGGGCTGTCGCGGAGCCCGCCGGGTAGGTAAGCGACGAAACGAGTTCAGCGCTCGGTCGCGAACCTTCTTCAACGGGGATATCGGGATTGAAATAGGGATGCACGGACAAAAATCCGGCGCTGCATTCAGATAACAGGGCGCCCAGGCCATACGACATGACATACGTATTGCTGTGAAAATCGTGCTGCAATCCGAAAGCGTGGCCCAGTTCGTGATGCACTATATGGAAGTGAGAATTGCGCGGGAGCAGTACGTACCCGCCATTTTTGCCCGACCTGGAGCCTGTGCCCCGGACCAGATGGCCATTCACGCCAATGAAGGATGCGTTAGCTCCGGCGTTGTCGGAGACGATGAAATAAACATTCGCCTGAAGGTCGAATGTCTGCTGAATTTCGTCAAGCACGTCGCGCGCCGTATTGGCGTGGTAGTAGGCGTCGGGATGTTGCCCGTCCACCCGATGAATCAGGGGTTCCCCGTCCGCGTCGGTTTCAAAGCGAAACGTTTGTTCTCCGTATCCATGCAACTGCATTCGCTGGGCGTAAAAATCCTGAGCCTCCTTGATCGTTGTTTTCATGGACTCGACGACATCGCTGCTATGCGGACGGTCGTTCGGCGAGAAATAGATCATTCGCAAGGTGCGGGGCGGGCCAACGTTCAAATCCCTCTGTCGCCCGGCAGCGGAAATGCGCCGATCCTGTCCCGGCGGCTGGAAATCGACAGGCAGGCAGAAATGCGCTTCGTCGGCAGAGCCGGGCGCCGGCATGGTCGTCGGCAACGGTGCGTCGGAAAAAGAGCCTGACATTGCGGACGCCTCAGAAACATAACTCCGCGAGGATGGGGCCGCATCCTGAGCGTACGCCCGGTTTCCCCCGCACAGCGCGGCCATCGCCACGACCGCCGCGATGAAGGCGCAGCGTACGGAGATACGGGCGCCGGTCAGGCCATGGCGCCCCCCTGTCCCCCGAAAACGCTTCAAACGCAAGGCGTTCGACAGCACGAACACGCTGGACAGGCTCATGGCGGCGGCAGCGAACGCGGGGGACAAAAGATGGCCGGTAAACGGATACAGCGCCCCGGCGGCAACCGGTATCAATGCTACGTTGTAAGCGAACGCCCAGAAAAGGTTTTGGCGGATATTGCGCAGCATAGCCTGCGCCAGCCTGCGGGCGTCCGCCAATCCCCTCGGATCGCCGGACATAAGGATCACGTCTCCGGATTCAATGGCTATGTCAGAGCCCGTTCCCATGGCCACGCCCACATCGGCGCGAACCAGCGCCGGCGCGTCGTTCACGCCGTCCCCCGTGAACGCCACGCGCCGCCCCTCTTGCCGGTATTGCTGCACGGCCTCGGCCTTCCGCTCCGGGAGTACGCCCGCCGCGACCTCGTCGATGCCCAGCCGAGCGGCAACCGCTTCGGCGGCGCGAGGCGCATCGCCTGTGATCATCGCCACCCGGCACCCGAGTCTCCGCAGCGCTTCAATGCTTTCCGCCGCATGCTCCCGCACAGGATCCGTCACCCCGAAAACCGCCGCCAAGGCGCCGTCCACCGCCATGAACGCCATGGTTTTGCCTTCTTCCGAGCAGGCGCGCGCGGCTTGCAGGCGCAATGCGGCGTCCGCAAGGGGCGACATGTCAACCCTCGCGGCGGCCAGAAAGCGTTCGGAGCCAATGGATACGTTTCTGGATACGCCGTTCGCTTCCGCCGTCGCCGAGACGCCCAGGCCGGATCGCACCTGAACGGCGGCGGCGGCGGGAACGGATAATCCCTGCTCTTCTGCCGCCTCCGCAATGGCCCGGGCGACGGGATGCTCCGAACGCCGTTCGACCGCGGCGGCCAGACGAAGCGCTTCCTCGTCCGACCAGGGGCTGCAAGAAATCGTATCCGTCAGGCGCGGGCGCCCCTCCGTAAGCGTACCGGTCTTGTCAAAAGCGATCGTATCGACCCTGGCCAGCAATTCGATGGCGTCCGCGCTCCGAAAGAGAATGCCCAGTTCGGCCGCCTTGCCCGAACCGACCATCACGGATACGGGCGTAGCCAACCCTATGGCGCAGGGACAAGCAATGATCAATACGGACACCGCAGCGACCAGCGCAAACGGCAACGCCGGAGCCGGGCCTGCCGCCATCCATACCAGGAAGGCGGCCAGGGCGACCGCCAGCGCCACAGGGGCAAACCAGGCCACTACGCGATCCGCCAGCTGCTGAATTTGCGGTTTCGATTGCTGCGCTTCCTCGACCATCCGAACGATGCGGGCCAGCGTCGTATGCCCCCCCACGCGGGTCGCCCGAAAACGAAAACCGCCTCGCCCATTGACCGTGCCTCCCGTCACCTCGTCGCCGACTTTTTTTTCGACCGGAACAGATTCTCCCGTAAGCATCGACTCGTCTATCCAGGAAGTCCCCTCCTCCACGACGCCATCCGCGGGCAGGCGCTCGCCAGGCCGCACAAGCACGAGATCGCCGACCGCCAACTCCCCGACCGGAATATCCACCTCCTTGCTCCCCTTCACGATGCGGGCCAGCGGCGGACGCAGGGAAAGAAGCGACCGCATGGCGTCCCCGGCCCGCCCCCGCGCGCGCGCTTCCAGATATTTGCCCAGTAAAATGAGCGCCACGATCGCTGAAGAGGCCTCGAAATATACATGGTCGGCCCCGGAAGGCAGCGCGGCGGGCGCAAACAGGGCGAACGCCGAATAGCCATAGGCGGCGCTGGACCCCAGCATGACCAGCGTGTGCATGTCCGGGCGAAATGCCCGCGCCGCTTTCCAGCCCAACCGGTAAAACCAGAGGCCCGGCCCGAATTGTACAATACTGGCCAGCGCGAACAGAATATACAGCAGGAGCGCTTCCCCGATCGCCATATGGAGCCGCGACGCAACCGAAGGCCACAACATCGGCGCCATTTGAAAGACTGCGACCAGCGCAGCGGGAATGCCTGCAAACAGCGCCCGCCTGCCGAGGGTGCGTCGCTCCGCTTCGCGGGCCGCTGCCTCCGCCGCTTCCTGTTCCGTCGCGTCGAACGCCGCCTTGACGGCCTCGTATCCGGCAGCGCGCACCGCCGCGTACAGGGCTTCGGGCAGGTCGAGGCCGCCCCGATAGCGTACGCGCGCCCGCTCTGTGGCCAGGTTGACGTCCGCCTTTCCCACGCCATCCACGCCGGTCAACGCTTCTTCGACGCGGAGCGTGCATCCGGCGCACGTCATGCCCCGTATCCCGAATTGCACCTCCTGATCCGGGACGCGGTCGATGGAAGGGTTGGCGGCCATATCGCGACGGAAAGGGTATGCGCAGGCGCGCTATTCCTCCTGCGGGTCCAGGATGTTTTCGATGCGGGCCAGTGCGTCTTCGAGATGCAGCTCGGTAGGCCGGTCCTGCGCCCGCCGGGCGGCTCGCTGCACATCCCTGCGCAACGCTTCCAGCTCGCCGCGCACGTACGCCCGGATGTCGCTCTGGCTCACGTTGATGGGCGTATAGCCGAGGTAACGGCGGGCGGCGACGGGCGGAGGCGTCGGCTCCTCGTTCATCAGCCGCTCCAGGTCTTCGAGGTAGGCGCGTTGCAGATTGCGCCTCCACGGATCGATCGCTTCGTTAGCGTCTAGTTCGCGCCAGAGGCCTTTGCGCAAATCCTCCAGCATATCGAGGGGGGCGTACGCCTCGCTGCCGAGACGAGCCTTCGCTTCGATCAGGCGGGCCAGGCGCTGCGGGTCCAGCACCAGGTCCAGCCGATTCGCCTGAATGCTTCGAATGCGTTCTACGGAGCCCGCATGTTCGATCCGGCGAAGAATATCCTCGTCAAGCAGCCACCGGGGCGTCTCGAATCCGAATTCGTGCAGAAAAGCCATAGCTCTCGTTTGCGCGTCCCGCGAAACCATTGCATAGACCGGTCCTTCCTGATCGTACGTCTTCGGGGTCTCGTACACCCCTCCGATTTCGCGGGCCGCATGACCGAGGTAGCGTCTCCACTGGATTACAATCTCCCCGTACAATTCATCGAGGTGCGCATAATCTTCGCCTTCCCCCCCCGTCCATTCGATAAGATTCGGCACGATCCGTTGCAGGTTCGCCACGCCCAGCCGACCGGCTTCCACCGCATCGTCGCCGAGATCCTCCCGCTGCGACCGGGGATCCAGCGGATTGCCCGTCTGGCGTCCGTAGAAGTACAACGGATCGCCTGCGCGTTCCCTGACCCAGCCGTTCAGCACGGCTTTTATTTCTTCTTCGTTGTCTGCTTCGGGAATGGGCCGGTAACCCCAGCGAACGCTCCATTTGTCGTATTCGCCGATCATGGGTATGAAATTCGTCACCCCGTCTTCCGGCTGCGCGATATAATTGAAGCGGGCGTAATCCATGATGGACGGCGTCGTGCCGTACGCACTGGTAAACGTCGGCGACCGCAGCGAATCCACGGAGAACGCGTAGCTTGATCCCCAGTTGTGCGGCAAGCCGATCGTATGTCCCACCTCGTGGGCGGACACGAAGCGGATCAGTTCTCCCATGACCTTGTCGTCGAACTTCACGGCGCGCGCGTCGGGATTCGCAGCGGCGGTCTGCACGAAATACCAGTTCCGCAAAAGGTTCATCACATTGTGGTACCATCCAATGTCGCTTTCGAGAATCTCTCCCGTGCGCGGGTCGTGCACATGCGGACCGTACGCATTTTCAATATCGGAGGGGAAATACCGGATTACGGAATACCGCGCATCTTCGGGGCTGAATTCCGGGTCTTCCTCCGGGGAGGGCGGATCCTTGCCGATAATGGCGTTCCGGAAACCGGCTGCTTCGAAAGCCGCGTTCCAGTCGTCCACCCCCTGTTTGATGTACGGACGCCATTTCATCGGAGTGGCCGGATCAATGTAGTACACTATGGGCCGCACCGGCTCCACCAGTTCGCCACGCGCGAAGGCTTCCGGGTCGGAAGGATCGAGCCGCCATTTCGTAATGAAGCATTTTTCCTCCGCCCGCTGCGCATCCGCCCCGTAATCAATGGTCTCCACATTGAAATATCCTACGCGGGCGTCGCAGGGACGCGGCGTCATGAGTTGATCCGGCAAAAGCACCATGGACTGGTTCATCTCCACGGAAATCGTGCCGGTCGAAGGGTTGTCGGGCGGCTCGTCCGCCGCGTAGGTCAGCGTATGGCGCACCTCGATATTGCGCGGAAAGCTTTGCGCCCCGTTCACGTAGGAACGATCCTTGTCCAGGCTCTTGACCTTGTAGCGTTCGCGGCTGGACGAACGGAGGCCCAGAAAGCGAACATCGGTCGTAAAAAGTTCGGTCGCGTCCACCACGGACCGGGTGGAATCGTCGTTTCTGGCGAGAATATCGAATGCGGCCACCACCGGTTCGAGGTTTGCGTTCCGGACCGCCTGGTATATCGGCTTCTCCTCGCTCGCCACGCTTTCG
Source organism: uncultured Rhodothermales bacterium (assembly GCA_964608315.1). Taxonomy (GTDB): domain Bacteria; phylum Bacteroidota; class Rhodothermia; order Rhodothermales; family VXPQ01; genus VXPQ01. Next base: position 152,820 of record CAZSNF010000001.1, on the reverse strand, counting down.
TAGGATACGATGCGAAGGAGCACCTTGTCCGCCTGCCGCCGCCACCGCAACACCTGCGTGTTGGTCTTTTGCCCGCCGTACCCCATGCCTGCGTGCGTACGGGCCTGACGGGTTACAAGCAGCATCTCCCGTCCGAGCAGCGTATCCGGAATCTCGAAAAGGAGTTGCTCCTCATCCCTGTGTACGGCGAACAGCCCCTCATCGGTGGTCATGTTTTCCTTGACCACCTCCGAGTATTTCTTCATTTTCGAATCGTCTTTGGATTCGTCGGCCTCGGAATCAGCGGCGTCCGAAGATACGGCGCCCCCTGTGCGGGCGGTTTGCAGGCCAAAGCTGCAACCCCCGAATAAAATGGCGAGCGCAAGAAACGCCCACAGCGAAGAAGTTATGGAGCGGCGCATGGCGTCAGTTCCGGTAAGAGACAAGGGCGAAGCGTATCGAATCCTGTGCGGCGCAGGGTGTTCCCTGATCCTAAAGCGCCGTCCACTCCTTCGGCGCGTTGGTAAGGTTCTCTGCTCCGTCCTTGCGCAGGCACACGATGTCTTCGATGCGAACGCCGAAGCGTCCCGGCAGGTAAACGCCCGGCTCGATCGTAACGACGCACTGGTCCGGCAGTATTTCGTCCGCGAGGCGGGACAGGCGAGGCCATTCGTGAATTTCCAGTCCTACGCCGTGCCCGAGGCCGTGCGAAAAGGCTTCGCCGTATCCTCCCTCCCGAATCGCGTCGCGGGCCATCGCATCGACTTCCCGCCCCGCCATGCCCGCCCGCGCATGTTGCAACGCATGGGTCTGCGCAGAAAGCACCAGGTCGTACACCTCCCGGACGAGCGAGTCCGGCGCGCCCACCGCCACCGTGCGCGTCATGTCCGAAGCATATCCATCCAGAAAGCACCCGAAATCAAGCAGCAGCACATCCCCGGAACGAACCGCGCGGTCCGACGGCTGCGCATGCGGAAGCGCGCTGCGGGAGCCGGACGCCACGACCGGGTCGAAAGCCATGCGTTCCGCTCCGCGCGCAAGGTGTTCCCCTGTGATCCGGGCGGCGATTTCCTTTTCGGTGCGTCCCGGACGGATCCATTCCTTCAGAAAATCGAACACATCGCTCGTCAAGGCCTGGGCGGCGCGGATCCGCTCCTGTTCCGCCGGGCTTTTGCAGGCCATCAGCGGGGCGAGCAGGTTGGATTTTCCAATCCATTCGATATCGGGAAAATGCTTCCGGAGCGTTTCGAGGGAGGAAACGACAAGACGATCCGAGGCATAAACCGCCTTGCGCGCGCCCGTCAGGCATCCTTCCGCCGCCGCGCATTCGGTCGCCGTGCGCTGCACTGGTTTCATGATGCAAACCGCGGCGCCCGCAACTTCGTCCCCGGCTTGCGTACGGTAGCGCCCATCCGTTACGAAATGCGCCGTCTCCTCCTGCACGATCAGTGCGCCATACGACCCCGTGAAGCCGCACGCCCAGCGCATCTGGGCGGGATGCGTCAGGTACAGGGCGTCCGCGGACAAGGAGCGCAGCAAGGCGCGAAGAGAATCAATGCGATCCACAAAAAGTCTCCGAAAAATAGCGCAAGAATGGGCGGCGCCCGGTGACGGAGTCAAGTCCTGCGTCAAATCCGCGTACTGTAATTGGGCGCTTCCTTAGTGATGAATACGTCGTGCGGATGGCTTTCCCGCTGCCCGGCGCCCGTTACGCGAATAAACTGCGCCGTTTCCTGCAGTTCCCGAATGCTTGCCGACCCGCAGTACCCCATGGCTGCCCGCAACCCACCCAGCATCTGATGCACGACCTCGCCCAGCGCCCCGCTGTACGGAACACGCCCTTCGATTCCCTCTGGAACAAGCTTGGCGAGATCGTCTTCCGCATCCTGGAAATACCGATCCTTCGATCCCGACTCCATCGCCGCTACGGATCCCATGCCGCGATAGCTTTTGAATTTTCGGCCTTCGTAAAGAATGGTTTCGCCGGGACTTTCTTCCACCCGCGCAAAAAGCCCCCCGATCATCACCGAATCGGCGCCCGCCGCAAGGGCTTTCGGAATATCCCCGGTTTGTTTGACGCCTCCGTCTGCAATGACAGGAACGCCGCGCTTGCGCGCCGCCGCCGCGCAATCCATGACCGCCGTAAGTTGCGGTATGCCGACGCCCGCCACGATGCGAGTCGTACAAATGGACCCTGGGCCAATTCCGACCTTGACCGCATCGGCGCCTGCGTCGATCAGCGCTTCGGCGGCCTCCGTGGTGCCTATGTTGCCCGCGATCACCTCCCGATCTCCCGAAAGCGACTTGATTTGCGTCACGGTCCGCAGTACGCCGTCCGAATGTCCATGCGCCGTATCCACCACCAGAAAATCCACGCCGCTTTCCGCCAGCGCCGCCGCCCGATCCGCGGCGTCCGCCGTAACGCCGATGGCCGCCCCCACGCGCAGGCGCCCGTGTTCGTCCTTGCAGGCGTGGGGATACTTGCGCTTTTTGTCGAGATCCTTGAAGGTAATGAGGCCTTTCAGGTTGCCGTCGGGGTCCACTACCGGCAGTTTCTCGATCTTGTGCTTTTGCAAAAGCGCTTCCGCCTGCTCCAGCGTCGTGCCCACGGGCGTCGTCACCAGATTGTCCCGGGTCATCATTTCGCGAAGCAGCGTCCGCCCGTCGGGCGCAAAACGCAAGTCGCGGTTCGTAACGATTCCCACCAGCCGGCGTTCGCCGTCGACGACGGGAATTCCCCCTATGCGGTATCGCTCCATCATTGCGCAGGCGTCCGCCACCGTGCCCTCCGGATGCAAGGTGATCGGATCGAGAATCATGCCGCTTTCGGAGCGTTTCACGCGGCGCGCCTCGTCCGCCTGCCGCTCGATAGACATGTTTTTGTGCAATACCCCGGCGCCGCCTTCCCGCGCGATGGCAATGGCCATTTCGGACTCGGTCACCGTGTCCATTGCGGCGGACAAGAGCGGAATATTCAGGCTGATGCGGGGCGTCAGCATCGTTTTCAGCGAAACGTCCCGGGGCATGACGGACGAATGCCGGGGCACAAGCAGCACATCGTCGTAGGTAAGCCCCTCCTTGCGAATCCGTTCGAGAAGCAACTGGTCGTCGGTGGTCATGGCGTCCTTCATGGCATGTTTACCTGGCGTTTCAGTCGCCGGATTTCGAAGGGCTGCAAGCGCCTCCATTTTCCGACCCGAACGCCCTTGGCGGTCAGTCCCGCGTAATTTACCCGCTCCAGCGCGGCGATTTCATGGCCCAGCGCTTCAAACATCCTGCGAACCTGCCGGTTGCGACCCTCGTGCATGCGTAACCCGATTTCGCGCCGGTTGGGCAAGGCGACATAGGCCGCCTCGTCCGCTTTCGCCAGGCCATCCTCAAGGGTCACGCCCTTCTTGAGGAGATCGATCTCATGGGGTTTCACGGCGGCGCGCGTACATACCCGGTACAATTTATCTACTTCGTACCGCGGATGCATCAGCCGGTGCGCCAGTTCCCCGTCGTTGGTGATGAGCAATACGCCCGAAGTATCCCGATCCAGACGCCCCACGGGAAAGAGGCTGCGCTTGTCGTCGTCGGGAATCGCCAGCAAATCCATCACCGTTCGCCTTTTGCGGGGATCGCTTTTCGTTGCGATGGCGTCCTTCGGCTTGTTGAGGAGAATATATGCGTGGGGCGACGCAGAAATGCGTTTCCCGTTCACCTCCACCGTATCGCTCGGCGTAATCAACGTAAAGAATTCCCGAACGCGCGCGCCGTTTATCTTGACCAGTCCTCGCTCGATCAGGCCGTCCGCCTCGCGGCGCGAGCACACTCCCGCGCGGGCGATATACCGGTTCAGGCGCATGCCGCTGTTTCCGTTCCGGGCCGCGTCGGACGCTTTCGGCGTCCCGGGCGGTTCCGGGCGGTTGGGCGAACGGGCCGCTGCGGCGCCCTGGCGCCCCCTTCGTGCAGGAATTTCAGCGGGCATGTCGGCAAAAGGGATCCTGGGCGGAATAGCGCGTAGCGTATACGGGCAATGAACGAAGCAGGGCGCGTTCTGTTCTTTGCCGGGAAAATTCCGATGCGCGGGGCTACGCCTCGGTTTCCGGCAGCGTTTCTTCCGTCTGATCCGCCTCGTTCCGACGCTGCATCGTTTCGTCTTCCTGTTGCAGCTGCAAGAGTTCGGCCCGCTCCCTGCTGAAGGCAGGATCTCCAAGAATTTCCTCGATTTCGCGCAGGGTGGGCAATTCGTCAAGGTCTCCCAGCCCGAATTGCTCCAGAAAAGCGCTCGTCGTGGCGTAGATCAGGGGGCGCCCCAGCGAATCGCTTCGGCCCGCCACGTCAACAAAGCCCTGTTCCATCAGTTTGCCCAGCGCATACCCGGAATCGACGCCGCGCACAAAATCAATTTCCGGCTTGGTTACGGGTTGCCGGTACGCCACGATAGCCAGCGTTTCCATAAGCGAGCGCGACATTTTCGGCGTCCGCGTACGATTGAAAAAAGATTTCAGGTACGGAGCAACCAGCGCGATCGTCGCCATTCGAAAGCCCGCCGCCCACCGCTCGATCCGAAAAACGCGGCCTTCGGCCTCGTACGCTGCATTCAGCTCGGCGACCGCCTCCAGCACCTGTCCATCCGCGGGAACGGCGTTTCCCGTAACGTCGCTATACGCCTCGGCGATTTCGCGCGCGGCCACCGGACGATCCGCTGCAAACACCAGGGCTTCGACAACCTGGACAAGCGTTCGATCCGCCAATTCGCGTATGGAAACCATGTGGTTCGGCAATTTCAGGATACTCTGTGTTCGTTTCCCATCTCCCTATCCGCTTTCTCCGGAGCTGTCCTGGTCGTCGGATTCCGGGATACACAGCGCAAGGTAAAAATCAATCGGATTTTCTTCTGGAATATGTACGCGCACTTGCTGCGCCTGAACAAGCTCGAGCGTCCCCAGAAAGGTCGCCACGATAAACGGCCGGGACCGACCTGCTGCAAGCGCGGCGAACGAAAGCGGCTGGTCGGCCTGCAGGCGCTCCAGCAAAAACGCGCGTTGCCGCTCGATAGAATATTCTTCGCGAGCCACATCGTGCATTGTTTCCTCCGGCGCTTCTGCAAGGATTCGCTTCAGCGCCGATACAAGATCGAAAACGGAGGCGTCCAGCACGGGCTTCTCTTCCCAGGCAGTACGTTCGGCATTGGCCTGACTGCGCGTAAAGCGTTGCGCGCGTTCGCTTTCAAGCGCCAGTAAATGGCCGGACGCTTCCTTGTACCGGACATATTCCAGCAGCCGCTCCACCAGTTCGCGCCGCGGGTCGATCGGATCTCCTGCCTCGTCAACTTCCTGTCCGGGCAGCAACATGCGGGCCTTTACGCTAATCAGGATCGCCGCCATATAGAGAAATTCGCCCGCGCTGTCGAGGTCGATCTGTTTCAGCAGGCGCACATGCTCCAGGTATTCGTCCGCAATGCGAGCAACCGGAATATCGAAGATATCCAGTTCGTCCCGCCGAATAAAAAAGAGGAGCAAGTCCAGGGGGCCCTCAAAGTCTTCAAGATTGATCTGATACATTTTCGCAGACTTGCCAGAGCATCATTAACGCCTTGTCCCGGAAGGGGAAAATATCAATACTCCATGTGGTTTTCGAACCAGGTCGCCGTTTCCTCCAGGCCCTGCGCAAGGGCTGTGCGAGGAAGCCATCCGAGCGCTTCGCGGGCCAGGTCGAAACCCAGTACGCTCCGGCGCTGTTCGCCGGGCCGCCCTGCTTCATGGCGTCGAGCCATGTTCGGCGCCATCCGGTCCCGCAAGACGTCGAAAAGATCGTTTACGCTGGTTTCTGTCGCCGTGCCGATATTGAAGATACCCGATCCATCGTAATCAAGCGCCTTCAGGTTGGCCTGCACCACATCGTCCACATACACATAATCCCGCGTCTGCAAACCGTCTCCATAGACCACGGGCTGTTCGCCCCGCAACATGCGTTGCGCAAAGATCGCAATAACCCCGGCCTCCCCGTGCGGATTCTGCCGGGGGCCGTATACGTTCCCGTAGCGAAGGGCGACAAACGGAATCCCGTACTGGTTTCGGTAATAATCAAGGTAGCGTTCCGAGCACAATTTGGCGACGCCGTACGGGGACAGGGGCCGCGTAGCATGCCGTTCGTCCTGCGGAGCATAGTCGGGTTCTCCGTAAATGGCGCCGCCCGTCGAGGCGAAAACGACTTTCTTCAGCCCTGCCCGACGCCCGGCCTCCATGACATTCAGCAAGCCGAGAATATTGACGGTTGCGTCGAAGGGCGGGTCCGCAACGGATTTGCGCACGTCCATTTGCGCGGCATGGTGCACGAACGCCTCGAAACCATGCTCCAGCATGCAGGCGGCCGCTTCGCGGGACCGGAGGTCCATTTCATGGAAAACGGCGCCTTCCGGAACGTTTTCCCGTCGCCCCCCGGACAAGTCGTCGAGGATATGCACCTCGTGCCCCGCCGCCAGCAAGGCCTCGCTTACATGAGACGCTATGAAGCCGGCGCCGCCGGAAACCAGTATTTTCATGCCTGTCCTTGCGGCAAAAGCGCAGCGGTCGAAAGCTGATCTTCCCGAAAAAGCATCGTCGCCAACCGCTGTATGTCTTCGACGGTAACCTGCTCGATCGCTTCGTTGATTTCGTCAAGGGTCCGGTGCCGTCCGAAGTACAATTCCTGCCGGGCGACGCCCATCATGCGGTTGCTCATCCCTTCAAGGGAAAGCATAAGACCGCCCCGAACCTGATTCTTGGCCTCGCTCAGCGTCCGCCGCCCGATCGGAACGTTGGCGAAGCGCCGAAATTCCTTCCGAATCAAGGCTTGTACGCGCTTCATCCTCCGTATATCCGTTGCAGCGTATACCCCGAAATCTCCCGAATCCGAGTGCATATTCGCGAACGACCCGATGCTGTAGCAAAAGCCGTATTTTTCCCGCACATTCCGGTTGAGCCGGCTCGACATCCCGCCCCCCAGCAAGGTATTCAACACGTTGAACGCCACCCGGTCCGCATCGGTCACGCCAAGCCCGCGCGCGCCCAGCACGAAATGCGCCTGCTGAACGGGGCGGGCTTCCGTGAAATTGCGAGGGACATAGCCGTTCGCAGGCGGGCGGCGGATCGGACGGTCGGCCGCCGGAATATCCCCCAGCATCTTTTCGGCGAGGCGCACAATGTCGTCGTGCTCCGCGTTGCCCGCCACGACCACCGCCATGCGATTCGGCGCATAGCGCCTTTCCATATAGTCGTACAACATGGCCCGGTCGAAGGATTGCACCGTTTCGGGATACCCGATTACGGGAGCGCCAAGCGCATGGCCTTCGTACACGACGGATTCAAACCGGTCGAACACGAGTTCTTCCGGGGTATCCTCGTACATTTTTATTTCTTCGAGAATAACCCCCTTTTCCTTCTCGATCTCTTTCTCGGGAAAGGTCGGAAAGCGCACCATATCGCACACCGTGTCGATAGCCCGCGCGAGATGTTCGTCGAGGGCGCGCGCATAGTAGCAGGTGTATTCCTTGCCCGTAAACGCATTCAGGTAGCCGCCCACGGATTCCATGCGTCGCGCGATCTGGTGCATGCGCCGATTCTTCGTGCCCTTGAACGCCATATGTTCAAGGAAATGGCTGATCCCGCGTTCTGCATCGCGTTCGTCCCGGCTCCCCGCCGCAACCCACAGGCCCACCGCAACAGAGCGGACCGACGGAATGCGCTCGGACAGGACCCGAACGCCGTTCGACAGCGTGGTCTTCCGGAAACACGGCGATACGCCGTTTCCCGCTTGTTTCATGACGTCCTTCAGGATACTCTGATTAAATCTGCTTTGATCAGCGTATCGTTAGCGAGGTCTGCGCTTCTTGTACCCGTCCCGGCCGCCTCGGCCGTCGCGCCCCCCGCGCTCCCGGTAGGATCCGCCTCCCCGACCGTCCCGCCGGGAGCCTCCGTCGCGCGAATGCTGAGGCCGACGAGGCCGTTCTTCCTGTCCGCCTTCTCTCGGCTCCAGGAATGATTTCCGGCTCAACCGAAGTTTCCCGTCGTCGCGAACCTCAACAAGTTCTACCTTGACCTTGTCGCCAACCTGGAAATAATCCTCCACGTTTTCGACATATCCATGGTCCAGTTCGGAGATATGGAGCAATCCTTCCTTGCCGGGCAAAATCTCGATGATGGCCCCAAAGGCAAGAATGCTTTTCACCGTTCCCTCGTACGTATCGCCCGGTTCCGGCACCGTAACAATGCCTTTGATCAGGTCGATAGCCGCCTGGGCGTCTTCCTGGTTGGTGGCGGAGATGGTTACGAGGCCCTTCCCGTCCTTGTCTTCGATTTCGATCGACGTGTTCGTGTCGCGCTGCATGCCCTGAATCACCTTTCCGCCCGGCCCAATGATTGCGCCGATAAACTCTCCGTCCACGGCGATCTGCGTAAGCCGGGGCGCATAAGAAGACAAATCGTCCCGGGCTTCGCCGATTTCCTGGTCCATGACGTCGAGAATGCGCAGCCGCGCATCCCGCGCCTGCTCCAGCGCTTGCCGGAGCACGTCCCGGGAAAGTCCAGCGATCTTGATATCCATCTGGCAGGCGGTCACGCCGTCGCGCGTACCCGTCAGCTTGAAATCCATATCCCCAAGATGGTCTTCCGTGCCGAGAATATCGGTAAGCACCGCCGTACGGCCATTTTCGCTGATAAGCCCCATGGCGATCCCCGCCACCGGCTTGCGCAGCGGAACGCCTGCGTCCATCAGGGCCATGGACCCGGAGCATACCGACGCCATGGAGGACGAACCGTTCGATTCAAGCACGTCCGCATTAACGCGGATGGTATAGGGAAATTCTTCCAGCGGAGGAAGCATGTGCTGCAATGCGCGCTCGGCAAGCATGCCGTGGCCTATTTCCCGGCGGCTGACGCCGCGAATGAATTTCGCCTCTCCCGTACAAAACGGAGGGAAATTATAATGCAGATAAAATCGTTTGTCCTCCGAGGAAAAAATTTGATCCACAGCCTGCACGTCCCGGCCCGTTCCCAGCGTGATGGAGGCAAGCACCTGCGTTTCGCCGCGGGTAAAAACCGCCGAGCCGTGTACGCGCGGCAAGTAGCCCGTGGCCGTCGATATCGTACGCACTTCGTCCGCCGCGCGTCCGTCGATCCGCCGGCCTTCGTCCAGAATCATGGCGCGCATGGCCTGTCGCTCAAGCGTACGAACCGCCTCGCGTATGTGCCCTGCGGTAAATCCTTCGGGCGTGGTCTCCGCGCCGTCGTCGCCAAGCAGTTCCGCCGCCGCGTCGTTCCTGATCTGGTCCAGCCCTCCGTAGAAAGCGCCCTTTTCGTACGCCGTACGAAGGTGGTCGTCGATTCGGCTGCCGACCGTTTCCGAAACTTTCTCCAGAACGCCTTCCGGCAGCGTGACCAGTTGCGGCTCGAACGGTTCCGCGGCGCCCGCCTCGGCCACCAGCTCGCGCTGCATCGCGCACAATTTCCGAATCGCTGCGTGCGCCACGTCCAGCGCCTCCAGCATTTCTCCCTCGTCCACCTCCTGCATCTCCCCTTCCACCATCACGATGGCGTCCTCCTTGCCCGCCACGACGATATCCATGTCGCTTTCCGCCGTTTCTTCCATCGTCGGGTTGACGACAAAAGCCCCGTCGACCCGCGCCACGCGCGCCTCTGCAATCGGACCCTCGAACGGCGCTCCGGCAAGCATCAGCGCTGCGGACGCGCCCACGCCTGCAAGCACATCGGCGTTATACTGATCGTCGGCGGAAACCACGTATGCAATAATCTGGGTCTCATGCAAAAAGCCGTCCGGGAACAGCGGGCGAAGCGCCCGGTCCACCAGACGCGACGACAACACCTCCTTGTCCGTCGGGCGGCCTTCCCGTTTAATGAATCCGCCCGGAATCTTTCCGCCCGCCGAAAATTTTTCGCGATACTCTACGGTAAGGGGGAAAAAACTCTGCCCCTCGCGCACGTCTTTCGAAATCACAGCGGTGCACAACACCATGGTGTCGCCCAGCCGAACCACGGCCGAGCCGCCGGCCTGTCGCGCAAGACGGCCCGTCTCCAGCGACAGGACCTTGCCCGGCGCCAGTTCTATTTCTTTATGGGTAAAATTCGCCATTTGTTATTTTTCCTCGTTTTCGTTCAATGACCTGCGCATCGTTTTCCTGCGCAGAAATCGGGTTTCCTGGTACTCAGCCTCTCTGCCGTCCGGCGCCAAAAAGCGCGCCGCATAGCGGGCGGCGCTGGCCTTGGCTCATGTCCATTGGAGAAATGCGGTTGACCGGGCGTACGGGTTACTTGCGAATGCCCAATTTCTTAATGATAGAACGGTAGCGTTCTATATCCCGGTCCATAAGATAATTGAGCAAGCGGCGCCGTTTTCCTACGAGTTTAAGCAAGCCTCGTCGCGTAGAGTGATCTCCCGGATGAAGTTTGAGGTGTCCGTTCAGCTCGTTGATGCGATGCGTGAAGATCGCAATCTGAACCTCCGGGGCGCCGGTGTCGTCAGCCGATTTTCCATACGTCTCGACCAACGCTTTTTTCTGCTCTGTCGTAATCATGGCGTGTTCTGTCCTCTTTAGATTATGCCATCGTAAAGAAGAACGCCCGCCCAACGGGAAGGCGCGCAAAAACAAGGGACGCTGCGTTCAGAGTATCCCCAGTATTTCTCTGGTACGTATCTTGTCTTCCGAAAGTTGCCTCGCCAGTTCTTTTTTACCGCCGAAACGACGCTCGCCGCGCATTCTGGAAACGAATTCCACGCGAAGAATTTCCCCGTACAGGTCTTCGTCCAGGTCGAGCAGGTGCACTTCGAGCATTCGCCGCGCGCCGTCGAACGTAGGCCGCACGCCGATATTCATCATGCCCGCCAGGACCGTATTCCGGTCTTTCGCGCCGCGGCGCACCCGTACGGCGTATACGCCATGGGCGGGTATCGCCTTGCGCGGATGCACTGCCTCCATGTTCGCCGTCGGGAAACCGATGTCCCGACCCCGGCCTGCGCCCCGAACCACCTTCCCTTCAAGGCTATAGGACCGTCCCAGCATGGTTGCGGCGGCCGCTACGTCCCCGGCTTCTTCGAGAAACTGCCTGATCTTTCGGGAAGAAACGGCTTGTTCCGCTACGATTCTGGCGGGAACCATGTCCACCGTAAAGCCATGCCTCGCTCCAAGCGTTCGCAGCAGGTCCGCATTGCCTCGCCGATCCCGCCCGAAGGCATGGTCGTAGCCAATCACGATTTCCCGCACCCCAATGCCCCGAACGAGCACGTCCTCCACGAACGCTTCCGCGGACAAGCGGGAAAATTCCTTTGTAAAGGGCAGCACGATCAATTGTCCCAGACCCATGGCCGCCATAAGGTCCGCCCGCTCGTCGATCCCGGTGAGGAGGGGCAAAGACGCTTCTTCCACGATTTCCCGGGGATGCGGATGGAAACTCAGCACGGTGCTGATTCCGCCCAGCGCCGCAGCGCGTTCCTGCAAATACCGCAAAATAGCCTGGTGGCCCAGATGCACCCCGTCGAACGTGCCTACGGTAAGCACGGAAGCGCTGTCCTTGCGCACCTGATCGAGTCCATGCAGCCGTTTCATGCGCGCCGCTCCCGGATTGTTTTTCGAAGGGCGTCCACAGTCCAGGCGTCGTCCGCAGAAAAGGCGCCGATGCAGGTGCGCCGCAACTGTACGATATGCGCGCCAACGCCCAGCGCCTGCCCGAATTCATGCGCAAGACTGCGGATATAGGTTCCCCTCGAGCATTCGACCGAAAAAGAAACGTCCGCACCCTTTCGCTCCAGCAGATCGAAGGACCGGACGGTGACGATGCGACGCGACGGAACCACGGCCTCGCCCCGGCGCATTTTGCGATACAGGCGTTCCCCTCCCTGCTTGACGGCAGACCAGGCGGGGGTTATTTGTTCGATCGCGCCGAGGAAGCGGTCGCGCGCATGCAGCAGGTCTTCGTCCCGGATTCCCGACGGATCGCGCCGTTCGGTTATTTTGCCGTCGGCGTCGAAGGTATCGGTGGTTTCGCCAAGCCGCAGCGTGGCCTCGTAGGTCTTGGGCAACTCCATGAACTTCTCCATCAGCCGCGTCGCCTGGCCCGTCAGGACCATCAACAATCCGGTCGCAAGCGGATCAAGCGTGCCGGCGTGACCCGCCTTGCGCCCGTCGAGCAAGGGCCGCAACGCGCGAATCACGTCGAACGAGGACCAGCCCGGAGGCTTGTCCACGGGGAGCGCGGCCCGCTCGAAGGTTTCCGGCAAGGTCGGCGCCGGGCAATAGACCGCCTCGATATCAAGGTCCCGAATAAAAGGCTGCGTCATTGCAAACCGGCTTCCCTGCCTTCCCGTTCGGCTCGTATCCGGTCGAAAATCTCGTCCATGCGCTTCGAGGCATGCAGACCTTCGTCGAGAAAAAAACGAAGGTCCGGGACTGCCCGCAACTGATGACGAACGCGGCGGGCGAGAACGGTTCGGATTTCTGTTTTCAGGTCGGTAAAATGCCGGAACGCATCGCGGCGCGCGTCGATATCCTGTTCGTAGACGCTGACGTCCACATACGCTATGCCGAGATCCTTCGTTACGCGCACATTCGTTACCGCGTACATGCACGGGATGCGTTCCGAAAAGGCCGTTTGCAGTACGCTTGCAATTTCCCGTTGCAACAGACGGGCGACGCGTTCGGTGCGAATGCTCATGGCGCATCACAGAAGGATAAAAGAAGATGTCGCGGCCTTGCGCGTTGCGCCGGGGCGCGTTTATACGGGCGATCCCGCCGCAAGCGTACGTTTTTCTTCAACGATCTCGTAGCCCTCGATCTGATCCCCCACCTTCAGATCGTTGTAGCCCCGGACGGAAATGCCGCATTCGTAACCGCTCTGCACTTCGCGCACATCGTCCTTGAAACGGCGAAGCGAATCGATTTCTCCCTCGTAAATCACGACGCCTTCGCGAATAACCCGAAAACGATCGTTGCGACGGATTTTGCCCTCGATCACGTAGCATCCCGCCACCGTACCGGCCTTGGGCACCTTGAACAGGTCTCGTACTTCCACCGTACCCTTCGTAACCTCCTTTTCTTCGGGAGACAACAGGCCTTCGAGGGCGTCCCGAATGTCCTCTATGGCGTCGTAGATGACCGAGTAGGTGCGAATGTCGATTTCCTCCCGCTCGGCGAGCAGTCGGGCGCCGGGCGTCGGGCGCACCTGAAATCCGATAATCACCGCATCGGACGCCGAAGCCAGCATCACGTCGCTTTCGGTGATGGCCCCCACGCCGCTATGAATCACATTGAGCGCTACTTCTTCCGTGCTCAGTTTGAACAGGGAATCCGCCAGCGCTTCGACAGAGCCGCCTACGTCCGCCTTGATAATCAGATTCAGCTCCTTGAAATCGCCAAGCGCCAGGCGACGGCCAATCTCGTCCAGCGTAATATGTTTTTTCTGCCGCAAGGACTGCTCCCGGCGTATCTGCTGGCGGCGCTGGGAAATATCCCGGGCTTCCTTTTCTTCGTCCAGCCCCACCAGTTGGTCTCCTGCTTCGGGCGAACCGCTCAGGCCCAGCACCATTGCGGGCTGGGACGGGCCGACTTCCTCTATCCGGTGATCCCGCTCGTCGAACATGGCCCGCACGCGCCCGTTGTACAGGCCGGCGATAAAGTAGTCGCCGAGGCGGAGCGTCCCGTTGCGCACGAGCACCGTCGCCACATTGCCCCGTCCCTTTTCAAGGCGGGACTCAATGACTACCCCGTCCGCGTTGCGATCCGGGTTCGCCTTGAGCTCCATTACTTCTGCTTCGAGCAAAATCTTTTCCATCAAATCGCTCACGCCTTCTCCCGTGTGGGCAGAGACCAGCGCGCACTGCACTTTGCCCCCGTATTGCTCGACCAGCACGTTCTGGTCGCCCAGCTGCTGCATCACCCTTTCCGGATTCGCCTGCGCCCGGTCCATCTTGTTGATGGCGACAACGATCGGGACTTCCGCGGCGCGGGCATGGTTGATGGCCTCTACCGTCTGAGGCATCACGGCGTCGTCGGCAGCCACCACAAGCACCACGACATCCGTCACCTTGGCGCCCCGGGCGCGCATCGCCGTAAACGCTTCGTGCCCCGGCGTGTCCAGAAACGTAATGTCCCGGCTGTCCGGAAGATTCACCTTGTGCGCGCCGATGTGCTGGGTAATGCCGCCTGCTTCGCCCGCCACGACATTGGCGTTTCGAATATAGTCCAGCAAGGAGGTTTTGCCATGATCCACATGGCCCATCACGGTCACGATGGGCGCGCGCGCTTTCAGCAGCGCCGGATCGTCTTCCTCCAGCAAAAGGTCTTCTACGCCGAATTCGGTAATGAACTCGACGTCGTATTCGTACTCGTCGGCTACGAAGGAAATGGTGTCCGCGTCGAGACGCTGGTTGATAGACACGATCATGCCCGCCTCGAAAAGCTTCTGAATGACCTCGTTCACCGGGATATTCATCAACCCGGCAAGGTCGCCCGTCGAGACGAATTCGGGAACCCGGAGCGTTTGCTCCTGCTCGCGCTGCTCTTCGATTTCCTGCTCGCGCTGCTCCGCATGGCGTTCTCTCCTGCGGCGACGGCGCTGACGCCGCGCGCCGCCCGCTCCCTGCTCGATTTCCCGAAGCGTCTTCTGGAGAGTTTCTTCAATATCCTCTTCGTCCACGCCCGTTCCCTTGCGGCGGCGTTTGCGCCTGGAAGTCTGGCGGGCGTCCGATCCCTGTGCGACGGGTTCCTCGTCGGCGGGCGCGGCGGTTTTCCGTTTGCGCTTTCTTTTCCGTTTGCGCTTTCCGGGAGTCGCATCCGTTACTTCGGAAAGATCCATCTTGCCGAGCACCGTGGTTCCGGCCAGCTTGTAGCGCTTTGCAGAAAGCGTTTCGTCGCCCTCTTCGTCGTCAGCCGGCTCTTCCATGGCGTCTTCTTCGCCAGGCGCGTCCCCTGCGACGCCTTCGAGAGACGCCAGAGGCGGTTCCTCCGCGGTTTCTTCCGCCGCCAACGATTCTGACGGCGCCGCCTCTTCGACAGGCGCCTCGTCCGCAGGCGTTTCGCGGGCCGGAACGCTTTCTTCCGCCGCGTCCTCCGGCGCGGGTTCTTCTTCGGCGGAGGCCCTGACTTCGACCGGTTCCGGCGCGGGGGCGAGCGCACCCTCTGCCGCCAGAGATTCTTCCGCAGCCGCTTCGTCCGCTATCGCTTCGGCGACTTCTTCCGCAGCCTCCTCTTCTTCTTCGGGCGCGATTTCTTCCGCTGCATCCTCCGGCTCGGGCGCTGCGGGCGCAACAGGTTCGACAGGCGCAGGCTCTGCTTCCGCGGTCGGATCCGCCCCGTCTCCCGCCGCGGCGGCCGCCTCCGGCGCAGGCTCCTCCTCCGGCGGAGTCGGTTCAGGCTGAGGCTGCGTTTCCGTCGCGACCTGCCGGGCCCGCTTCTTGTGCACCCGCTCCGCCGTTTCCCGGTCTTCGGCGAAGGCGCTCAGCAGTTCGTTGTACGCCGCTTCGTCGTTGATGGCCGCATTGATTCCCGACCCGGTCAACGCCTCTGCGTAACCGGCTTGTTCAAGGCGCTCCTTCAACGTTTCGAGAGAAACGTTGAACTCTTTGACCAGCTTGAACAGCCGTACTTTTTTGAACCTGGTTGTGGTCATGGGCAACAGCCGCCGTTCCTGAGTATGCTCTGCTTCTGGCTTGAGGTTATCCTCCTTGCGCTTCCTGCGCGGCGTCCGGGACGGGCGCAGGGTCAGCATCGGACGCGGACGCCTCCTCTTCCTCGAATTCGAGGCGAATCGTCTCCAGCACATGCTGCGCCGTTTCCTGTTCCAGCCCGGAACGCCGCATCAGTTCGTCTACGGAAAGCTCCACGACCTGCTTTGCGGTGTCGCAACCGATATTGCGCAGCTTTTCCAGCGTGTCGGGATTGAAGGCGTCCGCAAATTCGCCGATCTCCACATCCTCTTCGTCCTCGGTGATTTCCCGGTATACGTCTATTTCATAACCGGCCAGGCGCGAAGCAAGCCGAATGTTGATTCCGCCGCGACCGATGGCCTGACTTACCTCTTCCGCTTTCACCACCACTTTGGCGCGCGGCGGATCCAGTTCGTCGTTGATGATTACGCTCACCGGATTCGCCGGAGAAAGCGCCCGCTCGATCAGGCGATAGGGATCGCTCGAATATTCCAGCACATCGATATTTTCATTGCCCAGTTCGCGAACGACCGCATGAATGCGAACCCCTTTCACGCCGACGCACGCCCCCACGGGGTCGATCCGGTCGTCGTTGCTCAGCACGGCGACCTTGGCCCGGTCCCCGGGCTCGCGCACGATGCGTTTGATTTCCACGATGCCCTCGTAAATTTCAGGCACCTCCAGCTCGAAAAGCCTTTCCATAAAAACGGGGGAAGCCCGGCTGATAATGACTTGCGGATTGCTGCCCAGGTCCCGCTTCACCTCCTGCACCACCGCCCGGAGCATGTCTCCCTTGCGGTACCGGTCCTTGAATATCTGCTCGGAACGGGGAAGCACCAGTTCCACCTTGTTGTGAATCACCAGCACTTCGCGCCGCCGCGTCTGGTAAATCTCCCCGACCACTACTTCGCCGATCAGGTCCGTATAGTCCTTGTAAATTTTTTCTTTTTCGATGTCCCGGATCCGCTGGCTGAACGCTTGCCGGGCCGCCATGACCGCACGGCGGCCGAATCCTGCGATATTGATCTCGCTGGCCACTTCTTCGCCTATCTCAAAATCCTCGTCCACCTTTCTGGCGGCGTCCAGTTCGATCTCCGTGACCGGGTCCTTCAGGTCCCAGTTCGCCACGATATCCTGCACATGGATGATCTGAATGTCCCCGTTGTCCGGATTGAAAATGATGTCGAAGTTGTCGTCTGCGCCGTACCGCTTGCGAATCATGGCCCGAAAAACATCCTCGACGATCAGCGTGAGGGAATCCCGATCAATAGCCTTTTCGCGCGCAATCTCTGCAAACGACGATATAAGATCCGTGCTTTGCATGTCTCGATATTCCTTGCCGGTTGGTTCTGGTCTATGTATCAGGAGATATATGGCCTGTTCCTACCACGGAAGTTGCACCTGGGCCCGCACCACGTCGTCGAAGCGAATGCGCCGCACGTCGGAACCGGACGCCGCCACTTCGATGGCGTCGTCGGTCACGTTCAGCAACGCGCCGACGACTTCCGCATCTTCGTCGGCGGCTCCGGTTGCATACCGAACGCGTATGTCCCTGCCCACATTTTTTCGGTACTGCCGCGGCGACGCAAGGGGGCGATCCAGGCCCGGCGTGGACACATTCAACGCGTATCGCCCCTCTACCGCATTCTCTACGTCCAGCAGAAATCCCGTCTCGCGGCTGATCTTCGTCAAATCGTCGGCGCCCAACGGGCCCTCGCTGTCTACAAAGACCTCGACCACGCGAGAACCCCTCGCGCCGCGCACCTGCGCCTCGACGAGAAACACCGCCGAATCGGCGAGGGCTTCCTCGACAAGCGCCGCAATGCGTTCGCAAAGCGCGTCGCATTCCTGTGCAAGCGACGGTCCGGCCATAAATCGTTTCCCGTTTTTCGCGTTACAAAAAAAGCCCGCACCCGATACCGGGCGGGCGCTAACGTACGTACGCCAACCACAAAAAAAGGCGGTTTCGGGAGAAACCTCCTTTCGTAATTACGCCAACCGGACGACATAACGCATTTCGCGCCATGGCCGGTCAGACACTGCTCCGCGGAAAGATACAACACGGCCCGGCGGGAGTTGTTCCGGTATTTTCAACGCAGGCCCGCGCATTCCCGGCATGAAAAAACAGTGCGCGCTCAGGGATACGCTGACGAAGGACGCGCTGGTTAAACCTGCGAGGTTGAGAGGCTGCGAGGGGTGCGATGGCAAGGGGCGCGCCGGCAAGAAATGACGAAGCAGCGCGACGGGTCCCGCCCGCGGCGCGACGAGCGGGGCGGTTTTAGGGCCTGTTAACACTATGCAGCGCATCCCTACATGAACGTGGGGCGCTTTTCCTCTTCCACCGGTTCGGGATAATCAAGCGTATAGTGCAGGCCCCGGCTCTCGCGGCGCATTTGCGCGCTTCGGATGATCAGATAGGCCGCCGCAATCATGTTGCGCAATTCGCACAATTCGACGGACACGCGCGTCCGCCGATAGAATCCCTCGGTTTCCTCGTACAAAAGCCGGGTCCGC
Organism: uncultured Rhodothermales bacterium; assembly: GCA_964608315.1. Classification (GTDB taxonomy): domain Bacteria; phylum Bacteroidota; class Rhodothermia; order Rhodothermales; family VXPQ01; genus VXPQ01. Next base: position 134,649 of record CAZSNF010000001.1, on the reverse strand, counting down.
CGAAACGCCCGGTCAAGTCGCAGGCTGGAGCGCACCACCCCTACGTAATCCCACATGACGCGGCGCAATTCGTCCCGATTGTGGGAAATGAGCACCCATTCCTGCGGACGTTCGGCGCCGCTGGCGTCCCATTCCGGAATATCGTCCCGGAACGACCGGGTTCGCGCGTATTCGATGGCGGCGCGGGTCGCCCGTTTGCTGAACACGAGCGCTTCGAGCATCGAATTGCTTGCGAGGCGATTGGCGCCGTGAAGTCCCGTATACGCCACTTCTCCGCAAGCAAAGAGGCCGCTGATCGAGGTCCGCCCCGCATGGTCGGTAAGCACGCCGCCGCACTGGTAATGCGCCGCCGGAACGACCGGAACCGGCTGCCGGGTCATATCGATCCCGAACTTGAGGCACGTGGCGTGGATGTAGGGGAAACGCTCCCGGATCATGTCGGCGGGCCGGTGGGAAATGTCCAGCAGCACATGTTTGTCGCCATGTTTTTTGAGTTGATCGTCGATGGCGCGGGCGACAATGTCGCGCGGAGCCAGTTCCTGGCGCGCATCGTAGGAAGGCATGAACCGCTCGCCTTTCATATTGTACAGCCGCCCGCCCTCCCCGCGCACCGCTTCCGAAACAAGAAAGGAATCCGCCTCCGGGCCGTAGAGGGACGTCGGATGGAATTGCACGAACTCCATGTTCGCGATTCTCGCCTTGGCCCGATACGCCATCGCCACGCCGTCCCCCGTCGCTACGTCGGGGTTGGTGGTGTGCAGATAAATTTCGCCCGAGCCGCCCGTAGCCAGCAGGGTCGATTTGGCGAGAAACGCCTCGACGCAATCTTCTCTGGAATCGTACACATAGGCGCCGAAGCAGCGAATGTCCGGCCGCAACTTCGTGACATGCTGCCCCAGATGATGTTCGGTAATCAGTTCGACGGCGAAGTGGTATTCGCAGGTGACGATATTCGGATGGCTTCGGACCGAAGCAAGCAGCGCGCGCTCTACTTCCCGCCCGGTGGCGTCCGCCGCATGCACGATCCGGTCCGCGGAATGCCCGCCTTCCCGACCCAGATGCAGGGTTCCGCCCCGGCGCGTGAAATCGGCGCCCAGCGCCATCAGTTCGCGCACCCGCTCCGGCCCCTCTTCGATCACGAACCGCACGACCTCGGGGTCGCAAAGCTCCCCTCCCGCCGCCATGGTGTCCTCGATATGGCTTGCGTACGAATCCGGCGAGGCCATGACCGCGGCGATTCCGCCCTGCGCGTAATTGGTGTTCGATTCGGCGGTTTCCTTTTTGGTCACGATCGCCACGGAGCCGTGTTCGGCCGCCTCCAACGCATACGAAAGCCCCGCAACGCCGCTCCCGATTACAAGAAAGTCCGTTTTGACCATGGCGCTATGCGTCCGTTCGCTGCATTAAAAACGCCTTGACGAACGGTTCGATATCTCCGTTCATGACCGCCTGCACATCCGTCAGCTTGGTGTCCGTGCGGTGGTCGTTCACCATCGTGTAGGGCTGAAATACGTAGGATCGAATCTGGCTTCCCCATTCGATCTTCTTTTTCGACCCTTCGAGCCGGTTCTTTTCCGCTTCCTTGATGTCTTGCTCCAGGCGGTAGATCCGGCTTTTGAGCATCGTTTCGGCGCGGTCCCGATTCTGGAGCTGGCTGCGCTCCTCCGTGCATTCCGCCACGACCCGCGCTGCTTCGCCGTTCGACAATTTCCCGGTCCAGATCAGTCGGACGCCGGTTTCCACCTTGTTCACGTTCTGTCCGCCCTTGCCTCCGGAACGAAACGTTTGCAGTTCCACATCGTCCGGGTTCAGCGCGATTTCTATGGCGTCGTCGATCTCCGGATACGCAAAGACGCTGGCGAACGACGTGTGTCGCCTGCCGCTGGAATCGAACGGCGAGATGCGCACGAGCCGGTGTACGCCCGTTTCGGACTTCAGATAGCCATAGGCGTACGGCCCCGTCACGCGAATGCTGGCGCTCTTGACGCCCGCCACGTCTCCCGCCTGATGCTCCACCAGTTCAGCCTTGTAGCCATTCCGCTCGGCCCAGCGGGTGTACATGCGCAACAGCATTTCCGCCCAGTCCTGACTTTCCGTACCGCCCGCGCCAGGATGGATCGTGAGGATGGCGGGGCGCTCGTCGTCCGGCTCGCCCAGCATGTTTTTGAATTCGAGGGCTTCGAGCGCTTTTTCCATGCGGGCGGCTTCCGCCTGGATTTCGTCCGAAAGGTCGGCGTCCCGCTCCTCTTCGGCAAGCAGCAAAAGCGTTTCGACGTCGTCCGCTTGTCCCGACAGCGCCTCCCATGCTTCGATCCAGCCCTCCTCGGCGGATAACTGCTTCTCGACCTTGCGCGCTTCGTCCGGATGGCTCCAGAAATCCGGAGCCATCCGTTTCCGGTTCAGCGCCTCGACGATATTTCTGCGGCGATCGACGTCAAAGATAACCTCCGAGCGCCCGTACGCGCTCCAGGAGAGATTGAATATGATCTTCGGAAAAAGACATGCGGATAGTCAGGATACGCTGGTCAGGGGCGCAAAACACAGGGCGCCGGGCATCATGAACGCCGTGCGGCGATACGCTCGTACGACGACGCGCGCGCATCGTTTCCCGGCAGGCTTGCCAAATTTTTTTCAGGGGTGGCGGTATGCGCGGCCCCGACGGACTTGACAATGTCAGAACGGAGGCTTAGATTGACGTTTCCTGTATCTTTGTTTTCCCCTTCCCTGCAAGTCATGCGTACCCGGTCTTGCCGCTTGGGCGCGTTTCCCATCCTTTGCGGCCTGTTCGCCGGGGCGCTTCTTTTGTCGAGTTGCGATTCCGGAGCAGATTTATCCTCTCTGGAGGACATCGCCCCGCACGACGGCCTGACGGCCAAGGCCCGCGCCTGGTACGCGGAACAGGTGGAAATCGGAGTTTTGGAGAACTTGTCGAAGATCGAAGGCGACGAAGATTCGCTTGCGTTGCTTGCTTTCATAGAGAAATTCCCTCCGGACTGGAACGAATCCGTTGTTTTGTCTCTCGACGGAACGGAAGAAACGCTCGTCTTGACGACGACGCTTGGAGAGTATACGGATGAACGTTATGATAGTACAATGCACCATGTTCGTACGCTCGTTATGGATATGGAGCCTTCGGGAGATATAGTTTCCGGAAATATTATTGCGTTTTCGAGCCAAGAAAAATTGTCGAAGGATGATTTTGCGAATTAACGTGGAGCAATACGTAGCGAAGGATTTCGGTGGAATGGAAATGACAGTATCGCGTTATACGATAATATTTGAAGATGTTGATTCTTATTTTTATCGTCCCAATAATATTCCTCTTGAATTGTCAATGCATTTAAGTAGAGAAGAGTCTTTAGGTAAAAATTTTACAACTGATATGAATAGAATGTCTAATCCTAACGATTTGTGTTACATACAATGTAAAAAAGTTGAATTTGGTGAAATATGCGCTCAAGAGCCAGGATATGTTGGTGGACCTCATGGTGCGGTAAATTGTGGTCCAAGATTTAGGACATTCTGTTCTAATTATTGTTATCCAACTGGTGGCGGCTACGGCGGCGGTAGTGATGGCAACAGCGGCAGCGGTGGCGATAATGACGATGAAGACAATGATGATGAAAAAGATGATTGTGCTTGTTCTTTTCAGCATCAATGCGATCTTGCAAAAGAGTACTCTAATGGACAGTATACATGTAGTGATTTTACAGATAACTATCCTAATTATAGCGTTTACGGTACAGGTAATAAATTCGGCAAACATGGCGATTATACATATATTGAGCCTGAACTCTCTAATTTGCACAGGAAAATAATTGATCATATTTATTCAGAAACCGGAATCTATGATCAATTAAGGATAACTTCTGGCTATAGATGCCCTGAAGGTAATAAAGATGTTTATGAAAACAGGGATAAACCTGAAAGAGATTCACGACACAAATATGGGCGGGCTCTGGATATTAAAACTAATAATTCCTCTATATGGACTAATAAATTAAAGGTCAATATTAAAGAAGAGAATAAGAGATTATATCCTAATACTGACTCCTATGTTGACAGCTGGGTACATATCAGCATTAATTGACTGCTGGCTTTCCTGTTTCTCTCACCCTTAACCCACTTGCTCGCCATGACCGCTTTAACTCGCTTCTCGTTTTTGACGGTCTCTTTGATCGTTCTTTTCTTTTTCGTCTTCTCTGCTTCGGCGCAGAATAGACAGATTACTGCACCTTCCGCTGCTGCGCTTGCTACAGAGCTTTATAGCGGCGATACCGATAGAATCGCAGAAGCTATTAGTTATCTTTCCTGGGATTGGACAAAGAAAAAGGAAGAAAGAATGACTGAATTCAGGCAAAGCGTAGATCCTCTTGTTGCTGAAGGTCTTATTATTGCGCTCGATGGTCAGGTCAATAAATTTATGTCTTTGGAAGAGGGTCATGAAGATGCTCATTATATGATCGATTTGCTTGATTCTTTGATTCCTTTCGTGGCTTCGTTAGAAAATGAAAAAGCAATACCGGTTCTGCTTAAAGCTACTGAATTCGGGAATACGGCTGCTCATGGCTTGGCAGCGTTTGGTCCTCGTATTGTTTCTGTTATACTTGATTATATTAAATCTCCTGAACGTACTGCACTTGAAATTAGTAATGGTTTTCTCGCTCTTACAAGAACTGTAGAAAGATGGCGCCCGCTTGATCCTTCGATACACACTACGCTGAAGGAATTGTCCATTCCCTATATACAAGGATATATTCCCGAACATCTTAAGGATGATCCTTTTTCTGATCAGTTACAACTGGGCAGTATGTTTTTTGCTTCCTCCCTTGGTGACGCCGATCTTAAATCTATGGTTGCCGCGCTTGCTTCCAAGTATCCATGGTCTGTTGAAATGTATCTCGAAAGATGGTACAATGGGCCTTCCGGAGCCGTTCAGCAGGAACCATCTGAATAAATCGCGTTGCTCTCGCACCGCAGATTCCGAAATTCCGAAAATCCGCCCTTACTCCGGTCCACGGCGCGAGAGGCAACCCTTATCCCTCGAATTCGACCGCGCCGCGATCCCACAGGGCCTCAATGGCGCGCGGCCTGCGTCCAGGATGCGCTTGCGCCGCCTGCTTTCCGCGCCGTCAATATTCAAGATCAATAAATAACTGACTTGAAATCAATTATTTACTGATTTTTCAGCAGCGGGCGACGAACTGACATTTCAGCAACGGGCGACGAATCGGGTTATGCGCCGCACGGCCTGCTGCCGGGCATATCGAGCCATACTGGCGATACGCTCGTACGACGACGCGCGCGCATCGTTTCCCGGCAATCCCGCCAAACTTTTTCGGAGGCGGCGATACGCACGGTCCCCGACGGGCTTGACAATGCCAGAACGAGGGATTAGATTGGCGTTTGTCGTATCTTCGTTCTCCCCGTTCCCTTCAAGTCATGCGTACCCGGTCTTTCGATTGGGGGTTTAAACGAAGGTCCCCATGGGAGAATTAATTCTCTCTCGTTGCCGTTTTCGCTAACCCTAACCTCGATAGCCATGAACCGCTTTCTCCTTGCATTCGCTTCTTGCCTTGTTGCTCTTTGTGCTGTTCTGCCTTCTTATTCGCAGAATATCAATCTTTCTGTATCGTCTCAAGCAGCAATTGCGGCGCGTCTCGAAAGTTTTAACTATCAAGAGGCTGAAAAGGCCCTGCATGATCTTTTGGATCAAGTTGAATATGAGCAGCTAAAACACGTTGTTTCTCCTCAGCTTAAATCCGCTCTGAGGACTGCGCTGCGCAATGATATTGATCGCCGGGAACGGATTAAAGCAGGCGAAACATTCGAATCTCCTTCGGAAGAATATACTCGTTTTCTTGCAGAAACGATAATTGCCGTTCAGGATCGCGAAGCCATACCGCTTCTTATAGAAATCGCTCCCATGGGCAATATGATTCAATATGGTCTTTTGGACTCCGGCCCTTCGATTGTGCCTTTTCTTGTTGAATATTCGAATGATCCAAATCTGACGGATAGCCAAATTACGGGAGTGCTTGATATGTTTGGCGCGGCGCTTAAAGAATGGGGAGGGTTCGATCCTGAAACTCGCAAACACGTCAAGAATCTTGTGATAAGAGAACTTTCGGTTCCCGATGATTATACGTACCCCGTTAACGAACCTCTTGGCGCATGGCCTGCCGCTATGTACCTTGCATCTGATTTGGGAGATGAAGACCTCCGGCAAATAATCATTGATCTTATTCCTGTTGACGAGCGTCTTGCTTCTCGACCTGGTGGATATTTTCGTCCTAGAACAAAATATATTCTGGAAAACTGGAATCGTTGAATATACTAACCATCTGAATAAATCGCGTTGCTCTCGCACCGCAGATTCCGAAATTCCGAAAATCCGCCCTTGCCCCGGTCTACGGCGCGAGAGGCGACCCTTATCCCTCGAATTCGAGCGCGCAGCGATCCCACAGGACCTCAATGGCGCGCGGCCTGCGTCCAGGATGCGCTTGCGCCGCCTGCTGCCCGCGCCGTCAATGCCCGGGGTCAATAAATAACTGACTTCAGGTCAGTTATTTATTGACATTCCGACAATGTGCGACGAATCGGGTTATGCGCCGCACCGCTTCCTCCAGCTGCTCCATGGACGTGGCGTACGAACAGCGCACGTATCCTGCGCCGCTGGGCCCGAAGGCGTCTCCCGGTACGCAAGCCACCTGTTCTTCCTCCAGCAACCGTTCCGCGAACTCCTCCGACGACAGCCCTGTGGAGGTAATGTCGGGAAAGCAATAGAAGGCGCCTTCCGGTTCGAAGGTGGGCAATCCGGCGGCCCGCAATCCATCCACGATATAGCGCCGCCGCTCGTCGTAGGAACGGCGCATGCGCTCCACGTCCTCGTCGCATGTTTCAAGCGCGGCCACGGCGCCCACCTGCCCCATCGTGGACGAGCACATCACCGCATACTGGTGCATCTTGTACATGGCGTTGCTGAGGGCCTCCGGCGCGCAGGCATACCCGACGCGCCAGCCGGTCATGGCGTGGTTCTTGGAAAATCCTCCCGTCAGAATCGTGCGTTCGTAAAGTCCGTCCAGGGACGGCAAACTCACATGCCCCTCCTCGGCGGCTCGTCCGTAAATCAGCCGGTCGTATATCTCGTCGGACAGGACAAGCAAATCGTTGTCGATGGCCACGCGGGCAATGTCCTCCAGCATGTCGCGCCGGAGCACCGCCCCGGTGGGATTGTTCGGATACCCGAGGAACAACACCTTCGAACGAGGCGTGACGCGGGCGGCGATATCTTCCGCCGTAACCTGGAAACCGGTTTCCACCCTCGTGGGTATGTACGTTACCCTTGCGCCGGCGAATTCTGCAAGCGGGCCGTACGAAACGAAACAGGGTTCGGGGATAAGCGCCTCGTCCCCGGGATCAATGGTCGCGAGCAGGGCGATGAGCATGGCTTCGCTCCCCCCCACCGTGACGACGATCTGGTTCTCCGGAGCATAGGCGACGCCGTAGCGGCGCTCCAGATTTTCCGAAATCAACTGGCGCAGGCGCAGCAAACCCGCATTGGAGGTATAACGGGTATGGCCCTTGCGCAGCGATGCGACGGCCGCATCGACGACCGGTTGCGGCGACACGAAATTCGGCTCGCCGATGCCGAGGGATATCACGTTATCCATTGTGGCGGCGATCTCGAAAAATCGACGAATGCCGCTGGGCTTCGCGTTGTTCGCTCTGGCGCTGATATGCCTGTCGATTGCGTTGGCGCGAGGCGTCGATACAGGTTCGGACATGCCGCAAAACGAGATTTAATCAGAGTATCCTCAGGGAATCCTTGAAAAACCGGATCCGCAAGCAGGAAAGGATCCATGGGTATGGAAAGATAGTACGGAATTCGAGCACAATAAATCCATGAACAAAACGACAAGACGATGCCTGACGCTTTTCGGAATTTCGTGAACGGATCCTGGGTGGACGCGGAGCAGGGCGCGACCTTCAAGAAGGCCAATCCGGCGCGTACGCAGGAAATAATCGGGCTTTTTCCCGAATCCGGCCCTGCGGACGTCGACGCCGCCGTGCGGGCGGCGCGCAAGGCCTTTCCCGCGTGGTCGCGTACGCCGGCGCCGCAGCGAGGGGAAATCCTCCGGCGCGTCGGGGATTTGCTGACGGAGCGCAAGCAGACGCTCGCTTTCGAGGAAACCCGGGAGATGGGCAAGCCCTTCGCCGAAACCTGCGGGGACGTGCAGGAAGCCATCGACACGGCGTACTACGCCGCGTCGGAAACGCGGCGGCTCTTCGGGCGCACGGTTCCCAGCGAATTGCCGGACAAATTCAATATGAGCGTCCGGCGGCCCATAGGCGTTGCGGGCCTTGTCACCGCATGGAACTTCCCGATCGCCGTGCCGACCTGGAAAATATTTCCGGCGCTGGCCTGCGGAAACGCCATCGTCTTCAAGCCCAGCGAAGAGGCGCCGCACAGCGGTACGCTGCTTGCGCAATTGCTTTCGGACGCAGGCGTGCCCCCTGGCGTGTTCAATCTGGTGCATGGAGGAGGCGCGGCGGGCGCAGCGCTGGTCGAGCATCCGGGCGTAGACGCCGTATCGTTCACCGGCTCGAACGCGGTCGGCTCGAAAATCGGAGAAACCTGCGGCAGGCTGCACAAACGCCTCTCCCTGGAAATGGGCGGGAAAAACGCGCAAATCGTGATGCCGGACGCGGACCTGGACCTTGCGCTCGAAGGCGTATTGTGGGGCGCGTTCGGAACCACCGGACAGCGCTGCACGGCCACGAGTCGGCTGGTGTTGCACGAAGCCATCCACGACGCGTTCGTCGAGCGGCTGCTGGAGCAGATGCAAACGCTGGTTCTCGGATACGGCAACGACGAAGGGGTGCATGTCGGCCCGCTGATCAATCAGAAGGCGCTGGACAAGGCGCAACGCTACGTCGAGATTGGGCGCGGCGAGGGCGCAACCCTCCGCATCGGCGGGAAACAGGCGAAGCAGGGAGCGCTTGCCGAGGGCTTTTTCTTCGAGCCTGCCCTGTTCACCGAAGTCGCGCCGGACATGCGCATTGCCCGCGAGGAAATTTTCGGGCCGGTGCTTTCGGCGCTCAAGGCGGCGTCCTGCGAAGAAGCCGTGCAAATCGCGAACGCGACGCGCTACGGCCTGTCCTCCAGCATCTATACGCAGGACGTGTCTCTGGCGTATCGCGCCATAGAGGACCTGGAGGCGGGCATTACGTACGTAAACGGTCCGACCATCGGCGCCGAGGCGCATATGCCCTTCGGAGGGATCAAGCACACCGGCAATGGCCACCGGGACGGCGGCTGGGAAGTGTTCGATTTCTACACGGAAACGAAAACCGTCTATGTGGACTACAGCGGGCAGCTGCAAAAAGCGCAGATGGATAACGTAGCTTCGTAAAGCCGCCGAGGCTTCTTCGGCGTTCCCGCCTATTACTCAAAACTTGAAGACAAATGGTTTATTTTATTGTGCAGCAACGAATTATACGCTTACACCCTTCCTCCATTCCCTTCCATAAACGCCTTCAGTAAAAGATCCGCGGCGGCGGCCACGGCTATTTCGCCCCGGGCGGCCCGCTCCTCGTACTCTTCCAGCAAACGGTTGACGCTTGCGTCGGCCCGCACCGTTTCGAGGAGGCGCGCTTCGAGCGTTTCGCACAGCCAGGAGCCGATCTGTTTGCGTCGCCGCCGGGCAAGGTACTCCGACGATTTCACCAGGCGCTCGTACTCCCGCATATCTTTGCGGATCATATCCAGGCCGGATTCCTTTTGGGCGGAGCAGGTGTGCACGGTCGGGATCCAGCCGGATTCCTTGAGCGGAAAAAGCCTCAGCGCCGATTTCATGCGCCGGGCCTCCAGGCGCATCGCTTTCGGCGTATGCGCGTCCTCTTTGGTGAAGACCACGATTTCCGCCTGTTCCATCACGCCGCGCTTTACCCCCTGCAACTCGTCTCCCGACCCGGGCAGCGTCAGGAGCATCAGAAAATCCACCATGTCGCTCACCGTCGTTTCCGCCTGGCCAGAGCCTACCGTTTCGACGAACACCGTATCGTACCCGGCTGCTTCGCACAGGATGATGCTCTCGCGCGTTCCGTCCCCGACGCCTCCCGCCCGCCGCTTGCCGGGCGCAGGTCGTACGAAAGCGTTCGGGTGCGCGGCGAGGCGCGTCATGCGCGTCTTGTCTCCAAGAATGCTGCCTCCCGTACGCTCGCTCGCCGGATCATAGGCCAGCGCCGCCACGCGACGATTTTCGTTCACGACCAGCCGGACGCCAAGCGATTCGATGAACGTGCTTTTCCCCACGCCGGGCGCTCCGGTGATCCCGATGCGGATGGCCGTACCCGACAAGGGCAGGCAGGCGTCAAGCAGGGCTCTCGCAAGTTTCCGGTGATCGGGATGGGCGCTTTCCATGAGGGTAATGCCGCGCGCCAGCAGGGCGCGGTCCCCCTCCCGAATCCCTTCGAACAGTTTTTCTACAGGGGGGAAAATCACGACGCGCCGCCCTCCTCGATCATCCCGACAAGAATCCGGGACGCCGCGTCCGTCACCGGAGTGCCGGGACCGAAAATTTCGGACACGCCCGCCGCGCGCAGAAACGCATAGTCCTTTCGGGGAACGACCCCGCCGACCACCACGCGAATATCCTCCCGGCCCATCTTGCGCAGCGCGGCGATCACTTCGGGCAGAAAGGCCTTGTGTCCCCCGGCAAGCGTGGAAACGCCGAGAATATGCACATCGTTTTCGACGGCCTGCAAGGCAACCTCGCCGGGCGTCTGGAATAACGGCCCGACATCCACGTCGAACCCCATGTCCGCAAAAGCCGTCGCAATCACTTTCGCGCCCCGGTCGTGCCCGTCCTGTCCGATTTTCGCCACGAGGATGCGCGGGCGACGGCCCGCCCGGTCGGCGAAAACGCTTGCAAGCCGGAGGATTTCTTCCGGCGTTTCTCCGGACGCGCGGGCGCGGACATACGCCCCTCCGGCCATGCTGCGGCGAGCGCGATGTCTTCCGAATTCTTTTTCCATAGCGAGGGATATTTCGCCGAGGGTAGCCCGCCGCCGGGCAGCCTCCGCGGCGTACGCCAGCAGATTGCCTTCCCCCGTGCGGGCGCATGCGGTCAGCGCCTCGAGGGCCTGCCGCACGGCTTCATCGTCGCGGGACGCCCGAACGGCGCGAAGCCGCGCTATTTGCGCCTCCCGGACGGCGGCATGATCTATTTCCAGCACGTTGATCGGTTCTTCCTCCGGCGGTTCGAACCGGTTGACGCCTGTGATCGTCTCCTCCCCGGCGTCGATGCGCGCCTGCTTCCGGGCCGCAGCTTCTTCGATGCGGGCCATGGGAATGCCTGCCTCGATAGCCTCGGCCATGCCTCCGGCCTCCTCGATTTCCTCAATCAGCGCCCAGGCGCGCCGCGCCAGCCGATCCGTCAGCGTTTCCACGTAATACGACCCGCCCATTGGGTCGATGGCCTGCGTAATATCCGTTTCCCGCTGTAAATATGTTTGCGTGTTGCGCGCAATTCGCGCGGAAGCCTCCGTAGGCAGCGCCATGGCTTCGTCAAGCGCATTCGTGTGCAACGACTGGGTATGTCCCAGCGCGGCGGACAAGGCTTCCAGGCAAGTGCGAGCCACGTTATTGTACGGGTCCTGCTCGGTAAGGCTCCAGCCGGAAGTCTGGCAGTGCGCGCGCAGCGCCATGGATTTCGGGTTTTCAGGGGAGAACCGCCGGACGATTTTCGCCCAAAGCAGCCGCGCAGCCCGCAGTTTGGCGATTTCCATAAAGTGGCGCATCCCTGTCCCCCAGAAAAAAGAAATGCGGGGAGCGAAATCGTCGATTCGCAGCCCTGCCTTGAGGCCCGTGCGGAGATATTCCAGTCCGTCGGCAAGCGTATAGGCCAGTTCGAGGTCCGCCGTGGCGCCTGCCTCCTGCATATGGTAGCCGCTGACCGAAATGGCGTTGAACCGCGGCATGCGGGCGGCGGCGTACCGGAATATGTCCGCCACGATACGCATGGACGGGCCGGGAGGATAGATGTACGTATTGCGCACCATGAACTCTTTCAGAATGTCGTTCTGAATGGTGCCGGAAAGCGTTGCGGCGGACGCGCCCTGCTCTTCCGCCGCCACGATATAAAAAGCCATGACGGGCAAGACGGCCCCGTTCATGGTCATGGAAACGGACATCTGGTCCAGAGGAATTCCTTCGAAGAGCCGTTTCATGTCCTCGACCGTATCGACGGCGACGCCCGCCTTGCCGACATCCGCCGCGACGCGCTCGTGATCGGAGTCGTACCCCCGGTGCGTGGGCAGATCGAACGCGATGGAGAGGCCCTTTTGCCCGGCGGCCAGCGCGCGGCGATAAAAAACGTTCGATTCCTCCGCCGTCGAAAAACCCGCATACTGCCGGATGGTCCAGGGGCGCACAAGGTACATCCCTGCGTACGGGCCGCGCAAAAACGGCGGCGCGCCAGCGACATACTCGAGGTGGCGGAGTCCCTTGAGCGATTCGGGGCCGTACGCCGGACGCTCGTCGACCCCTTCGATTTCGCGCCATGGCTTGCCGCGTCGGGCGGGCCGGAACAACGGCGGTCGATACGCCGCCGAAAAATCCGGACACGGCGCAGACCATGCTTCGCGGGAGATCATATCCCGAAACGCTTCCCATGTCGCTCGCGCAATCCGGTCCGTAAGAACCTCTATCGAGTAGCTCCCGGCAGCGGGGTCGTTCACCTTGCCGAGGCGGGCTTCATGGCGAAGAATATGCTGAAGATTCCGGGCCAGGCGCAACGCGCTGTCCGATGGCCCCCCGTCCGCCGCGTCGAAAGGATGCACCGTCAGCACGTCGCAGGTTCCGACCACGGCGGCGACCGCTTGCGCGGCGGCCCGCAAGAGGTTGGCGTACGGATCGTCGGGGGGCGGCGCTTCGCGGGCGACGACGGCGCGCAATTCGACGGTTTCGCTCCGCGCAAGGCCGAACGCTTGCGCTACCTGCGGAACCAGCAGCCGCAACGCCCTGAGGCGGGCGATTTCCGTTAAAAAGGACGAACTCGTCGAAACCGAAACATACAGGGCGCTCAGGACGCGCTCCGGAGCAAGTCCCCGGTCGGAAAGGTGCGCGAGATAGCCCGCCGTTGCGACGAGAATCCGGGCGGTTTCCTCGACAAGGCCGTCCCTCCGGCGCGGTTCGGCGGCGGCGCGTAAAAACCGGGGCGGGCGGGCGGAGCCGTCGCTCCGGTCCATCGCATTGCTCAGAAAACGGGCGGCGCGATCCGGCCAGCCGTCCGGAAAACGCCCTGAGCGGGCGCGTATGTCGAACGGATCATAGGCCGCAGAGCACGAAGCGGAGGCCGCCGGGCCCTGCGAAGCAAGGCCAAGCCATTCTTCGAGCAGCCCAAGGCTTCGTTCGCCCGCCTCGATATGGATCGGCGCAGCTTCGACGCCGAGACCGTCCAGCAGCGCCGCAATATCCGCGGCCTGCGCCGTCCGGAAGGCCGGAAACGACAATCCGGGCCGCTCCACCCCGCCGCGCACGGCGTCGTCGATGCGCCGTCGGGTTTCGTCGAAATCCCCGACGGGAATCTGCTGCGCAATCTGCCAGGAAGCCGGAATCGGGGCAATGCGTTTGTTTTCGGAATCCAGATGCGGAATCCCGGCAAGATCTTCGGAGCGGCCCCAGGGTCGGAGCGCGACCCCCTCGCACGGCGTCCAGCAAGGAAGCTCCTCGCCTTCCTTTCGGTTGAGCGCTTTCCGAATCAGCGCCTCCCAGGTTTCGGTCGAAACCGGAGGAAAAGCGTCGAAAAGCCCGTTTGCGCCGCAGGCGGGCGGCGCGTTCTTGTCCATCTTATCCATGCGACGCCTCCTTGCTGTCGCCGTCGGCAGGCGGCAGGCGACTGTCGAATCCAGCGCTCCGCCGGTACGCCCGGACGATGTCGAATATGGCGACGCCGTACGCCACGGCTGCGTTCAGCGATTGTTTGGCCCCGAATTGCGGTATTTCGAACGCTACGTCCGCTTCGGCCACCAGGCAATCGCGGACGCCGTGCAATTCGTTGCCTACGATAAGGCAAAGCGGAAAAAAAGATTCCGCGACGTCGGTTGTGGGCGTGGGACAGTCTGTTATTTCCAGTACGCCGATCGTATACCCCTTGCGCCTGAGCGCCCGCGCGACAGAAAGCGGATCCGCCTGGTATTCCCATCGGACCGTATCTTGCGCCCCCAGGGCCGTCTTGTGCAACCTCCGGTTCTCCGGCGTTCCGGTGATGCCTGTCAAGTACAATTTTTCAACGAGCGCCGCGTCCGACGCGCGGAACATCGCTCCGACATTGTAGATAGATCGTACATTGTCGAGGAGTACGCAAACGGGGTGTCCGGCAAGCGCATTCGCCGTTTTCGGATCCGGACGGGGTATTTCTTCGCGTCTTAGTTTACGCATGAATGCTTTGCCTGCGCCTCCCGGACGCAATGTTGCATGGATTGCGCATTTAAGGATACTCTGATCAAAACCACTTCGTTCAGCGCGTCACGTTCATCCGCAAAGGTCGCCATGCTTGCATCGTCAAAATCAACAGAAAACACTGTAGATTCGATGCGTTCCGTACGTGACGCGCCCTTCGGGAGACTGCGAGGAGTGTGCTGGCTGTGTCATTCCTCATTATGTGGAGCCTGCCACATTGCTTCGTCATTCCTTGCCAGCACACTCCTCGCAAGCCTCTGAACTTTGTGGACTTAATCAGAGTATCCTTACCCTAATAGCAAAAGTACGTGATTATCGCCATAGATGGACCGGCCGGGTCGGGAAAATCGACCACGGCCCGCGCAGTGGCCAAGCGGCTCGGCTATGTATATGTGGATACCGGGGCTATGTACCGGACGGTCGCGCTTGCGTTTATCCGGTCCGGGTTGCCGGCGGAGGCGCCGCCCGGAGAAGCGTTTCGCGAATTGCTTGCGGGCATTCGTCTGAATATGGATTTCGGCCCGGACGGCGTACGCATTTTGCTGAACGGACAAAACGTAACCGAAGACATCCGAACTCGCCAGGTAACGGAAGCCGCCAGTCGGGTGGCTGCGATTCCGGAGGTGCGCGAGCGGATGGTTCGGGAACAACGGCGCATTGCCCGGGCGGAAGAAAAAAGGCGAGGGGGCGTGGTCCTTGAAGGACGCGACATCGGGACGATCGTGTTCCCGGACGCAGAGGTAAAAGTGTTTATGGAGGCCGACGTGGCCCTGCGCGCGCGACGACGGTACGATGAATTGCGGGAGAAGAACCCCGATATATCGTTTGAGGATGTGCTGGAAGACATTCGCGCGCGGGATGAGCGGGACATTTATCGGCAAGTTTCTCCCCTGCGCAAGGCGGAAGGGACCGTTGAAATAGACACGTCGCACATCGCGATCCGCGAGCAGGTGGAAATGGTTGTTCGGGCGGCGCGGGAACGAGCGAAATCCTCATACGTATAATGGGGGATGTATGAAAAATGATCGCCATGGCCCCGGCGGCGCAGCGCGCCTCCGGCGGACAGTCCCTTTCTGGCGATCAGATCAACATTCACGTAAACGCCACGAGAGGGCTGCACGGCGCAGAAAGGGTTGCCAGGCGGCGCCTTGTAATGCAGGGAAAAACCGAACGGCGCTGCTTGCGCCGACAGATAAGGATTTTCGACGCGCGCCCGGATTTGCGGAAATTTCCCTGAAAAACCAGCCTTATGACCGAAAACCCGCAAGAAATTACGCAAAACGAGGAAATTCTTACCAACGATACCGCATCGAACGGCAACGAATCCCCTGCAGAACAAGCCCCGGCGCCTGCAGAAGAAAACGCACAGGCGCCAGCGAGCGTCCCGCAGGGGGCAAATTTGGAAACGGCGTCCGCTATTCCGAAAAAAAAGAAGGAGGCGCCGCCTGAGGACGCTGCTGTCGGGACGCCCGCGGATGCGGAGCCGTCGGAGCCGTCCGAGCCGCCGGTCAACCAGGAAGAAACCGGCGACGATGCCGCGTCTGCGGCGCCGGTTTCCGAGCAGCAAAACGGCGATACGCCAAATACGATCGGATATACGGGCGAGATTATTGGCCCGGTCGTAACTCTTGAGGAAATTGCGCAAGGAGACAAAGAAGAACGGGAAGCGGCGCAATCCTGGAAAGAACTGGAGGAAATGGTCGCCGCCTCGTTTACGGCGGTCCGCGAACAGGAAATCGTGCAGGGACGCATCGTAAGCGTCGGAGAAAAGGATGTAGTTATAGATATAGGTTTCAAGAGCGACGGCGTCGTCTCCCTGAATGAATTCGACGATGCGCTTGCTCCTGGCGACGAAGTAGAAGTCCTCGTCGAGCGCCTGGAAGATTATCATGGGCAGCTCGTATTGTCGAAGACCAGGGCCGACGAGTTGCGCCGCTGGCAACGGATAGAGGAAGCCCATGAAAAGGGCGATATCATAGAAGGCACGATCATCCGCCGAATCAAGGGCGGCATGATCGTCAATCTCGACATTGGCGACATGGAAGCCTTCCTCCCCGGCTCGCAGATCGACGTTCGCCCGGTGCGCGATTTCGATACGTATCTCGAAAAGCGCATGGAATTCAAGATCGTCAAACTGAATCCGGCCAACGACAACATCGTTATTTCGCACAAGGCCCTTATCGAAAAGGAACTCGGGGCGCAGCGCGAGAAAATCCTTGCAACCATGGAGCCCGGCCAGATTCTGGAGGGCATCGCCAAAAACATCACCGACTTCGGCATTTTCGTCGATCTGGGCGGCGTGGACGGCTTGTTGCACATCACCGACCTCTCCTGGGGCCGCGTTTCCCATCCTTCCGAGCTGGTGGAACTCGACGAGAAACTTACGGTGGTGGTGCTGGATTACGACAAGGACCGGCAGCGCATCTCGCTGGGCCTGAAGCAACTCCAGCCGCATCCGTGGGAAACCATCGACGAAAAATATCTCGAAGGCGGCGCAATCGAAGGCAAGGTTGTTTCCATTACGGATTACGGCGCCTTCGTGGAACTGGAGAAAGGCATCGAGGGCCTTGTCCATATCTCTGAAATGAGTTGGACGGAGCACATTCGCCATCCGAGCCAGATGGTTTCGCTGGGTCAATTGGTGAACGTCAAGATTCTCAAGATCGACAAGCAAGGGAAGAAGATTTCTCTTGGCATGAAGCAGCTCGAACCGGATCCGTGGGATGGCATTTCGGAACGCTATCCTCCGGGTACGGTCATGACGGGCAGGGTTCGCAACATCACCAATTTCGGCGTGTTCGTCGGCATTGAGCCGGGCATCGACGGACTGGTGCATATCTCCGACCTGTCCTGGACCAAGAAGGTGCGCCACCCGAACGAAATGATGCGCAAGGGACAAAGCCTCGACGTCGTGATTCTGAATATCGACGAGGGCTCGCGGCGCATTTCGCTGGGTCACAAGCAAGTGGAAACGAATCCGTGGAATCAGTTCGCCAAGGCGTACGCCGAAGGAACCGATACGCAGGCGACCGTGGTGCGCACCAACGAGGGCGGCCTTGTGATCGAACTGCCGCTTGGCGTCGAAGCTTTCGCTCCAGCCAGCGAATTGCGAAACGGGCCGCATAATTTCCAGGACTTTTATCCCTCGGGACAGGAGCTGGAATTGCGGGTTATCAAGTTCGACCCCCAACAGAAAGAGATTGTGCTTAGCGAGGTGGCGAAGGAACGGGCCGCCGTACGCGCCCAAAAAGCCGGCGAAGACCGTGTGCGGCGCGAATCGAAAAAGCGGGAATCCCGGGAGGTCAGCAAATATCAGAAGGCCGCAAGTGCGGCGGGCCGGACCACGTTTGGAGATATTTCGGGCCTGGCGGACCTGAAGGCGCAGTTCGAAAAGGAAGAGAAAGGAGAAAAGAAGAAAGCGACCCCGGCCCGAAAGACAGCGTCCAGGGCTTCTGCGGCGAAGCAAGGCGCCGCCAGGGGAGCAAAGTCTCCGGCCAAAAAGAAGGCGCCGAGCAAAGACGCGGAGAAGTAGAAAGCGGAACGGGTCTGTGGTAACCACAGGCCCTCTTGATCCCGGAGTGGCCCCTTGCTTCATCGGGGCCATCGTCCGCACGGCGGTCTGCTATTCGGTCCGAAGGACGTAGAGGTATGCGCCGCTCGCAAGGCCCGATGCGTCGAACGGTACGCGATAGCGGGCCGCCGGATACGCCCCGTCCAGCAGTACGCGCACTTCCTGGCCAGGCAGGTCGTAGACAGAAAGCGTAACGTGCTGCGCCTTGCCGGCGCACATCGTCGCCAGATAACTGCTACCCCAATGTTTCTGCGGCCTTGCGGATGCGCCGTACGCAGGTTTCTCTCCCCAGCAGTTCCATCATTTCGAACAGGCTCGGTCCGCCGGAAACGCCGCTCAGGGCGAGCCGAACCGGATGAATGATCCGGGCCGCGGCCGCGTCTTGCTCCCCGGCGAGCGTTCGCAGCATCGTTTCCGCCTGCGACGCGTCGAAAACAGACAGTTCTTCAAGGCGAGCCGCGTAAACGCTCAGAAGCTCCGCAGAGTCCGCACTCCATCTTTTTTGCACGGAAGACTCGTCGTACGACTCCGGGTCGAACTCCGGATCCGGGAAAAGATACTTGCATGTTTCGGGAAGGTCCCTGGCGAACGTAATACGGGACTGCATGAGCGCAATGACCCGCTCCCAATGATCCTTTCTCGTGTAAAAATCCGTTCCGCCCCACTTGGCGGCCCGGCCCAGCAATCCGCCGACGGAAAGTATGCGCAGGAACTGCTGATTGAACCAGCCCAGCTTGTCCACGTCGAATTGTACGCCGCCGCCGCCAACCCGGTCGAGAGAAAACCGCTCCGCCATCTTGTCGAGCGAAAACAGCACCCGGTCGTCGCCGGGATTCCAGCCGAGCCGCGCCAGAAAATTAACGACGGCTTCGGGTTCGTACCCGGCGGCGCGGCATTGCTCGACCGTTACGGGCAATCCGTTCGCCTGGGTATGGCGCTTGGACAGTTTGCCCTTCCCGCCCGGATTCATAATGAGCGGTATATGCGCCATTTCAGGCGGATCCCAACCGAGGCAGCGATACAGGAGCAAGTGCTTGGGCGTCGAGGAAAGCCATTCCTCGCCGCGAATGACATGCGTGATGCCCATAGCGTGGTCGTCCACAACATGGGCCAGATGATAGGTTGGCGTCCCGTCGGACTTGATCAGAACCTGATCGTCTATGTCCTCGGACGCAAAGGAGACCGGCCCCCGAATGCAGTCCTCGAATGCAATGCGTTCCCCGGGCGCTACCTTCATCCGGATCACATGCTCGTCTCCCCGGTCGAGGCGGCGGCACACCTCTGCATAGGGCAGGGCCAGCGAGTTGGCCATCTCCCCGCGCGTGGACGCATCGTATCTGGGCGAAGGGTTCTCCTTTGTGGCGAATCGCTTTCGCATAGCCTCTATTTCTTCGGGCGTATCGAATGCGTAATACGCATCTCCCTGGTCAACCAGCCTCTGGGCGTACACGGCGTAGAGCAGCAGGCGTTCGGACTGACGATAGGGCTGGTAGCGCCCTCCCCCCTCTGGTCCTTCGTCCGGTTCGAGGCCCGCCCACAAAAGTCCGGACAGGATATTCTTTTCGGCTTCCGGCGTAAAGCGTGTCTGATCGGTATCCTCGATGCGAAGCACGAAAACACCCTCATGCTTGCAAGCGAAGAAGTAATTGAAAAGCGCTGTTCGAAGCCCGCCCAGGTGCAAGGCTCCGGTGGGACTGGGCGCGAAACGAACCCGGACTCGGGGTGCATGATAGTCCATCATAGCAGTACGTCTGCGCAGCATACGCCGCGACTTTTTTGGGGTGAAGGAAACAAAAGAACGACGAGATGGGGGAAGAAGAGGAAGCGATAACGCCCGTGCAGGGCCTTTGATCCAGCGCAACGGCGCAAAATGCAACGGAACCGCATCCGCCCTGGATGCGTCAATGCGAGTCCGCTTTCGAGACAAGCCGCAAATACGCCAAACCTACGCATAACCAAGTATGATGAGCCGTACAAAACTGCTGTTTTTCAGCTCTCGAACCGCTTTAGCCGCATTATTCATCATTCTTTCGTACACCGCAGGGTGTGGATCCTTATCCCGGACGGCCCCGATTCCCGGCGCCGACAACCCTGAGGTCGTCGCCTCTTTTCGCGGCGAATTGCTTACGCTGGACGAATTCGAGGCAAACTACGCCCCGCATGCAGGCGACAACAGCGAATCCGCCATGGATTCGCTGGCCTCGTACCGGGACTTTCTTGAGCGATACGTGGATTTCCGATTGAAAGTGCTGGCGGCGCAAGACGCCGGCCTGCATGATCGTCCCGACATTCTCGATGAGATAACGGCCTACCGCGTACGCCTCGCCCGCCCGTTCCTGCTGGAAAAGGAGGTCGTCGACCCCATCGTTCTCACCCTGTACGAACGGCAGCGGGAAATGGCGGACGTAAGCCACATTCTGCTCACTGTGCCGGAGGACGCTCCCCCGGAAGACACCCTGACGGCTTTCCTCAGGATGCGGGCCCTGCGGGATTCGGTGCTTCAGGGAGCTGATTTCGGAGACTTGGCCGCGCGCCACTCGGAAGACCCTTCCGCCAAATCGCCTCCAGGCAATCGGGGGTCGCGCGGACGGCTCGGATTTTTCAAGGGCGGAGACCTCGTCGAACCCTTTGAGTCGTTCACGTACGACATACCCGTCGGGGGGCTGTCTCCCGTGTTTCGGACGCGATTCGGATACCATATGCTGACGGTGCACGAACGCAAACCCGCGACGCCGGACATTCGCATAGCGCATATCATGATTCGCCCTGCCGGGCCGCCGGGCGATTCTACGAACGCTCTGGCGCGAGCCGAAGCGCTTAAACGGCAACTGGACGAAGGAGCCGATTTTGCGGAGCTGGCGCAAGCGCACTCCGAAGACGTCATGTCCGCCGGACGCGGAGGAGACATAGGAACCATAGCCTACACGGGACCGATTCCGGAATCTTTCAAGGAAGCCGCCTTTGCGCTTGCAGAGCCGGGCGACATAACCGACCCGGTCGAAACGCCTTTCGGCGTACATCTTATCCAGCTGATCGAACGCAGCGCGCCGCCCTCCTACGAAGAAGCCTACGATGACCTTAAAAATCTGGCCGCGCAATTGCCGCGCATGGAGCGCGCCGAGGAGGCGCTGGCCCGCGACATTATCCGAAACAGACAGGGACAGGTAGACACTGCGCTCGCCCTGAACGCCTTCGCCGGCGTCTCCCCCGACTCGATCCTCGCCTTGCCGAACGGCGGTCTCGCCGAAGCAGCGCTCGCGGATACGTTCTTCACGCTGGGCGATTCGACCTGGACGCTGGGCGATCTTGCGAACACGGCGGGCAACCTCGGCAGGCGCGGCGGCAGCGATACGGAAAGCACGGTGCGCGCGCTCGTTTCGTCGTTCGTCAAGGAAGCCGCGCTGAACGCCGAAGCCGCCCGACTTGAGGAACGCGACGACGAATTCGCAAAAATCATGCGGGAGTTTCGCGACGGCCTCATGTTGTTCGCTTTGATGGAGGATTCCGTGTGGACCGCCGCCGACCAGGACTCGGCGGCCCTTCGCGCCCGCTACGACATGCAGCCGGAAGCGTATCAATGGCCTGATCGGATCCGGGCCATCTCCCTGCAAAGCGCCTCGGATTCCCTGATGCAGGACGCCGCGGCGCGTTTCGACGCAGGCGCTTCGATAGCGGACATCCATGCGCTCTACGCCTCGGACTCGCTGTACGCCATGCATGCAGACACAACCCTGATAGCAGATTCGTCCGGCTCCGTCTACGACTACATACTCGACCTGAACGAAGGCGAACGCACGGAAGTCCTTCCCTTGCGGAACCGGCGCATCCTGCTGGTGCATGGCGGCGTCGAAGCGGCGCGCGGGAAAACCTTCGAAGAAGCTCGCACCCAGGTCGTAAGCGAGCACCAGCAAACGCTGGAGGAACGCCTGCTTGCCCGCCTCAGAAAACGGTACGCCGCGCATACCTTCCCGGACCGGCTGACCCAGGCCTTTCGGGAAGAACCGACCGTCATGCAACCTGCCGAGGCGCCCGTCGCCCCGTAAGCCATGGAAACGCGCTCCCTTTCCGGAGGCCGACGGTTCCTGACCCTTTGCTGCGCGGGAACCGGTTTGCTGCTGCTTGCCGGCTGCATGGAAGAAACGCCGACGCCGGACTATGTGGCTCGGGTGGAGGATCAGTACCTCTTCGAGGAAGACCTCGAACGCATCATGGACAACCTGGCCGAAACCGGGGATCCCCTTGAAATGAGGGAGCAGATCGTTAATCAGTGGCTCTCCACGGAATTGCTGTATCGGGAAGCGCTCCGACGGGGACTCGCAGAAGACCCCGAAGTGCAACGCCGTCTGGACGAAAGCGAACGATCGGTGCTTGTGAACGCACTCGTCGAGTCGTTCTACCGGAACAACACGGCGGCCCCCCCCGCGGAAGAAATGCGGGCCTACTTCGAACAGCACAAGGAACAACTCCGGTTGCGCGAACCTTTCGTACGGATTCGCTACCTGCGCGCAGCGACGGCGGAGGAGGCCCGGCAGGCTCGACAGGCTCTGCTCAACGCCCCCGCAGCAGAAAGGGATTCCATATGGGGCGCCCGGACCGCCGCGCTCGCAACCGGCCCATCCGCCCCGGACACGCTGTCTGACCCGCGCATTTCCGCATACGACCATTACCCGGAAAGCCGCCTCTTCGGGAATCAGCCCCTGCTTCGGCAAGCGCTGGCCAACCTGGACGACGAACGAACTGCCGCGATCATAGAAAGCGATTCCGCCTGGCATGTGCTGCAAATGGCGCAGCGCATCCCGACGGGCAGCATCCCGGAGCAGGAATGGATCCAATCCGAACTTGCGCGCCAGATCATGCTCCAGAGCCGGAAACAGTTGTATGCCCGTCTGGTTCAACGCTTGACCAATGAGGCCCTCGCACGCGAAGCGCTCGATAGTCCATAGGATACTCTGATCAAGTCACAGCATCCTGTAATATCTCGTAAGGCGCGGCGTTTCTTTACTGTTCCCGATTCCTGTCGCGCATTCATGTCTTTGCACGCTTCATGTCTTTTCACCCGATGAAATCCGCCGTACGCCTGTGCGCCGCGCTTTTTCTTGTCTGTGCGGCGCTCGCTCCCCGGACGATCCCGGCGGCCCATGCGCAAGACGACGTCGTAGACGAGATCGTCGCCGTCGTCAGCGACCAGATCGTGCTCAAATCCGAGGTGGACGCCGTCGTGGCGAATTACCTGCAACAACAGCGTCTCCCCTGGTCCGAAGCCCTGTGGATGGACGCCCTGAACGAGCTGATCGGACAGGAAGTCCTGAAAGTGGCCGCTCGCCGCGACACCAACATCACAGTACAGGAAGAACAGGTGGATCAGGCGCTCGATCAACGCATCGAATTCATGGCGTCCCAGGTGGGCGGCGAAGACAGGCTGGAAGAGTTGTACGGGCGAAGCATCGTGCGCATCCGGGCTGACCTGCGAGACGAACTGCGCGATCAGTTGCTGGCGGATCAACTGCGGCAATCCAAAATCCAGAACATTCGGATCACGCCCACGGAATCCGAGGAATGGTTTCGTCGATTCGCCGCCGATTCGTTGCCGGTCATTCCGCATGTAGTGCGGCTGAACCACATCGTGCGCTTTCCCGAACTGACGGAAGAAGCTCGGGAGGAAGCCCGCGAAATCATTACGGCGATTCGCGACTCCGTCGTAACGGGCGCGGGGACCTTTGAGGACATGGCGCGGCGGTTTTCCGAAGACCCGGGGTCGGCCAGCGCAGGCGGACGCATAGACAATACGAACCTGGGCGATCTGGTCCCGGAATTCGGGGCCGTAGCCTCCCGCAACCCGATCGGGGAGACGTCCCAGGTGTTCGAATCCCCGTTTGGCTACCATATTGTGCGCGTGAACGATCGACGGGGCGAAATCGTCGATTTCAACCACATCCTGATTCGCATCGACGACAGCGCAATCGACCCTTCGGAAACCATTGCCTTCCTGACCGCCGTGCGGGATTCGGCGCTGCATCTCGGCGTTCCCTTCGAACGCCTCGCCAAGCAGCATTCCCAGGAAGAATCCACGGCGCAACTGGGCGGGCGAGTCGTCGATCCGCGCAGCGGAGAACGCGACCTGGTCCGGGAAAATCTCGGACCGCTCTGGCTGGCCACGCTGGACACCATGCAGGTTGGAGAAATCAGCTTGCCCACGCCCGTTCAGCTGGAAAGCCCCCGGCAAGCCTACCACATCGTGCACCTGGTCTTTTCCCAGGAAGAGCATACGGTAAGTCTTGAAACAGACTATGAACGCATCGAGCAGTTTGCGCTTCAGGAAAAACGCGCGCAATGGATGCAGGACTACATCGACACGCTCCGGGAGGAAATCTATGTAGACCTGCGCGGCAAGGCCCGAACGGTCCAGATGGCCGAACGGTAACACGACTTTCCCGGCGTTCCTCCCTCATCCTTTCGTTTTCATGCCGCCAGACCCGCAGCATCCGCAGTTCTCCGAAACCCTTGAAGCGCTTCACGGCGCCTACGGCCGCCTTCGTTCGGAGGTCGAAAAGGTTATCGTGGGGCAAAGCGAGGTTATTCTCCACCTGTTCACGGGATTTCTGGCGCAGGGACACGTACTGCTGATCGGCGTGCCGGGCCTGGCGAAAACCCTGCTTATCCGGACTATTGCCCAGGCGACGAGCCTCAAGTTCAGCCGCATCCAGTTTACGCCGGACCTGATGCCCGGCGACATCACGGGGACGGAGATCATCGAAGAAGACGTCTCGACGGGCCGCCGGTCGTTCAAGTTCGTGCGAGGCCCCATCTTCGCCCATGTCGTGCTGGCGGACGAAATCAACAGAACGCCGCCGAAAACGCAAGCGGCGCTGCTGGAAGCCATGCAGGAACACCACGTAACCGCCGCCGGAGAAACCTTCCTCCTGGACGAACCTTTCTTCGTGCTGGCCACGCAAAACCCCATCGAACAGGAAGGCACCTACCCCCTGCCCGAAGCCCAGCTGGACCGGTTCATGCTGAATCTGTGGCTCGATTATCCGACGTTCGAGGAAGAAGTGGATGTGGTCCGCAACACGACCAGCGCGGGCGTCGCCGACGTACAACCGGTCATGCACGCCCGGGAAATTCGGGAATTTCAGCGCTTCATACGGCAACTCCCCGCGGCCGACAATGTGATCAGGTATGCGGTCCGGCTTACCGGACGGACGCGCCCGGGACGAGACGGCGCGCCGGATTTCGTTACGAAATACCTGAACTACGGCGCCGGGCCGCGGGCGTCGCAATACCTGATCCTCGGCGCCAAGGCGCTTGCAGCGCTCGACGGACGCCTGTCGCCGATCATAGACGACGTGCGCCGCATCGCAGTCCCCGTGCTCCGTCACCGGATCGTTACGAACTTCAATGCGGAAGCCGACGGCGTAACGCCCGTCAATATCATAGACCGGCTGCTTGAAGACGAGCGCGACGAGGCGTAATTCCCTCAACGCCTATCCCCCGTCTGGCCGCGCGGAAGCCTCGTCGGCGGGGGCGCCGACGCCTTCTGGCTCAGGGTTCTCTTTTGCGACGGACAGCGGCGCAGACTCTTCTTCCTGGCCGGGATACCGAATCCGGATGTGGTGAATGCCAAGCAGTATCGACAAAAAGGTGCGCTTTATGCGGGATAAATCCCGGAACGTCAAATCCGTATTGTCCAGTTGCCCGTCCGCAAGGCGGTCCGCCACAATCTCATCGACAAGCGATTCCAGATGTCGGTGCGAAGGATCGCTCAGGCTGCGGCTGGCCGCTTCCACCGAATCGGCCAGCATCAGAATGCCTGTCTCCTTCGTATTGGGCCGCGGCCCCTGGTACCTGAACCCGGATTCGAGAATCTCCGGGTCGCCTTTCTTGCGCCGGGCCTCCGCCTGCCGATAGAAAAAGTCCATCCGGGAGGAGCCGTGGTGCATGGCGATAAAATCCAGCACCCGGTTCGGTATATTGCGGTTCTTGCATTTCTCCAGTCCCTCCTTCACGTGAGAGGCAATGATCAAGGCGCTCATTTGCGGCTTCAGGTCGTCGTGCGGGTTCGCCCCCGAACGCTGATTCTCCACGAAATAGTTGGGCTTGGCCAGTTTGCCTATATCGTGGTACAACGCTCCGACGCGCACCAGCAACGTGTTTGCCCCGACCGCATCCGCCGCTGCTTCGGCAAGGTTGGCGACCTGAAGCGTATGGTTGAACGTGCCGGGCGCCTCCAGCGACAATTGCTTGAGAAGCGGGTTGTTCATGTCGGACAGTTCGATCAGCGCCAGGTCGGTGGCGAGACCGAAAGCGCGCTCCGCAATCCACAATAGCGGATAGGCCAGCAACAGAAAAAAGGCGCTGATGCTTGCAGGAAGCATATCTGCAAAAAACACCTGCCAGGGTTCTCCATACAAGATCGCCGTGCCCGAAAGCGCCACGAGATACCCGAGGAAAACCATGCCTGCGCTGAAGAAGAATTGCTGCCGGTTGCGAAGATCCCGTACGCTGAACACCCCCAGCGCCGACGCCAGAAACGTCGCGAACGTAAATTCGAAATTGTAATGCAATAACTGCCCGCCCAGCAGCGCCAGCGTCAACGCCGCAAAAATGCCGACGCGCGAATCGAAGATCACCGTTACCAGCACCGGGACAATGGCTACCGGCACAATATACATGCGCAGGGACTCGACGCGAACCACGATAGCGAAAACGGCGATCACGACGGCGAACAGCATGGCCAGAAGCAACAGACACCGTTTGTCTGCAAAAACAGGCCGTCGCAAGAGGTACAAATACAAAAAAAAGAGAAAATAGGCGGCCAGAATGACGAGAAACTGTCCGAGAAGCACGCGCCACAGAATGTTTTCTCCGCCCCGCTCCTGCCATGCGCGTTCGTAAGAAACGAGCTGGGCGTACACATCCTCTGTAACGCGCCCGCCTTGCTCGATAATCGTTTCGCCCGCGGCGAACCGGCCCTGGACCGGAGAAATGCGCTGTTCGAGACGGCGCAGCTCGCGTATGGTTTCTCCGCGCAGGTACGTATGGGAAGGCGTGAAAATCGCCCGGAAAAAAGCGTCGCCGAGGGCGACGGCAAGGCTGTCTTCGTGTTCAAGGAAGCGGTCTTCGGCGAACGCGTACGCTTCGTCGAGTCCGTAGATATTGTCCCGGTCCCGAACCGTTTCGGTCCGGTTCGCCTCGTCCCGAATCACGATCTGGTCGGACAGTATGCTGTCTCGCGGAACATCCGTAACGCCCACCACAAGGAGCTGGGAGGCAATGCCCCAGGCCTCGTTCAGCAAGTAGGCGTCGGGGCGGCCGGTATCCGTTCCGGACGCAACGGCGGAAGAGACTCGGTCCGGCGATCCGGACGCCCGGTCCGCATAAAGATCCGCCAGCAACCGCCATTCTTCTTCCGCTATAGCGAGGCGGACCATCCGGCGCGAGTCCAGGTGCGCAAGCGAGTCCGCCTCGGCCTCCTCCGTCTCGCCCGCAAGGCGATGAATGCGGTACGCGCTCCACGCCGCGAACGCCTCGTCCAGATGCCGAATCAATGTGTCCCGGCGCGCCGCCATAACCTGTTGCGCATCGGGCTGCGCAACGCGAAAATAAGGCGGCGTATTTTCTCGCAACGCAACTCGTTCCGCTTCCAGTTCCTCCTCCGATTTGTAGATGGGAAAATCGAAGGAAGCCACCAGCGCCTCCGCATGCCATTCGTCGCCGATCTCCACTGTGTACTGGTACACATTGCTTCTCGGAAAGGCGACCAGCGTCAGAAAAACAAGCGCAAGCAACACGCCGCCGGCGTACAGCCAACCGGCTTTCCCCGGCGCTCTCTCGGCCGCCAGATCCTTTTCCAGTCGGGTCCCCACGGGTCGGGGCTTCCTCTTCCAGAGGTCAGCGACGCGCAATCGTTTCATAGGGGAGCGTCCGGGGACAGATTCGCGGCAGATGGACTCTGCGCCGTCCGGTCCGGGAAAACGCGCAGGCGCATCTCCCGCCCGGGTATGCAGAACAGTTAAGAATACTCTGATTCAATGTGCAAAGTTCAGAGGCTTGCGAGGGGCGCTTCGCGTCCGCCATGCCCCGAATCCGCAGCGTTTACTGCTGATTTCAACGACGCCGGCGCAATGTCTTGTGCGCGCGAACGCGAAGCGCTGATCAGCGTATCCTTATCTATGCCGCAAGGAAAGGAGGGATCCCAAAACAAGGCAAAGGGCCGCCCCGATCGTCGTATACCAGGGCCAGGCTATGGAGCGAAGGCCCTCCCGGGCCACCACCTCGTCGCCGGGCATGAACGAAACGAACCATCCCGTTTCCGGATGACGCCATACGGAAAAAATCACCCAGGCCACGACCGCAACCGTAACCGCAAACGAAAGCACCGCATCCGTCTGGTTCGAAGCCTTGTTGAACAGGCCCAGCAGGAAAACCCCCAGCAACCCGCCGTACGTGAACGAAGCGATAGCCAGCCCGAGTTCGACGACCGGATTGTCCCGATTCTCGAAAAGCGTGGCGAAGAAAATAAATACCAGGCCCCAGAAAACAGTAAAAAGCCGGGATAAGAACAGGGAGCGATCCGGCGGCGCAGTCTTGCCCCGAATGCGTTCGAACAAATCGAACATGGAGGACGAGGCGAGCGAATTGAGCGACGACGACAACGTACTCATGGCCGCCGCCACAATCCCGGCCAGCAGCAACCCGGACAGGCCCGGAGGCAACCCCTCTATAATGAATTTCGGAAAAATCTCGTCGCTCCGCGAAAGGCCGAGGTCCGCTGCGGACGCCCCTCCATAGTGGCTCCAGAGCAATAATCCCACCCACAGGAACAGGGCGAACTGAAAGAAAACCACCACGGAGGACCCGATAAGCGCTTTCTTGCTGTCTCCCGCGTTGCGGCATGTGAGCAGGCGCTGTACGATGAGCTGGTCCGTACCGTGCGAGGCCATGGAAAACACCGCCCCGCCCGCCACAGCCGTCACAAAAGCATAGGGGGACGTAATCCAGGTCGAGAACGCCCCCCCGGCGGCGAAGTGCAATACCTGCGTCTTGCCGGCTTCGGCGGCCTGCGCCCACCAGCCGTCGGGCGCTTGCCCGAGCAGAACGATCACCGCCATCGCCGCGCCGCCGAGGTACACCCCCATCTGCACCACATCCATCCATACGACCGCCTTGATGCCTCCGATCAGGGTATAGGCAATGGTCAGGAGGGAAATAACGGTGATAATCGCCGCGTAGGATATATCCAGCCCCGCCGTCGCCGCAATGACTTTCAGCGGAATGGCCGTTGCGAAAAGGCGTACGCCGTCCGCAAGCAGGCGCGTTACGAGAAACGTCGCCGAAGCCGTGCTCCGCATCGCGTCCCCGTACCGCTGCCCAAGCAAGGCGTAGGCCGTAGTCAGTTCCCCCTGAAAATATTTTGGAAGAAAGAAGATGGAGACGGCTATTCTGCCAATCAGGTAGCCGAAGGTGAGTTGCAAAAACGTCAGGCTGCCGCCGTACGCCACCGCCGGAATGCCGATCACGGTCAGCGTGCTCGTTTCGGTAGCCACCACCGAAAAACAGACAGCCCACCAGGGCAAATCCCGGTTTCCCAGAAAATAATCCGCAGTGCTTCGTTGCCGTCCTCCAGCCCTGACGCCAAACGCAACGACGCCCGCCAGATATAAAACAATTACTGCGTAATCGAAGAAAGTAAGCACAGAACCAGCAGATTATTCGTCCAGAAGGGCTTGTAACCGGGCTTCGTCGATCAGGGGAATTCCCAGTTCGATCGCCCGCTGGCGTTTCGACCCGGCGTTTTCGCCCGCCACGACATAGTCCGTATTCCGGCTCACGCTGCCGACCACGCGCCCCCCGGCCTGCCTGATGCGGGCCTGCGCCTCCTTTCTGGTCAGGGTCGGCAATGCGCCGGTAAGCACGAACGTCTTGCCGCTCGCCTCGCCGGCGTCCTCGCCTTCCCGCGGCGTTTCCTCCGGCAAACGCTCCGTATTCACGCCCGCCTCCCGCAAGCGTTGCACCAGATCCCGATTCGCCTCGACGGCAAACCAGCTCGCCACGCTCTTCGCAATGATCTCCCCAACGCCATCGACCTGCTCGATTTCCTCTGCGGAGGCGGCGCCGAGGGCCTCGAGCGAAGCATACCGGGACGCGAGCAATTCCGCCGTGGCGCGGCCCACATGGCGGACGCCTAGTCCAAACAACAGGCGGCTGAGCGGGCGCTGTCTGGACGCCTCGATGCCTTCGAGCAGGTTCTCCGCCCTTTTTTCGGCGAAAAGCCAGAGAGCCAGCAATTTTTCGGCGGTCAGCGAATAAATATCCGCAAGACTGCTTACAAGCCCTTCCTCCACGAGCGTTACCGCCAGTTTCGAGCCCAGTCCTTCGATATCCATGGCTCCCCGACTCGCAAAATGTTCTACGAGACGGATGAATTGCGCCGGGCAGTCTATGGATACGCAGTAGCTATCCACCTCGTCCGGGAACGTATGCAATTCGCTGCCGCACGCCGGACAATGCGCAGGCATTTCCCATACCCGCTCCTCCCCCGACCGCGCTTCTTCGACGGGTTTGACGACCTGCGGAATGACGTCTCCGGCGCGCTTTACGATCACTCGATCCCCTATCCGGATATCCCGGTCCCGAATATACTCCGCATTGTGCAGGGTGGCGCTTGATACGGTTACCCCCGCAACCTGCACCGGCGCAAGCGCCGCTTCCGGCTTGATCACGCCCGTCCTTCCTACGCTCAACCGGATATCGTTCAGCGCCGTGGTTTCCTCCTGGGCGGGAAACTTGCAGGCAACCGCCCAGCGGGGGGCATTCGACACGGAACCAAGCGCTTGCTGCAAATCGAACCGGTCTATCTTGACCACCAGTCCGTCGATCTCGTAGTCCAGCTCCTCGCGCTTGCGCAGCCATGCTTCGTAGAAGTCCTGCGCTTCCTCAATGGAACCCACCAATTCGGCATGTTCGCTTACGGGAAAACCATATTCCCGTAGCCGCTCCAGCATTTCGTATTGCCCCTTCGGCGGCGAGGCCATCCCTTCCACCGGCCCTGCGCCATAGGCCACGAACGACAAGGGCCGCGAGGCAGTGATCGACGAATCGAGCTGGCGTACGCTCCCGGCGGCGGCGTTTCGGGGATTTGCGTACGACTTTTCGTCCATCCGGGCCGCCGCGTCGTTCAAATGTTCGAAATCCGGATTGCGGATGTAAATCTCCCCGCGCACTTCCATGCGCTCCGGCGCAGCAAGCCCAGGCGCCGAAGAAGATGCGGGAATGGACAAGGGGATGGACGCAATGGTGCGCACATTGGGCGTTACGTTTTCCCCCTCCGCGCCGTCGCCGCGCGTGGCGCCCTGCACCAGTTTGCCTTTTGCGTACGTCAGCGCCACGGCGACGCCGTCCATCTTCGGCTCTACGGTCATTCGGGGACGCAAGGCCGCCTCCCCGAACTGCCCTTCGAGTCCGCGCAAACACCGATCATACCAGGCTTGCAGTTCGCCCGCGTCGAACGCCTTCCCCAGGGACAGCATGGCGACCGGGTGGCGAACCCGCTCGAACCGGTCCATCGGGGCGGCGCCCGTGCGATGCGTAGGCGAATCCGGAGTCGTCAGGTCTGAATAGCGCGCTTCTATCTGCTCCAGCGCCCGGTAAAGCCGGTCGTACTCGCTGTCCGACACAACGGGGGCGTCCAGCATATGATACTGCCTGTCGTGCGCATGGAGCAGCGGCCTCAACGCGCGGGCAATATCCGCCGCCTCGTCATGCGGCAGGACCTGCATATCGATCGACGCGAGGCGCGTTAAAACCTTGTGGGACGCATCGACAAGGTTCTTCATGGGAAAGCGTGGGAACGCCCGGCGCGCCGGACGCTATCGTGAAAGGGAAGAAAACCAGGCGTCCAGCGTAGCGCGCGTGAGGATCGCCGAATCCTGTCCGGCAGGCGTCGATAACGGATAAACCACGCCCTCCACCTGCACCGTAACGCTATCGAGTTGCTGCTCCAGAATAATGCGACTCCCCATATAGAATGTCCTCTCCTCGCCGCGTTCAAGCCAGTACGGGCGACGCAAGTCTTCGTCCAGCGTCACCCGGATGGGCGCCACGGAGCCCTTGTCCGCCACGACCGTAATGGCGAGCGTGTCGGGAAGGGGCAGCCCGAATGCTTCGTTCGCCTCGCCCGCCTCATGGCTGGAAGCCGTCGGCGCAACCGGGGAAGGCGCGGCCTGATCCGCCTTGTCCGAACCGGACATCGCCCTCGCCAGATTCCAGACAACAAGCGTAATTACTATGACAAGCAAGCCGACGAATACCCAGCGGGGGTCCGGCCGGCGCAGACCTGCGGAACCACCGCTTCCTGACGGGGCGTGAACGGAAGACGTCGCAACGGACGCGCCTTTGGACGGCGCGTCGACGCGGGCGGCGGGTCCTTTCGGGAACGGTTCCGGGGGCGCTTCCAGCGACAAGGCCCTGGCCACCGGTTCTGCGGATTTTTCGGAAGATTCCCTGGCGGGCGGCTCCGGATCCTCTTCGACGGGCGACTCCAGATCCGCTTTGGCGGGCGATTCCATGTTGGCCTCGGCAGGCGCAGCGGCCTCCGGCCTGACGGTTTCGGGTTCTTCGCCTCCCTGCTCTTTCGCCTTTTCCGGCGCCGATTCCTTTTTCAGGGGCGCCTCCCCGGACGCTTCGAGGTACTCACTGCCCAGCGAACCGTCGTATTTGCCCCTCATGGCCCGTTCGAACGCCTCCAGCGCCCGATCCGGGTCAATACCGATGCGCGTAGCGTATCCGCGCACGAAGAGCCGGATGTAGACGTTGTTGAAATGGGGGTGATCGATAAGCGCGTCGTGCTCGAAACGCTTGATCAAGTCGTACGCCATCCGGGTGGCTTCGTGTATATCCGTCAAGGAAACCCCGCGCGCCCTGCGGATACTGCACAGGTCCCGAGCGAACTGTTTTCCATGTTCAGCTTCGCCAGACATACGATAAAATCACATGAAATTGCCTTATGGAAATGCGCTGTGCGCCGTACGTCAAGCCTTTCCGCCCTGACCGGAACCGGGCCCTGCCGCCCGTTGCAACGAAAGATAACAAAGCAGACAGGCAGGAAAAAGCGAAATCGGACAAAAGCGCAAATTATTCGAGCTCGTTGCGTACGTCTCGCTACGGCTGCCGAACCTGACGCCTCCATTGGGCGTATAGATTCGTCCCGAGGCGGATTTTTCCGCATCGTCAGGCCCGTAGCTCAATTGGCAGAGCAACTGACTCTTAATCAGTGGGTTGGGGGTTCGAGTCCCCCCGGGCCTACGCATGTCCTGCGCGAGTTCCCCTCCTGTCGCTTTCCGCACCCTGGCGGGAAGCAAATTCAGTCGCACCCATCCGCATCGTTGTCCGGCGCTTCCGGCGCAGGCCCCTTCTCGTCCCCCGCCGCGCCGAGCAACGCAACGCCGTCCAGTTTCGCCGCTTTTTTATCGAAAGAATAAAGGACGCCGCCGGCTCGTATCGCCGCCGCCCGAATCATCAGGTCAGCGAACTGACCGCCCCCTTCGCGGTACCGCGCGGCGGCGTACGCCACATCCTCTGCCGCTTCAACCTCCAGGTGCTCGGTCGCCGTCAAGTCTTCCAGCACGGCGGCGATTTCGTCCCGGGAACATCCGTACGCCCGTTCCAGCACCCAAACCAGTTCCAGCATCACTTCCCGGCACGCAAAACCGGGTGCTTCCCGGGTAAGGGATTCCAAAACCTCGCGGGCAACCGCGGCCTGCTCCGGATTGTCGCAGACCAGGTAACGGACAAGCACGTTCGTATCCAGCGCAATCATTGTTCGCACGCCCCCGCCGCGGCAGCCTCGTCCATTTCCTCGACAGAAACGACAGGCCCTTCGCGCTTCAGCGCCCCGAAAAGCCGGCGGATCGGACGCACCGGCGTTATGCGCACTTCGTCGTCGGAAACAAGATAGCGGACCTCGTCCCCTGCTTTTACCCCAAGCGCTTTACGAATGGATTTGGGCAGGGTAGTTTGCCCTTTGCTTGAAATAATGGATGATTCCATGGCATTTCCCATTTTCCCTTAATTTGGATAATTTCTTTACACTACAAAAAAAGAAAGGAAAATACAAAAATGCAAGGAAAAATTATATATGTATGATATATCCTCGAATTCCTTACATTACCTCGCGCTTCCCGGAGACGCAATTTCCTCAGTCGCGCGCCCCCGCCTCGTTGTCCGACGCTTCCGGCGCAGCCCCTGCTTGTCCCCCGCCGCGCCCCAGGCAACGCCGTCAGGATGAGTCCGGGGCAGACGGGGCGGACAGGGCGGACGGAGCAGACGGGGCAGACGGAGCAGACGGGGCGGACGGGGCAGACGGGGCAGACGGGGCAGACGGGGCGGAATCGCGCGTTTGCAAAAGTTCCCCGCAATAAACGCAATAGGAGGCGTTGGGCGCGCCGCTGCCTCGCCCGCAGGCCCCGCATGCTTTCCATGCGGGTTGCGCGCCCGCATAAAACCGCCCGACTTCCACGCCCACGATGCCTGTCGGGACCGCAATGATGGCGTACCCGGTAAACATCAGCAGCACCGCCAGCGCTTGGCCAAGCGGCGTGGACGGCGCTATGTCTCCGTATCCAACCGTCGTAACCGTTACGATGGCCCAGTATACCCCGCGCGGAATGCTGGTGAATCCCGAATCGCTGCCCTCAATGACATACATCAGCGATCCGGCGATAATCACGATCGTAGAGACGGCCAGCATGAACACCAGAATTTTCCGGCGGCCTTCCCGCAACGCCGCGTAGAGCACATTCTCCGCCCCGAGGAACCGCACCAGTTTTAGTACGCGAAACACCCGCAGCAGGCGCAGTGCGCGAATCGTAAGCAGAAAACGACCCGGCGGAAAGAGAAGCCCAAGGAACGTGGGCAAAATGGAAAGCAAGTCCACGACGCCGAAAAAACTCGTCGCATAGGACCGAACGTTACGGGCGCTGTAGAGCCGCAGCGCGTATTCCACCGTAAACAAAATGGTGAATATCCACTCGAGAAACGCCAGTTCAGGGCCCCATTCTTCGGATATGGCCACCACGCTGTCCAGCATCACGACCGCAACGCTCAACAGGATCGCTACGATGAGCGCCACATCGAAATGGCGCCCCGCCCGGGCGTCGTTCCCGAAAATAAAGACCTCCATTCGATCCCGGAAGGGCGAACGACCGGAGGCGGGCGCATCGGCTGGTTTGCTTGTATCGGACATGGCCAACAAAAAAACAGATACCCCTGGGGATACTCTGATCAGGGCTGCAAGCGGCGCGGCTATGCCTCCCGGTTCTCTTTTTTCCCTTTCAGGACGAAGAACGCAGTCGCGCCCAGGGCGACCAGCATCAAGGGCGCCGTAAAATATACTGCGTTCTGCATGTTTTTCGCGAAGGACAGGCCGGTCCCCGCCTCCCCGCCGGAAGTCAGGACAAGACACGCCGCATACGCCGCGTAATACGCTGCGAGCATCCCGCCTTCCCAACGGGAGACTTGGCCTTTCGTGAGAAAAAGCGGCACGCACGCCAGCGCCGCCAGGGCCATGATCGGCAGATCGAACCGAACGACCTCTTCCGAAAGCAGTACGCCGTCTGCGGACAACGCGCCCGCCAGCCCGAGTACGCCAAGCAAATTGAACAGGTTGCTGCCCACCACATTGCCCACGGCGATTTCGCGTTGGCCCCGCAGGGTGGCCACCACAGACGTGGCGACCTCCGGCAAGGACGTTCCCGCCGCCACCACGGTGAGGCCTATCGTCAGGTCGCTCACCCCAAGGCCGGCCGCGATGGCTGTGGCGCCCTGCACGATCCAGTCCGCCGACGGAATGAGCAATACGAAACCCGCCGTCAGGAAAAACGCGTCCCGAACGCGAAAGGGAGGGCGCGGCGCCGGCTCTGGCGAGGCGCTTTCGATTGTTTTCCGACGCCCGCTGCACACCCTCCATGCGACGTACGCTGCAAGCGCAAGGCAGCAAACGACGCCTTCCAGCCTGCCGATACGGCCATGCAGCAAACCCAGCGCCAGGATGGCCGCCGAGGCCGCAACCATCCACGCCATATCCGTACGGATAAATCCTTTCGCAGCGACCAGCGGCGCCGCCAGCCCCGAAACGCCCAGAATGAAAAACGTATTGAAAATATTGCTTCCCACTACGTTGCCCACCGCAATGCCTGTTTCTCCGGTCAGCGCCGCCCGGAGCACGACGGCGAACTCGGGAGCGCTCGTGCCCAGCGCAACCACGGTCAGCCCCACGACCAGCGGAGTCATGCCAAGCGCGCGCGCCAGCCTGGAGGCGCCCCGCACGAACAGTTCGGCCCCGCCAAGCAGCAGGGCCAGTCCGACGATGCATTGCATATAAGCCATGAGCCCTGATTCTCGACCCGAAACGGTTACAAACTTACAGCTCGTCCATCAGGAAGCACGAATTCGCACTGTATTTTCCTTATGACGCGCTGCATCAGGCGCCTGATCGAAACCGTCGGCGGTAAAAATTCATCCTCATACACCATCACATATCCCGGAATATCCCGGGCAGGGCTCCTTGCGGCGCATAAGCGAGTACTCCGGGAATTGCCGAATTTACCCACATATCTTCATATTATCCATATCGCCATTGGACAAAATTCCAAATTTCGACGTAAAATAGAGACAGAAAATAACGTTGTCGTTTTTCTATCCGGCACCTGCCATGACTACACCCCGGTTTATTTTCCGGCGTCCGGGCGAGCGCGCGCCTGTACGGATGTCTTCTTACTCTTTCATGCGCAATGCAATGGGCTTGCCGGCGCTCATTGCGCTGACGACGACGATTCCGGCGCAGGCGCAGACGACTTCCGCTACCTACTTGGTGACGTTCCAGGGCAACTGGGCCGTCGCCCCCAACGGCGGGTTGGCGCAGGGCGTAGCGGTGCGCATCGGCGCGCACTTCACCGAGCTGGTCGGCGCGGTGCACAATGACATGGTGACGTTCTGGGAGCCCGGCGGTACGGCCACTTCCGGGGTCGAGGGAGTTGCAGAACTGGGCGCTACAACGATCTTCGGAGCCGAAGTCGCTGCAGCGGCCGCGAACGCTTCTCTCGTCAGGAAACGTTTCGCAGGCGCCCCTACGGGTACCGCGACGTTCGAGATCGAGGTCACAAGCGATCGTCCGCTGTTCACGCTGCTGTCGATGATCGGCCCCAGCCCGGACTGGTTCGTCGGCGTTTCCGGCTTGTCTTTGCTCGACGATCAGGACGAATGGCTTTCGGAGCTTGAAGTCGATCTGTTTCCGTACGACGCCGGGACCGAGGACGGAGAGGATTTTAATCTACCCAATCCTTCGACCAATCCCCAGGGAACGATACAGAGTCTCAAGGGAACGGGCAAGTTCTCCGACAAACCCATGGCGAGGCTCTCCTTCGATCTCGAGGAAGACGAAGAAAGTAATGCGGCGCCGGCGTTCACGGGCTCGACGAGTTTTTCCGTACAGGAGAACAGCGTGACGGTGGGAACGGTGCAAGCGACGGACAGCGACGACGCAGACAACGTGACGGGCTATGCGATCAGTGCAGGCGCGGACGGGGCGCTTTTTTCGATCGCGTCGGGGGGTGCGCTGACGTTCAGAACGGCTCCGAATTACGAGGATCCGCAGGACGACGACGGAAACAATCGCTATGAGGCAATAGTAGAGGCGACAAGCGGAACGGGGGACCGGGCGCTGTCGGCGGAGCAGACGATCATGGTTACGGTGACCGATGAGAACACGGAGGCGCCGGACGCGCCGGACGCGCCGGACGTTTCAGGCGCTTCGGCAAGCAGCCTGACGGCGAGCTGGAGCAAGCCCGGAAACGACGGCCCTCCCATTACGGATTACGATTACAGGTACCGGATCGGCATGCCGCTTGAAAGCTGGACCGAAGTAACCACCACGTCGATCACGGGACCTTCGACAACGATCAGCGATCTTGCCGAGAATACGAGATACGACGTGCAGGTTCGCGCGAAAAACGCCGAAGGGTCGAGCGATTGGTCATCTTCGGGCACGGGCGCTACGCAGATCGCCGCCCCCGGTCAGGTGACGGGCGTTTCGGTAACCGAACAGGTAGAACGGCTTGCGGTATCCTGGAACGTAATGTCAAGAGCAAACGGCTACAAGGTGCAATGGAAGTCGGGCGCGCAGGATTACAACGCAACAGGTCGCCAGCATGAGGTCGCGGGCGGCGGTACAACCAGTTACGCGATTACGGGCCTGAGCGCCGGCGTCGAGTATACGGTGCGCGTGATCGCCACCAGAAATAATACCGCGGACGGTCCGCCCTCGGCGGAAATAACGGGCACGCCCCTGCCGCAGCCGCCACAGAGCACGATTGCGGACGCTCCGGAGAATCTGCAGGCCCTTGCGGGGACTGCAGAAGTGGTATTGAGTTGGGATGCGCCGGGCGATGACGGCGGAGCGGACATCGCCAGCTACCAGTATCGGCAGAAAGAAAGCGGAGAAAACTTCAGCGCCTGGACGGACATCCCGGAAAGCGGCCCCGGCGAAGCCAACGCCCGCAGTTATACGGTCACCGGGCTAACGAACGGGCAGGAGTATGTCTTCCGCGTACGCGCAGTGAACGAGCATGGCGGGGGAGCCGCCGCAGAAGCGACCGTGACGCTGCCTTCCGGAGTACGGACGGAAAGCGAGGAATTACCGACCGCCGTAGCGCTCCTGGGCAACTATCCGAATCCGTTCAATACGGAGACCACCATACGGTATGCGTTGCCGCAGGCGGATAACATATATCTTGCAGTGTACGACCTGCTCGGTCAAGAGGTGGCGATGCTTGTCGACGAACCGCAACCTGCGGGCCGCCATGTAACGCGCTTCGATGCAGGCGATCTGCCCAGCGGCGCGTACGCCTACAGGCTGCAGACGCAAGGCAGGATCATGGTCCGAATCATGCTGCTCGTCAAGTGAACCTGCGGCGGCATTACGAAGAACACACCGATGTCAAACCAGCAACCGCCTTATGAAACCTGTTTACAAGCTTTCCGGCATCTCCTTGTGGCTGTTTCTCCTGATCCCGGGAGTCTTTGGCGCCGGGGAGGTTGCAGGACAGGTACCGAAACAATCTTCCGCTAACGCTGTGGTATCGGATCGGGCCACCCTGGCGGAGTCCGCAGGCTACTGGATCTTCCTGGACGGAAAGCCGAACGCCCCTCCGGCGGCAATCAGCCAACGAGCCCGGGAACGGCGCGCGCGGCGCGGACAGCCGCACGCAGCGGAACTGGACAGAAACGTCTCGCCGACATACCTCCGGGCGCTCGAGGAAGCGGGCGCGGAAATTCGTAAAGAAAGCCGCTGGCTGAATGCGGTAAGCGCGCGTCTGGCGGAGGAAACGCTTTTTCGGCTGCGCGAGATGGATTTCGTACGGGAAATACGGCCAATGACCCCGCGCAAGGCTACGTTCCCCGAGCCGGTTTCGGGAGCGCCGCCCTCAACGAGGGCCGCCAAGGCAATGGACCATGATTACGGCGAATCCCGGAGGCAACTTGAAGTAATGAATGCGATCGATCCGCTGGAGCGAGGCATTAACGGGCAAGGCGTACGCATAGGGTTTCTGGACTCTCCCTTCGGGGAATTCGATCACCCGGTCTTCGATTCCCTGAAACGCGACAACCGCCTGATCGCCATCCGGAATTTCACGGGCAAAACGGACGACCGCAGCAGGCACGGCCTGAACGTAGCCTCCGTAGCCACAGGATATCTGAACGGCGAATTGATCGGTCCGGCGCACGGCGCCGAAGTGCTTGCGGGAATTACGGAATATTCCCCCACGGAAACGAATCAGGAGGAAGACAATCTGGTCGCCGGCCTCGAATGGATGGAGAGCGAAGGCGTGGACGTGGTGAACATCTCCCTCGGATATACGAGATTCGACGCTGGACAACGAAGCTACGACATAAGCGACCTGGACGGCGATACGGGGATCACGACCATCGCCGCAGACAAGGCGGCGGCGCTTGGCGTCGTCGTGGTGACGAGCGCGGGCAACTCGGGCAATGACCCCTGGCGCCATGTCGGTACGCCGGCCGACGGCGACTCCGTCATTACGGTGGGGGCGGTCGACGAAAATTTGATCGCGACTTCTTTCACCTCCGTCGGCCCCACCGCCGACGGACGCATCAAACCGGACATTTCCGCCATGGGCGGCGGCGTGTACGTTGCTCATCCTTTCGGAGGCTTCAGCTATGCGAGCGGCACGTCGTTCTCCAGCCCGCTCGCTGCGGCGGTCGTCGCGCAAATGCTGCAGGTCAACCCGGACCTGGCTCCTATGGACGTCCTCGACATTTTGCGCAAGACGGGCAGCC
This sequence comes from uncultured Rhodothermales bacterium, assembly GCA_964608315.1. Classification (GTDB taxonomy): domain Bacteria; phylum Bacteroidota; class Rhodothermia; order Rhodothermales; family VXPQ01; genus VXPQ01. Next base: position 94,258 of record CAZSNF010000001.1, on the reverse strand, counting down.
AGGCGAACCATCCCGACAATGTCCTCGGCTGGGGCGTCGTCAACGCCCGCGAAGCGATCCGGACAGCCGAAAGCATGGTTATCTCGGCGGCAAGCGACGAATTGCCCGCCGAAACCGCGCTTCTTGGCAATTATCCCAACCCTTTCAACCCGGAAACCACCATCCGGTATAGGTTGTCGCAGCCAGGCAAGGTGCATCTTGCCGCATATGACCTGCTCGGCCGCGAAGCAGCGGTGCTCGTGGACGAGCTGCAAACCGCCGGAGAACGCCGGATACGCTTCGAGGCGGGCCATCTGCCCAGCGGCGCATACGTCTACAAGTTGCAAACGCCGGACAAGATCATGGCCAAAACCATGTTGCTGGTCAAGTGAGCGCGTATGGCCCCCCGCATACAACGGATGCGGGGGCCGTATCTATGCCTGATCTATACTTGCGAATAGCCCGTCGGGCGAAGCACGTAGCTGCTGATGGCCGATACGGTTTCGGCGTAATAGGGATCGGCGCTGAGCGCTTTCCAGTCCGGATGGGCAATGAACTTCGCCCACGCCTCGTCTCTGGCAGCCATATTCTCGAAAACGAGCATGTACGTAAGGTTCGGTAGCTGCTCCCCCACAAGCGCTTCCCCGAAAAAGACGGGGTGCAGCCCCACTTCGCGGAAGATGGGAATCTCGCCGTTGTCGAACATCTCGATCTTGCGAATACCCGCCTCGTCGCTCTGGCTTTCGTAGACGCGGAGTTCGAAGACCCGGCCGTCCGAACCGATCGGCGTCTCCATCGCCGGCATGCCGCGGAACGCCTTGAAAAGCGAACTTTCGTAACGGACATAGGAAGGATCGGCCATGGAGCGCTTCAGAAAGCCCTCTCCGGCCTGCATGTATGTCTCGTCCCCTGCAAGGCGCCGGCGCACCGTCGTCGCCGATTCAAGGTCTGCATGCGGCAGAAGCACATACACCGAAGGACCATTCGGGCCGTGCGCGACCGTGAATGCGCCCACCGGCTCGATGCCGAGACGGTTCAGCGCGGGTATGGCCACATCTCCCCAGAAAGTATGGAAAGCGCGCTGCTGGGACACGTTGCGCAAGCGGTACCGGCGCAGTTCGTAGTACTGCGGCGAAGGAGCGATACCACGCGTTATGGCGCCGAGAGCGGTCTGCGGCGCTGCAAGAGGCGCGAGAGCCGCCGGGACGGCAGAGGCAAGCAAAGTACGTCTGTTTATCATCTTGAGGGATTGTTTTCGGGTCTTCTTTTACAGGACGAACGACCGGCCCTGAAGGTCGGGACCGGCCGTCCGGCGGCGCCATAGCGCCGCAGCAATCGCTCCACGGCTACATGGAGACTTTCAGGGCAATAAGCTGGCTGGACATCATCACGGGCACATACAACATCTGCGTATCGGCCACGAATTCCACATCGGCGGTGCCTTGCCCGGGGGTGAGCAATACCGTCAACCCTTCCCCGTCACGGAAATGCATCAAGCTGCCGCCGCCCCAGTCCGACACGAACAGACCGCCCATGCCGTCCGGCTCGATCGCGTCGAGGGCGCCCTCCGGCTCGGTTCCATGCAGCGCACGCACACTCTGATCCGCAAACGAGATCGCTTGCAGGTACCGCGCCTGGCCCGGCTCTTCCGCCGTGGAATCGGCGGCGGCAATGTATAATTCGTCCCCTATCACATGCACCCCGTTCGGCACCAGCACGTTGTCGTGTTCGAGCCAGACGCCGAAGGCGCCATCCTGCAACGCATACACCTTGCTGTACCGCGAATCGGAAACGTAGACCGAACCGTCCTCGCCCACGGTCACATCGTTCAGATAGGCCTCGTCTCCTTCCACGACATGCTCAGCCATAATCTCTCCGGAATCGAGATCGATTTCCAGCAGTGCGTTCACGTCCGTTACGTACAGGCGGTCCCCTCCATGCGCCATGCCCTTCGGAGCTTCCAGATCAGTCACCCACATGGAATCCACGTTCATCCCGTCCGTAGACACTTTGGCTATGGAACCCGGTCCGTCAAAATTGATATTCGACACATACAGCACGTCTCGAGCCGCATCGTAGATAGCCGATTCCGGCCGGTTAAGCCCTTCCTCAAGGACCCATACTTCCGTGATAACGACCGGCGCAGACGCCTCCTCGGCGGGCATTTCCTCTTCGGCGGCCGGCTGGCACCCGATAGAAAACACGGTTAACAGTACAAAAGCAAGGGCGAAAGAAATGCCCCGGGAAACGGAATTTCGTTGCAATAACATTTTATACGTCGCAAAGGCGATGGTTTGGTGCAATGGGGGTACGGGCAGCAAAACAGAGGCGTATCCAACACGCAGTAGCACGCTCGCAGAGTCTCCGCAAACGCGCCGCAGACACAAGACTGCAACTAAAAGATACGACAGGAGCAGGAATGCGGCTACATCGCACGCCCGGTCACTTCGCCGCGTCCTGCCGCGCTTCGAGGTACCAGTCCGGCGTGCCGAACCAGTCGTGCATTTCCTGCTCGAACGGCGCCACGACGTACTCCGGTTCGGGATAGACGCCCCGATCCCCCGTATCGGCGATCCAGACGTCCAGCGCCGCCCGCATGGCGGTGAGCGCCGCCTGATCCTCCGGATTCCCGGAGTCCACGAGGTTTTCGAGTTCGTGCGGGTCCGCCTGCGTGTCGTACAATTCCTCGTAGGGCGCCGGCTCCATCATCCGGGCGGGCGCGCCGGTGAGCAAACCCTGCTCATGCAATTGGCGCATAAGGGGTTTCACCAGAAAACACTTCTCCTTGTACCGGTTGAGCGTCGGAAATCCGCCCCGGGAATAATTCCGGATATAATGGTAGCGGGGGCCGCGCACTGATCGAAGGCGGGCCACCGTTTCGTCGATGCGGTCCCGGGCGCTGAACGCGTACGTACGCGCCGGATCGGGGCGGTCTCCGAGAAAGTTCAGGCTTTGCATACTCATGGGACGTTCCACGCCCGCCATCCAGAGCGTCGTGGCCGTCAGGTCGAGCAGGCTGACCACCCCGCCGTACACGCCGCCGGGGCTGTATTGGGGCGGAGCCGGAAAACGATCCGGCCAGTGGATGATCATGGGCACATGGATACCCACGTCCCATACCCAGTGAATGCCCCGCGCCGTGAGCCGTCCGTTGTCCCCGAAAAACACGATAATGGTATTCTCCGCCATCCCCTCTTCCCGCAACGCCTCGAGAATCCACCCTACCCGCACGTCCATTCCCGAAATCGAGTTGAGATACCGGGCCCATTCCTCGCGCGCGACCGGATGATCCGGGTAATACGGGGGCGGGTTGACGTTCTCCGGCGTGGCGATCTGCGGGTGCCAGTCTTCTCCGACCCACGGTACGCGCTCCTTCTCCGCAGACTTACGGTCGTAGATGTCGTACTCCGCCTCCGGCGTGTTGATCATCGCGAAGAACGGCTGGTTCGATTGCAGCCTGGACCAGTCGGAGGTGTCGTACAGGGGACCTTCGTTCACGAAATTCAGATCGAGTTTCCCTGTGCCGACTTCGCGATCTCCGATGTGCGTAATGTTGGCCGTGTAATACCCCGCGTCCGCAAGCCGATGGGTCAGCGGGCGGACCCCGTCCGGCAAACGATAGTCGTCGTCCCGGTGCGACCGCATATGGTGCATGTCGGTCGTCGTCTGGTACATGCCGGTCATGAACGCGGAGCGGCTCGGGGCGCACACCGGCGAGGTCGAGTATGCGTTCGTGAAGCGAAGCCCTTCGCGCGCCAGGCCATCCAGGTTCGGGGTGGCCACATTCTCCATCCCGTAGATCCCCAGATCGAGCGCCAGATTTTCGCCCACGATCCAGAGGATATTCGGACGATCCGGCTGCGCCGGGGCGCGGGCGCCGTCGTCCGCCGCGCCCGGCCCGCCCGCCGGGACCGCAAAAGCGACGCCTGCAAAAAGAACGCACGAAAGAAAAAGGCCATTCCCTGCGGCGCAAAGGGTTTTATAAGAAAGAGGTTTATAAAATATCCTCGGCATGTTTTCAATGGTGATTTTGGTGATTGCGAATCGTCGCGCAAGGGAGCGCGTTATCGGCGAAAGGTTTCGGATACGAACGCCAGCACCTCTGGCAACGATTCGCGCCAATAGGTCCACGAATGACCTCCGTTCCGAATCCTGAATTCGTGCGGAATCTCCCGGCGGCGCATCTCGATGTGCACCAGGGAATTCCCCTCGTAAAGAAAATCGTCGTCCCCGCAGTCGATGTACCAGCGCACGGCCTTGACGCTATCCGCAGGCAGGCTCTTGATCAGTTCGACGGCGTTGTGCCGCCCGATCCAGTCCATGATCTCCTCTTCGGAAAGTTCGGGGTCCTCGGGAGACCGCCATCGGTTGAAATCCTCCATGGAGGACGGCCCCACATAGGCGCTGAGCGGCGCGGACGAGGCGAACAGGTCGGGCCGGTGCAGCGCGTACATGAAACTGCCTCCGCCGCCCATGGAAAGGCCCGCCACGGCGCGGTATTGCTTCTCCCGTCGGATCCGGTACGTGGATTCCACATGCGGCATCAGTTCCTCGAAGAAGAAATCCTCGTACCGCCAGTCCGCCCCGGCCGCATTGAAATATCCGAGACGGCCCGTAAAGGCGTCGGGCATTACAATGATCATGGCCGTGGCCTTGCTGGTTGAAATGGCTCTGTCGGCGATATGCCGCACCTCTCCGTACTGGATCCACCCGGTCTGGTCGTCTCCGGCGCCGTGCAACAGGTACAGCACAGGGTAGCTTCGCTCGGAAATATGGTAATCCGGCGGCAGATAAACGGCGTACTTCCGCTCGCCGTCCAGAATTTCGCTGTGCATGGAAAGGTTGTCGTACACGGCGCCCCGCTCGACGCCTTGGGCGGAAGCGGGTCGAAAGCATGCGAACGTCCAGAGCGTTGCGACGCACCATAACGCCATCAGCGCGACGGATCGCATGCAGGTAACAAAGGGTACGGAACGTCTTAAGGAAAATGGCATGGCGAAAAAGGATTATCCCCTGAGGGAGGAGAGATAGTCGTAGCTGGTTTGCAGCATGTCTACGGGATCGGGAGCCAGATCCCGCTCGACGTAAAAATGCTCGACGCCGGAGGCGCTCGCCTCGGCGACAATGGCCGAAATGTCCAGTACGCCCGCGCCCACCGAGGCCATGAACGGAAAGAGTTCCATCCACTCGTTGGGATTGTCCCCGTTGCCCGCGAAGCGCACGAGTTCGGTCATGTCCTTGATATGCATGAGGCGGTAATGGTCGGGCCAGTTCTGCAGGTACCCGATGGGGTCGGCCCCGCCGGCCACGGTCCAGTAGATGTCCATTTCAAGAGACACGACGGACGGGTCGATGCGCTCCAGCAGGATATGCATCGGAATGGACCCTTCCATCCCGGTCAGTCCGTAACCGTGGTTGTGGTACAGGAACCGGAACCCGCGCTCGACGGCCCGCCGCCCGATTTCGTTGAATTCGTCGGCAAGGCGGCGATAATCGTCCAGCGTGGCGCGCTCCTCTTCCGGGATGGCTGCAATCCCTGCGTAGCCGGCGCCGAGCATCCGGACTGCTTCGCCCGTTTCGTCGATCCGTTCGCGCAGCGTACCCAGATCGACATGCAGCGACGGTACGGAAATACCGACCTCGTCGAGCAGGCCGCGCAGCGCCTCCGGCTCCATCCCGTAATAGCCGCTGATGCTGAAGCCCAGTTGCGGCGTGATCGCCGCCCACATTTCATGTGCGGCGGGCACGCTGAACGGGTACGGCCCGTAGATCTCTATTTCCTTGTAGCCGATGTCGGCCAAAAGGCGCATGGTCCCCTCAAAATCCTCTTCGAGGAGATGAGGAATGGAAAACAGGCCCAGGCCCACGCGTTCGACAAGGCGCGTCTGCGCAGGCGTTGCTTCGGAGGGTTCTTCGGACGCGGAGGCGCATCCGGCGGCATAGAATCCGGCGGCGCCGGCGCCCAGCAGGTTGACGAAAGCACGACGATCAATCATGGGTTCGGGAATCAGGTCGAAGGAATGCGGGAAACGGAGCGTCAGGAAGATTTTCAGCTCTCCTCCAGCGCAAGGGGCGCCGCGCCGTACAAGTGGGTAAACCGGATGCAATGAATGACAACGGATTGAAACGCGCTGAGATCGAGGTCCGCTTCCAGTTCATAGGTCTGAGCGCCTGATCTCGACTGCAATTCATCCACGACATGGGCGCCCGCCGCCATCGCATTGTCGTCGTCGGCTTCAGGCGCGCCGGTGGGCGTAAGCACCACATGCAAGTCCGGACCCCAGTCTGTCCGGAACGTTTCCGAGAGCGCGAGGCGGAGCCCTTCGCCGGTATCCTCGATCCGGTAGGCGCCGCTGGTCTTCTGACCTCCCTTGTCCGCGAACGATCCGGAAGCAATGATATCCGCCGGTTCCGCAACAACAGAAGCAGCCCGTTCCATATCCATGGCGTCGCCGCGAAGAACCTGGATAACAATCAGGATCGCGACCAGGGCATTAGCCATGCAAATCCAAAACAGCATACCCGGGCGCTTCCTGAATAAATGCTGCATGGCAAGTACTCTTGTTTCGTTTATCGCGCAGTGAACGCCCAGGCGGCAAGCGCAAAACAGGCCCCGCCCGAAAGCATGGAAAGAAAAATGCCGGACGAACGGTGTTTCATTGAATGTAGCGTGAAGCCGTAAAAATTTCCGAAGCGATTCAGGGCCTGTTAATACTATGCAGCAATGCTCTGTTCCGTCAGGCACGGCGTTAATCAAGGCGCGAGGAGTGAAGTTTGGTGGTTCCAAATGAGCGACGAGCAACGAAGAGTAACGCCGTGACCGGCGGAACCCGAAGGGCGGGGCCTCTTTTCCCGCCATGCGGCGTTGCCGCTCGCTTATGTGGCTGGGCCACACTGCGCTCGCGCCGCATGGCGGGAAAAGAGGCCCCGCAGAGCGCCGCTGCATAGTGTTAACAGGCCCTATAAGATATTTAGGTAACGATAATACGGTATTATGCGGTAACAAGCGAACGAATCGCCGGGGCGGAGGGCACGGCGCCGAAGAGGCGCTCCCGGCGACCCGGATGGCCCAGCGCCTGACGATACAGAGCATCCCCGGGCGAACAGCATCCGACCCTCGTGCAAGGGGAGCATTTTTGCGCGCCGTTCGTATCGCCGTTCGTATCGCCGTTCGTACGCAGGCGGCTTCTCGTCAACTATATTTTATAAAAACTTATAAAAAATTTTAAGTAAATGGCGAAATCCATTGCCTCGCAAGATATTATACGCCTTTACCTGTGTACGGATGGCCCGCTGGTCGAAACCGACGGGCGTTTTTTCGCGATCCGGGACGCCGACTGGGACGACCTCTTCAACGATCCCGCGCTGGGAGAGCGTCTCATTCGGTACGCCCGCAGCGCCCGGGAAACCGAACCGCCTCGTCCGGAAGATATTCTCGCTCCCATCGGGCGGCAGGAAGTCTGGGCCGCCGGGGTAACCTACTGGCGCAGCCGAACGGCCCGCATGGCGGAATCCGAACAGGCCGCCGACGCCTACGACCGGGTATACAACGCAGCGCGCCCCGAACTTTTCTTCAAGGCCACGCCGCGCCGGGTCGCCGGGCCGGGCCAGGCCGTGCGGATTCGGCGGGATACGTCCTGGAGCGTACCGGAGCCGGAACTGGCCGTCGCCGTCAATGCGGCGGGCAAGGTGGTCGGCTACGCCATCGGGAACGACATGAGCGCGCGCGACATAGAGGGGGAAAACCCCCTGTACCTGCCGCAGGCCAAGGTGTACGACCAGTGCTGCGGGCTGGGGCCGTGCATCCTCGTTTCCGGGAAGCCGCTGCCCGCGGACACGACGATCCGGCTCGCGGTGGAACGCGGCGGCGCCGTAGCCTTCGAGGGAAGCACGACCCTTGCCGAATTGCGGCGCTCTGTCGAGGAACTGGTTTCCTGGCTCTTTATCGACCAGTCCTTCCCGGACGGCTGTTTTCTGCTTACCGGCGCCGGCGTCGTGCCGCCCGACGATTTTACGCTGGCGCCGGGGGATCATATCCGGATCGCCATCGACTCCATTGGCGTGCTGGAAAACCATGTCGTACAGGACGCGGCATAGGCCGCGCTACTCTTCAGACGTCCAGCGCGTCCGCGTCCGCCGCGTGGTTCATGATAAAACGGAACCGCGCCGAGGCGTCTTTCCCCATCAGGTCCGAAATGGCGCGCTCGGTGTCGAGGCGCTCCGCCTCGTCTATGCGCACTTGCAGCAACATGCGTTTTTCCGGGTCGAGGGTTGTTTCCCGCAGCGTGGCGGGCATCATTTCCCCAAGCCCCTTGAAGCGCTGCACCAGAATGTTGCGGCGGCCCTTTTCTTTTCGCTCGATCTTGCGCAGGATGCGGTCCTTGTCCGCCTCGTCAAGCGCCCACCAGGTTTCCCGACCCGCATCCAGCCGGTACAGCGGCGGCTGCGCAATGTACGCATAGCCTTCCGTAATGAGCGGGCGCATGTAGCGATAGAAAAAGGTCAGGAGCAGCGTGGCGATATGGTGCCCGTCGGAATCCGCGTCCATGAGCAGAATGACCTTGTGATATCGAAGCCGCGCAAGATCGATCTCGTCCCCCATGCCGCAACCCAGCGCCTGCGCCACGTTCGACAGTTCCTTGTTTTCGCGCACCTTGTTCGCCGCATGCTGCTCGGCGTTGAGCACTTTGCCGCGCAAGGGCAGCACGGCCTGGAACGCCCGATCCCTGCCCTGCTTCGCCGATCCTCCGGCGGAATCTCCCTCCACAATGAACAGTTCGCTTTTCGCCGGGTCCACAGACGAGCAATCCGCCAGTTTGCCGGGGAGGTTCAGCCGGTGGCTGACGCCGTTCTTGCGGCGAACGTCGCGGGCGGCGGCGCGGGAAGCGCGGCGGGCTTTCGCGGACTGTATGACGCGCGCAGCGATCGCTTCCCCCGTCGTAGGGTGCGCATTCAGGAACCGCTCCAGTTCGAGGCGCATGGCCCCGGCGATGATCGAGCGGGCGTCCGGATTGTTTAATTTTTCCTTGGTCTGCCCCTGAAATTGCGGTTCGACCATGAACAGGTTCAGGATGGCGACCAGGCCTTCCCGAATATCGTCCGCCGCAATGTCGAGGTTCTTCGGCAGCAAGTCGTGCGTTTCCATATAGGCCCGCACGGCGCTGCGCACCGCATCGCGAAATCCCTGTTCGTGGCTGCCCCCTTCCCGCGTAGGAATGCCATTGACGAAGGAAGCAACCTGTTCGCGGGGCGCTTCGGTCCATTGCAGCGCCACCTCCACGCGGGCGCCGTCCGTCATGCCTTCCTGCCGCACCAGAAACGGCTCCTCGTGCACGGACCGCCCCCCCAGCCCCTTCACCCGTTCGACCAGAAACTCCGCAATGCCGCCTTCGTGGCGATACTCGCGGCGAGATCCGTCCATTTCGTTGCGAAATACGATGCACAGGGCGGCGTTCAGGTAGGTTTTTATTTCCAGGTTCTGGCCAATGGCTTCGGCGTCGAACGCCACGGATTCGAAAATATCCGGATCGGGCCGGAAGTGGATCGCCGTGCCGGTCCCGCGGCCGTTTTCCCGCACCTTGCGGACGGCGGCAAGCGGCTCGCCCCGGACATAGCGCTGTTCCCAGACGGCCCCGTCGCGGCGGACCGTGACCGTCATCTCCTCGGACAAGGCGTTCACCACCGAGGCGCCCACCCCGTGCAATCCGCCCGAAGCGATGTAATTCGTCTGGTCGAATTTGCCGCCCGCATGCAGGGTCGTCATGATGAGTTCGAGGGCGGAGATATTTTTTCCGGGGTGGACGTCCACCGGAATGCCCCGCCCGTTGTCCGACACCGTTGCGCTGCGGCCGTCCTCGTGGAGCGTCACCTCGATGTGGGACGCATAGCCGTTGGCGGCTTCGTCCACCGCGTTGTCCACGATTTCCCAAAGCAGGTGGTGCAAGCCCGCCTTGCCCGTACCGCCCACGTACATTCCCGGACGCTTGCGCACGGGGTCCAGCCCTTCCAGCACCTGAATGTCGGCGCCCGTATACGTTTGCGCGCTGCTCATAACCGAATCTCCACGGGTTCGGATACGATGCGGGCCACATGCCCCCGCCTGATGATGGCCTTGCCCCGGTTGCCGCGCCGGGAAACCTCGAACTTGGTCGTTCGGATCGTTTCGATGCGGCCCCGGCTCGTTTCGACCTTCAGGCCGGCGCGGGCCGCGCTGGAAAGCGCGAAACCCAGCGCCTTATCGTCCGCGGCAAGGCGCATGGCGATAACCCCTTTCGCCGCGCTCTTGAACAACGGAATCTGCAAAACGGGAAAAATAAGGGCGTACCCGCTCCTTGAAGCGAGGCAGGCGTTTTCGTCGCCCGACGCGGGTTCGGCGCCCACCACCTCGTCGGCGCCTTCCAGCTTGGCGTAACTGCGGCCCTTGCGGGTAGAGGGTTCCGCAAAACTGTCCAGCGGCATGCGCACGGCCTGCCCGGCGCTCGTGATCGCCACAAAGAACGGCTCCTGTCCGCCGCGTCCGTTCTTCGCAAACAGTTCCGGCGCGGTTTCCGGCAGGACGATCGGCTTCGGAAGCGCCCGTTCGTCGAAGGAAACGACCCCGACCACATGCTCCTTGTCCGAGAAATCGAAGAATTTCTGGACCGGATCGCCGTACCCGGTCGTGTTCGGAAGCGTATCTGCGCGAAGCGAATAACACCGCCCGAAATTGGTGAAAAATCCTATCGAACCCCGGGTGGAGGCGGGCAATATCCACCCTGCGGCGTCGCCCTCGCGGACGCGGATGCTGTCGATGTCCGCGTACGTGCGCTGCCGCTTGATCCAGCCGTCGCGGGTAACGATGGCGTAGCAGTCTTCGGCCACGATATAATCCTCGGCAACGTATTCGACGGCCTTGTCCGGGCCGGCGATGCGCGTCTTGCGATCCGTACCGAACGCGGCGGCGGTCTCCTCTATTTCCGAGCGCACCAGCGCCCATTGCTTGTCTTCGGACTCGAGGATGGCCCGCACCTCCGCCGCCCGCGCCAGTTTATCCTCAAGTTCCCGGCGAATCTCTTCCATTTCCATCCGGGCCAGTCGGTAGAGCTTGATTTCGAGGATGGCGTCGGCCTGCTCCTCGTCCAGGTCGAACCGGTGCATGAGGCGGGCGGCGGCGTCCTTCCGGTCCGCAGACGCGCGAATGAGCCGGATGGCTTCGTCGAGGGCGTCGAACAGTTTCTCGAAACCGCGCAGAATGTGGATGCGCCGCTCCAGGCGTTCGAGCGCATAGCGAAGGCGGCGCGTAACCACATGCAGGCGAAAGGCCAGAAAAGCCCGCAGCGCTTCGCCGAGATTGACCTTCTTCGGCGTGGGAACCAGCGGGTTTTCCGTCGGCGCGAGGCACGTCATATCGACGTGATAGCGCTTTTGCAGGTCGGTGTGACGCAGGAGGTAGGCAATGGCCGCCTCCGGGTTTGCGCCGCGCCGCAGCTCCAGCACGACGCGCACGTCCTCCGTCGATTCGTCGCGCACGTCGGACAGTTGCGGCACCCGCTCGTTGACGATGTGATCGGCGATCTTTTCCACGAGCGCCGACTTGTTGACCATATACGGAACGGAGGAGATCACGATGCGGCTCTTGCCTTCCATGGCGTAGTCGCCGCGCAACTCCACCGCGCCCTCCCCGTTGCAGTAAATTTGCAGCAGTTCGTCGGGCGTGTTCAGGATGCGTCCAGCGGTGGGAAAGTCCGGTCCCGGCACCTTCTGCGCCAGCGCTTCTATCGACGCCTCCGGGCGCTCGATCAGATGAATCAGCGCATCCGCCACTTCGCGCAGGTTATGCGGGGGGATTTTCGTGGCCATGCCTACCGCAATTCCGTCCGCCCCGTTGACGAGGAGGTTGGGGATGCGGGCCGGGAGCACCACCGGTTCGTCGTAACTGCCGTCGAAGTTGGGCCGGAAATCCACGGTGTCCTGCCGGATTTCCTCCAGCATTTCCACGGCCAGCGGGCGCAATTTGACCTCGGTGTACCGCATGGCGGCGGGGTTGTCCCCGTCGATGGAGCCGAAATTGCCGTGCCCGTCCACCAGCGGGTCGCGCAGGGAGAAATCCTGGGCCATCCGCACCATGGCGTCGTAAATGGCCGCATCGCCGTGGGGGTGGTACTTGCCCATCACTTCCCCCACCACTGCTGCGCTCTTGCGATAGCGGGCGTCGGGGGTCAGCCGCAGGTTCGCGTACATGGCGTACAGGATGCGGCGCTGCACGGGCTTGAGGCCATCGCGGATATCCGGCAGGGCGCGGCTCATGATGACGGAAAGCGCGTAGCTCAGGTAGCGCTCCCGGGCCGTTTCCTGAAGGGATATGGTTTCGACGATGGGCATGGAGGGGCTTCAGGGGGCGCTGGGGGAGCGTGCGTCAGGGTTCAGGCAGAATATGGAGGCGAGGCGGGCGCGGCGCCGCTCGCTCCGTATCCGGATCGCGTCCTGATCTCGCAGCTTCCCGAAGGGCGCGCCGCGTCCGCAACATACCGAATCTATGGTGTTTTTTGCTGATTTCAACGATGCAATCATGATGTCTTTTGTGGGCGAAAGCGTCGCGCTGAGCGAAGTGGTTTTGATCAGAGTATCCTTTACGCAATCCCAGGCGGCCTTCCGCATTATATCTTTTTGTAAACCCCTTGTAAACCCTCTTGTAATTCCCCTTGTGCAATAACGGATATTTAATGCGGCGGGCATGGCGGCGCGGGGCCCGGTCGTTGCCTCTGCGAGCGAGCCCGTTTGCAGGTCAAGGCGGACGTTGCGGACTGCATCCGGCGGGAATATCGACAATAACGGAACCATATGCGAGAAGATACGCATTGGAAACGGAAAATTCCAGCGCCGGGAAGAGAAAAATGCGGTTTGGGGAGGGCTTGAGGCGGGTTTGGGAATGTTTTGAGTGCGGGACTGGGGGTGGTTTGAGGATAGTTTGAGGGCGGCCTGACGCGGACAGGTAAAATCAGGGCTGCCTAAATTATTTAGGTGAAAAATTCTGGACTTAAAAAATTAAGGCGAGCAGGTTGCGGCATAGCTTCGTCCCTCCGGTAGGGCCCAGCCTGCCGGGTCTTTGGCGCGCCTTTTCGCGAATACATAAGGGTGCGCAAGGCCCATGGGCTGGCAGGGACATTTGGGGGCCCGATGTTTCGCTCAAAGGCGCACCAAAGACCCGTTTTGTCCTGCGCCAGAGTACCCCTCGCAAGCCTCTGAACGTTGCAGATTTAATCAGCGTATCCTTTATATTATCGGATACGCTGATCGATTGTTCGCGCCTTGGAATCGGTCTTTTATTCAATACGAAACAATGTGAATGTCCCGGAAAAGCATGGCACAGCATAGCGGCAGCGGCGCCACCGTCGGCTACGAGGCGGAACTCTGGGCAATGGCCAATACGCTCCGCGGCTCGATGGACGCCGCCGAGTACAAGCATGTCGTCCTTGGCCTCATTTTTCTGAAGTACATCTCCGACGCCTTCGAGGAACGCCGCGCTGCGATTCTTGCGGAATGGGGCGAAGACGCCGCAGAAGACCGCGACGAATATCTTGCGGATAACATTTTCTGGGTGCCGGCGGAAGCACGGTGGGAAAAACTCAGGGCCGGGGCAAGGCAGCCCGAAATCGGCCAGTTCGTGGACGACGCCATGTCGGGAATCGAGCGGGACAACCCGATGCTGAAAGACGTGTTGCCGAAAGACTACGCCCGCCCCGTGCTGGACAAGCAGCGGCTGGGCCAGCTCATTGATCTCATCAGCAATATCCGGGTGGGCGACGCCGAAGCCCGGTCCCGGGACGTGCTGGGCCGGGTCTACGAATACTTTCTCTCGCAGTTCGCCAGCGCCGAGGGCAAGAAGGGCGGCGAGTTCTATACGCCCCGCTGCGTGGTCAAGCTGCTGGTGGAAATGATCGAACCGTACCGGGGGCGCGTGTATGACCCGTGCTGCGGCTCCTCCGGCATGTTCGTGCAATCGATCGAATTCATCAACGCCCACGCGACCGGCAACGGAAACGGCGGCGGAGCGCGCGCCGATATCAGCATTTACGGGCAGGAATCCAACCATACGACCTGGCGGCTCGCCAAAATGAACCTGGCCATTCGGGGAATCGAAGGGCAAATCGCGCACGGCGACACGTTCCACAACGACCAGCATCCCGATCTCAAGGCGGATTACATTCTGGCCAATCCCCCATTCAATATCTCCGCCTGGGGCGGCGAACGGCTCGCGGACGACCAGCGCTGGCAATATGGCGCTCCTCCCAAGGGCAACGCCAACTTCGGCTGGGTGCAGCACATGGTTTACCATTTGGCGCCCGGCGGCATAGCCGGTTTCGTGCTGGCGAACGGCTCCATGTCGTCGGGCCAATCGGGCGAAGGCCAGATCCGGAAGAATCTGGTTGAGGCGGACCTGGTGGATTGTATGGTGGCGTTGCCGGGACAACTCTTCTATTCGACCCAGATACCGGCCTGCCTGTGGTTCCTGTCGCGGGATCGATCAGGGGCTGGCGAGCAGGCATTCCGGGATCGACCCGGCGACGACAACGGGAAGTTCCGGGATCGCCGCGGCGAAATCCTTTTCATAGACGCCCGCAAACTCGGCCGGATGATAGACCGCACCCACCGGGAATTGACCGACGAGGACATCGCCCGCATTGCGGATACGTATCATGCCTGGCGCGACGGGCGGGAATACGAAGACATCCCCGGCTTCTGCAAAAGCGCAGCGCTGGAAGAAGTGCGTAAACACGGTCATGTGCTGACGCCGGGCCGGTATGTGGGCGTGGAACCGCAGCCGGAGGACAGCGAGCCGTTCGAGGAGAAAATGCAGCGGCTTGTGGCGGAACTGCGCGAGCAGCAGGCGGAGGGCGCAAAACTGGACGCCGCGATCGCGGAGAATCTGGAATCGCTGGGGTTCGGGCTGAATCTGGAGCGGGAAGGGATGATTGATTTGAAATAGCCTATGATTAAGACATGAATGAAAAGGATGATTCAAATTTTAATTTTGAATGGTCTTGAATCACGAGGCGTCGCTATTTCCATAATCTTCAACAGAATCCAGGCAAATGCACACGTTGGAAAAAGGAAAATCCATGCCGCAATAGCGCGTTACCTGATCCTCATGCCGGTTACGAATATCGACACGACCTATTTGAGACGCTGCATCGACACGCTGGAATCCATGTCCGAGGCGCTCCAGCGCAGCGACTCCGAAAGAAACATGCGCGAAGCGTACGGCGATATCTGCATCGAAAAATTCGAGTTGGCGCTGGAGCAAAGCGGGAAGCTGCTGAAGAAGCGCCTTCGTCCGTGGTTCGCCAGTAACCGGCAGGCGGATCGCTTGACGTTCCGGGATACCTTCCGCCACGCCGCCAAGCATGGCTTGATTCCCGCAGACGCCTGCGAGCGCTGGCTGGAATATCGGGACAACCGGAACCATACGGAAAACAATACCGGTCAGGCATTCGCAGAATCCACCTTGAGGCTTCTCCCTGCCCTGGTAGAGGACGCCAGAGCGCTGGCCGACGTCGTTGAAGAATTGAACGATGACTAATCCAAGCGGCGGACAACCGCCCGCCGCCGGTCGAACGGACCGGTTGCATCTATCGCCCAGACATCGAAAGAAGCTGGAGGCTTTGCTGCGCGAGCATCTGCCCGGAATCGAGGTCTGGGCCTATGGCAGTCGAGTAAACGGCGAGAGTCATGACGGCAGCGACCTGGACCTTGTACTTCGGGCGCCGGGGCTGCAAGAGGTCCCGATCAGTCCGTTAGCCGATTTCACGGAAGCGCTTCATGATTCCACGCTTCCCTTCCTTGTCGAAGCGCGCGATTGGACGCGGCTGCCGGAGCGTTTTCATAGGGAAATCGAGCGGGGGTATGTGGTTGTGCAGGAAAAAACCAAGCAAACGACAACAGCGGAGTGGCGTGAGGCGACTCTTGGCGATTGCGTCGTAATGAACGAGTCTACGTACTCGCTGAAAGAATCATGGCCATTTATCAACTATCTCGACACTGGCAACATCACAGACAATCGCGTATCAAAAATTCAACATTTGATACCCGATATCGACAAAATTCCCAGCCGGGCGCGCAGGAAGATTCGTGATGGAGACATCGTGTATTCGACTGTCCGTCCGAATCAAAGGCACTTTGGGCTATTGAGAGAAACTCCCGAAAACTGTCTGGCTTCGACAGGTTTCGCAGTCATCCGGGGTAAGAAGCATATCGCTGACACGGGATTCATCTTCTGGTTCCTGACACAAAACCACATCGTCGAGCATCTTCATACCATTGGAGAGCACAGTACTTCCGCCTATCCATCGATAAGGCCGAGTGACATCAAACAGTTAAAACTGCGTTTACCTACCCTTGACGAGCAACGCGCCATCGCCCACATCCTCGGCACACTCGATGACAAGATCGAACTGAACCGACGGATGAACGAGACTCTGGAAGCAATGGCGCGAGCCCTGTTCAAGTCGTGGTTCGTCGATTTCGAGCCCGTCCGGGCGAAAATGGAAGGCCACTGGCGCCCCGGCGAATCACTGCCCGGCCTCCCTGCGCATCTCTATGATCTTTTTCCAGATCGGCTGGTGGAGTCGGAATTGGGAGAGGCGCCGGAGGGGTGGGAGGTTGGGACATTGGGTAACATCGCGAATGCTCCACGACGTGGAGTCCATCCAGAGGATATGCCAATCGAGACACCGTATATCGGTCTCGAACACATGCCCCGTCGCTCAATCGCTCTTGTCGAATGGGACAACGCTCGTAAGATCAAAAGCAGCAAATCTATTTTTGAGAAAGGCGATATCCTGTTCGGTAAGCTGAGGCCTTATTTCCACAAGGTCGGTATCGCGCCGGTGCAAGGTATCTGCTCCACCGATATTGTGGTTGTCGTACCAAAAAGTGCGGAATGGCTCGCCTTTACGCTGGCTTGCGTTTCCTCAATCGAGTTCGTTAACTACACAAACCAGACTGCAACGGGCACAAAAATGCCACGGACAAGTTGGAAAACCATGAGTAGATATCCAGTATGTCTTCCACCTACGCCAGTCACCCAAGCATTCCAAAATGTTGCAAAGGCTATACTGGAACACATCGTCACGAACATCCATGAGGTCCGCAAGCTCGTCGCAATTCGGGATGTGCTGTTGCCGAAACTCATCTCTGGCGAACTGCGCATCAATGATCGGAAACATCTTGTCGAGAGGGCCTTTTGATCGCCGAGGCGAACCTGGCCCAAACCAAGGCCGATGCCCTAAGAGCCATGGAAAAGCATCGCGACAATGAGGATATCAACGACTTTCCTGTTCCAAGACGAACAATTTCGGATTTCATGGGGTACTGCAACATCACGCAGCCGCCCCATATCCAGGGAGGGCTATTTACATGATTCAGGACATCCAGCGATTGCTTGACGACTACCATGTCTGGCTGAAGAGCAAGGTCGCTTTGCGGCAACTCGACCAGTGGGTGGAAATCACGACGCCGTATCTGAACCGTAACAACGATTACGTGCAAGTCTATGCAAAGCAAGCCAGTGGTGGATTCGTCCTCACCGACGACGGCTATACGATCAACGACCTGGAGCAGACCGGATGCAATCTTGAAAGCCCAAGGCGACAGGAGTTGTTGCGAATAACCCTCAACGGCTTTGGCGTCCAGCTGGATGGCAAGGCCCTCCAGGTTCACGCATCGGCGAACGACTTCGCGCTAAAAAAGCATAATCTGGTGCAGGCAATACTGGCCGTGAACTACCTCCCTTAGCTGATCCTGCTCGACCTGTGTCGTAGACCCGACGAGCAGACGTAATGGAGGAGTTGGCTGCGTGAATGCTCTCGCATGAAGCAATCCAGAACGGGAGAAATCTGATGCAAGTCAACATCCGTGACCGTGATGCGCTGCTGGCGGTATCGCCGACAGCCCTGTCTGTCTACGCCCGTAACGCTGGCTGGAAACGGCACGAGCCTTACCGGTCCCACTCGGACACCTATGTCGGCGAAAGCCTTCCAGACATCATCGTCCCCCGTACAGAACGCCTCGGAGACTACGCAAGCGTGGTCGCAGAATTGATCGAAATGTTCGCCCAGGTTACGCAACGGGACGCGTTGAGCGTGTATCGCTCGCTGGTAACAGCGGACCGGGATGTCGTTCGCCTCCGTGCAGGGGAGAGCCAGGACGGCAGCGTCACGATAAACGACGGCGTAGACCTCGTCGGCGGCGCCCGCGACATGCTGCTGGCGGCGGCGTGCTCCCTTCGCGAGCCGAAGGCGGTCTATCGCGCCGGATCGAACCGAAACGCCACGGATCTTCTGGCAAGGGTTCGGCTGGGCCAGACGGATCAGGGCAGCTTCGTCGTGACACTGTTGACGCCAGTCGTACCTCCGCCAATGCCTGGGTTGTTTTCGGATGACACTGATCAAGACACGCCCATAGAACGGCGTCTGACGCTTCGTTTGATGGAAGCCCTGGCCGCAGCGCAACGGGCGACGGAGCGGACAGCCGCAGGCGAAGAAGATGCATTTGGGGCATCCATTGAGAACGGCGTAAGCGCTAATCTGTGCGAAGCCCTGGAAAAGATCGTCGGATCATTCCCGACGCTTGACGTGAGCGTTTCGTGGGCTCAGACTCGTCCGGTGAAAGAGCCGCAACGCACCGTGCGGTTCGGCCGAACAGACGGGCCCCTCCTGCGCGAAGCGGCGCGCTTGTTTCGGGAGCGGGCCCCGAAGCCCGATGTTCGACTGCAAGGGTATGTCCAGCGACTAGCCCGGGGAGAGGACGAAGAGGATGGCGCAATCCAATTGCGTACTTTCGTCGACCAGGACCAGACGCCCCGATCAGTTGCCGCACTACTGGAGCAACAGGACTACGAGCGCGCAGTTCAGGCCCACAAGGATCGCGCTTTGGTGGTCCTTTCCGGCGATCTCGAACGCATGGGACAACGATGGCGCCTGCTGAACCCGCAACTCAAGGGCGTTTTGCGGAACGAAGAGGACGACCTCTAATGCCTACAAGACAGGCAGAGGGAGGCGCTTTGGACCCGCCGAGCGGACGTACTCGAAGAACTGGCTGCCTGAGCCGCCCATGCCTTACTCCCCGGCAGCAGGCGGCGGGGATGCGCACGAAACATGCGACGAAGCATCCGCCACCGGCGCAGCGACCATTTTCGCCATGCGCCACGGGATGAACTGTCCGTCGGTGCGCTGTTGAAAATCGTCTCCGCCATAGACAACTTTAATCTCGCAGGGACGAGGCATTTCCCTGAGATGTCTCTCTACGCGCTGCGCTCCGCCGAAAAGGCTTTTCGAGGGGAGCGATGCGGATTTGGCTTCAAGCAGAGTGACGCGATCCGGCTGCTCCATCACAAGATCGACCTCGGCCCCGTTCTGGTCCCGGTAGAACGAGAGATTCCTGGCGCCGACGCCTTGATGAATACGGTGTTTCCATATCTCCGAAATCGCCCACGTTTCGAAAATGGCTCCTCGCAACGGATGCGAACGAAGGTGCTCCGGTTGCCGGATACCCAGCAGCCAACAGGCCAAACCCGTGTCGCAGAAGTATAATTTTGGCATTTTGACCAGGCGTTTACGCAGATTGGCGCTGAACGCGGGCAGGCGGAATACAATGTAACTTGCCTCCAGGATGCCAAGCCAGGCCTTGGCGGTAGGTTGCGAAATACCGCAATCGTTCGCCAGCGACGAATAATTGAGCAATTGCCCCGTGCGTCCGGCGCACAATTCCACAAAGCGTTGAAAGGCGATCAGGTCGCCTATGTTGCTAATTGTTCGGACATCCCGCTCAATATAGGTTGCGACATAGGAACGGAACCAGGCTGGAGGGTCGAGGCGACGGTCGAAAATGCGAGGATAGCCACCGGTGAACAGGGCTTCTTCAAGGCTTGCGGGGCGTTCGGGAAAGCGTCCGATCTCGTCCCAGGTCAACGGCAGCAACTCATGTACTTCGGTCCGGCCAGCGAGGGACTGGCTGATCGATTCCAGCAAGGAGAAATTTTGCGAACCGGTAAGTATCCAGCGACCGTGCGCTGGATCGTCGTCGATGATGCCTTGCAGATACGAAAACAGGTCGGGAACGCGCTGTATCTCGTCGAGAATAGCGCCTTTGGGGAATTGCGCCAGAAAGGCGTATGGATCGTCCGCCGCAAAGGCTCGTTCGTCCGGAAATTCCAGATTTACGTACGGGTGATTGGGGAAAACCGAACGGCACAAGGTTGTTTTTCCGCTCTGCCGGGGTCCGGTGAGCGTGACGGCAGGCGCCCGCGTTGCGGCGGAGACAAGCGTTGCGGCCAAATTGCGACGAATCATGGGAGCGCAAATTTGATTTAGGATAATTCAATATACGAATTTTATTTACACTGAAATAAAGTGTTTCTTAATAATGTATTTCAAGATATTCTTGTATCCTCCGTAGTAGAATCCTCACCCGGCCCGCAGGCAACATGCACCCGCTTGAAGAGGAATGAGTCGAACAAACGACTCTTGAAACTTCCCGAATAATCCGAAACAGGACGAAGCCCGCCGACGCCTCCCGGCGCCATTGCGCCGGACGCCCAGCCGGTCGGCGTCCTGGGCGCAATCCTGCCGATCCCTCCAGAAACCTTTCATTTGACCGAAGGTAAACCTTTCAATCAGCCGCACCCAAAGGTTGCAATCAGCCGATGTCCACGCCTGCGCACCATCTCCTGTACGTTGAGCGCCCTCCTGCGGAAGCACTTGAAAACAGGCCAGTCATGCTGATGCATGGCCTGTCTCGGTGCGGCAAAACGACGCTTGCTCCGAATCCGCGCTAAGAATTATGGCTCGTCTGGACCGGCTCACCATTCGCGGCTTCAAATCGATCCGTGCGCTCGAAGATTTCGAACCGAAGAACCTGAATGTGCTGATCGGTCCGAACGGCGCCGGAAAATCCAATTTCATCAGCCTGTTCCACATGCTGGCGCATATAGTAGAGGAACGCTTGCAGTCCTTTGTTACCTCACAGGATGGGCCAGAGCCCCTTCTATTCGGCGGAAGAAAGCAAACCAAACGCATTGATGTTAATCTCAAATTCGGCCGAAACGCCTATCAATTTTCTCTTGTGCCTGCCGGGCAAAACCTTGCCTTTAATCGAGAACTTACTCGTTTTTTTGGCCATTGGAAGGATTCTGCAAATCACCTCGGAATGGGACACATGGAATCGAATCTTAAAGATGCCATCAAAAAAAAGAGAGACAACTTTGCGCCCTATGTACGATCCGCCATGACACAGTGGCGCGTATACCACTTCCATGATACCAGTGTAACGGCGCAGGTGCGTCAGGCGTCGGCGGTGCGCGACAATCTTTTGCTAAAACCGGACGCAGGCAACCTTGCGGCCTTTCTGAGACACTTGCGTAAACGTTCTCCAGATAATTATAGGCAGATTATTGAGACAGTGCGACTTGCAGCCCCGTTCTTTGGAGATTTAGTCTATCGAGAGGATCAAGGCGAAAACATAGAACTCGAATGGTTCGAAACGAACGATCCCGATACGGTGCGTGGCCCACGCCAACTTTCGGACGGTACGCTACGCTTTATCTGTCTGGCAACACTGCTTCTTCAGCCAGTGCGTCGCCAACCCGATTTAATCCTGATTGACGAACCGGAATTGGGTCTTCACCCCTACGCGGTTACCTTGCTGGCTGAAATGCTTCAGCAGGCCAGTGATTCAAAGCAAATCATCGTCTCGACCCAGTCGGCAGATATCATAAGCAAACTTGACCCCGAAGATATCGTGGTAGTGGACCGTAAGGAAGGCCCCTCCACCTTCACCAGATTGAACAAGGAGGACCTGAAGGAGTGGCTGGAAGACCACACGCTGGGGGATTTATGGAAAATGAATATACTCGGCGGCAGGCCTGGATAATGAGCAATATCAATATCATTATTGTATGCGAAGGTGAAACGGAAGAAACCTTCGTCAATAGAATTCTCGCTCCCGACCTTGGAAACAAGGGCGTGTTCGTTACGCCCACGTTGGTTGATTCACAGGGCGGCAACCTGAAGGGGCAGCGGGTATTGCGTTACCTTCGCAATGCCCTGCGAACACGACAAGATGCCTATGTAACGACTTTCTTCGATCTGTATGCATTGCGGCGGGATTTTCCTGGCAATACCGAAACCGAAACGCATCTTGATCCTCTGGATCGAGCCAGAAAAATCGAAATGGGATTCCATACAGAAGTCGTCAAGATAGCAAAATGCCGTCCAGAGCGGTTTTTTCCTCATATTCAGCCTTATGAATTCGAGGCATTGCTGTTTTCGGATACGGCACAGTTCCCCAAGGAAGAGTCCGCCTGGCAACGACATGTCGAGAAACTGGAAGCCGTCCGACAATCAGCTGATAGCCCCGAGCACATCAACGATGGCCCCACAACACATCCGTCAGCTCGACTGGAGCGAATACTTCCCCGCTATAACAAAGTGCGTCACGGAACAGCCGTGTCCAGAAGAATCGGCCTCGCCCGCATTCGCGCCGAGTGCAAACATTTCAACATCTGGCTGACCCGCATGGAAACCATGCCCCCTTTCCAGCCGGAAGCCTGACTCCATGGCCATTTTGTGCGAATCCGTCATAGAAGACGCAGCGCTCGACTGGTTTCGGGGGCTGGGCTATGACGTGATCGGCGGGCCGGATATGCCGCCCGGCCCCGACGCCCTCCGCGAAACGCACGAGGACGTAATGCTGCCCTCTGCGGTGCGCAGCGCCCTTGCCCGGATCAACTCCGGCCTGCCCAAGGAAGCGCTGGACGACGCCTTCCGCAAACTGACTCGTCCGGAAGGGGCTACGCTGGAAGCCCGCAACCGCGCCTTCCACCGCATGATCGTGGACGGCGTGAACGTGGAGTACCGTAACGACCGCGGGAAAATCCGGGGAACGCAGGTCCGCGCGATCGACTTCGACGCCCTTGAAAACAACGACTGGCTGGCGGTGAACCAGTTCACCGTCGTTGAAAACAGACACCGCCGCCGCCCGGACATCGTGGTCTTCGTCAACGGCTTGCCCCTCGGCCTGATCGAACTCAAGAACGCGGCGGACGAAAACGCCACGATATGGACCGCCTGGCGGCAGTTTCAGACCTACAAGGCGGAACTGCCCTCGCTGTTCGCATGCAACGCCGCGCTCGCCGTATCCGACGGACTCGAAGCGCGCATCGGGACGCTGACCGCCGGAAAAGAATGGTTCAAACCCTGGAGAACGATCGGCGGCGAGGAACTGGCCCCGGTGTTCTATACGGAACTCCAGGTGCTGATTCAGGGCGTATTCGAGAAGGAGCGGTTCCTTTCGCTCATCCGGGATTTCATCGTCTTCGAGGACGACGGCAGCGGTCATTTTTCGAAAAAAATGGCCGGCTATCACCAGTTTCACGCAGTCCGGACCGCCGTGGGCGAAACCCTGCGCGCCGCCGAATTGCGAAAAGTGGCGACAGACAGATGGATCGAAGAACCTGGTCGCTACGAGACGGGCCTGAAACCCGGCGGCGAACGGGGCGACCGCCGCATCGGCGTCGTATGGCACACCCAGGGATCGGGAAAAAGCCTCACGATGGCCTTCTACGCCGGGCGGATCGTTCGCGAAATTGCAATGGAGAACCCCACTATCGTCGTACTGACGGACCGCAACGATCTCGACGACCAGCTTTTCTCCACCTTCTCGCGGTGCTCGGACCTCTTGCGCCAGCCGCCTGCGCAGGCAGCGAGTCGGGCCGATCTCCGCAATAAACTGGCCGTGGAATCCGGCGGCGTGGTCTTCGCCACCATCCAGAAGTTCTTTCCCGAAGAAAAGGGCGACCGCCACCCGCTGCTCTCGAACCGCCGCAACATTGTCGTGATCGCCGACGAAGCGCACCGCAGCCAGTACGATTTCATCGACGGCTATGCCCGCCACATGCGGGACGCCTTGCCCCGTGCCTCGTTCATCGGCTTCACTGGCACTCCCATCGAACTGCAGGACGCCAGCACCCGCGCCGTGTTCGGGGACTACATCAGCGTCTACGACATCCGGCGCGCCGTGCAGGACCAGGCGACCGTGCCGATCCACTACGAAAGCCGCCTGGCCAAACTGACGCTCGACGAAAGCGAAAAACCCGGCATCGACCCGGATTTCGAGGAAGTCACCGAAGGCGAAGAAACCGAACGCAAGGAAAAACTCAAGACCAGGTGGGCGCAACTGGAAGCCATCGTCGGCTCGGAAAAGCGCCTGAAACTCGTCGCCGAAGACATCGTCGGGCATTACGAAACCCGTCTCGAGGCCATGCACGGAAAGGCGATGGTCGTCTGCATGAGCCGCCGCATCTGCATTGACCTCTACCGGGAAATCGCGCGCCTGCGCCCCGACTGGAACAGCGAGGACGACGACAAGGGAAGCCTCAAGGTAGTGATGACCGGGAGCGCCACGGATCCAGTGGAATGGCAGCCGCACATCCGCAACAAATCCCGCCGGGAAGCGCTGGCGAAACGATTCCGGGACCCCGACGATCCTCTGCGCATGGCGCTGGTGCGCGACATGTGGCTCACCGGCTTCGACGCGCCGAGCCTGCACACAATGTACGTGGACAAGCCGATGCGCGGTCACGGACTGATGCAGGCCATCGCGCGGGTCAACCGGGTATTCAGGGACAAGCCGGGAGGCCTCGTCGTCGATTACCTCGGCCTCGCTCCCGAACTCAAGAAGGCGCTCGCGACATACACGGAAAGCGGCGGAACCGGGAAGACCGCAATCGACCAGAGCGAGGCAGTCAGGGCCATGCTGGAAAAACACGAGGTCTGCTGCGGCCTGTTTCACGGCTTTGACCGGTCTGCATGGACCGCCGGATCGTCCACGGAACGACTCAGTCTCCTCCCCGCTGCGCAGGAACACATTCTCGCGCAAGAGAACGGCAAGGAGCGCTTCGCGAAGGCAGTGCGCGCGCTTTCCCAGGCGTTCGCGCTGGCCGTCCCGAACGACGAAGCGATCCGCATCCGCGACGATGTGGCGTTCTTTCAGGCTATCCGGGCCGCGCTGACAAAGCGGGCCGCCACGGATGCGCGGCCCCGGGAAGAACTGGACCACGCGGTCCGCCAGATCATCGCCCGCGCCGTAGCGCCGGAGGGCGTAATCGATATCTTCGCCGCCGCAGGCCTGAAAAAACCCGACATTTCCATTCTTTCGGACGAATTCTTGTCCGAAGTCCAGAACATGCCGCAACGTAACCTTGCCGTGGAACTGTTGCAAAAACTGCTGAAAGGCGAAATCGTCTCCCGGCGGCGCAAGAATATCGTGCAGGCGCGCTCCTTCGCGGAAATGCTGGAACATAGCCTTCGCCGCTACCAGAACCGGGCCATTGAGGCGGCCCAGGTAATCGAGGAACTGATCGGACTGGCCCGCGAACTGCGCGCAGCGAACGCCCGCGGCGAGGAACTCGGGCTATCGGAGGACGAACTGGCCTTTTACGACGCCCTTGAAACCAACGACAGCGCCGTCCAGGTACTCGGCGACGAAACCCTCCGCGACATCGCCCGCGAACTGGTGCAAACCGTACGGGGAAACGTCACTATCGACTGGACCCTGCGCGAAAACGTGCGGGCCCATCTCCGCCGCCTGGTGAAACGCATCCTGCGCAAGCACGGCTACCCGCCGGACAAACAGGAAAAGGCGACCCGAACCGTGCTGGAACAGGCGGAAGTATTGTCGGCGGAGTGGGTGGCGTGAGGCGAAAATTGGCGCATGCACACCCTGCGTACGCCGCCCTGAAAACCTGCCGCCTAAATTATTTAGGCTGAAAATTTTGGACTTAAAAAAATTAAGGCGCGCAGGTTGGATCTGCAAAGTTGAGGGCGAGGGTGTCCAGAAAACTGTGTAAGGATACTCTGATTAAATGTGCAAAGTTCAGAGGCTGCGAGAGGCGCGCTGGCAAGGAATGACGAAGCAGCGTGGAGCGGGCGCGTACTTCTACATGCTTCGGGCCGAAGAGCGGATCGCCGCAAAGACGATGGCGCGGTG
Source organism: uncultured Rhodothermales bacterium (assembly GCA_964608315.1). Lineage (GTDB taxonomy): Bacteria > Bacteroidota > Rhodothermia > Rhodothermales > VXPQ01 > VXPQ01. Next base: position 68,257 of record CAZSNF010000001.1, on the reverse strand, counting down.
AAGCGAATACCCCCTTACCCCTCCTCCTTCAATCCCCTCGCCATGAGCTCCTCCACGGCGTCCCGGGGCGCCATCTCTTCGAAAAGAATACGATACACCGCCTCGGTAATGGGCATTTCGACCCGACGCCGGATGGCGAGCCGATAGACCGAATCGGCGGTGCTCACGCCTTCCGCCACCATGGTCATTTCCCTGTGAATGTCTTCCGGGCGCGCGCCCTGCCCGATGCGCTCGCCGACATGTCGGTTGCGGCTATGCCTGCTCATGCAGGTAACCACCAGGTCGCCGAGCCCGGCAAGGCCCGCAAACGTGCTCTCCCTCGCCCCCAGCGCAAGTCCCAGTCGCCGAATTTCCGCCAGCCCGCGCGTAACGATGGCGGACTTCGTATTGTCGCCGTACCCCAGGCCGTCCCCGATCCCGGCGGCCAGCGCCATCACATTCTTTACGGAACCGGCGATTTCGACCCCCAGCAGGTCCGCATTGCGATACACCCGGAAGCGCGGGGCGGCGAATACGGATTGAATCTCCCCGACGGTAGCCTCCGAACCGGCGGCGGCCACCACGGTGGTGGGCTTTTCTTCGGCGACTTCCTCGGCGTGGCTGGGCCCGGAAAGCACCCCCATCCGTTCCGGCGGCGCAGACCGAAGCACGTCGGCAAGTACGCTCGTCGTCGTACGCAACGATCCGGTTTCAATGCCTTTGGCCACGGAAACATACGCAAGATCGCTCCGGGCCTTGTCCCTCACCCGCATGGCGCAAGCGCGCACAGCCTGCGCGGGCATGGCGAAAACCCACATATCCCGCTCCTGCACTGCTTCCCGGATATCCGACGTCACGAAAATACGGTCCGGAAGCCGGACATTCGATAGATACGAAGGATTCCGCCGTGATCGGCGCATGGCGTCGGCAGCCTCCGGGCGACGGGCCCAAAGCCTGACGTCATGGCCCGATTTGGCGAGCAGGACGGCGAGCGCAGTTCCCCAACTGCCCGCCCCCAGCATGGCTATGCGTCTGGTCACAACGACGCGCCTCCCTACAATTCGCCCCGGCCCTTCATTCCTTTCGCCGGACGGAAGGAACGTATCCGGTTTTCCGTTCCCCGGAGCAAGCGGCGTATGTTGGTCCGGTGTGCAACGACAATGCCCAGCGTGATCGCAATCCCGAAAACAAGCAGACTCGGATCCACCCGCTCGATGTCGAATACGTACCGCCGAATAGCCACCACAGACGGAAACGCCGCAGCCGCCGAAAGGGACGCCACAGAAACATACCGGGAAGAAATCAGCACGATCAGAAAAATAGCCAGCGTAATCCCCATCGTAGCGGGCGTCAGGGCGAACAGTACGCCTGCGGCGGTATTCACGCCCTTGCCCCCGCGAAAACCGGCCCATACCGGATACATGTGTCCTATGATCGCGACCACGCCCGCGAGAAGCCGCACGACCACTTCCATTTGCCAGACGGCGAACCCCGAAGGAAGCATATCCAGCCGAAGCGAGGCGATCGCGCCTGCGGCCAACAGCCCCTTGCCGAGGTCCACCAGGGAAGCCAACACGCCGGCTTTCCATCCAAGCACCCGAAAAACGTTCGTTGCGCCGGCGTTGCGGCTCCCGTACAGGCGAATATCTATGCCGTGCATCCACTTGCCTATCCAGACGCTGCCCGGTACGGAACCGACCAGATAGCTTAAAATCAGGATAACGGAGAGAGACAACATGATGCAAAGAAGTCAGGAAATTACTTCAGGCTACAGGTGAACACGCCGGGACGCCCGTCATGTTTCCGAAAAACTCCGGGAAGACGGCGCGGAGCGCGGGATCCGTCCTCTCGTTTTCGCGCCCTGCCTCGCACGCATGTTTCCCTGCAAAACGCCTATCCTTAACATCGAAATTTCGTCGCCTTATTATTTTAACCGCGCTACCTGCGCGTCGCCTCTCCCGTCCCCGAAACGCAGGGATCATGCGGGCCTCAAACCTGCTCCAGCGCCTGCGCAAGGTCCGCTGCAATGTCCTCCGGATCCTCGATTCCCACCGAAAGCCGCACCAGATTGTCCCCAATGCCCAGCTGCGCCCGCCGCCCGGCGCCGATATTCCTGTGCGTCGTGGTCGCCGGATGCGTCATAATCGAGTGTACGTCGCCGAGACTCGTCGCCCGAACCGCCAGCCGCAAGGCATTGGCGAACCGGAAAACAGCGGCCTCGTCGGCCTCAAGTATTTCAAAACTCACCATGCCGCCGTACAAGGCGTCGCCGTCGGGACCGCGATCGAACAAGCGGTCCGCCACGGCCTTGTCGGGATGGCTGGCGAGGCCGGGATAATGCACTGCCCCGACCCGGGGATGCTCTTCGAGCGCCCGCGCTACATGCAAGGCGTTCCGGCTGTGCTCCTCCATGCGCAGCGGCAATGTCTTGACGCCCCGAATCGTCAAAAACGAATGAAACGGTCCGAGATTCGGGCCCAGATGGCGCCCCAGTTCCTGCATCCAGTCCGCATGGGCCGCCCGGCATATGACCAGCCCGCCCAGTACGTCCCCATGGCCCGCCAGATACTTGGTGGCGCTGTGCATAACGATATCGGCGCCAACCTCAAGCGGGCGACTCAGCGCGGGCGTGCTAAACGTAGCGTCCGCCACCACGGGTACGCCATGGCGTTTGGCGATGGCGCAAATAGCGTCCATCGGGGTTACCCGAACAAGAGGATTGGAAACCGTCTCCACGAGAATGCACCCCGTGTCGACGGTCGTGAGCGCCGCCTCGAACGCCTCCGGATCGCAAGGGTCCGCATAGCGGGTCGTCACCTCCTGCTGCTCCATGAGCTGAAGCAACTGGAATGTCTCCCCGAACAACACGTTGGCGGTCAAGATGGACGCAGGGCGATCCCGGAGGGCCGTCAGCAAGGCGATGTGCAACGCCGCCATGCCCGAACTGCACGCCAGCGCGCTGTCGCCGCCTTCGAGCAAGGCCGCCTGACGCTGCAAGGCGGCGGCGGTCGGGTTGCCGTATCGCTGATAGACAAAGCCCTCCATTTCTCCGTTGGCCACCGCCGTCATGTCCGCGGCCCGGCGGTAATGGAAGCTGGCCGCCATTTCGATGGCGGGCGCGGAAGGAGCGTACGGCGCTTCCCCGCATTCCGGCATGCAACCGTGAATGGCAAGCGTACCCGGTTTCATACGGCCTCCAGCGCTTGTTCAAGGTCCGCAAGAATATCGTCGATGTGCTCCGCGCCTATGGAAAGGCGAACCAGCCCGTCCGTGATCCCCAGTTGCGCCCGGCGCTCGGGCGAAAGCATCCGGTGCGTAGCGCTCGCCGGGTGCAGCCCCAGCGTCGTCAGATCCCCGATGCTGGCCGACGTAGCGGCAAGGCGCAGCCGATCCAGAAAAGCATACGCCCCCTCCTGGCCCCCGCGTACGTCCACGCCCACGGCCCCGCCTTTCCACCGCTCCGGAAACAGGTTCGCTATGGCGTCCGCATCCGGATGGTTCGGATCGCCGGGGTACAGAACCCGCTCGACTGCCGGATGCCCGTCCAGACGCTCGGCCACCCGCCGGGCGTTGTCGCAATGTCGCCTCATGCGGAGCGGCAACGTCTTGATTCCCCTCATGACCATAAACGCCTCGAAGGGACCTATGCAGGGCCCCAGGCATCGGGATACCTGCCGAAGCGCCTCGTGGCGCTCTTTCGGAGCGACCACCGCCCCCGCCAGTACGTCCCCGTGGCCCGCAAGGTACTTGGTGGCGCTGTGAATGACCATATCGGCGCCGTGCTCGGCGGGCTTGACAAGCAACGGCGTGAACGTATTGTCCACGAGAAAAAGCGCGCCCGCGTCGCGGGCGATCTCCGCAAGGCTGTCCAGGTCCGCGACGCGCAGACACGGATTGGACAGGGTTTCTGTGAGGAGCAGCGCGGGGCGGATTTCATCCACTGCGCGGCGCACCGCATCCAGATCGCAAACATCGCAGAACCGGACTTCGACGCCCGAAGGCCTCAGTACGCTGGCCAGCAGTTCGAGACTCCCCCCGTAGAGCACGTCGGCGGCGACGATCGCCTGCCGGCGATCCAGCAACGCCGTCACGATGGCCAGGTTCACCGCCGCCATGCCGGAAGCCGTAGCGAACGCCCCATCCATGCCTTCAAGCGCGGCGATCTGCTCTTCCAGCGCCTCCGCGCTCGGGTTGCTTATCCGGGAATAAACCTCCCCGGCGCGCTCCTCCGCGAAAACCCCCGCAAGATCCTCCAGGCGCTCGTAGAAGAAGCTCGCCGAAGAATAAACCGGCGTCGTCACCGGAATATGGTCGCCGAGCCGCTTGCGGTCGCCAGCGTGGACAAGCGAAGTCTGGAGTTTCATGCGCCGGATATTTACTCGTCGAACAGGCCCCTACCGGACCAGCGTCATGGTTCGGGTCAGCGTCCGGGCGCCGTCGCCGAGCGTCAGTCGGTATGCGTAACTCCCGGTGGACAATCCTTCTGCGTTGAACTGCGCCGAATGCTCGCCTTGCGGCAGTATGCCGTCCACCAGCGTAGCGACCCGGCGACCCGCCATATCGAAGACCTCAAGACGAACGGGACCGGATTCCTCCAGATACCAGGTTATTTCCGTGGACGGATTGAACGGGTTCGGATAGTTCTGGGCCAGCGTTGCGGTTTCGGGAAGTTCGTTCGCGCGATCGGCAGAAACGACGTCCGTATCGTCGACCAGCGTAAACGTATACGTCACGGCGCCGGTGTAATTACCCAACTGGTCGTAAAACGGGACCAGCGCCGGCGCGATGGCAGCCGCAAGGGCCTTGAAGTCATCCCACAGCGGATTCAGTTGCGTTTCCACGAGGGGAGCGATCAACGTAAAGACCACCGTGCTATCGTCCTCGAAATAATAATACAGAGGCGCCCACTGCTGGACTGGCGGATCTGCTGTCGGGTTTAAAGGATTGGGAGCAGGACGCACCAGCAAGCTAACCTGGCTTCTCGCAGGGTCTACGATATACGTGCTCCAGTTATTGTTTTCGTTCAATATAGCGCTTACCGGCACGTTAAATTCATCCTTGAATTCCATGCCGATTTCCCATACGCTCGCGGCGGAAGCGTCCTCGGGCACGGGATTGTAATACGCATAGACGCCTTCGCTTTTTATTCCGGGCCTCTCATCGGCTCCCTTGGGAAAGAAAGAAATGCTCCCTTCATTCAGGAAGCGCGTGATATTATCCGCCCGGGGACCCGCCTCGTCCTCGTAATACGATATTACCCATTTCCCTACAAATTTCTCTGGTTCCGACACAGCCTTGTAGGTAAAGGAAACGGTCTCCCCTTCATACGGAGTGATATTTGCGAGTTTGTCAAAGAATTCGCCAAGATCCGGGTACAGCGCCCGAACCAGTGACAGCGCGCCTAAAAGCCCGTTAACCACAGCGACGTCAACGGTAAAGGTCACCGTGCTATCGCCTGAAAACGCATATATGGACGATAGCGAAGCCAGTCCCAGGAGATTTAGCGTAAGGCTGTCTGCCTCCTCGTTCACGACATAGTCGCCCTTAACAAACAGCGTGTCGGTCACCGCAGCGATGGGCGCAAGGAAAAGATCGGCTGAAAGGTCTTCGTAAAACGACAGGGTGGACACGTACGCATACTCGGCGATATCCCCGGACCTGTCCCCCGAATCGTCCCTGATTTCCGAGAGTCTCCAGCTTCCCTGGAACATTTCCGTTTCGGATACGGTCTGCGCGCTTGCAGGCCATGGGGCCAGAAGGATCAGGCAGAATGCGACGGGCAGGGCCCGGCGAAAAGCAAGAAGTTTTGAAGACATATCAGCACCCTTCATCATGATTATGACCTGTCTGTCAGGACGAAAAAGCGAACGACATCTCCGGCGGCCACACCCTTCCCCCAATGGCCGACTGGCGCAGCGTAAGCCCGCCGGAAAGTCATCGTAAATATAGCACATCGAAAAGAGAATCGCAAGCGCCCGGGACAAGCGAGGCAGCCGCGACGGAAAAGGATCCCGGCGTCGGAAACAGCCCGCCTCGCTACGCCGAACGAATCTCCCCGACCTTCCGGGGTTGCTCCCGAAGATTCTCAAGCATGCGCACGGCGCGATCCGCCTCGCTCGCAGGCACGGCGGCAAGGAGCCCCATGCCCAGGTTGAACGTACGGCGCATATCGTCTTCCGGCACCTTCCCGATATCCTGGATCAGCCGGAAAAGCGGCGGACGTTCCCAGGCGTCGTAATCAATATCGAAGGTCAGGCCGTCCGGAACGATACGGGGCGCATTGCCCGGGACGCCGCCTCCCGTAACATGTACGAACCCCCGTCCGATTCCCTGCTCGATCAGGGCGCGAATGGGCCTCATATAGGATCGGTGGACCGCCAGGAGCGCCTCCCCCACGCTCGCTCCGCCCAGTTCGTCCGGACAATCCCCGGCGTCGAAATGCGGAAAGAGAACGGCGCGGGCCAGGGAATAGCCGTTCGTGTGCAAGCCGGTCGAAGGCAAGCCCAGCAGCACATCGCCCGCCTCGATAGCCGAACCGTCCACGACCTGCGATTTTTCCACGACGCCCACGATGGCGCCCGCCAGGTCGTACTCGCCCTCCCCGTAAAGACCCGGCATTTCCGCGGTTTCCCCTCCGATCAGCGCGCAGCCATTCTCCTTGCACGCCGTCGCCATGCCCCGAACCACCTCCTCCGCTACCTGCGGATCCAGGGTGCCCGTCGAGAAATAATCCAGAAAAAACAGCGGGCGCGCGCCGCACGCGGCGATATCGTTCACGCAGTGATTGACCAGATCCTGCCCCACGGTGTCATGGCGACCCGTCCGAAAGGCCACCTTGAGTTTCGTGCCGACGCCGTCCACCGAAGAAACGAGCAACGGCCGTTCGTACCCCTCGCCCAGTTCGAAGAACGCGCCGAACGCGCCGATATCCGCCGCCACCCCGGGCGTAAAGGTCTCCCGAACAAGCGGCTTGATGCGGCGCAGGGTTTCTTCGCCTGCGTCGATGTCTACGCCTGCGTCTCGATACGTGGTCATGCCGTTTCTCTGAAATATCAGGGAATGCTCTGATCAAAACCGCTTCGCTCAGCGCCTCGCATTCGCCCTTCAAGGATGTCATGATTGCATTGATGAAATCACAGAAACCACTGTGGGTTCCTGTCATCGCGGGCGTGACGCGCCCTTCGGGAGGCTGCGAGGGGCGCGCTGGCCGTGTCATTCCTCATTACATGGGGCCTGCCATGCTGCTTCGTCATTCCTTGCCAGCGCACCCCTCGCAGCCCCTGAGATTTGCGGACTTAGGGTCTGTTAACACTATGCAGAGTACCCGGGGTTATCCGCGCGAACGGAAGGTGGTGCGTCCGAATCGCGCCTGTATGCGAACCTGCATCCGACTGCGGGCCGAAAGCGTGACCGGGCGAGTCCATACGTCGTACTCGCGGCGACTGACTTCGTGCAGCGTTTCCAGCGCTCCCAGCCACCACCGCTTGAACGCGCCCGCCTTGCGACGCGGCAATTCGAGCGCCAGTGGTTCGGCCAGCGCAAACGCATTCCGGGCGCGAATGGTTTGTTTCCACAAAAGCCGCTTCATGGACTCGTCTACCCGCCCCTCCGCAAGTTGCTCCCGCGACACGCCATGCTGCGCAAGATCCGTTTCGGGAATGAAAAAACGTCCTTCGGCCCCATCGCGTTTCAGGGCCGCGAGACGACCGGTCCAGAAAAATCCGCGGGCCAGTTCGTCAATATAATTGCGCTGCCACGACCCGCAAACGCCAGCGAGGCGGGCCAGCAGGCGAGCATGCGAACACGCCCACTGCGCGATGAACGCGTTGACTGCGCGATCGTCCAGGAAACGCGCGGGGCCTGTCCATACCCGAGCCGCAGACACCTGCCTGGCCAATAATGCCCGGGGGAGTCCGGCCTCCTCGCAGGCGGCAAGCGCCCGCCCCGCCACGGCCTCCGGGACTACGCGGAGCGGCTTTCCGGCCATAAGACGGTCGCGCTCCTCGTCGAAAAAAGCCCCGGAGGGGAATCCGGAAGGTATGGCGGAATGCGATGCAGAAGGCAAGGCAAGCGCGACGGCGGGACGGGCAAGCGCCCGGCGAAAATCCCAAAGCGCCTGCGCATGCGGAAGCTCTTTCCGACTCCATCCGTCCAGGTAGAACGGCACAGGCAGGGCGTCCGCTATATCGGGCGAAGAAACCGGCACGAAACAGAAGGTATCGTTTGCAATGCGTACGCCGCGGGCGGCCGCGGCGCGCTGAGCGAAGCAGTTTTAACCAGAGTATCCTTAAACAAGATACGGACGAAGCGCTTCCACAGAAGGCGCCGCCTCCTCGACGGACGCACCCTGCGCCCCAAGCGCAGCCAGCCGCTCCGGAATCTCCGGCTCGAAACCGAGCGCGGCGCGAACCGTTTCGGGGAATTTGGCCGGATGCGCCGTAGCAAGCACCACCGCCGGCCCCTGCATTTTGCCCCGTTCGCGCTGCCGCCGAACGGCTTCAAGGCCCACGGCCGTATGCGGATCGGCCACATAGCCCGTAGCCTCGTAAACCCGCCGCATGGACGCCACGGTATCCTCGTCTCCGACCCGCTCTGCAGAAATCAAGCGTTGCATGGCGGAACGATCCAGCAAAGCCCGCAGCCTTTCGAAATTGCTGGGCGCACCGACGTCCATGGCGTTGGAAAGGGTCTGGATCACCGGCGCGAACGCAGCGCCTTCGCTGGACAGATAGCGAGGAAAAAAATCGTTGGCGTTGTGCGCCGCCAGAAAACCCGCCGCCGGAAGCCCGGTCAAATAAGCCAGAATGCCCCCCGTCAGGTTGCCGAGGTTGCCGCTCGGTACGCAAAACCAGGGTTTTTCCCCGGAGAAGCGGCTCGCTGCAAGCACATAATACATCATCTGCGGCAACAAACGACCGATGTTGATGGAATTGGCGGACGAAAGGCTTGCCTCTGCATAGGCCGGATGCACGAACGCCTCCTTGACCATGCGCTGACAATCGTCGAAATCCCCGGCCACGCGCAACGCCTGTACGCCCGGCCTGACGGCAATCAGCTGACGCTCCTGCACCGGACTCACCTTGCCTCCGGGATACAGCAACACCACCCGAATGCGGCGCTGCCCGGCGAACCCGTCGGCCACTGCGCTGCCCGTATCCCCCGAAGTGGCCACAAGGATGGTCGCTTTTTCGTCCCGCTGCTCCAGAAAATAGCCCATCCAGCGAGCCATCGCGCGCGCCCCGAAATCCTTAAAAGAAAGCGTGGGACCCTGGAAGAGTTCCAGTACGAAAACGTCGCGCCAGCAGGAACCCTCCCCGGAAGCAAGGGGCGTGAGGGGCACGGGAAAATCAAGGGCGTCCCGGACAATCCGCTCCCGAACGGACACGCGTATTTCGTCCCCGATCCATTCCGAAAGCACCCTGTGCGCCATATCCGGGAACGTATTTTCCCGAAACACCGATGCGAAGGATATGCGGGGCAGCGCAGCGGGCGCGTACAAACCGCCATCGGGCGCCAGGCCGCGCAAAAGGGCTTCCCCGAACGATACGGTTTCGACAGACGTGCTGCGCGTACTGCGGTAGGAAATCGCCATGAGATCGCAATGCGCTCGCTATGCGGGCTGCCTTACGCGCCCGCGCTGTTCCACCCGATCCACGACGCCCGCATCGTTAACTTCGGCAACCAGCCCCCTAACCCTGACGCGCTCGGACAGGCTTGCCGCAACCATGGCGTCCCGTATCGAGATCGCTTGCTCCGCGGACGGAGCCAGAGCGAACATGGCCGGACCGGAACCGGTCAAGGCGCATCCGAACGCACCGGCTTCGAGCGCCGCATTCCGCACGGCATGGTAACAAGGCACCAGCGAAGCCCGCACCGGCTCCACGAGACGATCCCGCATCATGCATTGTCCAACGGTTTCCCAATCCCCGCAGCGGTATGCGTCTGCCAGAAACGCCAGTTCGGACGCATTGCTCACCGCATCCTGGAGGGATACGCGATCCGGCAACATGGCGCGGGCTTGCCGGGTGAGCACCTGTACGTTCGGCAAAATCAGGGCGATGTGCAGCGAACCAGGCAGTTCTATACGACGGTAGCGCGCCGCATTGCTCGACGAAACCAGAATGAGCCCGCCCAGAAGGGCCGGGAGCGCATTATCCCCATGCCGCCCGCCGGAAGCAATGTCTTCAGCCTCCAGCACCGCCTCGATAAGCGATTCTTTTTCCAAAGATCCTCCAAAAAGCATATTCACGGCCCAGGCGCCCGCCACGGCGCTGGCCGCCGAACCGCCGATCCCCGAGCCAAGCGGAATCCCCTTCGCAAGCGTAAGTTCGACCCCTCCGTCCACGCCCAGTAAATCCAATACGCCCCGAGCCGCGATCACGGCGGTATTTCTTGCGGAATCCTCAAGCGCTTCCAGCGGCACGGCGCCCGGCTCGTGGCGAAGCAGTACGCCCGGATATTCCGTCCGGCGCGCCCGAACCACATCGCCGATCCCGGAAATGCACAACCCCAGCGCATCGAACCCCGGCCCAAGGTTGGACAAGGAAGCCGGGCCAAAAACCTCGATATGATCCACAGGATGAAGCGGCATAACAACCTTTTTCTTTAAGAATTTATATTTAATTCCTTGCGGAGCAACAAATTAAGAGTTCGTCACCGTAGTACGGGGAGATCGCCCCCGCCTTTGGCGGGAAGCATCGTCGCCTGTTCGCGCAGAAAGGCGTCCACGCCGCGGGCCGCTTCCCGCCCCTCCGCAATCGCCCATACCACGAGCGACTGTCCCCGACGCATATCGCCCGCCGCAAACACGCCGGGCTGCGAGGACATGTAGTTTCCGTCCGTGCGGACATTGCCTCGCTCGTCCAGTTCGACGCCGAGCTGGGCGATCGCGCCGTCCGGTTCGGGTCCGACATACCCCACGGCAAGCAGCACGAGATCAGCCGGCCAAAGATGCTCCGAATTGGGCTGCTCCACGAAACGCATGCGCCCGGAGGCGTCCTTCCTGGGCAGCACATTCACCGTGCGCAATTCCTGCACGAATCCGTCGTCCCCGCTGAACTCCTTCGTCAGCAGGCTCCAGTGGCGATCCGCCCCTTCTTCATGGGAAGTAGACGTCTGAAACACCATGGGCATGAAAGGCCAGGGCTGATGCGACGGACGCGTTTCGGGCGGCGTCGGAAGCAATTCGAACTGCGTAATGGATTTTGCGCCTTGCCTGTTGGCGGTCCCCACGCAATCGCTTCCCGTATCGCCGCCGCCAATCACGATCACGTCCTTGCCCGCCGCCGTAATCGGCTCCACATGGTCCATGGCGTCGCCCGCATTGATCTTGTTCTGCCTCCATAGATAATCCCAGGCAAAATGGATTCCCCGCAATTCCCGACCCGGAGCTGGTATGTCTCGGGGTTTCGTAGCGCCTCCGGCGAGTACGACGGCGCAAAAATCCTCAAGGGCAGACACGGGATAATTCTTGCCCACCTCGGCGTTCGCAACGAATTCCACCCCTTCCTCGCGCATGACGTCGATTCGGCGATCCACGATCCATTTCTCCAGCTTGAAGTCCGGAATGCCGTAGCGCAGCAACCCGCCGATGCGGTCGTCCCGCTCAAACACCGTGACCGAATGGCCCGCCTTGTTGAGCTGATCGGCGGCCGCCAGCCCCGCCGGACCCGATCCTACGACCGCCACGCGCCTGCCTGTCCTGACTTCCGGGGGGCGGGGCGCATACCAGCCATCCTTCCAGGCCCGATCCGAAATGCTTTTCTCGATCTGCTCGATCGTCACAGGCGGCTCGTTGATGCCGAGTACGCACGCCGATTCGCAGGGAGCCGGACAGATCCTGCCCGTGAACTCCGGAAAGTTGTTCGTTGCGCGCAATCGCCAGAACGCTTCTTCCCATGCGTCCCGGTAGACCAGGTCGTTCCAGTCCGGGATGATGTTGCCCAGCGGACAGCCTGCCTGACAGAAAGGCACTCCGCAATCCATGCAACGCGCAGCTTGCTGCTTCACTTTCCTGGCGGGAAGCTCCAGGTACACATCACGGTAGTCGCGCTTGCGTTCCTCCACCGGGCGGCGCGGGGCCATCTCCCGGGGATATTCCATAAATCCGGTTATCTTACCCATAAACTTCTGGTTTCTGACCATCCCCGTCTATACGACGGCATGTTCCGGCGCTATCGTCTGCCGCGCTTCTTCCTCCAGCCGAAGTAGGGCATTCCGATATTCGACCGGCATGATCTTGACGAATTCCTCCAGCGCGGCCTCCCAGTTTTCGAGCGCCCATTCCGCCACGGAGCTTCCAGTCAGGCGGTAGTGCTTCTCGACCATCCCGTGCAATTCCTCCATATCGGCAGGGTCCTCCACTTTTTCAAGGTCCACCATCTTGCCGTTGCAACGCAACGTCCTGAACTCCAGGGTCCCGTCTAGCACGTACGCCACGCCGCCGCTCATGCCCGCGGCGAAATTGCGTCCGGTGGGTCCCAGCACGACCACGCGCCCGCCGGTCATGTATTCGCATCCGTGATCGCCAAGGCCTTCGACCACCGCGCGTACGCCGCTGTTGCGTACGGCGAAACGCTCCCCGGCGCGTCCGCGAACGAACACTTCTCCGCTCGTTGCGCCGTACAACGCCACATTGCCCACGATAATGTTGCTATGCGCATCGTATCCGGCGTTTTCCGGCGGCTGCACGACAAGGCAGGAGCCAGAAAGCCCCTTGCCGAAATAATCGTTCGTGTCGCCCCGCAGGCGGACCGTAATGCCCGGCGCCCCGAAAGCAAAGAAACTCTGCCCGCCCGAGCCGGTCATGTTGATCCGAATCGTATCTGCGGGAAGGCGCCCCCCGGGATAGCGTTTGCTGACTTCCGCGGAAAGCAGCGTCCCGACCGTCCGGTTGATATTCCGAATCGCCACGTCGATCTCCACGGGGGCTTTCGTTTCGAGCGCGGGGCGGGCCATTTCGATCAGGCGATGATCCAGCGCTTCGTCCAGGCCGTGATCCTGCTCCGTCGCATGGAACTTGCGCAACGCTTCGGGAACTTCCGGTATGACCAGAATCGGGGACAGGTCCAGGTGCTTCGCCTTCCAGTGATCAACGCCGGGGCGTATGCGCAATCGCTCCACTTGCCCGACCATGGCGTCCACTGTGCGAAATCCGAGGCGGGCCATGATCTCGCGCAGCTCTTCGGCGACGAAATGCAGATAGTTGATCACATCCTCTGGCTGCCCTTCGAATTTCTTCCGCAGTTCGGGATCCTGCGTGGCGATGCCGACGGGGCATGTATTCAGATGGCATTTGCGCATCATAATGCAGCCTATCGCCACCAGCGGCGCCGTCGAGAAGCCAAATTCGTCGGCGCCGAGAAGGCAGGCAACTGCTACGTCCCGTCCCGTCTTGAGCTGTCCGTCGCATTCCACCCGAATGCGGCTCCGAAGCCCATTGCGAACCAGCACCTGATGCGTTTCGGACAGGCCCAGTTCCCAGGGCAACCCGGCGTGCATAATGGAAGTCTGCGGCGAAGCGCCGGTCCCCCCGTCGTGTCCGGAAATCAGCACGACGTCGGCCTTGCCTTTCGCCACGCCGGCCGCTATCGTGCCCACCCCCACTTCCGAAACCAGCTTGACCGTAATGCGCGCGTCCGGGTTCGAATTCTTCAGATCGTGTATCAGCTGCGCCAGGTCTTCGATCGAATAAATGTCGTGGTGCGGCGGGGGCGAAATAAGGCCTACGTACGGCGTCGAATGGCGCGTCCTGGCGATCCACGGGTATACCTTTTCGCCCGGCAACTGCCCGCCTTCTCCCGGCTTGGCTCCCTGAGCCATCTTGATCTGAATCTCGTCCGCGCTCGTGAGATAGTCTATCGTCACCCCGAAGCGTCCCGACGCCACTTGCTTGATCGCGCTCCGCTTTTCGCTGCGCCGATCATAGCGCTCCGGATCCTCGCCGCCTTCGCCCGTATTGCTCTTGCCCCCGAGGCGATTCATGGCGATCGCCAGCGTCTCGTGGGTTTCCTTCGATATAGAGCCGTACGACATGGCGCCCGTTTTGAACCGCTTGACGATCTCCGTCCACGGCTCCACTTCGTCGAGCGGCACAGGGTCGGCGCCCGATTCGTCCAGCGCAAGCAAGCCGCGCAACGTGCCCAGTTGCTTCGTCTGATCGTTGACCATGCGGGCATACTCCTCGTAGGCGGAAGGCTCCCCGGAGCGGGCGGCTTGTTGCAGGCGCGCAATAGTCATGGGATTGAACAAATGATGTTCCCCGTTGCGCCGCCAGAGATACCGCCCGCCCGGATCCAGGTCCTTCGAAAAAGCAAGGCGGACGTCGGGCCAGGCCTGACAGCGCCGCATATTCGCTTCTTCGGCTATCGTATCGAGACCGACGCCGCCTATCCGACTGGCGGTCCCCGTGAAATACTCGTCAATGAGGTCCTGCGCCAGCCCGACCGCCTCGAATATCTGAGCGCCTCGATAGCTCTGCACCGTCGAAATGCCCATCTTCGACATCACCTTGAGAATGCCCGTCCCGATCGATTTGATGTACCCGACCCGCGCCTTGCTGTCCGAAATTTCTTCTTCGGCAAGCAATCGTTCGATCACCTGCAACGCCAGCCATGGATTCACCGCATCGGCGCCGTACCCGATAAGCGCGCAAAAATGATGTACTTCCCGAGGCTCCCCGCTTTCGACCACAATCGATGCGCGGGTGCGAAACCCCTTGCGAATCAGCCGATGATGCACCGCCCCCGTAGCCAGCAAGGCGGGTATGGGCGTCAGGTCCGGGCCCGCCGCCCGATCCGACAACACCAGTACGGACCGTCCCGCGCGCACCATCCGCTCCGCTTCGTCGCACAAGGCGTCGAGCGCCTTCCGAAGCCCTTCCCCGCCGCTTCCGGCCTCGAACACCATGTCGATCTTCTGCGTTTTCAGCTCTTCGATTCCCGAATTCGGGATGCGCGCCAGGTCCCGATCCGACAAAATGGGCTGTTTCAGCATCAACTTGCGGCAATGCTGCGGCGTCTCTTGAAAAAGGTCCCGCTCCGCGCCCAGTTGCGTGAACAGGGACGTCACCATCTCTTCGCGGATTGCGTCGAGCGGAGGATTGGTCACCTGGGCGAACAGCTGCCGAAAGTAGTCGTACAGGAGGCGCGGCTTGTCCGAAAGCACGGCGAGCGGCGTATCGTCCCCCATCGAACCAAGGGCTTCTTTCCCATGCAGCCCCATGGGCTTCATGAGCAAGCGCTCGTCTTCAAGCGTGTAGCCGAACATCTTCTCCCGGACATGAAGTTCCTCGGGAGCATAGCGCGGCGGGCGGCCATAATCCGGCAAGTCCTGCAAGCGCACCGCGTGATCCCGCAACCATTCGCCGTACGGACGGCGCATAGCCAGCGTTTGCTTGATTTCTTCGTCTTCGATGACCCGGTGTTCTTCCAGATCGACCAGAAACATCTTGCCGGGTTGCAAGCGTCCCTTCGCCACTACGTCGGCCGGATCCGTATTGAGTACGCCGGTCTCGGAGGCAAGAATAACCAGCCCGTCTTTCGTAACCGTAAACCGGGAAGGCCGCAAGCCATTCCGGTCGAGAATCGCGCCAATGTGCCGCCCATCCGTAAAAGGCAGCACGGCCGGGCCGTCCCACGGCTCCATCAAACAGGAATGATACTCGTAAAAATCCCGCTTTTCTTCGCTCATCTCCCGGGTATATTCCCAGGCTTCCGGCACCAGCATCATCATCGCGTGCGGAAGCGAACGCCCCGTAAAGTAGAGCAGTTCGAGTGCATTATCGAGAATGGCCGAGTCGCTGAGGCCCTCGGTCAGGATGGGCAGCAGTTTCTTCATGTCGTCGCCGAAAAGTTCCGATTCGAACAACGACTGGCGGGCATTCATCCAGTTGAAATTGCCCCGAAGCGTATTGATCTCGCCATTGTGGCACAAAAAGCGAAAAGGCTGCGCCAGCGACCACTGCGGCAACGTATTCGTCGAAAATCGGGCATGCACCATGGCCAGCGCGCTTTTCATGCCCGGATCGACAAGGTCCGTATAGAAGCGGGGCAAGTCCTCGCCCAGCAACATCCCCTTGTACACGATGGTGCGGGAAGAAAGCGAGCATATGTAAAATGCGTCGGCCTCGGGCATATCGGCCCTGGCCACGACATGTTCGACCACTTTACGGATAACGTACAGTTTGCGCTCGAATGCTTCCCGATCCGCCGTTTGCTTGCCCCGCCCCACCAGCGCCTGCCAGAGTTCCGGCTGCATTCCCGCCGCAGCCTCCCCCACGGAGTCCGTGCAAACCGGTACGCGGCGCCACCCGATGAATTCCTGCTCTTCCGCCCGGACGATTTCCTCCACGGCGTTTCTGCAAAACGCTTGCGCCCGAGCGTCCCGGGGCAAAAAAACCATGCCGGCGGCATACTCCCCCGGCTCCCGCGCGCCTGCGCCCAACTCCTTCAGGGCCTGCGCCAGAAACTCATGAGGGGTCTGAATCAGGATACCCGTTCCGTCGCCCGTCCGGTCGTCGCACCCGCACGCCGAGCGGTGCGACAAGTTGTTCAGCATTTCAAGCCCTTTCTGCACAATATCGTGGCTCGGTTCGTTCTGCACCGTGCAAACGAAACCGACGCCGCATGCGTCATGCTCGTAAAACGAGTCGTAAAGGCCTTCGCGAATAGGTGATAACTGCATAAGTCCGTACTTCGTCCTTCCTCAATCCAGCGAAGCAAAGGCTTCTTTCATCGAACGGATCGGCTGAGCTCCTGCGCGCATCAACGCATACCGGATGCCGTCGGCGATAGCCTGCCAGCTGGCTTCGAGAATATTGGTGGAAACGCCCACGGTATTCCAGGTCTCGTTTCCGTTCATATGTTCTATGAGCACGCGTACATACGCCGCCGTGCCGTCCTCCGGGCTCACCACGCGCACCTTGTAATCCGCAAGCTGCACCTCGGCAAGACTCGGGTAAAACGCGATAAGCACTCCGCGCAAGGCATTCGACAATGCATCGACGGGCCCCACGCCTTCGGCCACGAGCAATTCCCTGCGGCCATTGACGCGCAAGGCGACCGTCGCCTGGGTAGCGTCCGCGCCCTCGTCGCTGAGCTCGCTCTGAACCCGGAGACGCTCCAGAGAAAAAAACTCGGTTTCCTCGCCCTGGATCTGTCGCAGCAACAACTCGAACGAGGCTTCGGCCCCCTCGAATTCGTAGCCAAGATGCTCAAGGTCCTTGATGCGCTTCACGGCGCGGGCCGCATCGTCGGCCTGGTCGAGATCAAGGCCCAGTTCCTCCGCCTTGTAGCGTATGTTGCTGCGCCCGGACAAGTCGGACAAGAGCACCCGACGCTTGTTGCCGATTTCTTCGGGCGCGAGGTGCTCGTAGGCGGCAGGGTCTTTCATGACCGCCGATACATGAATGCCTCCCTTATGGGCGAAAGCGCTCCGCCCTACATACGCCGCCCGGTCTACCGGGTCGAGGTTCGCCACCTCGTACACGAAATGCGAAAGGTCCGTGATTTCCCGCAACCGATCCGGCGGAACGCACGTATACCCCAGTTTGAGCTGGAGTCCGGGCACGATGGTCGTCAGATCCGCATTGCCGCATCGCTCTCCGATGCCGTTGATCGTCCCCTGCACGTGCCGGGCCCCCGCCTGCACCGCCACGAACGAATTGGCCGCGGCGCATCCGGCGTCGTTATGCGCATGAATGCCAAGGTCCGTCTCGAACCGGCCCGCCACGTCCCGAACGACCCGCTCCAGCGTATCGGGCAACGTGCCGCCGTTCGTATCGCACAGCGCCAGCACGTCCGCGCCCGCCTCGGCAGCCGCCGCGAGCGTTTCCAGCGCATAGACGCGATCATTCAGGTACCCGTCGAAAAAATGTTCGGCGTCGTACACCACATGCTTGCCATGCGCCTTCAGGTACGCCACAGAAGAGCGAATCAGGTCCAGGTTTTCGTCCCGCGTCACGCCCAGGGCCACTTCCACATGCAGCGTCCAGCTTTTTCCGAACAGGGAAACCACGGGCGTACCCGCAGCAAGCATGGCCCCCAGGTTGGGATCGTCTTCGGGGGCATACTGTACGCGGCGCGTAGACCCGAAAGCGCAAATGCGCGCCTGCATCCATTCCATGTCCCGCGCCAGTTCGAAAAATTCCTGGTCTTTCGGATTCGAACCGGGCCATCCGCCTTCGATAATGTCAACGCCAAAGCGGTCGAGACGTTTTGCGATCCGCAATTTGTCGCGGGCCGTCAGCGAAACATGTTCGCCCTGAGTACCGTCGCGAAGCGTCGTGTCAAAGAGCTCCACAAGAACCGATCCGTCGGCATGTGCTGGCATAGAGGCGTTCGTTGGATCCATGGGGGACCGCCGCGAAAAGCCCGAAGGCGTCGGGCGGGTTTTCTTTAAGTCAACAGGCCATATGTCAGGCGGGCATGAATCCGGCCTGGCGCGCAAACTCGAACACATTGCCCGCCTTCAGTATATCCGCCACATCGCCAAGCGGCTTGAGCAAAAACTCCTCGCCTGTCGTGCGGTTGGAAAGTTTGCCGAGCGACGTATCGATTTCGAGTTGGTCGCCCGTGCGCACCCGCTCGACCAGCCGCTCTATGGATTCGAAGGGAACGATAAAACCCCCATCCACCGCATTGCGATAAAAAATCCGGGCGTAACTCTCGGCCGCCACCGCCACGCAGCCGGCTTCCTGCAAGGCGAACGGCGCATGCTCCCGCGAAGAACCGCATCCAAAATTCGAGCCGCCCACCACGATCGCATAATCGCTCCGAAACGCATCCGGCTCGGTAAACGCGCGATCGCCGTAAGGCAGTCCTTGCTGGCCCTGTGGAACGCCGCTGAGCGCATGGCGCCCGTAATATTTGCGCTCCTCCGGGTCGGACAGGCTGTACACCAGGTGCTCCGCCGGAATAATCTGGTCCGTATCGATGGCGTCGCCCACTACGTAGGCCGCGCCTGCAATGATTTTTTTCATACCAGTACCTCGCGAGGATCCGTAATCGTTCCGGAAAGCGCCGACGCCGCCACCGTATACGGGGACGCCAGATAGACCGAAGCCTGCTTGCTGCCCATGCGTCCGGGGAAATTCCGGTTCGTGGTGGAAATCACGACCTCCGAGCCATGCGTCCTGCCGAACGTATCCGACGGACCGCCAAGACACGCCGCACAGGAGGCCTGCCCCAGTTTGCACCCGGACCGCTCGAAAATTTCGTACAAGGTATCGCCTTCGACCCGGGTCGTATGCAGCTGCTCGCCAATCCAGGTCGTCGCGGGCACGATGTAGGTATCGATTGCAACCTCTTGTCCCCGCAGGATGCTCGCCGCGGCCACGAAATCTTCCAGCTTGCCGCCCGTGCAGCTGCCCACGTACGCCCGGTCCAGGCGCGTCCCGGCGACTTCCGACACAGTCGCCCGATTGTCCGGGCTGTGCGGTTTGGCCACAAGCGGCTCAATCTCCTCGACGCGATAACGCCGGACCGAATGATAGCGGGCGTCGGGATCGCCGTACGCCGGCTCAAACGCCCTGTCGGTGCGCTCCCGAACATATTCGAAGGTTTTTTCGTCCGGGGGAATGATCCCGTTCTTGCCTCCCGCCTCAATCGCCATGTTCGTCAGCGTCATGCGCTCGTGCACCGGCAAGTCGTACGCCGCTTCCCCATCGAACTCGAGAGCGCGGTAGGTGCCCCCGTCCGTCCCTATGTCGCCGATAACCTGAAGGATGAGGTCCTTGGCCATAAGGTACGGCGGCAACGCCCCCTCGAACACGAATCGCATCGTTTCGGGGACTTTGAGCCATATTTTCCCGGTTCCCATGATGAGCGCCGCGTCCGTATTCCCCACGCCGGTCGAAAACATCCCGAACGCGCCGGAAGTGCAGGTGTGGCTGTCCGTGCCGATCAGCAGGGAACCCGGCAAATTGAATCCTTCCTCGGCCAGCGCCATGTGACATACCCCCTTGTAGTTCGGGGTGCCCGGGTCGTAGTAGTACGGGAGGTCGTGCTCGGCGGCGAAGACCCGAAGCAATTCCACGTTCCGGTTTGCGTGGTGGTTTTTCGTAAAAATGTAGTGATCGGGAATGATCACCAGCTTTTCCTTGTCCCACGGCGCCGCGTCGGCGCCGAATTCGCGGCGGAAAATATCGATGGTCGGGGGACCGCACACGTCGTGGGTCATCAGGATATCTACGTCTACCCAGATGTTGTCGCCGGGCGCCACGCGGTCCCGCCCTGCATGCCGCGCCAGTATTTTTTCCGTAATCGTCATGCTGCGCCTCCTTCGAACGAGCTCATGATGCCATTGCCGACAAAGGTCATATTCTCTTCGTCGGATCGCCAGGTTTCGAGGTTGTTGAGCGCATCGACATAGGCGTCCGCAGAAGCGCGGATCACGTCGGTGTTTTGCGCCTGTCCTCTGAAAAAGGCTCCGCTTTCCCGGACGAGCACGGTGACTTCGCCAATCGCGCCGGCCCCCTCGGAAACGGATCGAATAGAATAACTCTCCAGTTTGCGCGAACTGCCCAGCGCATGATTGATGGCCCGGTACACCGCATCCACAGGCCCGTCGCCGGTAGCTTTCGCAGTCATCGACTCTTCGGAAGCCACATTGAACACCGAGACTTCCGCCTTCGGCCGCGCGCCAGTGACGACCGTCACGGACAGATGATCAAGCCGGTAATGCTGCAAGACAGCATGTTCCGCATTTCCCTGAACAAGGTGAATCAGATCCGCATCGTGGATTTCTTTCTTGCGATCCGCAAGCCGAACGAACAGCTTGTAGAGACTATCCTTGCGGGCTTCCTCCACATGCAAACCCATCCGCTTCAGGCGACTGAAAAAACCGTGGCGTCCGGAATGCCGGCCCAGGCGTATCTGCTCGCTCGTCTGGCCCACATCCTCCGCCTGCATGATTTCGTACGTATCTCGCCGCTTCAACACCCCGTGCTGATGAATGCCTGCTTCATGACTGAAAGCGTTGCGGCCCACGATCGCCTTGTTCGGCGGCACCGGAAATCCCGTCGCCACAGACACTATGCGGCTCGTTTCCGTAAGGTGCGTGGCCTCAATGTCCGTATCCACCCCGAATTGTTCGCCCCGAACGCGCAGCGCCATCACCACTTCCTCCAGCGCAGCATTGCCCGCCCGCTCGCCAATACCGTTGATCGTGCACTCGACCTGTCGGGCGCCCGCGCCCACGGCGGCAATGGAATTGGCCACGGCGAAACCAAGATCGTCATGGCAGTGGGTTGAGAGGGCTACTTTCTTCGCCGCCCGCACGCCCTTGCGAACCGCCTCGAACATGCGCGCATATTCGGAAGGCGTACAATAGCCGGTCGTATCCGGAATGTTTACGGTGGTGGCGCCCTCCTCTATCGCGGCGGCGATCACCTCGCACAAAAACCCGTGATCCGTGCGGCCGGCGTCCTCCGTGCTGAACTCTATATCGTCGGTATAGGTTTTCGCCAACTGGACCGCCTCGCGAGCCATCCGCACCACGCTCTGCCGCTTCCCGGCAAGCGTCGCGCCGTATCGGTCGCTGCCGAACTTGGCGTCTATGTGAATGTCGCTCGTAGCGATAAACGTATGAATCCGCGTCCGTTTGCCCCCGGCCAGCGACTTGCCCGCCGCATGCACGTCGTTTTCGAGCGCGCGGGCAAGCGCGCAAATCACAGGTCCCTGCACATCGCGCACGATGCTTGCCACAGCCTCGAACTGGGCCGGAGACGAAATCGGAAATCCGGCCTCAATCACGTCCACGTTGAGCTTCACGAGTTGCCGCGCAATGCGGACCTTCTCGTGAATCGTCATGGATGCGCCCGGCGCCTGTTCGCCGTCGCGCAATGTCGTATCGAATATGGTTACCTTGTCTTTCATGGGGAAATTTTCTCGACGGTTCTTTTACAAGTGGAGTACGGAAACAATCGTACGCGCCCGATACGCCGACGAACCCATTTCGTCCTGTACATATCGCGTCGGGCGCCTTGCAAGTCGAAGAAAATCGGGGAGAATGCTATGTATTTCAGGGCGCGTCATGCCGCCGCCTCCACGGGCTGCTCCCGGCCCGCCTCCTGCCGTACGCGGGAAGCGATGCGGTCGCCCATCTCCCCGGTAGACACAACCCGGCAACCGGCTTCTTGCATATCTGCCGTGCGCACGCCCTCGGCCAGCGTTTCGTTCACGGCGCGCCGAATCGCCCGGGCCGCGCCCGCCTCGCCCCACTGTTCCAGCATCATGGCGGCGCTCAGTATGGCCGCCGCGGGATTCGCCTTGCCCTGCCCGGCAATATCCGGAGCGCTGCCGTGCACAGGCTCGAACAGCCCGGTGGAACCGCCCACCGAAGCCGACGGCAACAGGCCCAGCGAACCCGGCAACGTGGCGGCCAGATCGGAAAGGATGTCGCCGAACAGGTTCGCCGTAACCACCACATCGAAATCCGACGGGCGGCGCACAATCTGCATGGCCGCGTTATCGATATACAAATGCTCCAGTTCCACATCGGGATAGTCCGCGTCGCGCACCCGGGTCACTACCGCCCGCCAGAGCTGCGACACCTCCAGCACATTGGCCTTGTCCACGGACGTTACCCTGCCCCGGCGACGGCGCGCCCAGGCAAACGCCACCCGTGCAATCCGTGCTATCTCCGCTTCCGAATAGCGCATCGTGTTGCGCGCTTCTCGGCCCTGCGTTCCCTCGACTACTCCTTTCGGGCCCGAAAAATAAATGCCGCCGGTCAGTTCGCGCACAATCATCATATCCGTGCCCGCCACCACATCCCGCCTGAGCGGCGAGGCGCCCGCCAGAAAATCCGGCACCGCCACCGGACGCAGGTTCGCGTACGCGCCCAGCGCCTTGCGCAACGCCAGCAAACCGGCCTCCGGGCGCAAATCGCCTTGCAGCGCATCCCAGGCAGGTCCCCCGACAGCGCCGAGCAGAACGGCGTCCGATGCAAGACAGGCCGTTTTGACGGATTCCGGCAACGGCGCGCCCAACGCATCGATGGCGCTCCCGCCTACAGGAAACTCTTCATGCGCCAGGGCGAAGTCAAACCGTTCGCCCGCCGACGCAAGGACGCGCAGCGCTTCCCGGGTCACTTCCGGCCCGACGCCGTCGCCGGGCAAACAGGCAACGCGATATGTTTTCCGGTCAGCCAAGGTTATACGACTTTCGCTTCTTCGTTTCGTTCGCCGCGCAGCCAACTCATCATGCCGCGCAAACGCTTGCCGATCTGTTCGATCGGATGCTCCCGGGACCGGCTCCGCAAGGCGAGCAGCTGCTTGCCGCCTGCCTCGTTCTCCGCAATCCATTCCCTCGCAAAAGTCCCGTCCTGCACTTCCGCAAGAATCTCCCGCATGCGCTCGCGCGCCGAATCGTCGATGATCCGCGGGCCGCGCGTGTAATTGCCGTACTCCGCCGTATCGCTGATCGAATAATTCATATACTCCAGCCCGCCGTCGTAAATCAGATCGACGATGAGCTTGAGTTCGTGCAAACATTCGAAATAAGCCAGTTCGGGCGGATAGCCCGCGCCGGTCAGCGTTTCGAATCCAGCCTTGATCAACTCCTCGGCGCCCCCGCAAAGCACGGCCTGCTCCCCGAAAAGATCGGTCTCCGTCTCGTCCTTGAAGGTTGTTTCGATGACGCCCGCCCGAATGCCGCCTATGCCTTCCGCATAGCTCAGCGCCATATCCAGCGCCGCGCCCGAAGCGTCCTGCGCCACCGCCACCAGGCAAGGTACGCCCTTCCCCTCCTCGAACACCCGGCGCGCCAGATGGCCCGGAGACTTGGGGGCCACCATGAACACGTCGACGCCTTCCGGCGGCTCAATCTGCCCGTAATGAATATTGAAACCGTGGCCGAAAACGAGGGATTTGCCAGGCTTCATATGCTCGACCATATGCTCCTCGTATACCTGCTTCTGGTGCTGATCCGGCACCAGCAACACCACGAGGTCCCCCCATGCGGCCGCTTCGGAAATGCTCATGACGCGCAATCCTTTGGCGGCGGCTTCCGCGCGCGAGGACGACCCCTCGCGCAGTCCGACCGCCACGTCCACGCCGCTGTCGCGCAGGTTCAGGGCATGGGCGTGCCCCTGGCTTCCGTATCCGATGACAGCGACCCGTTGCGAACGGACGAGATCGGGATTGGCCTGATAATGAACGTTTACTCCCATTGTGTGCTATGCTCGTTTGCAGTAGTGTATGCGGGACCGGGCGCGGCCCGCTCGAAAAACCGGCTCAATCGCCGAAAAGCAGCGCTCGTTTCATGGCCACGCGGCCGCTCCGCGCAATTTCCTCGACGCCGTAGCGCTTCATCATGCCGATAAACGCATTGATCTTCTTGGCGGGGCCGGTAATCTCAAAGGTCATCGTGTTCGTCGTGACGTCCACGACCTTGCCATGAAAAATCTTGAGCGTGTCGAGGAGTTCGACCCGATTGTCCGAGGTATACAGAACCTTCAGCAGGCACAATTCCCGCTCGACATATTCCTCCGACGTCAAATCCTCCACCTCCAGCACATCGATCAGCCGATTCAGTTGCCGGTTCACCTGCGCAATGATGCGGCTTTCCCCCATGGTGGCGATGGTCATGCGAGAAATCGAAGGATCGTCCGTTTCTCCAACCGTCACGCTTTCGAGATTGAAGCCGCGCGCAGCAAACAGATTGACGACGCGATTCAGCGCGCCGATCGAATTCTCAAGCAACAAGGCGATAATATGCCGATGGCGGTGCGTTTGCTCGCCCGGCCCGATGGCCTCCCCCTGAGCCTTCTTTCGAAGAATCTGTTGCGGGGTCAGTGTGTTTTGCTCACTCATGCGGCATCCTTATGGAATGTGTGTCATACGAATGCGTTGGGGGTCAGACGCTTCGTGATCATTTCGTCGGTGGAAGCGCCCGCAGGCACCATCGGGAACACCATCTCCTCCTTGGCGACCCGGAATTCCATCACGGCAGGCCGGTCGGAAACGGCCCAGGCCTCCCGGATAATTTCATCCACTTCGTCCGGCGTTTCCGCGCGCAGGCCCACGCAATGATGCGCCTCCGCCAGCTTGACGAAATCCGGATTCGTATCGGACAGGTCGGTATGGCTGAATCGTTCGTCATGAAACAATTCCTGCCACTGCCGCACCATCCCCAGGAACTTGTTGTTGATGACGACCACCTTGATGGGCAGCCCGTGCGCCGCGGCGACGCTCAGTTCCTGGGCGTTCATGACGAAACCGCCATCCCCGCTGATAGAAACGACCGTCTTGTCCGGCCGGCCGAAAGCGGCGCCCATCGCAGCGGGAAAACAAAAACCCATGGTGCCGAGCCCGCCCGACGTAATGTGCGTACGCGCATGCAAAAACTGAAAATACTGGGCGGTCCACATCTGATGCTGGCCCACATCGGTCACCACGATCGCCTCCCCTTTCGTGTGCCGCCGAAGCCGCTCAAGCACGTACTGCGCGCGGAGGCGCCCGTCCGCCTGTTCGTAGACGAGCGGACATTCCGCCCTCCAGGCCTGCACCTGTTCAAGCCATTCCCCCGAATGACATGCTCCGACAAGCGGCTCCAGGCGCGTCAGCGCATCGCGCACGTCGCCCACGATGGCGCAATCCACATACACGTTCTTGGAGATCGAGGACGGATCGATATCGATATGGATGATCTTCGCG
Organism: uncultured Rhodothermales bacterium; assembly: GCA_964608315.1. Taxonomy (GTDB): domain Bacteria; phylum Bacteroidota; class Rhodothermia; order Rhodothermales; family VXPQ01; genus VXPQ01. Next base: position 42,621 of record CAZSNF010000001.1, on the reverse strand, counting down.
TGGGGCGCCCAGGATTCGAGTTTGCCCGTCACCCGGTCGTCAAACCGCGCGCCGACCGCAATCAGGAGATCGGCGTTCTGCACGGCCATGTTGGCGTACCACGTGCCGTGCATCCCGAGCATGCCCACCGAAAGTTCGTCGTTCTCGGGAAAGGCGCCCAGTCCATGCAACGTGGTGGTCACCGGAATGCGCGCCGTCCGGGCGATCCGGGTCAACGTATTCGCGGCGTCCGCATTGACGGCACCGCCGCCCACATAAAAAAGCGGCTTGTCCGCCTCGGCGATCATGGCCGCGGCGCGTTGGATCTTGGCGTCGTCGCCCCGGGCCTTGAAACGATACCCGCGCAGGTTGACCTCCTTCGGATATTCGAACTCGGCTTCGGCCAGCAAGACATCCTTGGGCAAATCCACCACGACCGGGCCCGGCCGCCCCGTGCGCGCAATGTGATACGCCTTTTTAACCGCCGGAGCCAGATCGCGTACGTCGCGCACCAGAAAACTGTGCTTGGTGATGCTGCGCGTGATGCCTATCGTGTCGCACTCCTGAAACGCATCGTTCCCGATAAGCTGGGTCGGCACTTGTCCGGTAAACACGACAATGGGCACGGAATCCATATAGGCGTCCGCTATGCCGGTAACCGTGTTCGTGGCGCCGGGTCCGCTGGTGACAAGCACCGTGCCGACCTTGCCCGTCGCCTTGGCGTATCCCTCGGCGGCGTGCGCGCCGCCTTGCTCGTGCCGCACCAGCACATGTTTGAAGTTCGGCTGGATACGGGCCATCTCGTCGTAAATCTTGATAACGGCCCCTCCAGGGTGACCGAATACCACCTCTACGCCTTCCGCGTCCAGCGAACGCAGAAAAATCTCCGCGCCGCTCATGCGTTGCGCGCCGTTAACCGGCGGCGCATGTTGCGACATACTGCTTGCTTGCATATCAGGCATGGATCCCGACCGGGTTTTTTCTTTCGTTATCTGGCGTCCCAACGAGTGGTTCGCTCAATGCGCAAGCCATGTGCGCGCAACGAACCATGCGGGCAGACCTGTTAAAATACGAAACGCCGACGTCAACGTTCGGGTGCGTTTCTTCGAGAGCGTACATGGGCATCGGGTTAATGTGGGGGCGAAGGCCAATTCCTTCACTGCCCGCTTGACGCCATCATGCATGCTGGAGAGGTGCGAAGGATCGGCCGGTCCCGGCTAAATCGCAATAATAACGAGACCGGGAAGGACGAGGGCTACCGACGCAAGTATTCCGCCGGCCACATACGCCGCTCCCGGCAAGGCGCTCGAAACGCCCTTGCCGATACGCCGAAGCGCTATCGCCCTGAAGAAGTACTGCGTCATGGTCCAAACCATTGTCTGGTGTGTCTTGCGCCTTGCCGCGTCCGTAGCGCATGAACGCTTTCTTCCCGAAAACGATCCGCACGGCCAATCCCAAAAGCGGCAGCGGAGCGATCAGGCGAAATCGACGGCGATATCAGGCCCTAAAACGAGTCTGCGAACGCCGCAAACGCTACAGATTGTGCAATAACGTAATTCCGAACCAACGAATCAAGTACAAAAGCGGGGGCTTTGCAAGTTATTCACCCCAGGCCCGCCCGCACGGTTTCACGGACGCTTCAAAGGCCCGCAGGCCCCGCAAAGGTTCGGAGCGCGGCGGCAAATCGGCGATACGTCCCGAAGATCGCTATTTTTTAAGAATTTTCATTATTATTTATTATTTCTTCAGGTTTTTTATATCAAAATACCTTATTTTATTAACTGTACGCGATGCGCATGCCGCATTTCCGGCGTCTCGCGTCCCAACCGCATTCCGCACAACCAAACGGTTATCCGTCATGAAGAAGCTTCTTGCCCTCCTGTTTCTGGCATTCGCCCTTGCCTGGTCCCTGCCCGCTTCCGCGCAGGAATTCAGCTTCGGCGCCGATATCGTAAGCCGTTATGTATGGAGGGGCGTCGATTTCGGCGAGTCCGCCAGCGTCCAGCCCGCGCTCACGTTCAGCCGCGGCGGACTGGAAATAGGCGCCTGGGCGTCGTACGCCACGAATCCCGGCTCGGCCGACGCCAACGAACACGACCTGTGGATCGGTTATTCCGCCGGCGCATTTTCCGTGGGGATCACGGACTACTATTTCCCTAATGCTACCCATGATGAACATGAACACGACCACGATGAACATGAAGACGAGGAAACCATCGGGTTCTTCGACTTTAGCGGAGACGGCGAGGGAGCGCACGTGCTCGAGCCCTATTTCTCGTTCAACGGGACGGAGTCTTTTCCGGTGACGCTCTATGTCGCATACAACGCCCACAACGACCCGGATAATTCGCTGTATCTCAATGCATCAGTGCCCTTCACCGCAGGCGATGTGGAGATGTCGTTCGGGATCGGCGCGTCCGCAGGCAAGAGCGGGTGGTACGGCGCCGACGGGTTCAGCATCATCGACATGGCGCTGGGCGCCTCGAAAAGCATCCCGATCACAGACAAGTTCGAGCTGCCCGTAAGCGTCTCGTACATCCTGAACCCCACGACCGAGAAGAGTTTTCTTGTTTTCGGAATTTCCCTGTAGCCCCACTTCCGTGCGAATATCCCTTGCTGCAGTATTGGGCGGCCGCAGCAGGGAACGCAGCGAGGCGCTCCGCGGCGTACGCCGTCGGGGCGTCTCGTTTTTTCGTTCTTTTTCATCGGCGCCGCGCTCGCCGAAAAGCGTAAAGGGGGCCACCGCCTGCCCGCGCAGCTTACGGATACGCCGATTCGCACCCCAAGCCTTCGTATCGTTGCGCAAGGCGATGGAGCATGGCGCGGGTCCGCTCCGCGGCGACGTTTTCCCGCCGTAAATCCTCAACCAGCCGCTTCAGGTCGTCGAACGTATCTACGTCGTACCATTCAGGAAGCGCATACAGCGAAGCGCCGCACCGGGCTACGCGGTCGGCGGTTTGCTCGAACACAGCCTCGTGGCTATAGGTCATGCCTTCGAAAAGCTGCGGGAAAAACCGGTTCATGCCGAGCAGGTAGAATCCTCCGTCTGCGGTGGGGCCCAGCACGACGCGGTCCGGCGTTTCGAGCAACGAAAACCCTTCCCGTATCCAGGCGGAAGGCAGTGTAGGGTGATCGGTCCCGATCAGCATCGCGCAGCGGGCGCCCGAGGCAAACGCTTCCTCGAAAGCATGTCTCATGCGCTCGCCAAGCCCGGCGCCTTCTTGCCGGAATATGCCGTCCGTTATCCATTCGGGGTACATCGCGCGCTGGCGCGGAGTCGGGGCAGGGTCGTCCAGGGCAAGGTGCAAACGAAGCGTTGCGCCAATCTCCCGGTACTGATCCAGGGCGTCCCCCAGAAACGCGCCGTAGAGGCAGGCGGCCTCCTCCGGAGCAAGCGGCGGCGTCAGGCGGGTTTTGACCCGGCCCGGGACCGGAGGCTTGGCGAAAGCGAGCAGCATGGCGTTCATGGCGTCGAAGGCATGCGAGTCATCCGGCGCAATACGCGATCAAACGCTTCGACCGCGCGATCCACGGCTTCCTCCGTGGTGTGCATTCCCACCGAAAAACGCAGGAAAGCCGAAGCCGTATCCCGATCCAGCCCCATGGCCAGCAGCACATGGCTGGGCTCGATGGCGCCGCTCGTGCAGGCCGACCCGGCGGATACGCAGATATTTTCCATATCCATATTCAGCAGCAACATTTCTCCGTCTATGGGGCTTCCCTCGACAGGCGGAACAACCACGCCCAGAATATGCGGAGCCGCCGCGCCCGAATCAGACGGCGTAATCATGCGAACCCGTTTTCCGCCCACCGCCCGGATTCCGTCCCGAAGCCGGTCCCGCATCGCTTCGGCACGCCGTCTTCGAAACGCCTTCTCCTCGAAAGCCAGTTCCAGCGCGCGGGCGAACCCGGCAATGGCCGCCACATTTTCCGTTCCGGCCCGCCGCCCGCGTTCCTGCTTTCCGCCCCGCAGCAACGGCTCCACGTCAATGTCTGCGCGTACGATCAGCGCGCCAACCCCTTTGGGGCCATAAAATTTGTGTCCGGAAATCGCGACGAGGTCCGCGCCGGGAACCATGGCGTATCCCGCCGTCTGCACCGCGTCGCAGTGAAACGTCAGGCCGCGGGCGCGACATACTTCAGCGATTCGCCGAACCGGCGACAGGGCGCCCGTCTCGTTGTTCGCATGCAATACGGATATCATCGTCCCCTCGGCGAAACCCTCGCTATCAAGCGCCCGGACAATATCCCTGATGCGTACGGCGCCCTGCTCGCCCGGCTTCAGCAAACGAACGTTCCCGCCCAGCGCTTGCAGGGCTTCCGCGGAACGAAGCACGGATTCGTGTTCGGCGGCGCACGTCAGCAAGCCCCCGGAAGCGGCGGCGATCGCCATGTTGTTGGATTCCGTCCCTCCGCTCGTAAACACAATCCCGCCCGGCTCAACCCCCAGCAGGCCCGCCACGCTCTCGCGAGACGCCTCCACCGCAAAACGCGCCTGCCTGCCCATAGCGTGCACGGAGGAGGCATTGCCGAATTGCGTCCCGAAAAAAGGCTGCATGGCCTCAAGTACGCGCGGGTCGAGCGGCGTCGTAGCGGCATGATCGAGATAGACGGAAGGCATGCGAATTCTCATGTTCGCCCTGCGGGAAAGGATACGCTGATCAGGAATACTCTGATCAAGGCTGCAAAGTTCAGAAACTGCGAGGAGCGCGCCTGCAAGAAATGAAGAGGCAGGCATGACGGCCTTTGCGGCGATAGCAACGCGCCGGGCGCAGTGATTTTGATCAGAGTATCCTATATTGTTACAGGATACGTATCGCAACGAACGCATTGTCATGGACCAATCGGCAACAGCCATGGAAAGCACGAACGCACGAAACGCCGGATTGACGCGGCGCAAGTTCATCCGATCGTCGGCGGCGGCCGCGGCGGGCGTTTCGGCGCTTGCGCGCTCCGGGAATTTCGCGTACGCGGCAGGATCGGACGCCATGCGGGTCGGCGTGGTGGGGTGCGGCGGACGCGGTACGGGCGCAGCCGTAAACGCCGTGGAGGCCGCGGAAGGCGTGGAGATATACGCCATGGGCGATCTTTTCGAAAATCGACTGGAAGATTCCCGACGCCGCCTGAAGGAACACCTCGGAGACCGACTCAATGTTGCGGACGAACGCACATTCGCCGGTTTCGACAATTACCGGCATGTGATCGACAGCGACGTGGATTATGTCATTCTCGCCACGCCCCCGGGATTCCGCCCCGTGCAATTCCGGTACGCCGTGGACGCCGGCAAACATGTGTTCATGGAAAAACCCTCGCAAGTCGATGTGGCGGGCTACCACGCCATGCTCGAAGCGGGCGCCATAGCCGACGAAAAAGGACTTTCCGTGGTGGCCGGCACGCTCTACCGGCGGCAACCCAGTTTCATGGACGCCGTGGCGGAGATTCATGGCGGACTGATTGGCGAAATCACGAGCGCCTACGCCTATTACATGACCGGCCCCATCTGGCTGCGCCCGCGCCTTCCGGGCATGTCGGATATGGAATGGCAATGCCGGAACTGGTATTACTTCACCTGGCTTTCGGGAGATCACATCGTCGAGCAATTCGTGCACAACCTTGATGTAATTCAGTGGGTCATGGGGTCAACGCCCGAACGCGCCCTCGCCATGGGCGGACGCCTTGTGCGCGTCGATCCTTCCTACGGACACATTTACGACCATTTCTCCGTGGAATACGATTTTCCCGGCGATGTCCGCGTAGAAGCGAAATGCCGCCAGTTCGAAGGAGCTGCCGGGCGCGTCACGAACCGCATCGTCGGCGCGAAAGGAATCGCCGACCTGCATCCCGACAGCTCGATCATCCGCTCGCACGACGGGGAAGCGCTTTTCCGTCGCCCGCAAAAGGGCAACAACGCCTATGTCGTCGAACATACGGACCTTATTGCGGCTATTCGGAGCGGACAACCCGTTAACGAAACCCGTCAGATTGCGGACAGCACCATGATCGCCGTCCTGGGGCGGGAAAGCGCCTACACGGGACAGCAGTTAACCTGGGAGGATATGCTGGCCGCCGACATGGACCTGGCGCCGCCTGCGATGGCCTTTGGCGATTTGCCGGACGCTCCCGTGCCTGCGCCGGGACGTACGCGGCTCAACCGGTCCTTCCTTGCGGCGGGCAACTCCGAATAAAGGGCGCGCTGATCAAAAACACTTACGCAATGCGCATATGAACAGACGACATTTTATGGGAATGCTCGGCGCCGCTTCGGGCGGCGCGGCGGGCCTCTCGGGAGCGATTTCCGGTTTTGCAGCGGCCGCGGGACAATACGGCGCAATGCGTTCGGCGGCCCGCGCATCCGAACGGCCTGCTATTTCCAAAGCGGTGAAATACGGGATGGTGGAGACAGAAGGATCCATTGAGGACAAATTCATGCTGCTGGCGGAGTTGGGATTCGACGGCGTGGAAATGGGCAGTCCGAACGACCTTGCGCCGGAAGAAGTGGTTGCGGCGTCCCGCGCCGCGGAGTTGCCGATCCATGGCGTCGTAGACATGGTGCACTGGAACAAAACGCTGTCAGACCCGGACCCCGCAATCCGGGAAGAAGGACTGGAAGGGCTCCGCACCGCCCTGCAGGACGCCGCCGCGTACGGCGCTTCCACGGTATTGCTCGTGCCCGCGGTCGTGCTGGAAAACGTTTCCTACGACGACGCATGGACCCGTTCGCAGGCCGAAATCCGCAAAGTCCTGCCGGAAGCCCGCTCGCTCGGCGTACGCATTGCGATCGAAAACGTCTGGAATAATTTCCTGATGAGCCCGCTTGAATTCGCCCGCTACGTCGACGAGTTCGAGAGCGACTGGATCGGAGCGTATTTCGATATTGGCAACGCGGTCACGTTCGGATGGCCGGAACACTGGATTCGCATTCTGGGCTCCCGCATCCTCAAGCTGGACGTGAAGGAATTCAGCCGCCAGAAACGCAACGAGGAAGGAATGTACGAGGGCTTCCGCGTTCCGCTGGGAGAAGGCGACGTAAACTGGCCCGCCGTGCGCGAAACGCTGGCGAACATCGGGTATGCGGGTTGGGCCACGGCGGAAATTCCGGGAGGCGGGCGCGAACGGCTCGAAGAAATCGCCTGGCGCATGGACGAAGCGCTGCTTTCGTCATAACCATTCCGCACCCTGCGCACCCTGCGTGCGAAGCGGCGCCAAAATCCGATCCGGAGCCCATCGCAAAAGACATGCAATGCGCGGCGGCTATCCGGCAACCGCCTCTTTGCCAGACGGGTCTGCAAATTCGTCGTACTGTACGCGGCGGATAGCAACGCCGGCGCGGGCCAGTTTGCCGTCCATATCTTCATAACCCCGGTCCAGGTGATAGACGCGCAGCACGTGCGTTTCGCCCTCGGCGACCATGCCTGCCAGCACAAGTGACACGCCCGCCCGCAGGTCGGTGCTCATCACTGTGGCTCCCTGCAGATCATTTCCTCCCGCAATAAACACCTCGTTCTGCACAACGATGGCGTTTGCTCCCATGCGATGCAGCTCGGGGATATGCTTGAAGCGGTCGTAATACACGGTGTCGCGGACCCGCGCATTGCCGGACGCCCGAGTCAGCAGAACAGTCCACTGCGCCTGCAAATCGGTGGGAAAACCCGGATACACGGCGGTTTCTATGGACACGGGCCGCAACTCGTCCGGGGCCGTAACCTCTACGTAGTCGCTTCCCGGACGATAGCCTGCGCCCGTTTCGGTAAAGGCGTCGATAAAGGCGGGGCCCAGGTGTTCGGGCGACGCATCGGTCAGGCGCACGGCCCGGCCCGGTTCGCCCGCAATGGCCGCCGCAATCATAAAAGTCCCCAACTCGATGCGGTCAGGCGCATTATAAAAATTCACCGGAGAAAGCGTATCCACGCCTTCCACTTCTATCGTGTCCGTTCCAAGTCCCTCGATGCAGGCGCCCATTTTGCGGAGCATCTTTCCAAACGTCACGACGTCCGGCTCGCGAGCGGCGTTCTCGATTCGGGACGGCCCACGCGCCGTAACAGAGGCCAGCAAAAGGTTTATCGTGGCCCCCACGCTGGACGGATCCATGCGAAACACGCCCCCATCCAGGCGCCCTTCCCTGGCTTCCGCAACAACGTATCCATGCTCCAGGCGAATGTCGGCGCCGAATGCTTCCATGCCCTTAAGGTGCAGGTCTACGGGACGCGGTCCCCAGGCGCATCCGCCGGGAAGCGACACGCGGGCGCGACCGCAACGCCCGAGGAGCGCCCCCAGCATATAAAAGGAGGCCCGCATCTTCTTCACCAGTTCATACGGAGCTTCCGGATAATTCACTCCGCTGGCGTCCACCGTCATTTCGTTCCGGCCCTCGTCGAACCGGACCGCGGCGCCGGAAATGCGCAGGACGTGCGCAAAGGTCTTGACGTCCCGCAGGTCGGGAATCCGGGATAGCGTCGAAACGCCGTCCGCAAGCAGCGCCGCCGCCATAAGCGGCAGCGCCGTATTCTTTGAACCGCTCACGGGCAAGGGGCCGGTGAGCGTATGTCCGCCTTCAACGATGAGTTTGTCCATAGCCCGTAATATAGGGCGCTCTGATCAAAATCACTTCGCTCGACGCAGCACTACGATGTCCGGGAATCCATGCATGAAGCCTCGCCAAAACAAACTGTGCATCCCGCGAATCACAATAAGACGAATCACAACAAAACGCCGTGCGTTCCCGCCCCTTTCAGATTGCGCATCCTTTCCGGGGGCATGGGAAATTCGTTCTCCTTGAAGCAATCGCCTTCGACGATCGCGTCGAGTAATATTTCCTGCGCCGGGTAGCCGTTGACCGTTTCCTCCAGCACCCAGAGCAGTTCGAGGAGTTCGTGCGTGAACTGGCTGGTCCACGATTCGGGACGAATATCGTCCAGCGGGGAGGATTTGCGGCCTGCCCCATTCTTCATGCGGTACTTCAGCCACGATTGCACGACGTTCAGGCCGGACACCTCGAACTCGTATACCTCCGAAGACACGGGCGCGAACGCGCCTTCGCCTACGTGCAGCGTTCGGGTGGCGTCATCGTGCGAGAATGTTTCGGGATATCCGTCGGCAGTATCAGGAACGATCTTTATACATCTTGCGCTTCCGGAAGGTACTTCTCCACGCTGCTTGCCGACAGGTATAAACCGCTCGGCGTAGGTATGAAACCAGATCAGCCGGGCGCCCGCATTTCGCGCCTGTTCGAATAGCGTAGCGTCTCTTGCCAGGGGAATGCGCAACTCCCGTGACTCCAGTTCGCTCGCGAAACGCGCCGTGAAGGCCGGTTGGGCCGCTACGCCATACAGATAGGCGAGAAAGTCCTCCGGCGTAACGTTGCGCCCATAAGCTCCCTCAAGCAGATCGAGCAGGCCGGGCGAAATATTCGGATTCGATGCGTCGGCGGAACCATAGAGAGGAATAACCGCCTTGGCGCCGTAAGAACCGCGAAAATGATCCAGGTCCGGGAGCAATGCCGAGGTAGTCAGCGCAGGACCTGACGAGAGAGCCTGAGAAAACAAACTCGTCAGATATACCTGCCGTTCGCTGTGGGCGCGCCACAGGTCGGGCCTCGGGCGCGACATCAAGCGCATGTCCGCTATGATATGCTGCCTGTCAAAGGACCGGTAGGCGTATCGCTGGATTCCCGGCAGCGGCGCATCGCGAGGCAATTCGGAAATCGGAGTCGAATCGTTCTGCTTTTCGCCCAGGAAGCCGCGGTAAACGCCGTCTATTGCGCGATCTTCTGTTTCGCGAAACGCTTCGCCCCTGTCCTCCGCCCTCAATAACGCGCGCCAGCGACGTTCAAGCGTTTCCATGTCCGGCGCAATGGGCCAGGTTCGCTTCAACTGGACGCCCGAGTGTTGCCACGGCGTCAAATTGGTCAGCAGAGGCCAGGAAAAGTAATCTCCCTTTCCCTGTGGACGAAACGGAGCCTGCCAGTCGTCCGGGCATGTCTCCCATTCGATGCGGTCGAAGCCGTCTATCGCGTCCAGCGCCGCAAGTTTCTCCTCCCGCGTTCCCTCGATGCGGGCGTAATGCACCCGGGCAGGCCCGACTTCCTTCGCCTGGTCTGATCGGCGGTCGAACAACGCAGGGTCCGCCGCAGAGCGCTTGGCCTTTTTCGCCTTCTCCGAGCGCAGCGCCACAGCGATCGCCACAGGCGTCTGGATATCGAATACGTTCTCGCTCTTGCGAGGGCCACGCCCTTCGCCGCCGAGGTCGAGTATCCATATCTCGTCGCACCACCAGCGCATATGCCGACGCATCCCGGCGAAGGCGCGTCCGTCGAGATAGCTCGAAGCGCTTATGAAACTGACCACGCCCGGCGCATTGTTCTGCTCGAAAACTTTCCACAAGGCCCAGCGCCAGAAATACACGTACAGATTGTACAGATTTTTGAGGTGGCCCCCATGTCCGACTTTCTTCACCGGATCGGTAAAACTGTCCAGAATAGCCTTTTCTTCCAATTTGCCGTCCCCCCAACGCACCCAGTTTCCCGTGAGCGCAATGTTGTCGTCCGTAGCCGCTTCATGCCGATCATAGGGCGGATTGCCGAGGCAAACCATCACGGACGTTTCGCTCTTGATTTCCAGCGCCTTGCGGCGCTGCTCCGAGATGGGCTGCAAAAAGAACGCCTCGTCACGTATTTCGGCGTTCGGGCTTTCGAGCGTATCCGTAAGGTAAATACGTACGCCATCGGCGGGAAGCATAGCCCCCGCGTCGGCGAGCGCGCGGCTGACGCGCATATCCGCCACGGCATAGGGACCTGCCATCAATTCGAAACCGTACAGGTTCCGCGCCAGTCTTTTGGCTATCCCGGGGACAGCTCCCTTGCCCCAATTCCTCCCGATTCGGTCAAGAGCGTGTTCGATCACGCCGAGCAGATACGTACCCGTTCCCGCTGCCGGATCCAGGGTCACCACATCCTGGTCCGCAAATCCCCATTGTTTTCGGAGGCGGGTCCCCAGCAAATTGTCGATAAGGCGAACCTGTGCGCGAACGACCTCGACCGGCGTGTAATAGACTCCCGCGTCCTTACGCAGTTTGGGATCGTATTCGGCAAGGAAATCCTCATAAAAATAAAGCCACGGATCCTCAATGCCTCCCGCGAGCGCCGCATGCGGCACGGCGGCCATGACGCGCACCAGCAAACCGAGCGAGGCATCGATATCGGAGCGCGCCCTGTCGTCCGTCAGAATTTGCAAGGCCCGCGACAACAGGCTGTGCTGCGCATCGAGGGTTTTCTCTGCGCTTTCGAGCGTAAGCGGATCGGCGCCTTCGCCACGGGCCAGCAACAGGGCGAACGTAACCGTCTGGGAGTAGGCGTCGGCGAATTGTTCGTTCGAAGCGTTCGGAAACAGGAGGTGCCGCCAATCTTCCGCCAGATGCACGAGGGGCGACGATACGTCGTTGAGCGCATCGGCCACATCGTCGCGCAACATGCGGCAGAGAGGCGCCAGCAGTTCGGCGAATCCCTTGAGTTCGACGTGGCCCTTGCGATTTACCGGAATGTGCGGGTCCCATTGAAAAAAATCGTTCAGCAGGCGTTGTACTGCGTCCGCCGCATCGGACGTTACGGCGCGCGATCCTTCCGTAACGATATCGCCGGAGAGGCGAACTGCATCGCCAACGGGCTCGCCGTTTCGATACAGCGCCCATTCGTTTCCGTCCGTATAGAGCATATTCGGAACGGACGAGAAGCGCTTGAATTGCTTGCGGTTGCGATCCTTGAAACGTTTGGCGTCTGCGCCGACGCCGGGCGCCTTGAGTTCGACGTATCCGGCCAGTAACTCATTCGCGTGGATCGCGTAATCGGGACGGCCCAGCCGATCCGGCAAGGGCGCCTCGCCCGCGCAGACGATATGCAAACCCAGCGCCTCGCCTGCCTCGCGCATGAAATCTTCAAACGGCGCGCGGAGCTGGTCCTCCGGCTCGCCCGGAACGAATTGCCCGGATTTTTCCCGTACGGAATCGGCGAAATGCCGTAAGGCGGCGTAGAGGGAAATTTTTGGACTCATGTCCAGACCCTGTAAAAAATACGCTGATTAAGTCTGCAAATCGCGGAGGCTGCGCGGGGCGCTGCGTAATTTGGACGCGAGTCCGCCATGCTGCACTTCAAACGGCCCTGTGCCGCGTAAACAGCAGATACGTTTCTGCATGAATTTACGATTCCGCCCTTAAGGAAACTCTGATTAAAACAACGCGCTCATTTGCACTTGCATCGTGTGAAGGACTGGTGCGTCGGCAGGCGCCCGCCCATCGTACGAAAAAGTGGCCCGAAGGTATGCGTTCACAGTGTACTGCGCGCGAAAGGACCACAAACTCGACCAGCCCGGCCCCCTGCCGTCCGTCAGTTCGAACCGGGCCAGGCCAAGCGCTTCGCCATCAAGACGGACGCGGGCCGCTTCCGCGCGCAACGTGGTCTGGAGTTTTCGGGGAACGGTATACCGAAGTTCGGCGGGCGCTTTCAGGACCTGCGCATTACGATCGGCGAAAGCATCTTTCTTGCGCCCGTACGAGGCGGAAAGCATGACCTGTACGCGATCCGAAACCGCATAAGAAACGCCCGGCTCCAGCTGGAATCCGGATACGTCGTAGCGTCGGGACGCAAAGGCGTCGCTGGCGAGACGATCCTGCTCGCCGGAAGCCACGGCCCGCAATCCCCAATTCGGCCCCGGACGCCATCGCCCTTCCATGCGCCAGCCGTCCACGAACCGTTCCTCCTGCCCGGCCGCCAGTTCGCTCAAGCTGCGCAGCCGGTTCAGGGAAATGTCCAATCCGTACTCCGGACGAGATCGAAACAGAAAAATATCCTGCCCCAACCGCAGCCGCCCGTTCATCGTGTGCTCGGCATTCCGAAATCGGCCCAGGTCCAGCAAATAGATGGACAGCGTATTCGGGTCCCGCGTTTTTTCCCGCACTTCGATCACGGTCCGCGTCGCTACATGCGACAACCTGCGTTTCCAGGGATTGTCCGAGCGACCCCAACGGCGCTGCGGATCCAGTTCCAGGCGAAGGCGACTCAAAACATTCACCACAGACACGAGCGTATCCGAAGGCACGTACGTGCGTACGTAGGAACCTTCGTTCGGCAATCGTTCCGGGAGCAATTCATCTATCTGCACCAGACCGTCCCCGTTTCCGTCCTCCCATACGAATTGCCCGATTTCGGGGCCCGTGCGAATATATATCTCCTGCAAGACAGGCGAGCGTTCCGTCATGCCGTCGTACAGCACATTAGCCTGAATCATCCGGGAAAACGGACGCCACGCCCCGCTCAGTTTCAAAAGAACAGATTCGGCGTCGCGCCTGTTCTGCGCAATGCGAAAACGCTCGGTGAAGCGCCGCGTACGAAAACCGATGCCGCCTTCCGCATCCAGCAAGGAAGAGGGCCGCCATTCAAACGTAGTGCGTCCGGTCCAGGACGCAGCGGCAGGCTCCACGCGGCCTGCAATCCAGTCGTCCTCCGCGCGGCGCTCGACAAAGGCCGTCATGCCGAACGCATCGCCTCGCCAGGCGAGGCCGGGACGCAACTCCAGAAACCGAAACGACGGGCGCAGCAGGCTGTCGGCGCCCACCGCTTCCTGCATGCGATCCTCGTGCTCGAACTCGATGCGCGGGGACAATCGCCCGCCGGCCAGCGCATAATCTACCCATCCCGATTGGCGAAACCACTGCCCTTCCTCGCCCGCCGCCGAATCGCGGGCGGAAATAGTCTCCATTTCGTATTCGAACCGGGGCAATCCGCCTTCCTGCATCGCCACATAGGCCGCCCGGCGATCCGCCTCGAAACCGTCCCCCAATGCAATCCGCCCCAATTCGCCCCGTACGCTGGAACCCTCCAGAAAATCGAACTGCACATGGCCTTCGTCGATCGTCTCGTCCGCGGACAGACTCCCTGCGTCAGGATTGCGGCGGGACGCAATGTTCCACCGGCGCGCAAATTCAACCGGGCGAATGCGGTCGAAGGCCACAAAAGACGACGCCACATGCCGCCTGCGCGCCTCCCCGGACAACCGAACGCCGCCCAGAGAAAACGGCTTCAGCCGTACGCCCGCCAGCACGGCGTCCCCCAGATCGTCGGCGGCGTCCAGCGCGGACAAACGATTCCGGTCGTGCAAGCTGCGCCCCCATTCGCCAAACACTTCAAGGGCAGGTATGGGCGAAAAGGCGCCCCGCATATCGATCATGCGGTGCATTTCCGGCTTGGGAAGCAGGCGCACCGGAAGGTAACTCCCCCTTCCGGGGCCGCGGTATTCATACAAAATACCGTTGACGGCCCGCCCCGTACGTTCGTAACTCCCGAGGCCTTCTCCCACATACGCGAACCGTACGCGAAACACCGCTTCGGAAGACAAAGGGGCCCGGTCCAGCGCCACATACACCGTATCGGACGTCGGACGAATTTCCCGACGATACTGTACGTACGGAGCTTCCGGATCGAATTCGACCTGCTGCGCCGCCCCGGCCATGGCCGTCTCGTCCCCCGCGCGCGCAAGCGCCAGCGAATCCTCCGCGCCAAATCCGAATTCCTCGCTGAAATCCCGGCTGTCCGCTTCCCGAATTACGGAAATCCCGAAACGCCCGGACATTCCCCGCTCCGCCGTTTCGGGGCGCTGGAGAAAATGCATCTCCATTTCCACCCCGGCGAGCGTGCGCGTGAAACTGCTGGTCGAATACTGAAACTCGACCTTGATGCGCATGTCCGCCGTAACAATGCGATTCGACGTAAAAGAGATTTCCGCCGTGGCGTAATCAATTACATAATCGTTCGTCTCGCCGCGCTCCAGGCGTTCTCCATCCACGAACACGGCTTCGGAGCCGGGCACCACAAGCACGAAACGTTCTCCCTCGGCCCCTTCCAGCCGGTACGGTCCCTGTACGCCGTCGACGGGTTCTATTTCCTGTGATCGGAACAAGCCGCGCGCCACCGCGCCCGCCGCCTTCGCCCGCCCCCCGACATGCCCTCCATCAGGCAGGGAAGTCGTCACCGAGGCGCCCTGCAATCTTCTGGAAAACGCACTGAATTCGCCAGACGCAAACCGGAAATCGAAATCTCCCAACTCCGCCCGGGCATGGGGGACGTCCAGGCCAATGAACACGCGGTCGAATTCCTCGATGCGCTGAGTCGTCCCTTCCGGGAGAATCGGCGTATTCTCGTCGGTCAGCACCGCCTGCACATGCACCTGCCGGGAAAGAGGGCCTGCAAGTTGCATACGCAATCCGGACTCAAGAGTTACATCCCGGTTATTCCCCACCAGCATGCCGCGCGTAATCGAACCGTTGTGCTGCAAGGCGGAAGCGGCGGGAAACAACCGAAGCGGTTCTTCTTCCATGCGGGGCGGAGCGCGCCCGGCCTGTTCGTCGTCCTGCGCTTCCGTTAGCGTATGGCGGCGATACCAGTCCCGGAACCGAAACGGCAGGGTTCGATATTCGACAATCAGCGACGCTATTCCGGATACGTCGTCCACCCAGAGGCGAGCATGACGATAGTCCAGTCGGTAGCGCGTCGCGTCGAGCGCTTGTCCGTCGGCCAGCACCCGCTCCGACCCCGGCAATACAACAGGAACCAGTTGAAACGGCTGCGCCGCCGACGCGTCAAGGGTGTCGCGCCGGGCAATTTCCGGCGTGGGCGCGGCTTCCTGCGCGCGCCCCGGCGCGGCGACGAACGCCAACGCCATGCCCGTCGCAACGAGTCGAGCAATCATTCCGAAGGCGCAAGCAGATACAGGCGCTGCGTTCCCAGCGCATAGAGGGCGCCGTCCGGTCCCGCAGCAATGTCCACGATGTGCATATCCATATCCGTTTCAAGGCGACGCTCGAAACGCCCGGTTGCATCGTACGCCACCAGACCTTGCTCAAGCGCAGCGTATACCCGCTCCTCTGTAGCAGCCACCGCAGAAAGCCCCGCAAGCCCGCCGCCTATCGAGCGCACGAACGTTCCGTACTGGTCATAGACCATGATAGATTCCGCCCGGCGGTCCGCCACGTACAACAGCCCGTTCGCCCCAAGAGCAAGGTCTACCGGTTCAAGGAGCGCGCCGGGTCCGGCGCCGGCGTCGCCAATGATTCCCGCCGGACGCCGATCCTGATCCCACTTGCGAACCACGCCCCGATCCATATCCACGACGAACATCTCGTTCGCCGGAGACGTCTCCACGGCGGCGGGAACGCCGGAAGCATAATCGGACGCCGCCGCATCCTGCCGGCGATACGTAACGCGCGCCGAAACATCCTCTCCGCTGCGCGTCAGAGGAATGGCGCCGAGCCAGGCCCCGGAGCGAGAAAATATTTGTATGCGCCGGTTGCCCGCGTCGGCTACATACAACATCAGGCCATTGGTCGGATCGACGCCCGCAGGATCGTCGAACGCACCCTCTTTCGAACCCGGCCCGCCCAGCACGGCAATGCGCTCCCCGCCCGCATTCATCGTATATACGACGTCGCGGCCCGCATCGGCCACATACATCGCTCCGAAAGGATCTATGCCCAACGCGCGCGCATCCACAAAAACAGCTCCCGACAGCGGGATAGCCCGAAGCGTATCCGCCGGCTGAGCCCCGGCTTGCCCGGCTCCCGAAACCGGAGCGCCGAACAGACCAAGCGCCCCAAACGCCATGACGACTGTACGCATCATCACGAATGCAGCCCTCGTTTTCCTATATCTCGCCTGAACTGCATATTTTCGAACGAAATGCAACTCGCAGATTCGTAGGCGCGATCCAGGGCTTCCCGAAGGTCTCCGCCAAGCCCCGTAACGCCGAGCACGCGCCCGCCGGACGTCACCGGCTCCCCCTCTCCCTCCTGCCGCCCGGGGGCCGTGCCTGCGTGAAACACCATGACGTCCCGCCCCGCGCGCGCCTTTTCCAGCCCCCGGATTGGAAATCCCGTTTCGTAGCGCCCCGGATAACCGCCGGAAGCCAGCACGACGCACGCCGCTGCGCCGGGCTTCAGAGACAATGCCGCGCCGCCAAGCCCTCCCCGGGCCGTCGCCTCGAACACATCAAGCGCATCGCTGGCGAGAAGCGGCAAGATCACCTGGGCCTCCGGGTCTCCGAAACGGCAATTGTATTCGATGACCCTGGGACCTTCCGTCGTCATCATCAACCCGCAGTACAATACGCCTCGGTACGGATATCCTTCCTCGACCATGCCCTGCAATGTCGGGGCCACGATCCGGTCGCGCACCGCGGCCAGCAGGTCGTCCGTTACGAGGGGCACCGGCGCATAGGCGCCCATCCCGCCGGTATTGGGTCCCGTATCGCCCTCCCCGACGCGCTTGTGATCCTGGGCAGGAGCAAGAAGCGCATAGTCCTCCCCATCGCACAAAGCGAATATGCTTGCCTCTTCCCCTTCCATATATTCCTCCACGACCACTTCGGTCCCCGCCGCGCCGAACCCTTGCTCGCGTAACATGAACCTCAGGGTTTCCACCGCCTCGTCCACGGCAGCGCATACCACGGCGCCTTTGCCCGCCGCCAGGCCGCTCGCCTTGACCACCACCGGCGCGCCGGATTCCCGGACACAGGCCACTGCCCGGTCGTACTCGTCCGCGCCAAAGGTCCGGTAGCGTGCGGTGGGAATGCCCCGACGCTCCATGAATGCCTTGGCGAACGCCTTCGACCCTTCCAGCCGGGCGGCGGCCGCACTCGGCCCCATAATCGCCATCCCCTCCTGCTCAAAACGATCCGCAATGCCCAGCGTAAGGGGTTGTTCGGGTCCCACAACGGTCAGATCAATCCGCTCCGCGCACGCAAAACGCACCAGATTTTCGATGTCGTCCGCCCGGATGGGAACGGTCGAAGCCGTCTCGCGAATCCCCCCATTTCCCGGAGCAGCGAATAACGTGTGTTTTCCTCCCGATTCGGACAAGCTATGCACGATAGCATGTTCACGGCCCCCGCTTCCGATAACGAGTATGCGCATGAGAACGGTCGTTCCGTTACTATTTTTTATAAGGATACTCTGATCAAGTCCGCAAATCCCGGAGGACCGCCCCGCATCGTCCTGCCTTGCCCTCAATCCAGCAATCGCCGGAGAGCGTGAAGTTGCTGCAAGGCCTCAAGCGGCGTCATCCGATCCAGGTCCAGCGCGCTCAGGCTTTCCTTCAGCGCCTCGCCTGTCGGATCGGCTTTGGCGTCGAAAAGGGACATCTGAAACTGCCCGGCGGAAGCCGGGGGCATATCCCCGGGAGCAGGCATGGCGGCGCGCACGTCGCCTTGCCCGCCCGCATCGACCTCCGTACGCCGGCTTTCCAGTTGCTCCAGAATCTGACGCGCGCGAGCAATGACCGGCTCCGGGAGCCCCGCCATGCGCGCCACTTCGATCCCGAACGAATGATCGGCGCCTTCCGGAGCCAGTTTGCGCAAAAAGATCACGCGCCCTTCATGCTCTTCCACCCGGATGCACGCGGTGCGTACGCGGTCGTATCGATTCGCCAATTCGTTCAACTCGTGGTAATGCGTAGCGAACAGCGTCCGGGCCGCCACATCCTCTCGCTCGTGCAGATATTCCACCAGCGCCCATGCGATGGACAACCCGTCGAAGGTGCTGGTTCCGCGCCCCACTTCGTCCAGCAAAATGAGGGAACGCGGCGTAGCATTGTTCAAAATGTTGGCCGTCTCGTTCATCTCGACGAGGAACGTGCTTTCGCCCTCAGCCAGGTTGTCGGAAGCCCCGACCCGCGTGAATATCCGGTCCACGACGCCAATGCGGGCGGACTCCGCCGGCACGAACGAGCCTGCCTGGGACAGCAGCACGATCAAACCCGTTTGCCGCAACACGACGCTCTTTCCCGCCATATTCGGGCCCGTAATAATGACGATCTGGGCGTCGTCGGGATCCAGGTAAATGGAATTCGGAATAAACGGCTCGCCCGCAGGAAGGGCCTGCTCCACCACGGGATGTCGCCCGCCTTCTATTTCAAGGGTTCGTCCGTCATGCACTTCGGGCCGCACATACCCGAAACGTACGGCTGCGTCGGCCAGCGCCGCATAACAATCCACCCGGCCCAGCAACAGGGCGTTGCGTTGCAAGGCGTCGGTATGCCGGGCGACCGCGGCGCGCAATTCGGCGAAAAGGTTCGCCTCGATGGCGTCGATGCGCTCCTCGGCGGTCAGAATTTTTTCCTCGTATTCCTTCAGTTCCGGCACAATGTAGCGCTCCGCATTGACCAGGGTCTGTTTGCGGATATAATCGTCCGGCACCTTGTCCTTGTGCGTATTGGTCACTTCCAGATAATACCCGAAAACCTTGTTGAAACCAATCTTGAGCGAGGAAATGCCCGTGCGTTCGATTTCTTTTTTTTGCATCCGGGCCAGCCAATCCTTTCCCGAACGGGCAATGTTCCGCAACTCGTCCAGCTTCGCGTCGTAGCCGTCCCGAATCAATCCGCCTCCCCCCGCGGCGGCAAGCGGATTGTCCACGAGCGCTCGCCCGATCAAATCGACCAGATCGGCATGTTCGGTAAGTTCTTCCCCGGCTTCCCGCAACGCGGCAGAGGCGCCGTCCTCCCGGGAGGAGAGCAGTTGCCTGATGGCGGGAATCTGCCGAAGAGCCAGTTTAACGGCCACCATATCCCGCGGCGTCGCCCGCCCCGTAGCAATGCGGACGGCAAGGCGCTCCAGATCGCCCATCTGCTCCAGTTGCTCGCCCAATTGCATACGCAGCGGGCGCGACCGGAAAAAATCCTCGACGGCGTCGAGGCGACGCTCGATGGCCGCCACCTTGCGCAGGGGCCGCACCAGCCACCGGCGAAGTTGCCGCCCGCCCATGGGCGTTTTCGTCCGGTCCAGAATGCCTATCAGCGTATCCTCCCGCCCCTGTCCATGGAGCGGCGCAACCAGTTCCATATTCCGCTTCGTTTGCGGATCCAGCGTCATATGGCTGGCGCTGTCGTATGGAGCGAGTTTGCGCACATGCACCAGGCGTCCCTTCTGCGTTTCGGCGAGATAATGCATGGCGACGCCCGCAGCCACCGCGCCAAGCCGCAAGCCCTCTACGCCGAACCCCTTCAGCGAATGCGTACCGAAATGGTTCAGCAGGGTCTTGCGGGCAAAATCATATCCGAAGACCCAATCCTCGACGGGCGTCAACACAAACGACCCGCGGGGCACATCGTCCCGACGGCTCCGGGGCACAAGCATCTCAACCGGCTGGAGGGCTTGCGCGAGATCGAATAATTCTTCTCGCGTCCCCTCGCTGACATAAAATTCTCCCGTGGATGCATCCAGAAACGCCATGCCGCCTCGCCCGCCATCCAGCCACAGGGCCGTCAGATAATTGGATTGCTTCGGATCCAGCAGATTCACGTCGAAATAAACGCCCGGCGTGACCACCTCCACCACATCGCGTTTCACCAGCGTTTGGGTCTGGCTCGGGTCTTCTGTTTGTTCGCACACGGCCACCCGAAAACCGGCCTCGATCAGTTTCGGCAAATACGTATCCAGCGCATGATGCGGGAAACCGGCAAGCGGAACGTCGTACGCCTTGCCGTTGGAACGCTTGGTCAGGGCAATCCCGAGCGTCTTGCTGACTTGCTTTGCATCCTCGTCGAACGTCTCGAAAAAATCCCCCATCCTGAAAAGGAGCAACGCGTGCGGATGCTTTGCCTTGATGGCGTAATACTGCCGCATGAGCGGCGTTCGCCCTTTTTTCTCCACGCTGGGCATTTCGTCGCGAAATTATTCGGATCCGTTTGCACGCTCGTCCGCCGGCGCATCCTGCCCCGTATTTCCGTTCCCTGCCTGCGAATCGCCGCCGCGCAACAACTCCCGAACAATGCGATCCGCCCCGTACATATGCTCCAGCGCCTCCAGAATTCCCCGGGCGTCGACCGATACGGCGCGGCCTCGTTCATCCAGGTATACATACGTGTTTTGCAATGCATCGATATTGCTGTCGAACGCCACGCCTGTGACCCGCAGGTCCTTGTCCAGCAGCGGCGAACCGGAATTGCCGCCGGTAATATCGTTTGTGGTGACCAGATTCACGGGCGTGGACCGATCCAGCGAGTCAGGAGGCGAGAGCCACCGGTCCGGCAAATCCCAATCGGTGTCTTCGCCGCCGTACGAATAATAATGATCGTACATCCCGAACAAGGTGGTATGGGGAGGCGCCACCGTACCGTTATAGGGATAGTCCGCCACGACGCCATCGGCGATGCGCAACGAAAACGTTGCATCCGGGGGAATCTCCGTGCCATATAATGCAAACCGGGCCAGAGACAACAGCGCGCCCAACTCCTCCTCCCTGCTTTCCAGGCCGGATTGCTGCTGCTGTATGGACAAAAACAGCGGAGTCACAGCCCGCGCCAGCGCTTCCGCCGGATCGCCGCTGCCCCAAAAGCCCTCTTCCAGCAACGCCGCGTACCGGGCGGAATCCTGCAATGCGGTGTCGGACACGATCCGATCGGCGGCCTCTTCCGGCGTTTGTCCCTGCAACAAACGATTCACCGTCGGATCGTTTTCGCCGAGATACCGCAAGAATTCGCGCAGGCGCACAGCGAGCATGCGCTTTTCCAGTTCCGGGGGCCAATTTTCCATATCCAGCGCCTCCTCCAGAACCTCCTCGATTTCGTCCGGGGGCATGCCCCGCTGCCTCATCAAGCCAATCACATACCCGTACGCGGCCCGCACCAGCACGCGGGAATCGAACGCCGCCGAGCCAAAAAACAGAAAAGCCCGATTCTTGTCCGCCATAGCTTCCCTGGAGCGCTGCAAACGGGCGATCTCACCAATCGCATGACCATATTTCTCATCCAGCGAATCCACGGCGGCAATGGCGGCGGCCAGGTCCCGTTCCGCCGTCATGCGCCGTGCAATCAGCAGCGAATCGCGCAGCCCGGCCAGTTCCCCTTCATGTTTTTTGAACTGATTCGAAATCTGGCGCCAGGCGTTGCGCAGATCGTATTCCCGGGTCGAAATCTCTTCTTCTTCCATGTATTCTTCCAGAACCCGCATCCGGTCCCGCAACGCGTCGAGCGCGGCGGGCAACATATAATCCCGCTCGAATTCCAGTTGCCCGACCGTCGCCAAACGACTTGTCGTACCCGGGTTGCCCACCACAAAGACCGCCTCGCCTTCCTGCGCTCCATCCTCGTCCCAGGCAAAATAATGCGGCGTACGCAAGGGGGCGCCGTCCGCATCCCATGCCCGCAAAAAACTGAAATCGAAACTATACCGGGGATACGTGAAATTGTCCGGGTCGCCGCCGAAAGCGCCAATCTGCAATTCCGGCGCAAAAACCAGTCGAATATCGTCATAGCGACGGAACGTATAGGCTGAATACCGCCCGCCGTAGTACAGTTCGACCACCTGCACCGCCAACATCGAATCCCGGGCCTGGGCTTCGGCATTCATGCGTTCTTCCATACGCTCCATCCTTCGTTCCCGGCCCGCCGCCGAAAGGTCGCGCCGCTCCATGTCCCGGCCTGCGCGGCCCGACCGCCTGCGGGACTCGGGGGAAGCATCCTCTGCAAACGACGCCCGCCCGTAAACCTCTTCCGTAATATCCCGAATATCCACCAGCTGCTCCGCATAGAGCCCCTCGACCTTGCGTTCAGCCCCGGGCGAATCGGCGTAAAATCCCTCATCCAGCAATGCCTCGCCCTCGCGCGTCACCTCCGAAATGCTTTCGCGGACGCAATGATGGTTCGTAAGAATGAGGCCGTCCGGCGAAACGAACGAGGCCGAACAATTCGGAAGCCGCAACGCTCCGAGGCGCGCCCGGGCAAACCATGCGGAGTCCGGCCTGAATCCATACGCTTCCTCGAAATAATCTGCCGGAGGATCCTCGAATGTCCACATTTTTCCCGTATCGAACCGCCCCGCCTTGATCTCGGGCAATGCGGCAGGCAAGCGAGCGGCGGGCGGGTCCACAGGAAAAACTTCCGTCGCAGGCGCCGGCCCGGTCGGGCCGGGGCGCTCCACGACGGAAACAACCTGGCTGCTTCCGCCGCATCCCGTCCAGGCCAGCAACAACAGCAGAACGGCGATAGCGCGCTTTCGGGGAGATGTCATGCGCATAAAGAATCTATTCAGACAAGATAGCGTCGGCTGCTTCCTCTGTTTCGACAAAATGTCCCTCGGTCGTTTCCAGAACCAGGCGATCCGCATCGTACATATCGTCGAGCGCTTCGAGGATGCCGCGCGCATCGACCGAAATGCTGCGAGACCGGTCCGTCAGGTAAATAAAATCCCCGGACAAGCTCTCGATATTGCCGTCGAAGAGAAGTCCTGTCAGGCGCAAGTCCGGATCAATGACCGGAGATCCCGAGTTGCCGCCGACGGCATCGTTGGTGGAGACGAAATTCAGCGGCGTATTCAGGGCGAAGCTCCCCGGCGGCGTCCGCCAGCGCGGCGGTATGTCCCATGGCGTATCGGGGCCATACGAATAATAATGATCGTACAACCCATAGTAGGTCGTCCAGGGCGGCGCGACCGTGCCGTTATACGGATAACCTTGCACCACCCCGTCCGCAATGCGAAGGGAAAACGTCGCGTCGGGGGGCGTCCCGACGCCGTACGCGGCATAACGGGCCTGCCCGATTTGTTGCGCAAGCGCCTGTTCCTCCGCAGAAAGCCCCGCCATGGCCTGACGGTAGGCCGCCAATTCTTCGGCGATGGCCAGCGCAAGCCGCAGGGCCGGATCGTGTTCCGGAATGGCGCCGGATTGCAACGCTTCCATGGCGCCGGCTCCTTCCGAAAGCGCCGAATGCGCCACCACATACTGCGCCGCCTCCTCCGGGGACTCCGCAACGGACATATCGAGGCCCGGAATGCGCTCCAGGCCCAGGCGCGCCGCCAGCGTCTCGAGCCGCGCCGCCAGAAACGCAGCCTGCATTGCGGCGGGCTGATCCTCAATACGGGCAAGCTCCTCGCGCACCGTATCCGAAATCTCCCGCGGCGTATCCGGCGAACCGTCGTAATCATGCACGATCAGGGCGCGGCGAAGCACGGCGGCGCCCAGCGAAGAAGCCGGATTCAGCGCAAGGAACGCCCGGTAGGCGTCCTCATAGGCGCGCTTTCGCTCCTGTACTTCCCGCATTCGCCCGATAAGATCGCCGTACCGCTCGCTGAGCGCAGGTCCCTCCCTGATCGCTTCCGCAAACTGCGCCTCGGCGTCCATGCGGCGGGCGAGCACAACGGGATCGTTCAGCGCTTTCACGCGGCCCGCATACAATTTGCGGGCATTTTGCAACGAAAAAATCTGGTTGACGAGTGCCTCCTGCCCTTCCGAATCCTCCTCGGAGCGCAACGTCTCCAGCGCGGCAAGGCGGGTTTCGATCAGATCCAGAATGGCGGGTTCCTGCACATCGCGGCGAAACAGTAACTCCGCCACGGTGGACAGCCTGAACGTAGAGCCAGGATTCCCGACCACAAATACCGCATCCCCCTCCTGCACCCCTTCGCTATTCATGGGAAAATAATAACGGACATTTAATGGCTCGCCGTTTTCGTATACCCGAAAAAAGGCAATATCGAGGGTATACCGGGGATAGGTGAAATTGTCTGGATCGCCGCCGAAAAACCCTATGTTCAATTCGGGAATGAGCGCCAGCCGGAGGTCGGTATAGCGCCGAAAAACGTAGGCGGACCATACCGCCCCGTCATAGAGAGAAATCGTTTCGACATGATGCCCCGCTCCCGCCTCCGCCTCAATGCGCTCTTGCGCCCGCCGGATGGCTTCTTCCCGCGCCCGCTCGCGCTCGGCCTCGTCTGCAATGCCGGCGACTGCGGCGTCCGCCTCGGGCGTTATGTCCCGAATATCGACCAGGCGATCGGCCCACATGCCGGGCGCCGAACGTTCCTCTTCCAGCGACCGGGCGTAAAACCCGTCGTCCAGGATCCGCTCGCCTTTCAGGGCAACGTCTGCAGCGTGGCTGCGGGCGCAATGATGATTGGTTAACACGAGCCCCCTGGGCGACACGAACGAAGCCGTACAGCCCGGAATGCGCAGCGTACCCAACCGGGCATGCCGAAACCATTCGTCGTCCGGAGAAAAACCGTACGTTTCGGAAAAATATTCGACCGGAGGGTGATCGAACGTCCACATTTTGCCCTGATCGAAACGTCCGGCGCGGATTATCGTGGAATCAACGCGTTGCGCCGGCGCAGGCTGGAGCGGCTCGTGGACCAGCATTGTGGCCGGGACCTCCGCAGGCGTCACAGGACCCATCGCAACTGCGGAATCGCCGGAAGACGCCGTCTCCTTGCTGCCCGCGCAGGCGGCAAGCAGCGAAAGCAGCGGAAAAACCAGAACGAACCGGATGCGTTTATACATGGTTAAGGAACCTCTGATTAATTCTACTTCGATCAGCGCTTCGCGTTCGCGCGTACAGCGACATTATGACGACATCGTTGAAATCAGCGGCATACGCTACGGATTCGGGCGCAGCGGACGCGAAGCGCCCTTCGGGAGGCCGCGAGGAACGCGCTGGCCGCGTCATTCCTCATTATGCGGGACCTGCCGCATTGCTTCGTCATTCCTTGCCAGCGCGTCCCTCGCAGCCTCTGAACTTTGCAGAATTAATCAGAGGTTCCTTAAGAATACGCTGATCAAAACATGATCGACGCCGCGCGGATACGCCCCACGGCAGGGTACGCTAACAAATAAAACCGCAGCAAAGATTCCTTCCCGCGCAGAACGCTGCGTTAAAACGGAGCGGACCCTGCTTTATTGCGCGGAAACGCCCCGCGAACGGTCGTTCGACCATGCAGAAGAACGCCAAAGGCGATGCAGGATCGGAAAACAGGACGGGGACGCAGCCCATGCGAAAGTGGCGGAATTGGCAGACGCGCCAGACTTAGGATCTGGTGGGGTAACACCCTTGGGGGTTCGAGTCCCCCCTTTCGCACGCAATAAATTTCAAGGCATGCGCCAACCTTTCAGGGCGCCCCTTACTCAAGGAGCGATTCATATACCGACGTATGCGACGGGTCCAGCAGCGTAAGGTAATCGTACGCCTGATTGCTTTCCTGCCACCCCTCGAATACGGCAGCCAGCTCGGTGTATTTCGCCAAAAAGAACAAATCGAGGACATGCTGCCGGGATACGTCCTCGTATAATGCGTCAAGGTCGGCCAGCACCTGAAGCATGGCGTTTCGCGCCACATCGGGATTCGCAAGAAAACGGTCGAGTCCGCCGAAATGGTAGTCGAAATACGCCTTCCGCAAGGGACGCATGCGCGGGTCCAGCACCTGCCCTATGAACTCGGTGCGTCCGGGGTTCAGGGTGTTGCCAAGCGCCGCCCAGCCCGGATGCGACGAGGACTGCGCCCGCTCCGCAATCCGCCGCGCTGTTTCGAAATGCGGCGATCCGCCGAATTCGCTGAACGTATCGTAGTCGTACCCCAGCATCATATACGCATAAAAATCAATCACCGAAGCGAGCGCATCGTATTGCTCGAGATTGAATACGAGAGGCTGGCCCTGCGCATACTGAAACTGCCAGGACTCGTCGCTAAACCGCACGACCGTGCTGTGCTGCATGGTATTGTAAATCGGGCGGCGGATCGCCACCACCAGCCGCGCATTGAACGTGGTTAATGTGACCGCCTCCAGCACGGTCAACTCCATCGTACAGTCAATGCGTTCGTCCTCCCGGAACGTATCCTCTGTCCAGGAACGATCATTCAGATATTCTTCGATGTGTAATTCCAGATCGTCGAGAAACCCGAAATCGGAGCCGGTCAGCGTACTGTAATTGACAGTAATTGAGCAGTTGAATTCCTGCGCGGCGCTCGGCGACGGAACGCAAAAAAGCGCAAAAAGAAGCAACCCGCGCATTGATGCGCAAAGCCGGGCGACGAACTGCCTTAAGACAGCGCTCCGCATCGGGAGGCAAGGAATTTCCTGAGTGTGCGACATGCTTCAGGATACGCTGAATCGGGCGTTCCGGTTTCCGGCGGCGGCCCGGGAAACCCGCCGAAAAT
The DNA here is from genome assembly GCA_964608315.1 of uncultured Rhodothermales bacterium. Classification (GTDB taxonomy): domain Bacteria; phylum Bacteroidota; class Rhodothermia; order Rhodothermales; family VXPQ01; genus VXPQ01. The sequence goes on along the minus strand of CAZSNF010000001.1, from coordinate 15,686 downwards.
TTTTTTACGGCAACAGGTCATATATGCCGCCGCCATGTGTCTATTAATCTGAAAAAGCCGTGTATCCCGCCAGGATACTCTGATTAAGTCCGCAAAGCTCAGAGGCTTGCGAGAGGCGCTCTGGCGCAGGACAAAACGGGTCTTTGGTGCGCCTTTGAGCGAAACATCGGGCCCCGAAATATCCCGCCAGCCCATGGCCTGCGCACCCTTATGTATTCGCTCAAAGGCGCACCAAAGACCGCTCCCCCTGAGATTTGCGGACTTGATCAGAGGCCGCGAGGAGCGGGCTGGCAAGGAATGACGAAGCAGCATGGCAGCGGGCCCCATGTAACGAGGAATGACACAGCCAGCGCGCTCCTCGCAGCCTCCCGAAAGGCGCGTTGCGTATGCAATGCACCGAATCTACGGTGTTTTCGACTGACTTCAACGATGCAAACGCCATGTCCTTGATATGCGAACGCGACGCGCTGAGCGAAGCGGTTCTGATCAGCGTATTCGCTACTTCGCTTCGCCGCACAGGTCCGCCTCCGGGTCTGCGCAGCATCCTTCTTGTTTTCCTTGCCGCCTCGTTCGCAATGCATGCGCCGCCCTGCGTTCTGGGACAGCCCGTTTTGTACGGCGCGCGCAGCGCCGCGCTCGGCGGAGCGTCCGCGGCATTGCCGGACGATGCGGCGGGGCAAGGCAATCCTGCAACCTGGGCGCAAGCGAATACCCGCATCGCTTCGTTGCACGGCGCGCAATTGTACGGCTTGTCCGAACTCCGGCTGGTCGGCGTGCGGTTCGTCGCGCCCGTCCGCCGAAGCGCCGTCGGCGGAAGCGTTTCGGCTTTCGGTTTCGACCTGTACCGGCATATAACGGCGACAGGCGGGTATGCGCGTCGCATCGGTTTCGGATCGCACCGAAACGTCTATGCGGGCCTGCGGGCCGAATGGAATCAGGCGTACATAGCGCATTACGGGCAACCCGGCGCCCTGAGTCTGACAGCAGGCGTTCTGTTTCCGGTTACGCCGTTCGTTTCGCTGGGCGCCGTCGCCTTCCGCCTCGCTTCTTTCGCCGGTCCCCTGCGTTCCGACCTGTCCCGCCGCCTTGCCGCAGGCGCCTTGTGGAGTCCTTCGGAGGCTCTGGTCGTCATTGCGGACGTAGCCAAAGAAATACGCTCGCCGCTTTCCGCCTCGGCGGGCATTGAAATTCGAATGGTCGACGCCCTTGTCGCACGAGGAGGATTTGCATCCGGACCCAGGCGAACCAGCGGCGGAATAGGGCTGCGCGTCGCCTCCCTGCGCGCCGATTTCGCCGTGCAAAAACACTACATGCTGGGATGGACTCCTTACATGTCCCTGCATTATTCATGGTAAAACGCAAGAATGGCCCTCCTCCTCGCTTTTCTGATGCAGACGGCCAGTCCGCCTGCGGATACGACCGAAACCGCTGCGGTCATCGAAACCGCGCTGGATATGCTGGAAAACGACCTGGAAGATTCCGCTTCGTTACAGGAAACGCTCGAACAGGCCGCGCATCAGAAAGTCCGGCTGGAAACCGCTTCGGCGGAAGCGTTGCGATCCATTCCCGGCATGTCGGAAAGAACCGTGCAACGCCTTCTGGCATGGCGCGCTGGCGGAGGCGACCTGGACGGACCGGAATCCCTGTTGCGCGCCGGACTGGACGAACGCACCGTGGCTATATTGCTTCCTTTCGTTGCGTTCGGACGCCCCGAATCCCGAACGCGCGCGCGCATCCGCATGAATATCGTCCAGCGCTGGCAACGTCGGCTGGACCTTGGAAAAGGTTATCGGGAAACCTCCTCTTCCGGTTACCTCGGCTCTCCCGACGCCCTGCAATGGCGCATCGGAATACGTCTCGGTGAACATATAGCCGCTGGCGTTACGCTCGACAAGGACGCCGGAGAACCCATTCGATGGCGTCCCGGAGCACGGCAGTTCGGAGCCGATTTCGCTTCTTTTTATCTGAGCCTGGACCAGCGCGGCCCCTTTGAGCGCATCGTTGCAGGGAAATATACCGTGCAAGCGGGCGAAGGCCTTGTGGCGGGACAAGGCGCGGCGGGGCTTTCTTCGTTGCGCGCAGCCTCCCCGGACCGCATCCTGAAGCCCCATGCTTCCTCGCGGGAATATTCCTACTTCAGCGGCGCGGCCATCCAGTCCAGACCGCTGTACGGCGTATCGCTAACCGGTTTTGTCTCGCAGGGTTTGCTGGACGCCCGTGCGGATACCTCCCTGAACGCATGGCACCCCATCTACACCGGCTATCACCGTACGCAAACCGAGCGCGAACGCCGAAGACAAGCGCGCGAACGCGTGGCGGGCGGCGTCGCCGTTGTCCGCCGGGGTTCCGTATACGGCGGAGCCTTGTCCGTCCATACGTTGCAGAAACTGGACGCTTCCCGGAAGATGCATGCCCTGTCGGTATTCGGCGGCTGGGCCCGATCCCGCTGGGAAGGCTCGTTCGAATGGGTCCCGAAACAAGGTCGCTGGTCCGTCACCGTCTCGCTGAACCCGATAGAAAATGCTTCCGTGCATATCCGAACGCGCCGTACCCGGGAAACAGGCATACAGAAGTTGCAACCGCACACCCGCATCGGCGTAAATTCTCGCGGAGAGAGCTACGACTACGCCGAATGGCTGGCCGAAACCCGCTTCCGCCCCCTCCCTTCCTGGACCACCGTCCTGCAAGTCCGGGAGCGAAAACGACCGCTGGACCCGTTGCCCCATGGCCGCAGCCGGCTCGTCGCAGGTATCGTCGAATACCGCCGCTGGCGCTGGCTGACCTTGCATGTGCGGGCCCGGACGCAAACATTCGACGCGGCAGGCCAATGCCGGGACGGACGCTTGTTGCTCCCCTGCCCCGCCCGGGAACGGCGGCAATCCCTGCGAATACAGGTTGAATACCGACACAGCGCCGCCCTCCGCTCCAGAACCCGCCTTGAAATCGTCCGCGCCGAAGCGGAAGCAACGGAAGAAAAAGGCGAGGGCGTCCTGCTGTACCAGGATTTTCGATGGAAACCCTGGCGATTCGTGCAGATGGATCTACGGTACGCCGTCTTCGACGCGACAGACGCCTCGGCCCGGGTGTACATGTTCGAAAACGACGTACTGTACGGATTCGGCGTTCCATCTTTCAATGGACGCGGCCAGCGCTGGTACGCGCTATCGCGAATACAACTCTCACGGCGCGTCATGCTGCAATGCAAACTGGGCGTGACGCGCTACGAGGATGTGCGTTCCACGGGTTCAGGGCGCGACGAAACCCCGGGAAACCGCATCCGGGAAACGAAAATCCTCGTGCAATGGCGATTCGGGGAGGTCAATTCGAGCAGATAGATTTGAGCACCCGGCGCCTTGTTACGAGCTGATCATGCCACGCCTCGGGCGAAATTTCCTCGTCGTCGAGATAATATTCCCAATGATCGATGCTTGGACTCTGCGACGCCTGAGGGGGCTCGATATGCGCTATGCGCTTCAATTCAGGGGTCATGCCCATCTGGTGCACGAACGTAACCGTATGATCGCCCATGTAGCTCTCCCGGACCGATAGCCAGTTGTCCCCGCATACATGACAGGTATAAAAACGGGTTTCCGAATGCTCCCCTTGTTCCGGAGCAGTCGATTCGGCTTCTTCATCGTCCGAGAGGACATCCATCGGCACCATGCTGATGCTTCCGCACGCCTTGCATTGCAGTTTCTCCATGGATCGAATCATTGGCTGTTTTGAAGGCGCGCCCTCCCTGCGCAAACCGCTTGCGCCAAGCCCGCAGCGCCTCTCCGCAGGCTATACGACAACACAGGCCCTTGAAGTATACGTAAAATTTGCACGGAAAGTTGCAAAAAATAACGGAATATGTTAACAATGTGTAAACATTTTGATATGGAAAACCGAAAGAGAAGCATAAGGCGGAGCGAAAAAAATGGAACGAGCGTTACGGTTGCGTTGCGCCCTGGCGCATGGAGCGCATCGTCGCCTCCTGCCTCGCAAGGACGCCCCGTAAGTACAGGATACTATGATCAATAACGGAAGTGCCGTCCGGGCAATCCATGCGAAGAAAAAAGGATACGCTGATCAAGTCCGCAAAGCTCAGAATATCTCAAAGCCCCCTCGGGAGGATTCGAACCTCCGACCAACGGTTTAGGAAACCGGCGCTCTATCCCCTGAGCTACGAGGGGGATGGGGCGTACAGGCCATCTGCTCCGCCCCGCTTCCGAATCGACGCAGGACGCCGTACGCGCCGCAGCGCAGGAACCTTGAAGGAAGCAGATGTATATTTGCGGACTTAAGGACACCCTGATCGGCGTATCCTCGCCATGCAACGCCGCCGCACAGTTCCCGTTTCCATGATTTGCGCAACCGTATCGCCCGGACAGCATATCGACCGGAGCATTGACGTAGCCCGCGTTCGCCGGGATACGCCTGGATGCGAACAGGTGGTGCATTTCAATAACGCCGGCGCATCGCTCGCGCCGACGCCGGTACTCGAGGCCGCGACAGCGCACTTGAAACTGGAAACGCGCATAGGCGGATACGAAGCCGCCGAAGAAGCGCAATCTCGACATGCGGCGGTATACCGGAGCATTGCCGCGCTGCTGAATGCTTCCCCGGAAGAAATTGCGCTGTCCGATAGCGCTACCCGCGCATGGCGACTGGCTTTCCAGGGTCTGCCGATCCCGCCCGGCGGAAAAATTCTTACCACCCGCGCCTCCTACGCCAGCAATTTCATCGCCTTTCTGCACCGCGCCCGCAAGGACGGCCTGGAAATAGACATAGCGCCCTGCAACAAGGCGGGCGACCTCGACCTGAACGCCTTCGAGCAACGCATTGACGAACGCGTAGCGCTTATCGCTCTTACGCACATCCCCACGAACGGCGGCGCCGTCTACCCGGCCGAAGCCGTCGGCCAAATCGCCCGGAAATATGGCGTACCCTACTTGCTGGACGCTTGCCAATCCGCCGGGCAATGGCCGCTGGACGTAACCCGAATCGGTTGCGACATGCTCTCCGCCACGGGCCGAAAATTCTTGCGGGGCCCGCGCGGCACAGGGTTTCTTTATGTCCGCCGCGCCTTCCGCCATCGCCTGGAGCCGCCCATGCCGGACCTGCACAGCGCCACATGGACCGCCCCCGACGAGTACCGCCCATGTAACGACATGCGCGCCTTCGAAATGTGGGAATCCAGCATGGCCATGCAACTGGGCCTGGGCGCCGCCGTCGATTACGCATTGGACATCGGGCTGAACGCCATCCGCAGCCGCATCCGGACCCTCGCCGCCCTGCTTCGCAATCGCCTCCGAGACTTGCCCGGCGTTCGCCTGCGGGATACGGGAACGGAGCAATGCGGCATCGTAACCTTCGATATGGCCCGCGCGGCGGCGGAAGAAGTCAAAGCGCGCCTCCGGGAGGAATCCATGCACGTTACGGTATCCCTGCCCTCGCACGCGCTGCTCGACGCCATGGAGCGCCATCTTCCCCACATGGTGCGCGCCTCCGTACATTACTATAACACAGCGTCGGAAATCGACCGGTTCTGCGAAGCAATATCCCGCATCTCATCGCGCGACGCATGACCTCTGTCGCAAAACATCCTCCAAAGCATCGCCGGGGCGCGGTCGCCGCATGGGCCGCGTACGACTTCGCCAATTCCGCGTTTACGACGCTTGTCGTAACATTTGTTTTCGCCACGTATTTCACGAACGAAATCGCCGAAAACGCGGTATCCGGCACAGCGCTCTGGTCGCGCGCCATCGCCTTGTCCCAGATTGCCGTAGCGCTGTTGTCGCCCTGGCTGGGCCTTCTTGCAGACCAGAATGGACTCCGCAAACGATTTCTTCTGTTCTCCACGCTGCTATGCATCGCCGCCTCGACAGCCTTGTATTTCGCGGGGCCGGGGGACGTGCGATTCGCTCTCGTCGCATTCGTAGCGGGCAACATTGCTTTCGAATTGGCGAATGTGTTTTATAATGCGTTCCTGCCCGAACTGGCCCCGCCGCAGCGCATCGGACGCATATCGGGCTACGGGTGGGCGCTGGGATACGCAGGCGGCTTGTGTTGCCTGCTGATCGGCTACTTCGCGCTGGTCGCTCCCGAAACGCCCCCCTTCGGACTTGCCCGGGAAACAGGCGCGCATGTGCAGGCCACCAATCTGCTCGTAGCCGCCTGGTACGGCGTCTTTTCGATTCCCCTGTTTCTGATTCTGAAGGAATCCCGTTCCGAAAACCGGCTGGCCGCAGGCAAGGCCCTCCGCGCTTCCGTACGGGAACTCAGCCGCACGCTGCGCGAAGTGCGGCGCGCCAAAGACCTGTTCCGGCTCCTGCTTGCCCGGCTGGTTTACAACGACGGCCTTATCACGCTTTTTGCGTTCGGCGGCATCTACGCCACAGGTACGCTCGGATTTTCCACGGAAGATATTTTTCTCTTCGGGATTGCGCTGAATGTGGCTGCAGGCGCAGGCGCCTGGGCTTTCGGCTACCTGGACGATCGCATCGGCGGACGCGCCACCATTCTCGCAAGCCTTGCGGCGCTTACCCTCGGAACCATTGTAGCGGTATTCGCAGACAGCGCCGGCCTGTTCTGGGCCGCGGCGATTATCGGGGGCGTATGCGCCGGTCCCAATCAGTCCGCAAGCCGCTCGCTCATGGGCCGATTCATTCCCGACGGAAAGGAAAACGAGTACTATGGCCTGTTCGCCTTTTCGGGCAAGGCCACAGCCTTTCTCGGACCCGTGCTGCTGGGCATCGTAACAAGCCTGTTTGATAGCCAGCGAGCCGGACTGGCCACCGTGGCGGCGTTCTTCCTCGTCGGGGGTCTCCTGCTGCTGCGCGTCAACGAAGCGCGGGGGATAGCCAGCGCCCGAAAATACGGAACGTAAAGGATACTCTGATTAAATCTGCAAAGTTCAGAGGCTTGCGAGAGGCGCGCTGGCAAGGAATGACGAAGCAGTGTGGCAGGTCCCACATAATGAGGAATGACACAGCCAGCGTGCCTCTCGCAGCCTCCCGAAGGACGCTTCACGTCCGCCATGCCCCGAATCCGCAGCGTTTGCCGCTGATTTCAACGACGCCAGCGCAATGTCCTGTACGCACGAACGTGAAGCGCTGATCGGAGCAGATTTAATCAGAGTGTCCTTAACAAGGACTGTCCTATTCTCCCTGCTCCTCCACCTGACGCACGCGGGCGATCTGCCGTACGTTCCAGGCGTCCGCTCCGAATGGCGTATCGAACCAGCGGTCCAGGATTTCCCGAAGTATGGCGGGGGACGTGACGCGCAGACTGAGCGCCAGCACGTTGGCGTGATTCCAGATGCGGGCTCCCCGCGCGGTTTCGCCGTCGCCGCACAGGGCCGCGCGTACGCCGGGCGCCTTGTTGGCCACGATAGCGCACCCGGTGCCCGTCCAGCACAATACAATGGCCTCCTCCGCCTCGCCCCGGCGAAGCGCCCTGATCGCCTGCATCGTGATTTCCGGCCAATCCGCAGTATCCCCGTCGCTTTCAGGCCCGAAATACAGCGGCTCGTGCCCCCGTTGCTCAAGTTCTTCCAGCAGGGTATTGACGAGGGGAAGCCTTTCGTCCGTGCTGACCGCAATACGCATATGCCGATACCGAAAATCTGTCCGAACGCCGACGCAAAACAGCGCATCCGATCTCTCGCCGCTGCCCGATCTGCATCTCCCGGGCAACAGAAACTGCGCACTCCCTTGTGAACCAGCGGAGCGGTAATTAGTTTTCAGGATACGCTGATTAAATCTGCAAAGTTCAGAGACTGCGAAGGGGGTACTGGTGCAGGATGGAACGGGCCTGTGGTGCGCCTTTTCACGAAACATAAGGGTGCGCAGACGAGGGGCTGGCAGCGGTATCCGGGGCCCGATGTTTCGTTCAAAGGCGCAACCACAGACCCTCCTTTACCGTAATTATTCATAGTATCCTTAATCAGAGTATCCTTTACATTTTCCGCCGCGCCCCATGCCCGATACCCCCACGATCCGACATATTGCAGCATTTCTCGAAGCATGGGCGCCCCCTTCGTCGGCGATGTCGTACGACAATGTCGGGTTGCAGGTGGGCGACCCCGACACAGAGGTCCGCACCGCCTTGCTTGGCCTGGATATGACGCCAGAGCTGCTTGAGGAAGCAAAGAAACTGGGCGCCACGCTGATCCTGACCCATCATCCCCTCCTGTTTCGTCCCGTGCGCGCCGTCACGACGGAAACCTATGTTCCCAATCTGGTCTGGCGGCTCGCGGCGGAAAACATCGCGCTGTACAGCATCCATACAAACCTCGACGCGGCCCCGGGAGGCGTGTCGTTCGCCCTGGCCCATCGGCTGGGACTTGAGGACGCCGTATTTCTCCAGCCCTCCGAAAACGGCGATACCGGCTTCGGGGCCATCGGATCGTTGCCCGCGCCTGTTCGCTTGCAGGCTTTCCTCGAAATCGTGGCCGAACGGCTCGGAGCGCCCGCCTTGCGGTATGCGGGCGACCCGGAAGCGCTCGTGGGACGCATAGCCGCGTGCGGCGGATCCGGCGGCAGTCTGATCGACGAAGCAGCCGCCCGCGGCGCGGACGCCTACGTCACGGCGGATATAAAATATCACGATTTTTTCAGCGTACTGGACGCAAAAGGGCAGCCCCGCCTCGCCCTGATCGACGCCGGACACTACGAAACGGAAAAAGGCGCGGAAAGCCTGCTCCTCGAAGCGCTCGCGAAGCAATTTCCGCAAACCGCATGGAAACGTACGCAAGCAAGCACAAGCCCCGTGCGAACTTTTATAGCCCCGGGACGTTAACGCCGCCGATATCTGTTCATCCCCGATTCCCTCATCTCGAGACCCATCCCCGCATACGACATGCCCACGACCCAGGAGACAAGCACCGGCGAGCAACTGCGATCCCTGATCTGTCTCCAGTACATCGACAGCGAAATCGACAAAATCGAAAAACTGCGCGGCGATCTGCCGGAGGAAATTCGCGACCTTCGGGACGAAAAGGAAGGACTTGCGACGCGCATTGAGAAATACAAACAGGACGAAGCCCAGAACGAGGAAGATAAAATTTCGTCCGCCACAAGCGTCAAGGACGCCGAAATGCTCATTGCGCGGTATGAGGAGCAGCAACTCCAGGTGCGAAACAACCGGGAGTACGACGCGCTCACCAAGGAGATCGAAGCGCAAAAGCAGCGCATTGAGGACGCCAAACGGCGCATGGAGGAAATCGACCAGAACGAAGACGCGCACAAGGCCGCTATCGATGAGGCGGAAACCCGCATGAAGGAGCTGGACGAACTGCTCGTTACGAAGGAACGGGACCTGCAAGAGGTGCTGGACGACACCAAGCAGGAGCAGGCGCATCTGGAGAAAAAACGGGACGAGGCCGCCGAAAAGGTGGACGCCCGGTATTTGCTGGCGTACAAACGTCTGCGGCAACGCCTTCCCGACGGACGGGCCGTGGTGCCGATCGAACGGGGCGCGGCGGGCGGATTCGCCGTGCCGCCGCAACGACAGGTCGAAATTCGCCAGGGCAACCGCATCGTAGCCTGCGAACACACCGGCCGGATCATCGTGGACAGCGACCTCTTCGCCAAGACCGCTCAGGCAACAAACCTGTAGGCGGATCGTAGGAAATCCGAGCGCATTTCGCGGCGTTTCCTGCTGGATCGTCGCCTCGGCCCGGGAGGTCGGGGAGGAAAGTCCGAACACCGAAGGGCGCCGTGCTTCCTAACGGGAAGGCGCCGCGCCGCGGCGACAGCAAGTGCAACAGAAAGCATACCTGCCGATGGCGTTTCGACGCACAGGCGATGGGTGAAACGGTGGGGTAAGAGCCCACCAGCGTCCCGCGCAATCGGGGCGGCTATGTAAACCTCACGGGGTGCAAGACCAAACAGCGCCGCATCGTTCCTGGAACGAACAAGGTTGCCCGCCTTGACGACGGCGCGGGTGGGTCGCTTGAGGCCGTCGGCGACGGCGGTCCCAGATAAATGACGATCTCTCCGCAGCGGCCCGCGGCCGCAAGCGGTAGACAGAATTCGGCTTACAGGCAGGAAACGCCGCGAAATGCGCTTATTCGTCGGCGGGGGCCGGTTCCGGCATCGTCGGCAACTCCTGTTGCTCCCCGACCGGCGGAGCCACAGGCGCGGTTTGTTCTTCCTGTGCGCGTTGCTGAATAACGCTTTCCTGCGCCTGCTCCTCGCTAATTGCAAAATTCGATACGACGCAAAGCACGATAAAAAGCGTAGCCAGTATCCAGGTCGCCTTTTCGAGCACGTCCGGCGCCTGGCGCGTTCCCAGAATCTGCTGGGTGGCCCCGCCTGCGGCGATGCCCGCCAGGCCGCCTCCCCGGCCGCTCTGCACAAGCACTACCAGCGTAATCAGAACCGCTATCAAAGCGATCAGTGTGATGATAAACGTAAACATATCGCTGCGTCGTTGACTGTAGAATCGTAGCCCGCCATGCCTTGCCCGCTGTATCAGGGGCGACGCATCAAGCTACTCCGATACGCCGAACGTCGCCTCAGGATCCGGGCGACTTCGGCAAAAGCGTTTCTTCTTGCCCCGGCGCCTGCTTTCGCTGCTCCAGATGGCGACGCGCATAAAGCAAGGTCAACGCCGATTTCATATCGACGATACCGCCTTCGAATACCTGCTGCAACGCCTGCTCGAACGGCATGGACGCCACATCCATGAATTCCCCCTGCTCCAGGCGCTGCGCGCCCAACCGCGTAAGATCCTCCGCAAGATACAGGTGAATAATCTCGTTGCTGTACCCGAGGCACGGAAAAAGCGCGCCCAACCGCGTAAAAGAGGCTGCGCGCCATCCGGTTTCTTCCTCCAGTTCGCGGGCCGCCGCCTCGGTCGGATCTTCGCCTGGCTTGTCCAGTTTGCCGGCGGGCACTTCAAGGAATGCGTTTTGGGCCGGATACCGGAACTGGCGCACCAGCAACGTCGAACCATCGGGAAAGATCGGCGCCACGGCGGACGCCCCGGGATGATCGATCCACTCCCGCACCCCTTCGTTGCCATCCGGAAGAATCACTTGATCGCGATACACCTTGAGCAACTTGCCGTCGAATATTTGTTCGGAGGAACGTTTTTGTTCGATAAGATGCTGCATAACGAAAAACGATGGACTTGATCAGCGTGTCCCTGATTAAGGCGGGTCTGTGATGCGCCCACTACTCCACCCTGTGCCAGCGCCCCTCGCAGGGCCAGGGCGCCTCTCCAAACGCGCGCGGCGGCGTATGGCTCCCTCTTCGCCTCGCGCCGCGCAACAGGACGCCCCTCACAATCCGAAGGAAATCCCCGCATGGATGCGCGCGTCTCCCGGTCCGCTTTCGGGGTTCAGGGCCGCGCTCATGTTGACGAGCCCCGCCGCAGTCCGGAACCGTACGCCCAGGCCGTACCCCGGACGAATGCTCGTCGCAACCTGTGCATCCGGCGTAGCGGGACGGTCCACATAGCCCGCGTCAAAAAAGGCGTAGGCATACGAAACCGCATCGATCAATATCCTGTATTCGAACAGCGCCCGGCCCACGATGCGCCCCAGAAACCGATCCTCGTCGTACCCCCGAAGCGAGGCCGCGCCGCCAAACCGAAACAAATCGCTCCGGTCGTATTCCGGACTCAACAGTACGCGCGCATCCAGCCCGGTCGCCAGTACGGATCGCGAAAATATGGGGATGAACCAGCGTCCCGTCGCATACAATCGCTGTTGCTCCAGAAGCGTGCGGCTGCGTAGCGTATCCGCGCCAACCACCTGCGATTCCGTGCGCTCCTTGCGTCCGCTTTCAAGATTCATCTCCACATAAAACCCCTGGGTGGGGTTCGAAAAATAGTCCAGGTGCGAAAAGCGTACGCCCAGCCCGAAAAACCGCGCCTGGGCCGAAGGAGCCACTTGTCGCCCGGCAGGACCGATTCGGACGCCCGCTTGCCCCGGCGCCGTACGTTCCCGGCTGAACCCGGCGAACGCGCTCAGGTTAGGGGCAAGATCGTAACGCAGTTGGCCGCGCCAGGCTCTTTTTCCATACGTGGAATCTTCTTCCAGGCCGGAAAAACCCGCCTCCAGTCCCAGCGGAAGCCCAAAAGCAAAGGGCCAGGACGCCGATATGTCGATGCTTGCGACCTGATCCGGAAGCCGGTTCAGACGCAAGGAGGTCGTTAGGCCGCGCCCGAACGGATTGCGGAGCGCAAGACGCCCGCTGCCCGTAATGCTCCCGCGCCGGCCCTCCTCCGAGGGCGGCAAATAGCCGAGCGCCAGATCGAAAGCGCCCGGCGGACCTTCCTCTATCGGGATGCGCACCACGGCAGTCGTATCGGCGGCGATGCGCAACGCCGGAAGCCCTGTGGTTTCGAAGAGTTCCTTGCCTTCGATGCGGCGGCGCAGGCGCTCTGCATCGAATCGAAGAATTTTTTCGCCGGGTTTCATGCCTGCAAGGCGGGCCGCGAGCTGCGGTTGCGTACGGCGGGCGCCCTCCAGTTCGAACCGGCGCAGCACGACCGACGGGCCTGGTTCCACGCGCAGCGTGACCGCCAGCTGATCCGCCGCGTCGCCGAACGGCCCGATCGCTTCCACGGCGGCGGTGGCAAGCGGAAGCCCCTCTCTTTCGAGGATCGACAACATCCGTCCAATATCTGCCTCAAGCCGAAGCGGATCGAACGCCGCATCCACGGCGAACGCCACCTCCGCCTCCACGATGCGGCGACGCACCGGGTCCAGCCCGAGAATGCGCACCTCCCCCAGCGCCGCCCGCGTACTGTCGGGCGACAACCCGAACGCATCCGCTTCGCCTGCAACGCCTGCTGCCCCTTCGTCGGGTTCCCCGGCAGACTTTTCGCCGGGCAAAGCGGCGCCCGCCCCGGTTCCGGATTGCGCAAACGCCTCCGGAAACAGAACCCCGAACGTCCCGCCTGCCAGAACCGCGCACAGGAGCGTCCGTACAAACCACGTTTCGATTCGCATGGCCACGCATGACAAAACGAGTCCCTTCGACACACGTTCCGACAAGCGTCGCGCGCCGCCGCGCCTTTCGGAAAAACCTGCTTGCCTGGTACGACGCCAACCGCCGGGATATGCCGTGGCGGAATATCTCCGACCCGTACCTCATCTGGTTGTCCGAAGTCATGCTTCAGCAGACGCGCGTGGATCAGGCGGAGCCATACTGGCGACGATTCACGGAGCGCTTCCCGACCGTCGAGCAATTGGCCGCCGCTTCCCTCGACGAAGTGCTGGCGTGCTGGGAAGGCCTCGGCTACTATTCCCGCGCCCGCAATCTGCACAAGGCGGCCCGGCGCATCGTCGAGACGTTCGGCGGACGCCTTCCCGACGAAGAACAGGCTATTCTTTCCCTTCCCGGCGTTGGACCGTACACCGCAGCCGCCGTCCTGTCGATCGCCTATGGAAAAGCCCTCCCCGCACTCGACGGAAACGCTATCCGGGTGCTTACGCGGGTATTTCGGGTCGGGGAAAACCCCGCGCGTACGGCGACGCGCAAGCGCTTGCGGGACCTCGCAGCAGACCTCATGGACCCGACCCGGGCGGGCGCCTTCAATCAGGCCGTCATGGAGCTGGGCGCCAACGTATGCAAGCCTTCCGCGCCCAAATGCAACGCATGCCCCCTGCGCTCCGTCTGCGCCGCCGCCGAACGGGGAGATCCGGAAGCGTTCCCGGCGACGACGCCGCGCAAAAAAACGCCCCATGTCGATGTGGCGGTCGCCATCGTGTTCGACGAGGCCGGACGCCTGCTGGTATGCAAACGCCCCGAGGAGGCCATGCTGGGCGGACTATGGGAATTTCCTGGCGGCAGGCGAAAACTCGGCGAAACGCTGGACGCAGCGTGTCGGCGCGCCATGCGGGAGAAATGGAATGTGGACGTCGAGACGCACAACCTGACGCACAGGATTGCCCATGCGTATACCCACTTCCGCATCACGGTGCACGCCTTCAGGGCAAGCATCGCGTCGGGTACGCCCCGCGCGCCTGCGGATCGGGCCTTTACCTGGGCGAACCGCGCCGAACTGCAAACCCTCGCGTTCTCCAGAACGGGACGTTTGCTCGTCGAATACCTGAGAAATTCTGATTAAGGAATACTCTGATTAAATCTGCAAAAAAGCGGCGAATGAAACGACCTGGGCGGCAGAACGTAGGCAATAGGGGTACGCGCTTCCCATAACGCCTCGTCATCGTCAGTAGCACGCCATCGCACCTGCCGTCATGGATTTTGAAAATTTTTTCTGGATTATTCCGCTCCTGTACCTCCTGAGGCGATTGATTTTCGGTCCGCGCAAGCAGAAAAAGACCCGCAAACCCGCAACGCAGGAGCCCCGTCCTGCGCTGTCGCAAAAAAACCGGAACGACTTGCAGGAAGGGCTGGGCGAAATCGGGCGGGCGCTGGGCTTGCCGGCAGACCTCTTTCAGGAAAGCGTCGGGAAAACGACGGAACCTCCGGCGCCTTCGCCAATCCCTGCCGCACATGCAGAACCGGCCATCGCCCGACTCCCCGCGACGGCAGCGGAAGAAACAATGGCGTACGACGCCTGGGCGGAACCGATCTACGAACCCGACGCCCTGTTCGCCGAAGAGGAAGCATTCGAAACCAAAGGACGGCCCCAGTCCCCGGACCCAATCCGCGACAACCTTAAAAACCAAGGCGGCGACAGCAGCGACTTAAATTTTTCAAGCGACGCCCAGGCGACGGCGGACGACGCAGAAGCCCCCTCGCCGCTCGCGCGCGCCGCCACCCCCCGCCATGCTCTGCGGCGGCTGGCTGCAGCCGCCTCGCTGCAGGAAGCAGTTCTCCTGAAAGAAATTCTGGACCGGCCCGTCTCGCTGCGCCGCAGCCCCCGCTTGCCCTTCAGATCCTGAATGCGACGGCGCGACGCACGGCTCCGAATCAGATCAGGTCGCCGGTTTCCTCAACGGAGCCCTCTTCTTCACCCCTCTTGAAGACCTTGCTGCCGATAAGGCCTCCGACGAGGCCGAGCAGTACAGACATAACAAGCCCAATCCCGGCAATCACCAGGACGTACGCGGGAGACATCATAAACTCGCCGAATCCCCCAAGCTGGGACATATCCGCGCCGCTCTGCTCGAATCCCTGGCGTATTTCTTCCTGCAAACTCGGCTTGACGCCGATCAGCCGAATAATCGTATCCAGCGAGAATCCGGTAACGAACGCCACGAGGCCCGTAAGTACGCCCAGATTGATCCCCCCTCCCGATGTGAGCGTCACGCGGTGCTTGTCGGCGTAATGCCAGACGACGAGCATCCCGGCGCCTATGTACGCAAGGCAACTGATGAAATCGCCTGCTGCTGGAATAAAACTGGCCAGCACCCCGGCCAGGCCGGCGATAACGCCCACCAGAAGAATGGATTCTGCTTTGTTCGGCATGTTCGGAAAAGAGATTGGTGAATCGGGACAAACGAACGGCGGGAAACCGGACTGCAAAGCGACGCAGCGGAACGCAGCGCGTCTGGACGGCGCCTGTTCGCCAGGTTCTTGCGCACAGGCCATACGGGAGGCGCCCCGGATTGTCGCCTGAAGAATAGCGATTTTTTTCGTTTTTTGCTACAGGATACTCTGAGTTAAATCTGCAAAGTTCAGAGGCTTGCGGGGGGGGGGGGGGGGGGGGGGCGTGGAAAGAACAAAAAATTAGAAATGGACCACCAAATAAAATATAAAAAAAACAAAAACCCCCCC